>JASGDN010000038.1:0-97171 GCA_049841275.1 Thermomicrobiales bacterium
ACCACCTGCTCGACGCCCTCGTAGACGCTGAACATCTCGTCCAGCGTCGGCGGCAATGGCAGGCCGACCACGCCGATGATCGTCCGCTCCTCGCCATCGATCAGGTGGGCGTGCAGCCCCAGTTCTTCCACGCGCGCCACGACCGGATCGATCAGTTCGCGCCCGGCCCCGGTCTTCATCACGATAATCACGGTCTTGCTCCTGATCCTGTCTTGCTGGACCTGACGTTCGATCGTCCTCGCCGCCCGCGACGGAGCGGGCGTGCGCGGCTCGTCCCATCACGGGACGCCTGCTCGACGTGGACGTGCATGGCAGGAGTGTACAGCGGAACCCGTGGCGAGTGATAGCGGATCGTGAACGGGGACGATACAGCACGAACGGGAGCCCGGTCCGGCTCCTGTTCGTCAGATTTCCGGCGCGATTCCGATGCCTACGCGACCGATGCCGTTGTTGCTCCGGGGGCGATGCGGCCGACCGCCTCCGCCACCGCACCGATGCGTGGCATGAGGTCCGCGAACTCCTGGAAGTTCAGTTGCTGCGCGGCGTCGGAGAGGGCGCGATCTGGGTCCGGATGTACCTCGATCATCAGGCCGTCGGCCCCCGCCGCGACCGCCGCCAGCGAGGCGGAGGCGACGTACGCCCGCTTGCCGACCGCGTGGCTCGGGTCGATGAAGACGGGAAGGTGCGAGAGGCTCTGGATGACGGAGACCGTCGAGATGTCGAGTGTATTGCGCGTCCACGTCTCGAAGGTACGGATGCCACGCTCGCAGAGGATCACGTTCGGATTGCCCTGCGCCATCACATATTCCGCGGCGAGCAGCCACTCTTCCATCAGCATCGAGAGGCCACGCTTCAGCATCACCGGCTTGCCGGCCTTGCCGACCTCTTCCAGGAGCAGGTAGTTCTGCGCGTTGCGGGCGCCGATCTGGAAGACATCCGTGTACTGGCCGACGACCTCGACGTCGGACGGGGTCATCACTTCCGTGATGAGCTTGAGACCGGTCTCCTCCCGCGCCTGGGCAAGGATTTCGAGGCCCTTCACACCGAGGCCACGGAACTCGTACGGGGAGGTGCGCGGCTTGTAGGCGCCGCCGCGCAGCAGGGTCGCGCCGTGGGCCTTCACCCATTTCGCGGTGGAGATCGTCTGCTCCTCGGACTCGACAGAGCAGGGGCCGGCGATGATCGAGACTTCTTCGCTGCCGATGGTGACGCCGTCTCCCAGGTCGATGATGGTCTTCTGGGGGTGGAAGTCCCAGCCGGCGAGCTTGAACTTCTTCGTGATGCGCACGACGTTGTCGACACCATTCAGCGCGGCGAACTTCTCGTCGAGGTCGGCGGAGAGCGGTGAGCCGACGACGCCGACGATGGTCCGTTCCTCGCCCTCGCTGAGATGGGCGTGCAGGCCGAGTTCCTCGACTCGCTCGACGACGTGCTTGACCTGTTCCTTGCTCGAACCGGTCTTCATGACGATGATCATGGCAGTGATGCTCCTGGGTGGGGACGGGCAACGATCTTCTGTGGATACTATGCGTCGGGGGAGTAGTGGGCGCAAACACGCCACCGGCAAAATGCCCGGTGGCGGTTCGCTTGCGGCAATGGCGGAATCCTAGTTCGCGATACCGGCACTGGTGGTGACCGGGACATCCGCGAGGTCATCGGCGCTGGCGACGTTCACCTCGCCACCGGACCGGAGCTGGGCGAGTTCCTCGTCGGATACGCCCCATTCCGGGCGAAGCTGCTTCGCGCCCTTCAAATACACGTGGCGGATTTCCGAGGTCGTCTTCGTCGTGTTGACCGTGACGAGTACCCGGACGGCCTTCTCCAGCGCGCCGGGCACGTTCATCTCGTGCGCGCACATCATCGGAACTTCCGTCCAGCCGAAGGTACGAGCGGCGAGGGCCGGGAACATCGCGGTGAGGTCTGGCGAGGTCGTGAAGATGGCGCTGACGATGTCGTCGCTGTCGATCTCGTTGAGCGCAATGAGGACCGTCACCAGTTCCTGCGTCGCCTCGAGGATGTCCTCTGCCGTGTTGGCGGCGGCAGTCGTCGCGCCACGAATGCCGCGGGCGACGATGGGCTTCGTGGTGGCGGTGGCCGCTTCCTGTGCTGTCATCCGGTTCGTGTCTCCGTGTGGCTGGTGTCCGAAAGGCGTGGATGGAGGTGGGCATCCGCGGCGCCCCTCGACGGCTATTGTCCGCACCATGATACACGTGGTTTCCATTTGCCGGAACGACGGTGGCGCGGCGACTGGTCCGGCTGGCACTGGGGCCGCGCGGGAATCGGGATGGCTCCGGGGGTTTCCCAACGCAGACGGGATGGCTACAATGCCGTCACCAGAAGCCCATCGTCGCAAACGGCGACTATATCCGCCCGCATCGCCCGTCGCGTTGCCGGCGCAAGACAGGAGCACGCACGTGAAGATCACGGACATGAAGTGCGCGGTGATTGCGAGCAGCCCGGTCATCCGCATCACCACGGACGAGGGAATTACCGGTTGGGGGCAGATCGAGACGCCAAAGCCGTACCTGCAACCGGTCGTGATGATGCTGAAGCCGGCGTTGATCGGCAAGGATCCGACGAACGTCGAACGCATCATGCGCACCATTCGCTCGCGCGGCGGGTTCAAGCCGTGGGGGTCGGCGGTCTCGGCGATCGAAATGGCGCTGTGGGACATCGCGGGCAAGGCGGCCGGGGTGCCGGTCTACAAGCTGCTCGGCGGCAAGGTGCGCGACAAGGTCCGGACCTATCGCACGCTCTACCACGAGGTTGACGTCCTGCATACGCCGGAGGATTACGTGCGCTGGGCGGAGATCGGCAAGGCGTTGCCCGAGAAGTTCACGATGTTCAAGTTGCCGAGTTCGTTCCACTCCTCGATGGTGCGGACCTTCCCCGGCTTCCACTATGGCGAGATCCAGGAGGGCGCATCGCATCCCTATCCGGAGCGCGGCCCGATGAGCGAGCGCGGCCTGAGCCACTTGGTGGAGTGCATTACAGCGGCGAAGAATGCGCTGGGACCGGACTATGGCCTGGCGGTCGATTGCGGTCCGGGTTTCACGCAGCCCGATGCGTTGCGGCTTGCGAAGGCGGTCGAATCGCTGCATCTGCTCTGGCTGGAAGACATGCTGACTGGTGACTACAGCCCGTTCGTGAATGCCGATGTCTATCGTGAAGTGACGCGCGCGACCTCGACACCGATCCACACGGGCGAGCAGATCTACCTGCGCCAGAACTACAAGTCGTTGATCGAGGGTCACGCCGTGAACGTGATCGGACCCGATCCGTGCGATGTCGGCGGCATAGCGGAACTGAAGTGGGTGGCGGAATACGCCGACCTGCATGGGGTTCTTATGGCGCCGCATGGTACGGCGAACGGCATCTTCGGGCTAGCAGCGCATCTGCAGGTCGGGGCGACGTTGCCGGACAACTTCATCGCCTTCGAATATCCGGCGCGCTTCGAACCGTTCTGGTACGAGATCACCGAGGGGTTCGATGGCGTGCCGGTGGTGGACGGGCTGTGCGCGGTGCCGGACCGACCGGGCATGGGTGTTGAGTTCATCCCGGAGGCGGCGAAGGAATACCTTTCCGAGGCAGACCGGGACTTCTTCGACGATTAGGCGATATTCGGTGAGTTTCACGGTGTTGGGGGTGCTGGTCGCGCTGTCGATCCGATGCAGGGTCATCCAGTTTGGCGGAACAACGACACGGGACGGGAGCCTGAGCGCTCCCGTCCCGTGTCATGCTGGCGGATTCAGGAGAGGATGGCGGCCCGAGCAGCTTCGGCGCGGTCGAAATCTTCGTTCATGAGGTCCCCGTTTATGGCTGCGGCGGTCATCGTGCCGCTTGCCGCGGCGGCCATCACTTGTGTCATCGGATCGGCGACGTTTCCGGCGGCGTAGATGCCGGGGATCGATGTCCTGCCCATCCGATCGGTTACGACTCGCGAGCCGTAGTCGGTTCGTTCGATCTCCGTGTCCATCGCAGCCAGGATGGACGCATTTGCGGAGAGTGTCGGGGCAACGACGATTGCCTGGCGGGCGACGATCCTTCCGCTGTGCAGTTCGAAACCGGTGAGATGCCGATTGTCCGGATCGAGAACGAGGCGGCGCACCATACCATCGATCACGGTCACATCGCGGGAAGCAAGGCGTTCGCGCATCGCCGGTTCGATGGACCTGGTGTGGGTAAAGACGGTCAGGTCTTCGGTCCACTGGCGGAAGAGGAAAGCCTGGTGAAGGCTTCCCTCACCGGTGACGAGGACGCCGATTGCCTGCTGCCGAACCTCGTAGCCGTGACAGTACGGGCAGTGGATGACATCCTTGCCCCAGCGTTCGGCGATGCCTGGGATGTCCGGTAACTCGTCGGTGAGGCCGGTCGTGACGAGCAGGCGCCGTCCCTCGATCGTGGAGCCATCGGTGAGACGCACGGCGGCAATGCGTCTCGTATCGTCCCACTGGGCGGATTCTGCCGTCACGGCATAGATCTGCACGCCATATCTCTCGACGTCCTCCCGGCCAATGGCCAACATGTCTGCTGGTGGGAGGCCATCGCGGGAGAGGAAGCCCTGCATGTGGGCGGCGAAGCGATTCCGGGGCATCCCGTTGTCGAGAACCACGGTCGAACGGCCGGCGCGCCCGAAGGTGAGTGCCGCACTGAGTCCGGCGGCTCCTCCACCCACGACCACGACATCGAAACACTCGTCTGTCAGCATGCGATAACCCTGAGTCCGGGAACGGCAGGCACCAGGACGATGCCCGCACGTCGGCATGGGTGTGATACAAGGTATCATCTGTATGCCGACCCGGTACCTGACCGGATGGCGAGCGGTACCGGCGCGAGGCGGTCTGGAAGGTGTCGATCCGGCTCCGTGATGAAGGCCTGCTGGTCGAATGGGGCAATGGCGGCTTTCGCGGGAAATGGGTAGTTCTCCCCATAGGTTTGGTGAATGGGTGTCGTCATAGTGGACACCGTACACCTGCGGGGCCTCGTGGCCTGGCGCGTTGTCCCGACCGCTGCCGCATTGCGTACCCTGCCCACGTTGTGGGACCTGGGAGGAGCCGCCGTGAAACGTGCGTTCACTCTCCTCATCGTTCTCGCATTTGTCCTGGTGGCGTCCCAGACGCATCGGTCCGGAATCGGGTCCGTGCATGCCGAGGCGCCGTATTGCCTTGATCGAGAGAATGGGAACCTGCTCAATTACATCAATACCTATCGGGCAGCCAACGGTCTCCCGGCGCTCATCCCGTCCATAACCCTGGGCGTGGCGGCGGACTATCACAGCCACGACATGGCTGCCAACCTCTATGCCGGACACACCGGCACCGATGGGTCGTCTCCGAAGAACCGGATGGGATTCGCTGGCTATCCGGTCTCGCTCGCGGCCTCCACGGGTGAGAGCGTCACCTATGTCCATCCCGATGCCGAGGTCCCGGAATATTCGGCCTTCCTTAAGTGGCAGAACAGCCCCAGCAGCAACGCCAGGATGCTCAACCCGAATTTCACGGCGATCGGGCTTGGACACGCGAAGAATGGCGATGTCGGCCAGACATTCTGGACCGCCACCTACGGAAGTTATTCGGATTCCACCGCGGCCCTATGTGACCCTGGCGTCACCCCCGGCGTCGCCAACGTCGTTCTGGTGACCGTTCTCGGCTGTCCACCGAGCGAGCACCCGGAGTTGGGCGACTCCGACGACTGCCTTGAGTACGATGCCCTGGACGGGAAGCTGGTCAACACCGCGACGAACGAAACAATTTCCTTCGAGCAGGCGACGAGACGGCCCCTATCCCACGAGTATCGGTTTGACAGCGTGCCCAATGGCACGTACCGAGTGGACACAGGCACGTCGGGTGAGCCGTATCTATTGGTCTGGAACGGCGTGCATTCCGGAGATGGGACCCATCAGGACACCTTCGACGTTTTCGAAGGCAGCAATATCAGCATCGCGGTGTTCATGGTGGATCGTACCGGGCAGCCGCCGACGGTGACGCCGACCGTCACCCCCACCCCGACCGGCGGTGCACAGGGGATCGTCTCAGGTGACCGGGGTTCCGCCAATTCCGGAATGGGCAGTGTCACGCCACCTGCAACGCGTGCATCGGCCGAGCATGCGAATGCGAGCGATCCGACGCCGGCCGTCACCGCCACGCCCCCACAGGGGCAGACCGCCGCGATTGCGGTGATCGTCTACCAGTGCCCGGACACGGCGAATCCCGAAACGGGTGGCTTCCTGAACTGCGCGGTGGTCGCCGATCCGAAGGGGCTTCTCATCGACACGAAGAGCAATCAGTCGTCCCCCTTCGATACCGCTCCGAGACAGGATGACTTGAATCACGTCTACTACTGGGATGAACTCCCGGTGGGCACCTATCGTGTCGATGCCCAATTGCCCGGCAAGCAATGGGTAACAACCCAGGCCGACGGACTCGCCGTTCCCGTGCATGCGGAGCGGGAGACGTTCGAGGTCAAGCAGGGTGGGGACATGCTTCTGGTGCAGGTCTTCGTCTACGGCAGTGGGCGTGGTGGGGCCGAGCCAACCGTCACGCCAACCATTACCGTACCTGGCGATCGGGGACAAGTGGACACCGATGGCGACGGCCTCTACGATGCCGACGAGACGGACGTGTACCACACCGAGCCTATGAAAGCGGATACCGATGGGGATGCGCCGACGACGGGCAAGAGGTCTTCAGCGGGACGAGCCCTCTGGATCCGAACAGCATGCCAGATCTGACGAATCGCCAGGATACGGCCGGGGATGGTCTGTACGACGACGATGAGACCAATGTCTACGCCACCGATCCGATGAATCCGGATACGGATGGCGATGGCGTCGGGGATGGCCAGGAAATCGAGGACGGGACGAATCCCCTCGACCCGTCGCGTCACAACAGTTCCGCCATGTGATCGGGCAATGAGCAGGGAGGAACGAGCACTCGTTCCTCCCTGCTCCCTCCTCGGCTATCCCTTCATGGATCCGGCCAGCATGCCCTGGATGAAGAAGCGCCCAAGCAGGACGTAGATCACCAGTGTCGGCAGCGCCGCGATCACGGCGCCGGCCATCACCACGTTCCACGATACCGAGAACGAACCGGAGAGGTTGTTCAGGGCCACCGTTATTGGTTGCTGGCGCGGATTCGTGATGATCGTCAGGCCAAAGAGAAACTCGTTCCAGATGTTCGTGAACTGGAAGATCCCGACCACCACGAAGGCTGGCAGCGAGAGCGGCAACATGATCTGACGGAAGATCGGCCCCAGCCCTGCCCCGTCGACGCGGGCGGCCTCCACGATCTCGTAGGGGATACTGGCGAAGTAGTTCCGGAAGATCAGCGTCGTGATCGGGATGCCGTAGATGACGTGGACCACGATCAGGCCCGGAATGCTGCCATAGAGGCCGATGCGGTTCAGGAACTGGATCAGCGGGATCAGGATGCTCTGATAGGGGATGAACATCCCGAAGAGGATGAGTCCGAAGATGACCTCCGACCCCCGGAACCGCCACTTCGAGAAGAGATAGCCGTTGATCGCCCCGATCAGCGACGAGATGATCGTCGTCGGGATCACCAGCAGGAAACTCTGGGCGAGGTTGGGGCTCAGTTGCCGCCAGGCCTCGGCGAATCCGCCCGCCGTGAACGAGGTGGGCAGGTTCCACATCTGGTCGATCGAGACATCGGCGGCGTCCTTCAGGCCGGAGACGACCATCACGTACATGGGCATCAGGTAGAAGAGGATCGCCACGGCCAGCACGAGGAAGAGGACGATGCGGCGGACACCGAAGCGGCGCAGTGGACGTGGACGCGCTTGGACCGGCGCGAGGGATGCGTTCATCGCTCCACCTCCCGCAGCGAGCGTGCGAGGTAGGGCACGATCACGATGGCGATCAGGGCGAGCATGACGATCGAGGCGGCGGCGCCGAGGTTGTACTTGTTCGCGCCGAAGGTCTGCTCGAAGACGAAGATGCCGGGAACATCGGTCGCGAAGCCCGGCCCCTTGCCGGACGTGGCGAAGACGAGATCGAAGATCTTGAGTGAGATGTGCCCGAGGATGATCATCACGCTGATGGTGATCGGTTTCAGCAGCGGGATGATGATGTCCTTGTAGGTGCGGTAGAGCGAGGCGCCATCCCACGTCAGCGAGGCATGATCGGAGTTGACGGAATCGAAGTATTTCGCCAGGTTCTCGATCGCTGTGGTGACGCGGGCATCGTCCCAGCCGACCTCGCCCGACCAGACCTTCGTGTAGTCGTCGGGGCCGAGCGCGGCAAGCAGGGTGTTTTCGAAGAGCTGGCCGATGGCGAAGGTGTCCTTGCTGCCGAGGGCGAGCGCGGGAACGCCAGCGGCCTTCAGGGTGTCGGCAGCCTTGAAGAAGTCATCCATCGTCCAAGCGTCGGTGACCGTGATGTCGTTCTTGCTGAGGACGTCCTTGTTGTAGAACATCACGTTGCCGCGATGGACGCCGACCGGCACCAACTGCTTCTTGCCGTCGATGGTGATGAGGTCGATCA
This sequence comes from Thermomicrobiales bacterium, assembly GCA_049841275.1. Classification (GTDB taxonomy): domain Bacteria; phylum Chloroflexota; class Chloroflexia; order Thermomicrobiales; family UBA6265; genus JASGDN01. The sequence continues at coordinate 8,501 of JASGDN010000038.1, forward strand.
CGCCCTGCGGGAAGGCGCCGGCCCACTTCTGCTCGGTGTAGAGGTCGTCAATGGCCTCGGTGTAGCCGGGATCGACATAGCGCGCCTTCAGCTCGGCACCGGGGTGGCTCTGCCAGGAGTCGGGCGGCTGGTTGGCGGAGAGGCGGGTCTGGAGGGCGACCTGGGCATTGGACCCGGCGCCGCCGGCGACCGCCGCATTCACGACCTTCACGTCCGGATTCTGTGCCTGGAACGCCTTGAAGAGTTCTTCGAGCCCGGCGGCCTCACCGGCGGTGGTCCATCAGGAGAAGATCTCCAGTTCGGCCTCACCCGCGGCCGCTGGATTGGCCGCTAGGGAGGATTGGGCCAGTGCGTGCGTGAACGGCGATCCGCCCAACAGGCTGCTGCCGATCGCTGCCCCGGCGGCGAGTTTTGCGGCCTGGCGGCGGGAGATGCGGGTGGGTGTGGACACACTGTCGTCGCTGGTTATGCCATGACTCGATCCAACCTGGGCGGCGACATGCCAGGAGGTCGGAATCGTGTCCCTTCCGCAGCCTGATTCAGCGCCTGCGGAGAAACTACGCTACCGTGGACACTCCCTTTCCGGTGAACCCCTGACACCATCCTGCGGACATTCATGGGAATGAAGTCCTATACGTGCGTGGCGTTGCTGCAAGCATACGGAATTCGATCCTGCGTTTCAATAGATGGTGGGAGCGCTTCGGCTGGGGCCTGAATGATGAGACCAGGCCATCATACAACGATCGTGCCAGCATCGTCGTGCCGCACGATCGTTCATTTGCTGAAATAAGGATCGGTTGACCTGGTTCAGGTGAGGCGTACTGGCATTGTCGCAGTGATTGGCGTCATGCCCGAGAGGACGGCGGGCAGCGCGCGGAGGGTGACAGCCGGATCGCCGAAGGTGAGGACGGTCGCATCGACGTGGCCGAGCAGTCCACGGTCGTAGGGGCCGCGCAGCGCGACATGGACAATGCGCGTGCCGGGCTCTGTCGCGGCGATGGCTTGGGTGCAGACCTCGATCTGATAGGCGTTGTCCGTTGCGTCGCGGGTCATCACGACCAGCGCCTCGACCTCGGATGCCATTGCGATCGCCTGCTGGATGCTCCCGGCGCTCGGTTCGTGGCCGAGCGTGGCGACGCGGGCATTCGGGAAGATCGTCTCTGCTGCCTGCCGGAAGACACCGGCGCGGTTGAATGGGTCTTCCGCTTCGCTGGAGCGCAGGCGCTGAAAGTCGATGAACCCGACGTGCGCGTGGGTCGGGTTCGGGTCGAATTCGTCCTCCGGCAGCGACACGATCGTGTGGGCGGCGATGCGCGTGGCCTCTGCCTCCCATGCGGGATCGGGTTCAGCCAGCGGTGGAACATCGTAGGTGATGCCGTAGCGGGCGCGAATCGCATCGAGCCGGGCGTTCGTCGCCTCGAACGTCGCGGCAGGGATGCGTCCGTCATCGAGCGCCTCGGCCAGGGCGCGGAAGCGGGTGAGCTGGTGGGGGATTGGCTCGTTTGCCTCCAGCACGTCGACACCGGCCTGCTTGCAGCGAATTGCGGCGACACCGTGGCCGTAGCGGTCCTCGATTGCCTGCATGGAGAGGGAGTCGGTGTAGATCACCCCGCCGAAGCCGAGTTCATCGCGCAGGATACCGGTCAGAATCGCTTGCGAGAGGGTTGCCGGGGCGTCGTCGATGGCCGGGAACAGGATGTGGGTGGTCATCACGCCCGACACGCCGGCCTCGATGGCGGCGCGGAACGGTGCGAGTTCGATCTCATCCAGGCGAGGACGCGGATGGTCGATCACGGGCAGCCCGAGGTGGGAATCGACGCTGGTGTCGCCGTGACCGGGGAAGTGCTTGATCGTGCTGGCGATGCCTGAAGCCTCGTAACCGCGGATCTGCGCGAGTGCGCCGTCCACGACCCGCGTCACCGTGTCGCCGAAGGAACGGGTGCGGATGACAGGGTTCAACGGGTTGTTGTTGACATCGACAACGGGTGCAAAGTTGACATTGATGCCGGTCGCCTGGAGTTGCTCACCGGTGATGCGGGCTGCGGCCTCGATGTCCGCCGCGTCGCCATCGGCGGTGAGGGCCATCGCACCGGGGACGGTCACCATGTCTGGCGAGAAGCGGCTGACGATGCCGCCTTCCTGGTCGATGGCGATCAGCAGGGGCGGCATCCCGAGGCGCCGTGCCTCCGCCTGGAGTTCGGCGGAGAGATTGCGGACCTGCTCCCGGCTGGCGATGTTGTCGCCGAAGTAGAGGACGCCGCCGGGCCGCATCTCAGCGAACGCCGCCTTCGCCTCGTCGGTGAAGACCGGCCCTTCGAACCGGAACATCATGCTCTGCCCGACGAGCGATGCGGTTTCACGCGGGATGGGAGCGGCGTCCTGTGGCATTGGTGTGCAGTCCTTGTGTTGGCGTCCGAGGCCTGCTTCCTATGGCAGGGCCGCAGATGTCCCGTAGCGATTCAGCGTGCCTGAACCCTCGGGCGAAGCCCGATATCCAAGCCGGATATCAGGAAGCATCGTCATCCGGCAGGTATCCTCGTTGCCCACGAAGCATCGACCTTCGGTCGATAGGTCGGGCAAGCTGACTTGCCACGGAGCGAGATCGTTGTCCCGTCCTGGCTACAAATCGCCCTTGCCCTGCATGTACCGGAAGAAGCGCGTCGCGGCGGCCGGCTTCTCGGCATCGGGGACGGTGTCCAGGTAATTGATCAGCGCGGATGCCACAATCGCGCCGTTCGCGTGTTGGCCAACCTCGGTGACGTGCTCCGGCTTCGAGATGCCGAACCCGACCACCAGCGGCACATCGGTGTGCTTCCGGATGCGATCGAGGTAGGCCCCCAATGTCTCGGAGAGCGAATCCCGGGCGCCGGTGACACCTGTCACGGCCACGCAATAGATGAAGCCGCTGGCGCGTTTCGCCGTTGCTTCGAGCCGGACATCGGTGCTGGTCGGCGCGACCATGTAGACGAGGCTGCGGCCGTTCGCTACGCACGCGGCGTGGAAGGCGTCGCTCTCCTCCGCGGGCAAATCGGGCACGATGAAACCGTCGACGCCAGCCTTCGTGGCATCTTCGACATAGCGCTCGATACCATAGTGCAGGGGTGGATTCAGGTAGCCCATCAGCATCACCGGTATCGTGACGCCTTGCGTACGCAGGCGGTGGACGAGTGACAGCACGTCCTTCAGGTGCGTGCCCTGTTCCAGCGCGACCTGGCTCGTGCGCTGGACGGCGGGCCCATCGGCGATCGGATCGGAGAAGGGGATGCCGATCTCGATCCCGTCGGCGCCGGCCTCGACCAGCGCGAGGATGATCTGCTCGCTGATATCCAGCGTCGGATAGCCGGCGGTCGCGAACGGCATGATCGCCGTGCGGCCTTCGGCGGCAACGCGGGCGAACATCTGCGGCAGGCGATTCGGTTCGACGGCGGTGGCTGCGCTATCCGCCGGGGCAATTGTCGTGGTATCGGCCATTACAGCGTCACTCCCAGTGCATCGGCGACCGTGTGCATGTCCTTGTCCCCGCGGCCGGAAAGATTGACGATCATCGTCTGGTCCGGTCCGAGTTCCTTCGCGTACTGCGCGGCATAGCGAATGGCGTGGCTCGATTCGAGTGCCGGGATGATGCCCTCCGTGCGGCAGAGGAGCTTGAATCCCTCCAGCGCCTCATCATCGGTGACCGCGACGAAGCGGGCGCGGCCGGTGTATTTCATGTGCGCCAGTTCCGGGCCGACACCGGGGTAGTCGAGGCCGGCGGAGATCGAATGCGTCTCCAGTACCTGGCCATCCTCGTCCTGCAGGAGGTAGGACCACGCACCGTGGAGCACGCCTTCCTCGCCCTTGACGAGTGTCGCGGCATGCTCGTGGCCGTCGAGACCGTGCCCACCGGCTTCGACGCCGACGATCTCTACATCGAGGTCGTTGCGGAAGGCGTAGAAGAGGCCCATTGCGTTCGAGCCGCCGCCGACGCAGGCCATGATCGTGTCTGGCAACTTGCCAGTCTGCTCGACGATCTGCTGGCGGGCCTCCTTGCCGATCACGGACTGGAAGTCGCGGGCGATCATCGGGTAGGGGTGCATGCCTGCCACGGTGCCGAAGACGTAGAAGGTATCGTCGACGTTGGTCACCCAGTCGCGGATCGCTTCGTTGATGGCGTCCTTGAGGGTCCGCGAGCCGGAGGTGACGGAGACCACTTCCGCGCCGAGCAGTTTCATGCGGAAGACGTTGAGCGATTGCCGCGCGATGTCGACCTCACCCATGTAGACGACGCATTTCAGGCCGAGGAGCGCGCAGGCGGTGGCGGTGGCGACGCCGTGCTGGCCGGCGCCGGTCTCTGCGATGACGCGGGGCTTGCCCATCCGCTTCGCGAGCAGGGCCTGGCCGAGGGCGTTGTTGATCTTATGGGCGCCGGTATGGGCGAGATCCTCGCGCTTGAGGAAGACGCGCGGACCCTTGCCGCCGCCGACCTCGGCGGCGAAGTTCTTCGCCTCGTAGAGCGGGGTCGGGCGGCCGACGTAGTAGGTGGCGAGGTAGTCGATCTGGGCCTTGAAGTCCGGATCGTCCTTCGCCTCCTCGTACGCCTTCGTCAGTTCGGCGATGGCGGGCATCAGCGTCTCTGGCGCGAAGACACCGCCGAAGCGCCCGAAGCGTCCGAGCGCGTCGGGCAGGACCTGGGTAGTGGAGAAGGCGGACTGGTGATGTGTGGTGGGCGCGATCGGCGCGACGTTCGGGATCTGGGCCAAGGCGGTGTACTCCATGTTTCAATCCTCGCCCGGTGGATGCGGATGCGATTCCTGGGCGGGCGGCCCATGCCGAATTCGTGGCGGGTCGCGGCGTGACGTAACTGTACCAAGGATTCTTCGGAGATATCCCGGTTTGCCGAAACGTCGTGAAAATTACCGGGCAGCGTTCTGCAGTCCAGATGTCAGGGCTTGATTGGTTCTGAAGATCGGGATGGTGATGCCCGACTGGACCTGTCCTGGTGATGCACACGACGGTTCGGCGGTCGAGATGACCGTTGCGAACGAATGGCGGTGGCTTGACTCAGGTTGGGCCTGTACGTCGCCGGTTGGAGCGATATGGCGGACGGACGGGGCGCATGCGCGGCCTCCTGGGTGAGAAGGGGAAGATGTTTGCGCGGTTCGTGGGCTCCCGGGATACGGCGCAACCGGCCGTCCCGGTGACTTCCGCACGTTGCGCACGTTCCCGGCAGATCCCACCCCGAAGGATGGGGCGGGCATCGTCGGTGGTCGGTAGACTGTGACCGGACGACGTGCTTCTCCGGGGAGGAAGGGCGGCAGATGGCGGTTGCGGCGGCGGCGATCTTCACATGGTTGGGACTGGTGCTCGGCCTTTCATTAATTGAAGCACCGCTCAAGTTCCGGGCGCCAGGCATCACGCGAGAACTCGGCCTGGGCATCGGGCGCCTCGTGTTCAAGACTCTCAATGTCTGCGAACTCCTGCTCGTCCTCATTGCGCTGGTCGCCTTGTTCGCCGACGATACGAAGCGGTCCGTGTGGTGGACGTTCGTTCCGCTGCTCGCCATCGCGGTGGTGCAGGCGGTGATGATCCACACCGCGATGGACAAGCGCGCTGCACGCATCGTCCAGGGGGAGACGTTGCCGGAATCGCGGCAGCATGTCATCTACATCGTGCTGGAGGTCGTGAAAGTGGTCCTGCTGATCGCTACCGGGACGTTCCTGCTACGGTCGCTGGCTGGCTGACCGGTTCGCCGGGCAGGTCCATTGTCTCTGCGAGCAGCTCGTAGGATCGGATGCGGTCGGCCGGGTCGAAGGTGTTCGTCACGACGATCAGTTCGTCGGCCTGCGCTGTCTCCCGGAAGGCGATGAGGGCCTGCCGAACCGTCTCCGGAGCGCCCACGGCAGCGTAGCGGAGCATGCTGTTCGCCCGCATCTGTTCCATCGGTGCGACGAAGTCGCCGATCCGGTCCGGATCGACCGGCGGTCTCAGGATGCCGCCGCCTGGTTTCCGGAGGTCGGCGAAGCGGAGGAGGCTTGACGTAAACAGGAATCGTGCCCGCTCGTCCGTCTCCGCAACGAGGGCATTCACCCCCGCGATCACGTACGGCTGGTCGAGTTGGGCCGAGGGCTGGAAGTGTTCGCGGTACCACGAGACGGCTTCTACCAGCGCATCCGGTGCGAAGTGGGAGGCGAAGGCGTACGGCAGTCCGAGGAGCGCCGCCAACTGGGCGCCGAACATCGAGGAGCCGAGGATGTAGACCGGCACGTTCGTGTCAATCCCCGGGTTCGCGATCACGACCTGGTTCTCCAGGCGCGGCCCGAGCAGGATCTGCAGTTCCTGGACATCCTGGGGAAACTCGTCGCCAGCGTTCGGATCGCGACGGAGCGCGCGCGATGCGTATCCGTCGGTGCCGGGCGCGCGGCCGACGCCGAGGTCGATGCGGCCCGGATAGAGCGTCGCCAGGGTGCCGAACTGCTCGGCGATCACGAGCGGCGAGTGGTTGGGCAGCATCACGCCGCCGGAGCCGAGGCGCAGGGTGGACGTGCCCGCCGCGAGATAGCCGATCAGCACGGAGGTGGCGGAGGACGCGACGCCGACCATGTTGTGGTGCTCGGCCACCCAGTAGCGCGTGTAGCCGAGGTGCTCGGCTGTTTGTGCGAGGGTAAGGCTGTTGTGTAGGGCATCGGCGGCGGTGGACCCTTCGGCAAGCGGAGAGAGGTCGAGGATCGAGAGTGGGATGGCGGCGGAATCGGGCATGATCGGCGTCCTGTCGGTGGGATCCGGAATGCCGTCGGCTCGTGAGGAACGAGGGCGCGAATCGGCATCTGATGCGCCAACCTTACGAAAGGTACGCTCGCGTCGGCATGCCCCACTTGGGCAGGCAGGGCGGTCCGATCGTGGGCTTTCGGCGCTATCCTCAGTGAGGAACGAATGATGGTGGAGCGGGTGGCATGACCATCGGGATGGACAAGCGGGATATCGAGACGCGGGAGGACATCGCCCATCTGGTGACGGCCTTCTATTCGCGCGCTTTCGCAAACCCGGTCATCGGCTACATCTTCACCGATGTCACGCACATGGATCTGGAGGCGCACCTGCCGATCATGTGCGATTTCTGGGAAAAGGTGCTCTTCCAGCGTGGGATTTACGGGCGCGATGCGTTCACCGTCCACGCCCGCATCCATGAGCTGTCGCCGTTGACGCGCCGGCATTTCCAGGCATGGGAAGACCTCTGGCACGAGACGGTGGACGATCTGTTCGCAGGGGAGAAGGCGAACCTGGCGAAGCTGCATGCCTCGCGGATGTCCGGTTCCATCCAGCGACGGTTGGCCAACGCCACCGATGGCAACCTGCTCCGGATTCGTCCTGGATCGTTCACGCGATAGGGCCTCAGGTCGAACCGTTGGCCGGTGCGCCCGTTGCCTCCTGCCACGATTGGCGGAAGTGTGCCTGCTGGGCTGGATAATACTCGTCCCAATCCTTGAATGGCGTACCGTCGAGGACGGCACCGAGGCGATCGAGGTAGTACTCCCACCCGGGACCCGTATTCTCCGCCGTGGCCGGGTCGGCAAGCGCCTGCGTGAAGACGAGTGTGGTGATGCCGTCAGCTTCCGAGAGTGTCGCGCTCATCAACCATGAGCCCTCGCCTTGCTTCGATTCCACCAGCAGCCGGGTTGGCGGTTCGCATTCGTGGATGGAGATCTTCTCGGAGAGCCCCTCTCCCTCGGCGGTCACCCAGAAGGTCACGGTCTGGCCCTTGCCGGTCATCCCATCGTACCGGCCGATCCAGCGATCGAGCCGTTCCGACTCGACGATACTGGCCCAGACATCCTCCGCGGATGCGCGATAGGTGCGCTCGATCACGAGCTCGTAGCCGGAATCGGTCCGGACGACACGTCCGGTGGGGCCGATGCTCACGCGCTTTGCTCCTTGTCTCGTCGATCCATGTCTTCGATCCGGGAATCGGACGTCTGGCGTCGGTCTCGTCGTGTGCGAAAGACCTCGGTTTCGAGGGCATCAAGCCTGCTGCTCCAGGTGCCGCCGTCGGTGACCGCCTTACGCGGGAGAGGCATCTCCCGGAACGGCGCGAGCCAGGCATCGACATCGCCCAGACGTTCGGGATGGACGCGATAGAGCCGCCTCCTCCCATCGAGCCGGGCCGACACCAGCCCGGCCTCGCGCAGGACGCGCAGGTGGCGGCTGATGGCCGGACGGCTGATCGGGAACCGCGCGGCGATGGCGCCGGCCTCGCATTCCCCGCTGCGGAGCAGGTCGAGTATGTCCCGGCGAACCGGATCGGCAAGGGCCTCGAAGACGTCCATGTGGATAATAGTAACAGAATGGTTACATATTGAGAAGTGGTTCTGGTCATAAGCGCAGGGACGGATTCTGTCCGGCCGGTGTGCGAAGCTGAGTGGTACCGGTCTGGATGCTGGACAGTGGGAGATAGCTGGTGGAGGAATGACGATGGCGATCAGAATGGGAAAGCACACGACGAACTATCGGAACACCCTGATCGCGGCAGCGGAGGACGCCGGAGCCGAGCGGGGCACGATCCCACCGCACAGGGAGGAGAGTCCGTCCATCGCGTATCGGACCTGGGCGATGATCGCGGACGCGCCCTATCGATACACCTCCGACGATGTGATCTTCACCGTCTGGGCCGATCGCCGGGGTGCTCCCGAGCCGGATCGTGAGGTGGCGCGTGCCGAATTCTTCTCGAAGGGGCAGGCCTGCCTGCGCGCATCCGACCTCGGCAAGAAGTACGGCTGGGGCATTCATTCCGACGAGGAAGGCCGCGTCGCGCTCTATGGAATGGAGTCCGGGGAATACCGCCGGTTGCTGGACGATCCGGATGTCGCCAAGACGAAGGCGATGAAACGTAGCCGGTCCTGATCCGGGACCTCGCTGTTTTCACATGCGCAGATCCCGCCTATCATCGTGCGGTCGTGATCGTCCTCGCATGTGAAGGAGCCTGGGAATGAACGTCTTTGTTTCGGTCGATATCGAGGGGATTTCCGGCGTCGTCCATGCCGACATGATGATGCCCGGCCAGCCGGAATACGCGCGCGGCCGGGCGCTGATGATCGGTGACGCGAATGCCGCGATCGAGGGCGCGGTACAGGCTGGCGCCGATCGCATCGTGGTGGCGGACGGACACGGCCCGATGCGCAATCTCCAGATCGAGCACCTGCATTCGAAGGCGCTGCTCGTCTCCGGCACCGCCGATGCCCGCGACTATTGCCAACTGGAGGGTGTCGATTCAGCCGATTTCGACGCCGCGATCTTTGTCGGGTATCACGCGATGGCGAAGACGCCGAAGGCGATCCATCCGCATACGATCGCCGGCGCCGCCGTCTACGAACTGCGGGTGAATGGCAAGCCGCATGGCGAGACAGGCCTGAATGCCTTTGTGCTCGCCTCGTTGGGTATCCCGACCGTGATGGTGACTGGTGACGCGACGACCTGTGCCGAAGCGACCGCCTTCCTCGGTGACGCGATCGAGACGGTGGCGGTGAAGTGGGCGAGCGGACGGAACTCGGCGATCTGCCGCCCGCCCTCCGCGACGGCGCCGGAGATCACGGCGGCGGCGAAACGGGCCATCGAGGACATTGGGAAGGTTCCCTTCTCGCAGCCGGATGGCCCGGCGAGCATCGAGATCGACTTCTGCACCATGCCTCAGTGCGAGCGAGCGCATCGGACGGCGGGTGTCGAGCGGACCGGTCCGATGACGATCTCCGTGCTTGGCGCGACGCCGTGGGAGCAGTACCGGAATGCCTGGGCCGCCATCCGCTCGGCGCTCTACGAGCCGGCCTCGTTCCTTGCCTGAGCGGGCATGCTGTGGTCTGCTGGCGTCAGCCGGATGTAGGCCGTGCGGCGGCCGAGCAACTTGTGGACGCGTTGGACCAATGCTCCCTGGACGATCGGGTATTTCCGGGCGAGCATTGCCGACCAGCGCGTTGTATCCGTTCCGTTGACCAGCTCGGCATGCATGGGAATGGCGCTGCCGGTTGGCTTGCCGCGGTTGTCCGAGGGTGAGATCGTCACGTCCGGTGTGCGACGGATGCGCTTCGCCTTGCCGCTCGTGTCCCAGGTGCGTACTACCGCGACATCGCCATCGACGATGACGTGGACAGCGGTGGACACGGCCTCACCGTTTCGCCGGTAGGTCGTGAGTGCGATGGTCTTCTGATCCTGGAACGGTGCCAGGAGGGATGTGGATTGCATGGGTCGCTCCAATCTGCGGTCGTCCGAGGTGCTCCTCGTTGAGTCCTCTCACGACCGGAGACGAGCGCCCATGCGGGAATGTGACGCGCTCAGCCCTTGACGGACCCTGCCGTGACACCGCGGACCATGAAGCGTTGGGCGAGGAAATAGAGCAGCATCACCGGCAACGCGGCAAGCGTCGCTCCGGCCATGATCGGTCCCCACAGAAGCACGTCACCGGTCATCAGGTACTGGAGGCCGAGTGGAACGGTCCGTTTCTCCTCGGACGTGATGAAGATCAGGGCGAAGAGCAGTTCGTTCCACGCCGCCGTGAACGTGAAGATCGCCACGGCGGCCAGACCCGGCAGCGAGAGTGGCAGCAGGATCCGGAAGAGCGCTCCAAGCTGGCTCGTGCCGTCCACCATCGCCTGTTCCTCCAGGTCGGCGGGAACCGAGCGGAAGTAGCCGGATAGGAGCCATGTGCTCAGCGGGATCGAGAAGGTCAGGTAGAGAACCACGAGTCCGAAGAGCGAGTTGCCGAGGTGCAGCTTGGCGACGATGATCGAGAGCGGGATGAAGAGCAGCGATCCCGGCGTCAGGTAGGTCAGCAGGATGATCCGGCCGATCAAGCCCCGGAACCGGTAGCGGAAGCGCACGATGCTATAGGCCGCGAATGAGGAGATCAGCAGAGAGACCACCGTCACGCTTGCCGAGACGACGATGCTGTTGCGGATGTTCGTCAGGAAGTCCTTCTTCTCGATCAGCGTGCGGTAGTTCGCCCAGGTCGGGTTGTCCGGCACCAGCGAGGGCATCCGGTAGATCTCTTTCGGCAACTTCAGCGAGATCGTGAACATCCAGTAGATCGGGAAGATCACGATCGTCGCGACCGCGATCATGATGAGATAGATGGCGAACAGCGATCCGATCTTTCGGACGCGCGGTTGCCGGTACCAGCGCATATCGGCGCGAATCTCGCCGCTGGTCGGCGAGGATGGTCCGGATGGGAAGGCCGTGGTCGGGCCGTAACGCGGAAGACCTTGCATCAGTCGTCGTCCTTGATGAGCGCGGTGACGAGGAAGACGAGGATCAGGAGTGCCGGGATCATCGCGACGGAGACGGCGGCGGCCTCGCCAAGGCGCTGTGTCTGCATCCCGAAATAGGCGAGCACCGGGAAGACCATCGTCGCGTCGGATGGCCCGCCCTGGGTCATGATCCAGATGTTCTCGAAGCTGTTGGCGGTCCAGATCGAGGACATCAGCGCCACGATCAGGATCACTGGGCGGATCTGCGGGATGGTGATGTCCCGGAAGCGTTGCCAGCCGGACGCGCCGTCCACCTTTGCCGCCTCATAGAGATCGTCCGGAATGCCCTGCAGCGCGGCGAGGAACGAGATCGCCCAGAAGGGAAAGCCGCGCCACACGGTTGCGACGATCACCGCCGGAAGGGCGGTCGATTTCTGGCCGAGCCAGTCGATCACTTCCGGGTGGATGCCGGTCTGCGTGAGAATGAGGTTGATGCCGCCGCCGATCGGCTGGTAGAGCAGCCGCCAGACAAGGAAGGCGATGAAACCCGGCATCGCCCACGGGATCATGATCAGCGCGCGCATCACCCCGCGGCCGACCACGGCCTGGTTCAGCAGCATCGCCAGCCCGAGGCCGATCACCAGCTTGGCGGCATCGGAGACGACGACCATGATGATCGTGTTCTGGACCGTCTTCAGGAAGCTGGGGTTGTTGAAGAGGTAGCGGAAGTTGTCGAATCCGACCCAGTGCCCGGAGCGACCGACGATGCGATCGGTGAAAGCGATGTAGATCGCGAAGAAGAAGGGATAGGCCACCAGTCCGAGCAGCAGCACGAGTGCCGGCAGGGCCAGCAGGTAGCCGGTGAGCGCTTGCCGGTTCGCGAGCGAGAGTCGTCCGAGGCCGCGTGGCCGGGAGACTTCCGGGGGTGGAGTCGGCGTGGGCTTGGCGATCGCGGACATGGCGGCGAGGGTCCCTTCGCGGTGAGGAGGCTTTTGCAGACGCCGGGAACGCGGAGAAGGACAGCATCGACCTTCTCCGCGCGCTCGTTGCGTTCGCCACTGAACGTCCCCGGCCTCAGGTAGGCATCAAGGGAGCTCAGGCGTACTTGGCGTAGATCGCCTCACCCTGCTTTTGCGCCTCGTCGATGGCTTCCTCGATCGACTTGCCATCGATCACCACACGCTGAATCATCTTCGGCACGAGGAAATTCGAATTGAAGTCGGCGTAGGCTGCGTTGTTCACATCCGGATAGGCTGGTGCGGTGCCGGTCTTCACGAGGTCGAGCAGGCCGGCATGGATCGGGTCTGTGAAGGCCTCCATCGATTCCTGTCCCTTGAGGACGGGACCATAGATGGCGACCTTGTAATACGCGTTCAGGAAGTCCGGGTTGCTCAGGTGCTCGACCAGTGCCTTGGCGGTGTCGACATCCTGCGTGGAAGTCGGGATGGCGCGCATGTTCGGACCGACCGCCGAGACCTTCATCACGGGACCGGATGGGAGCGCGGAATACGAGGTCGACTCGAAGAGGTCCGGGTCATCCGTCTGCGCCTTGATGCTGACGGAGCCAGTGTTGGCGATGAAGACGACTTGGCCGGAAAGGTAGGCGGTGTTGTCACCCGCGCCGTCCCATGTCGTCGCGCCCGGTGGGAAGAGGCCGTTGTCCCAGGCGGCTTTCACCCATTCCATGTACTTGGTGGTTTCCGGTGATTTCAGCGTGACCTTCTTGCCCTCGTCGTCGGCAATGCGGCCGCCGAATGACTGGAGGACGGAGACCTGAAGGTTGCCGTCGCCCACGTTCGAGAGGGCGAAGCCCATGCCGTAGACGCCATCGGAGGTGGCGTCCTTCGCGACCTTGGTCAGGTCTTCCCACGTCGTCGGCAGGCTGGAGACGCCAATACCGTCGAGGATATCCTGCCGCGCGAAGAGAAGGTTGCCACTGGCGCCAAAGGGAATGCCCATGCGGGCGCCACCGAATATGGCGGGGGCGGTGGCCGTATCGATGGAATCCATCCAGCCGCCCTGGGCATCGCCAATCTTGGTGAAGAGATCGTCCAGCGCCGTGAGCTTGTCGGTCTGGCTGAGGAGGAGCATGAGGTCGAGCCCGAGATCGAGCACATCGGGCATCGTGTTCGACTCCACGGCCGCGCTCACCTTCTGGTTCGTTTCGTTCTGGTTGATCATCACGACTTCGGTCTCGACGCCGTTGTCCTTGCCCCAGTCGTTGACCGTATTGGTGAGCAGTTCGTTGGCATCGTCCGAGAAGATGAGCCCTCCCCAGAACGTCAGCTTGCCGCCAGACTGGATCAGTGCCGGGGCGCGTCTGGCTTGCAGGATGCCTGGGAGCAGGCTTGTTCCGGCGATCCCTGCGGCGGTGCCGGCGACGACCTGGCGACGGGTGAAACGCGAACGGAACGACGATCCAGTCATGGGAACAACCTCCGTACCATCGCGTACAACGATGCACGACGAATCTGCAAACGGACAGGGACCCGATTTGCCAGAGGGATCGCAACCGTCCCGCACGGCTGCATCGTGCCCGGAAGGTTCACCCTCGAATCAGATGGAACATGAGACGTTGGCCACATTCTCGCATCGCGAAAACGCCTGTCAATATCGTGAGGAAATACACGGACGCGATAATCGATAGCCAGTGCTTTCCGCGATCGTGGACTCGCGCTACGATGCCGCCACGCAACAGATCGCCGTGCCCCTGGACACCCGATGTCCGGGAGCATGGCGCACGGTTCCCGGCCGGACGGCGGGAAGGAGACCGCGATGAGTGAGGCAGCGAAGGGCATGCGGGTCGCGATCGGGCAGTTCAGCGTGATGACGGACGAGATCCTGCGCTTTGGTGCGCAGCTCGGCGTTACCAGCGTCCAGATGAACTCGCCCCTGATCGAGAACCAGGATCGTTGGAGCGTCGACGACCTGGCGCCGCTGGCCGCGAAGGCGCGCGAGCACGGCATGACACTGGAGGCGATCGAGAATGTGCCGCTCAATGCCCTCTCGAAGGTGATGAGCGGCTACGAGGGGCGCGACGAACAGATCGAGAACTACCAGGCGACCATCCGCGCGATGGGCGAAGCAGGGATCCCCATCCTCGGCTACAACTTCATGCCCAACTCCGTCTGGACCACCAGCCGCACCGCGCCAGGACGCGGTGGCGTGACCGTCCGCGAGTTCGACCTGGCGGCGGTCGGCGCGTCGCCAAGCGGGGGCAAGGAGTTCATGCCGGACCGTCCGGACTGGGCGGGCGGTCTCGTCCACACGACCGATCCGGACGAGTTCATCTCTGCCGAGACGATGTGGGAGAACTACACATACTTCATGAATGCCGTGCTCCCGGTCGCGAAGGAGGCCGGTGTCAAGCTGGCGCTGCACCCCGACGATCCGCCGGTGCCAATGCTCGGCGGCGTCGCCCGTATCTTTGCGGACGTGGATGGCTTCAAACGTGCCGAGGAGATCGCCGAGGCGACGGGCGCCGGTGAGGCGTGGGGACTCGACCTCTGTCTCGGGTGCTGCTCCGAGATGCCGGGCGGTGCGGCGAATGTCCGTGCGATGATCGAGTATTTCGGGCCGCGTGGCCGCATCCTCTACGTCCACTTCCGCGATGTGAAAGGGAGCGTGCCGCTGTTCCAGGAATGCTTCATCGGCGAGGGCAACTACAATCCGGCCGAGATCATGCTGCTCCTGAAACGGTCTGGCTTCACGGGATTCCTGCTGGACGATCATGTGCCGCACATGGATGATGACACGGCCTGGAACCACCGCGGCCGCGCGCATGCGATCGGCTACATGCAAGGCCTGCTGGACGCCATCGACGAGTTTGGCGGTGTCTGATTGGTTCTCCTCCCATAGCTTGGCATTCATGTGGCGGTGGCCACACGCACTGTTGCATGTCATGTTGAGCGTAGCGAAACACCCCCGCGCGAAGCGCGATCGACCGGAGGTCAATATCCGAAGGGGGGTGAAGCACGCTACGCGAATGCCACGGCAGGCGAGCTGGTCCACTGCCCCCGATCTGTCCCAAGGGAGTCCTGTCGATGAGCGCCCTCGATTTTGCCCGTATCCGATCCGATCGTCGTACCGGGCGTGTTTCCTCGTGGGATACGTCCGGCCGGAATGCCGACTCCTGGACGATCGCGCCCGGCGAGCGTCGCGTGCTCGCCGATCTGTCCGGTCCGGGGTGCATCACCCACATCTGGATGACGCAGCGCGAGCACTACCGCGAGTGTCTCCTGCTTGTGACCTGGGACGATGCACCGGAACCGAGCATCGCCGTGCCGCTGGGCGATTTCTTCTGCCTCGGGCACGGCGAGGTGGAGTCGTTCCAGTCGGCGCTCTTCACGGCGTCCACCGCACACAACCCCAATTTTGGCCGGGGATGCGCGCTCAACTGCCACTGGCAGATGCCGTTCGCGAAACGCGCCCGGATCGAGTTGGTGAACGAGTCGGACGAGCCGCACACGCAGTACTTCTACATCGACTACGAACGCTGGGAGACCTGGCCGGGCGACCTCGGGTACGCCCACGCCGAGTTCCGGCGGGCGAATCCCTTCCCCGGCTGGGGACACGATCTCCTGGTCTACAGCGAGGTGAACGAGGTCGCGAATCTCGGGGATGTGGCGTATCGCAACAACTACGTCATCCTCGAAACGGAAGGGGAAGGGCATTACATCGGTTGCAATCTCTCCATCACGAATCTCAAGGACGAGTGGTGGGGCGAGGGCGACGACATGATCTGGATCGATGGCCAGAAGTGGCCGCCCGACCTGCACGGCACCGGCGGTGAGGACTACCTCGGTCAGGCCTGGGAGACGCAGACGAACGCCTTCCTCCGCAACGGCGTGGTGCATGAGGACGCGCTGACCGGCGGCTACCAGACTTGCTACGTCTTCCACCTGGAGAACGCGATCCGCTTCCGGGAGTCGATCAGGGTCACGATCGAGCACGGCCATGCCAACCACCTCGCGAACGAGATGGCGAGTGTCGCTTACTGGTACGCGCGGACCCCGGCTGCCGCGAAGACCCCACCGCCCGTCGCCCAGCGCCTGAAGATCCCGCAAGACGAATCCGGTGCCTGGGATCTGGATGCTGTGGAGCCGACTTCATCCACGCCGCTCGTGCTGACGGACGAGATGCTTGCGTTGCGGGAAGCGAAGGAACGGGCATAAGGCGGCGAATCCTGATTTGCCGGCCACCGCTCACGCGTTGGCGAGCCAGGACCAGAGGCTTGCCGCAATCGCACCGCCGAGGGTGAGATCGTAGCCGTGGTATCCCGGCATCGGATTCGCCTCCAGCGCGACGAACTCGCCATCCTCACGCTGGATCAGGTCGATGCCCGCGAAGACGAGGCCGAGTCCTTCCGTCGCGCGGATGCATCGTTCACAGAGGTCATCGGGTACCGCAAAGGGGTGTTCTTGCGCGGTACCGGACCGATCGTACCGATAGTCGATCTCGTTCGAATCGATGGCGACGGCGTGGCAGTGATTCCCGATGACGTGAACGCGGATGTCGGTGCCGCGGATGCGCTCCTGGAAGTAGACCGGGCAGCGATCGAGCAGGCCCAGCCGGTCGATATCGGCCGGGCCGACGAGCTGAACGATGCTGCGCTGGCCGGAGTTGGACTTGTAGATCGCGCCATCGGGGCACGATTCAAGGAAGGAAAGTGCCTCGTCCCGATCATTGGTCGTGCAGCTTCGTGGTACGGCGAATCCCAGGGCGCCGAGGAGTGCGGTGTGCACTGGCTTCATGTCGTTGGACTCCCCGGCGCCGGGACGATTCACCACGGGAAATGGCGCATCTGCCAGGACGAGTTGAAGCAGCCGGTGGCGCGCCCAGGATCGTTTGTCATCCGCCGTGTCCGATTCGGGACGAGGGTCGATGAACCGCGCGTAGCAGGCGCTGATACGTCCGAAATCGAGCCGGTTGTCGCCGTCGACGATCGTGGCCTCGTTCGTCGCTCCGAGTTCGCCATCAAGGTGGATGGATGACTCGGCGGCGAATCGATCGAGGTCCAGGGCCACGATTTCGTGGGTGGACGGCATCGGGGTCGATAGGGTGTAACGGTATGTGGGATCGCGCGGTGATCCGACGATGAGGATGCGTGCAGTCATGGGCGATGCTCCCCCATGGCCATCTGGCGGGAGGGGCGGCATCGCTCGGCCAGCCAGGACGCGAACCAGCACGCCGTATCGTCAATGCTGGCCAGCCACCATGGCAACTGGGTTGACAGTCGGACGATGCGCCAGGCGCCACGCTGCCGACAGCAGAACGCGAGCGCCAGGTCCAGATGCGTAGCCGCACGGATGTAGTCAGCAAGATCGTTGTCGTCGCTGGTTGGCCCAGCGCGATGGATCGAGCCATCGGGCTGGGCCACGAAGATGCGGAGGTCTTCGCCGAGGATCGCGACGACGCGAACGATGCGATCGTCCACGGCGATCGCGACCTCGTCTTCCTGTTTTGCCCCATCTTCCGGATCGATGGCGGATTCCAGCCAGTGTGATGCGTTGGTGTCGAGTGCGGTGAGGCGAACCGCCTTGCCGGCAGCCTGCAATGCATGGATGCGTCGAATCCCGAGGTGCGTGGAAACGGTGGGCAGGCCGAGCCGGTGCATGGCGATTCGTGCCTCCGGACCGGGGCCGAGCGCGGCATTGACGGGTTCGGACGCTGGCTGACCGATGATCGGGCAGGCGGCTGCATGCCAGACGGCCGCAAGGGAACTGCGAATCTCGGCGATGACATACTGGCGGTCGCGCTCGTCCAGCCCATCGATCCTGGCGAGTGGGGGCAGCGCCTGGAACCAGATCCCGGCCATCTCGCCGCTCTCCCACGTTTGGGCGCGCCGCCGATCCGTCAGCCGCACCTCTGGATGAGGGTCGAAGGTGACAGACCAGCCGATCTCAACGAGATCGGCTGGTTGCCATATCCGGACCGTATCCTCGTTGGCGGTGCCCTTCAGGGTCTCGGCAAAGGGATCGTCCGGGTGAGCGAAGACGAGGATCGGGGCGGCCGTCGTTCCTTGCGGGTCCACGGTGCGGGCCTCAGGAGAAGACGAAGTCGTGGACGGGCGCATCGAGCTGCTGGGGCCCCGCCAGGTACGTGCATTGCCCGGCCCGGCGGTCGCGGACGGGGGCGCGATTGGACTTGTCGTCCTTGCCAACCTCCTTCGTCTTGTCGGCCTTGTCCGATTTCTCGTTGCAGCCGCTGAACAACAGCGGTCTTGGCAGCGTGGCGATGCAGGACGATTGCGGATCGGTGCCTGGCGTCTCGGAGAAGGCAGCGCGAAGGTCCGGGCGATGGCTGGAAGCGATGAAGAGCGTGTCGGTCGAGGGTGTCATGTGAGGTCCTTTCCCCGGATGTGACGGACCCATCCGGGCGTGAAAACGTGGGAGGTGGCGCAGAGTTCAGGCATGCCGGTGGTTGCCGGAGCTCTCGATCAGGCGGTCGACGTAGGTCGTGAACGCCTTCGAGCCCTTCACATCGAGGGCGAAGATGATCGACTTCACGCCATCACCATGAAAATCCTCGATCGATCCGACTTCCCTTGCACCCGGAACCTGGTGGATGCTGCGGATCAGGGGTGATTTCTCCGGGACATCGCAGAAGATGGCGCGCTGGCCGGAATCCGCTGCGATGGCGAGGAGTTCGCGCCAGAGCATGGCGGCGACGCCTTCCTTCCGGTACTCGGGCTTCACAAACAGGAACTTCTCGTAATAGGCGCCGAACGCGACGTTGTCCTGCCATCCGATCGTCCCTACCAGGGTTTCCCCGTCGTGTGCGATGAGGAACCGGTTGGCGTTCACCATGTCGGCCACCTGGAGATAGAGCAGGTATGGTTCCGGAACGAACCACTCCTTTGGCAGGGTGTTCAGGATGACGGCGTATTCGGACGGGAGCGCACGCGATATTTCGATGGCCACAGGACTGCCTCCTTGCTGGAACAGGTGGAATGCGCTGATGAAACGAGCCAGACGGGCAGGATTGGCAGACGCGGTCCCTGCGAATTCCCGTAAACGATTCGAAGCACCGGGTCATGACCTGCTGAATTCACGCTATACCTGCATGCAAGGCATCTCAATACGTAGATGTTGCGCAATTGGCATTGCGCATTGCTGTAATGGATCGAAGCACGACTACGCATCGCCACCAAGGGACTGCGTAGCGTGGATCGAGTGCTTGCGGCCAAGGGCGCATTCTGGAAGCGGGAGATGGGAGTATTCGCGAGGACGGGTGCGGCATGATAGGGTAGCGCCGTTGCAGCGTCTGTTTCATGAATGGCGCCGAGCCGCCCAGGAGCATCCCTCATGACATCCACCCCCGATGCCGCCGTGACCGAAGCCCGTGCCGAGCAACCACACGACGAATTCCTCTGGCTGGAAGAGATCTACGGCGAGCAGCCGCTCGCATGGGTTGCCGAGCAGAACGCGAAGACCGCGGAGATGCTTGGTTCGGATGACTTCGACCGCATGCAGGCACGCATTCTCGAGGTTCTCGATTCGACCGATCGCATCCCGATGGTCGGCAAATATGGCGACTGGTACTACAACTTCTGGAAGGACGCCGAGCATCCGCGCGGACTCTGGCGGCGCACCACGCCGGAGAGCTATCG
The DNA here is from genome assembly GCA_049841275.1 of Thermomicrobiales bacterium. Taxonomy (GTDB): domain Bacteria; phylum Chloroflexota; class Chloroflexia; order Thermomicrobiales; family UBA6265; genus JASGDN01. The sequence goes on from JASGDN010000038.1 coordinate 28,319, forward strand.
CACGGCCTCCCCGGAGTGGGAGACCGTGCTCGACATCGACGCGCTGGGCAAGGCGGAGGGCATCGACTGGGTCTTCAGGGGTGCCCAGATGCTCTACCCGGACTACGACCGCGCGCTGCTCAGCCTCTCGCCGGATGGCGGCGATGCGGTGACCCTTCGCGAGTTTGACGTCGAGACGAAGACGTTTGTCGAGGACGGGTTTGTGCTGCCGGTCGCCAAGATGTGGTGCGGCTGGATCGACCTCGATGCGATCTGGGTGTCTACGGACTTCGGGCCCGGTTCATTGACCACGTCCAGCTATCCGCGCATCGCGAAGCGTTGGCGACGCGGTACGCCGCTGGCCGAGGCGGAGACGGTGATGGAAGTTCCCGAGTCGCACATGCTGACCGCCGTGGGTCACGATCATACGCGCGGCTACGAACGGGACATTGCGGAAGACCGGATCGAGTTCTTCACGGCCACCTATTCCCTCGTCCAGGGGGACACGCTCGTGAAGATCGATGTCCCGCTGGATGCGAGCGTCGAGCCGCACAAGGAATGGCTGCTGGTTCGCCCACGTTCCGACTGGGAGGTGAACGGCACGATCTGGCCCGCCGGATCGCTCCTGGTGGCGAATCTCGATGCCTGGATCGGGGGCGATCGCACGCTGGAGGCGCTCTTTACGCCGGATGCGCATACATCGCTCGAAGGGTGGTCGTGGACGAAGCACTATCTCCTGCTCACCCTCCTGCAGGATGTCGCGACCCGGATCGAGGTCCTGGACCCGGCGAACGGTTGGGCGCGCTCCGCGCTTGCGGGTGCGCCGGCGTTGCATACCGTGAGTGTTTCGCCGGTCGATGCCGACGAGAGCGACGACTACTGGATGGTCGTCTCCGGTTTCTTGACCCCATCCACGCTCCAGACCGGGACCATCGGCGGGGGTGAGCCGGAGACGGTCAAGACCTCGCCCGCCTTCTTCGACGCCAGTGGCTATCGTGTCGAGCAGCATTTTGCGACATCGCTGGATGGGACACGGGTGCCGTATTTCCAGGTCTCGAAGCAGGATCTGGTGCTGGATGGCTCCAATCCGACGTTGCTCTACGGCTACGGTGGGTTCGAGATCGCGCTGACGCCCGGCTACAACGGCGTGATCGGCCGTGCCTGGCTCGATCGCGGCGGCGTCTACGTTGTTGCGAACATCCGCGGAGGCGGCGAATACGGTCCGACCTGGCACACATCCGCCATGAAGGAGAATCGCCACCGCGCCTACGAGGACTTTGCGGCGGTGGCGAGGGACCTGATCGCGCGTGGGGTGACGAGTCCAGCGCACCTGGGCTGCGAGGGAGGCAGCAACGGCGGGCTGCTGGTCGGGAACATGCTGACGCAGTATCCCGAGCTCTTCGGGGCGATTGTCTGCGAGGTGCCGCTGCTGGACATGCGCCGTTACACGAAGCTCTCGGCCGGGTTCTCGTGGATCGCGGAGTACGGCGACCCGGATGTGCCGGAGCAATGGGCCTACGTGCAGACCTTCTCTCCCTACCACAACCTGAAGCAGGGAACGGCCTATCCGCCGGTGCTTTTCTACACGGCGACGAGCGACGACCGCGTTGGGCCGGTGCAGGCGCGGAAGATGGCGGCGCGGATGGAGGCGATGGGCATCCCGAAAGTCTGGTTCTACGAGAACCGGGAGGGCGGTCACGGCGGTGCGGCGGACAACAAGCAGACCGCGCACATGCGTGCTGCCGCCTATGAGTTCCTGCTGAAGCACCTCTCGTAGAGGAATGAGGACCGAGAAGTGAGAAGCGAGCGACGGGGCTCTCTCCTCCCTTCTCGGTCCTCATTCCTCGTGTCAGACGAACATCGGCTCCATGTGCCAGGTGTTGACGAGCGCGGTCATCTCCTCGTCGGTGGGGCGCGTCTCGAAGCGCTCGGCGGCGTCCAGCACCTTCGGCAGGATCGTGATGTCGCCGACCGTGTTCAGGAAGACTCCCTCCCGGCCCAACACCCACCAGACCGCCGTGTCGATCGCGCCCTGCTCCTGCAGCGGCTCGTACCACGTTGCGGTCGTCTGCGGACGGTCGCCCCACGGTGCGCGGGTGATCGCCTTGATCGTTTGCACGGCTATCTCCCGCTCCTGGCAGGTCGCGACGACGGTCTCCCAATCATGCGCGTATTGCGGATTTGCCATCATCGGGTAGTTGTACGGCAGCAGGATCGAGTCGAAGCCGAAGCGGGCCAGCGATTCGCTGTGGCGCGCCGGAACCTCGGTGCCGTGCCCAGTGACGCCGATGAAGCGGACCAGGCCCTCCTCGCGTGCCTGGATCGCGGCATCCAGCGCGCCGCCCGGACCGAGCGCAGTCTCCCACTCGGCCTTGTCGACCAGGTTGTGCAGCTGGATGAGGTCGACCTGGTCGGTCCGCAAGCGCTCCAGCGAGCGGCGAATCTCATCGTAAGCGGCATCGTAGGTGCGCTCGCCGGTCTTCGTCGCGAGGAAGAAATCGGCGCGGTGCTTCGCCATCCACGGGCCGAGGCGGCGTTCGGCGTCGCCGTAGCTGGCCGCCGTGTCGATGTGGTTGATGCCATGCTCGATGACGAGCTCCATCGTGCGGTCGGCGTCGGCTTGAGAGACGGCGCTGAGCGCTGCCGCGCCGAAGATGATCCGGGTCGAGATGTGGCCAGTGCGGCCGAAGGCGAGTGTGGGGATCATGGGGGATTCCTTTTCTGGGAGGAGTGAGGAATGGCCTATCGGGTGATTCTCACGCATCACTCCTCGGTTCTCACTCCTCGTCCATCACGGCGAGGACGCTCTCGGCGAGGTAGGGCACGTCGTTGATGGAGACGCCCGCGATGTTCACACGGCCGGCGTTCGTGCCGTAGATGCCGAACTCGTCGCGGAGTCGGGTCATCTGGGCGGCGCTCAGCGGGAGCACGGAGAACATGCCCTTGTGATGGCGGACCGCCTGCAGGGCTGGATCGGGCGTGCTTTCGAGGAAGGCGTCGGCCAGCGCCGTGCGCACGCCGTGGATACGGTCGCGCATGGCATTCAGCTCGTCCTCCCACTCGGCGCGCAGTTCGGGATCGGCGAGGATCTCGGCGACGATCGCCGCGCCGTGGTCTGGCGGCATGGAGTAGTTGGTCCGCGCAAGGCTCTGGAGCGTTGCGGTGATGGACGGCTTCGCATCTGCCGAGGCGCTGATGACGATGGCGGCTCCGGTGCGCTCGCAGTAGAGGCCGAAGTTCTTCGAGCAGGAGACGGAGATGAGCAGCTCCGGCACGATCTCCACGAAGCGGTCGAGCCCTGCGACATCCTGGCGCAGGCCATCGCCGAGACCCTGGTAGGCAAGGTCGACCAGTGGCAGGAGGCCCTTCTCGACCACGAGCTTGCCGAGCGCCTGCCAGGTGTCGATGTACAGGTCAGCGCCGGAAGGATTGTGGCAGCATCCGTGAATGAGAACAGCGTCACCTGGCTTGGCGGCCTGGAGTTGGGTGAGGATGCCTTCGCCATCGGCGGCGCCGTCCGGCGTCAGGTAGGTGTACTTGGCGATCTTCAACCCCGCCGCCTTGAAAAGCGGCTCATGATTGCCCCAGCCGGGGTTGCTGATCCAGATCGTGGCGTCCGGATTGGCGACCTTGATGAAGTCGCCGAGCAGGCGGAGCGCGCCGGTGCCGCCGACCGACTGGATGACGGTGGCTCGCTCGATTGCATCGTGGTTGGAAAGGACGAGGTGGGGGATGAGGCGGTCGAACGCCTCGTTGCCGGAGAGGCCGCGATAGGTCTTCGACTCGCGTTCGAGGTTGATGCGCTGCTCCGCCTTGTGAACGGCCTCGAAGACCGGGGTCTCGCCGTTGCCGTCCTTGTAGACGCCGATGATGAGGTCGAGCTTGCGTTCGCGTGGGTCGGCCTTGAGCTGGGTGTTGAGGGCGAACACGGGATCGACCGGGAGCGCGGGCAGCGATTCGAGGAGCGGTTGCGGCATGATGGAGGGTCCTTCCGGCTGGACGGCTGGGGTGTGCGGCTTCGAGCGCGACGCGATGCCCGATGCAGGGGGCATCTGCTCCGATAAGTATCGCAACCTGCGCAGGAGCACCGCAACGACGCGTCACGGCGTCGTCCTGCGTGTCCGGCTATAATCCTGACTTGTTAGGTTGGTCTTATGGCATTTCGTGACAAAGGAACGTTTCATGACGACGCGTCGATATACACGGCGGGCGGTGGCGGCAACGGCGGGGACGGCCGTTGCGGCAGCGACAATCGGTTCGGCATTCGCGCGGCAGGCGACGCCGGGTGCAAGTCCGGCGGCCTCCCCGGTTGGCGGCGAATGGACCTACACCGATGTCATGGGCAAGACCGTGACGCTGCCGAGTGCGCCGACGCGGATTGCGGCGAATCTCGTTCCCGCCGCGGCGTTGTGGGATCTCGGGATCAAGGCGGATGCCGTGTTCGACTGGACCGCGAGCGCGCATCCCGATGGCGATCACATCGCCTGGGGCAACATCGACGCCACCGCCGTGGTGAACGTCGGCGATGCCGATGGCAACATCCTCCCCGAAGACCTGCTGAACGTGCACCCGGACGTGATCCTTGTCTACACGTTCGACCCGAACGATCCCTCCGGTATCTCCGGTGTGGTTCCGGACATGTGGGACACGCTCAACCAGATTGCGCCACTGGTGGTCGTGACAGACAACGCCTCGACCGAGGTCCAGCTCCAGCGGTTCGTCGACCTCGCCGTCTCCCTCGGGGCGGATGTCGATGCGCCGGCCATCGCCGGGGCGCGGGACACCTTCGGTGCCAAGGTCGAGGAAATCCGGGGCGTTCTTGCCGAGAAGGCGGACCTGTCGGTGATCTTTGCGGATGTCGATCCCGATGCTTTCTACGTTGCCGGGCCGAAGGACATCGCCGAGCTGAAATTCCTCTCCTCGCTGGGCATGGCGTTCGCCAACGCGGACTCGGCGGAGGCGGACGAGTTCTGGGAGACCCTCAGTCTCGAACAGGCGTTGAAGTATCCGGCGGACATCTTCTACAACGATGTCTACAGCACCTATCGGACACTGGAGGAGTTGCAGGCGCAGCCCGCGATCAGCGCAATGCCCGCGGTTCAGGCCGGGCAGGTCGGCGAGTGGACGCGCGACTTTCCGCTCAGCTATGAGGGCGTGACGACTTTCCTCGAAGCGATCCTGACGCCGCTCCGCGACGCGCAGCGCGTCCGTCCGGACTGACCTGTACGATGGGCCAGCCGGACTGGAACGCTCATCACCAGGCGGACATCAATCCTTGGCCCGACCGGTGCGGCGGTCGATGCACTCGATCCAGGCGGCGACCACCGCTGCCGTCTGGACGAGTTCCTCCCGCAGGTTGCCGCCATCACCGAAGTGATCTTCGACCATGGCACGATTGACTTCCCCGATCTCCTCTCCAAGGATCGCGCCCCAGATGAAGTCGTCGTGATTCTGTTCGCCCCATCGTTCGTCCTGGCGCATCCTTTCGGATGCGATTTCCATGAGTACCGCGCTTGTTGTCACTGGGATCGCCTTTCCCGTTCATTCGGATACCGGCGTGAGCATAGCAGGAGCCAGATCCTCCAGTCGGACCGACCAGTCGGATTGGCGGGTAGGTGGGATTGCGGGGCCGTGGTACCGTGCCGCAGTGACAGCTTGCGCCGATTGCTGAGGAGATTCCGTTCATGGTTCCACCCGCTTACGTCGCTGCCGAAGGGCGGTACGAGTCGATTCCCTACCGCCGGACCGGGCGCAGCGGTCTCCTGTTGCCGGCCATCTCGCTCGGTCTCTGGCAGAACTTCGGCGATGCCAATCCGCTCGCGACCCAGCGCGCGATCCTGCGCCGTGCCTTCGACCTTGGGGTGACGCATTTCGACCTCGCGAACAACTACGGTCCGCCATACGGTGCAGCCGAGAAGAACTTTGGTACCATCTTCCGGCAGGATTTCCGTCCTTACCGAGACGAACTCGTGATTTCCTCGAAGGCCGGCTTCGACATGTGGCCGGGACCGTATGGCAACTGGGGATCGCGAAAGTACCTGCTGGCCTCACTGGACCAGAGCCTTGGCCGGATGGGGCTGGACTACGTCGACGTCTTCTATCACCATCGTCCGGATCCGGAGACGCCGGTCGAGGAAACCGCCGGGGCGCTGGCGACTGCGGTGACCAGCGGCAAGGCGCTCTACGCCGGCATTTCCAACTACAACGCCGAGCAGACCGAGGCGATGGCCGGCGCCATGAAGGCGCTTGGCGTGCCGTTACTCATCCATCAGCCTAGCTACAACATGTTCAATCGCTGGGTGGAAGAACGGCTGCTCGACGTGCTCGCGGAGCGTGGCATCGGGGCGATCGCGTTCGTGCCGCTGGCGCAGGGGCTCCTCACCGATCGCTACCTGAATGGGAAGGTCCCGGCCGATTCGCGTGCGGCGCGGTCCGGATCGCTGAAGGAAGGCACGATCACGCCAGAGTACCTGGAGCGGGCGAAGGCGCTGAATGCCATCGCGGAGAGGCGGGGGCAGACGCTTGCCCAACTGGCGTTGACGTGGATCCTGCGGCGGCCGGAGATCACCTCGGCGCTGATCGGGGCGTCCAGTGTGAGGCAGCTGGAGGAAAACATCGCGTCGCTCTCCTTCCCGGCCCTGACCGACGACGAGATTGCAGCGATCGAGCCCTACGCCCAGCCGCTCCCGCCGGCCTGACTGTCGGAACAGACACAGGTGCCGGGGCGATGGGCGTGAACGACGCCACAAACGGACGGACCGGGCAGCGGATGCATCCGCTGCCCGGTCCGTCCGTTTGCGAAATGGTCCAGACATCGTGGTTGCCGTCTCGGACTACGCGGCAATGGCCTCGGCATTCGTCCAATTGCGTGGTGGTGCGTCACATCCGTCGCTACATCGCGGTCAGGCCGCCGTCCGAAGCGAGGATTGCCCCATTGACATTAGAGGCGCCGTCGCTGAGCAGGTAGGTGATGTCTGACGCCAGTTGTTCCGGTTGGGCCATGTGCGTCGTCGATGCCTGCATCGTCGGAGCGAGCCGTTCCATCGCCAACTCGGAACCGAACTTCGCGTCAATACCGGTCACGACGCCTCCCGGCGCCACGGCGTTGGTCCGGATACCGCTTGGCCCATACATGAACGCCGTATTCTTTGTGATCCCGATCATCGCGTGTTTCGACGCGGTGTAGGTGACACCGGCGAACCCGCCGCCCAGTCCCGCCACGGAAGCCACGTTCACAATGGCTCCCCCGCCTTGTGCCAGCATCATTGGGATCACCGCCCGGCTCAACCGGATCACGCTCTCGACATTCACGCGCATGACGCGGGACCACATCTCGTCGGTTACCTCGGCGACAGGCAGGAAGTCGTCCATGATGCCGGCGTTGTTGACGAGGCCATGCACGGCACCGCCACCTGCTGCGACAATGCGGTCGATATCGGCCTGGACGCTGACATCGCCGGCGACTGGCACCAGGGTGAGATCCGGAAACTCGGCGACCAGCTGATCGAGCCGTTCGGCGTGGATGTCAGCGGCGATTACCCGTCCGCCTTCATGCGCGATACGCAGGGCTGTGGCACGGCCGATGCCCGAGCCGGCGCCGGTGACGATGACGGTCTTGCCGTCGAAGCGGCCGGGAAAGAATGCGGCGGTGTCCATGATGAACTCCTTTCTGTGGGGACCCGGATTCGACTCCGGCAATTGCCCTCGGCCGGGTGAATCGGTGTCATGGATAGTGTCCGCCGGACTCCCGTGCATCCGCATCAACGGCCACCACGGCGATGTGTCAGGATCGTGACAGGATGGCATCTGGGTGTACGAAAACGCCGTACGCATGATGTTTCATGCGTACGGCGCTCCGAAAGCGTGTTGGGTGAGAGGTTCAGCGCGCGGGCAGGCTCGCTGCGATCAAGGTGCGGACGGCCTCGATCTCGTCGCCGTCGATCATGTGACCCATGCCAGGATAGCTCCGGAAATCGACCGTTGCGCCAGCGTCTTCCAACGCCTTCGCCGAATCCTCCGCGACATCAAGCGTGAAGAACGGGTCGCGGTCGCCGCAGCCGAGAAAGACCCGACGACCGTTCAGGTTGCCGATCGGAGAGCGGTCCGTGATGGAGGGGTCGATCAAGGAGCCACTGAAGGCCGCGACGCCCGCAACCGGCCGCGCGCCGCGCGCAATGTGCTCCAGCGAGAGGCAGGCGCCCTGGGAAAAGCCGCCCACGACGACCGGGAGATCCGCCTGCCCGAATCGGGCATGGTCGATGAGCGTGTCGATCTTTGCGAGCGCGCCGGTCAGCCACGGTTCGTTCATCGCCAGCGGTTGCTGGAAAGGATGGGGGTACCAGACGCTGCCCTCGGCATCCGGCGCGAGGAAGGCGATCCGGTCCGCCGCGTCTTCCGGAACGATCTCTCCGGCGAGCCCGAGGATGTCGGCAGCATTCGTACCGCGTCCATGCACGAGGATCACGACGAGGTCGGCTGACTCCAGCGGAGCACCCGTCGCGTAGACGGGTGCATTGGCATGGGGAAGGGTGGTGTTGGATGTCATTGCACGGCGCTCGCTTCCTCGACCGGAGTCGGCTGGCCATATTCGGTCGTCGTCACCGTCCTGGAGGTATCCAGTGGTCGGATGATCTCCTCGATCTTCGGGCGCAAGTCTTCCAGGAACGGCGGCAGGGCCAGCGTCTCACCAAGCGATGCCAGCGGCTCGTCGGTCGCGAACCCTGGCTCATCGGACGAGATCTCGTAGAGGACGCCGCCTGGTTCGCGGAAGTACATCGCCTTGAAGTAGAAGCGGTCGATCAGCGGCGTGACATGGAACCCGGCCTTCGTCAGGTACTCGTTCCACGCGGCGTGATGCTCGAATGTGTCCACCCGGAACGCGATGTGATGGACACCGCCCGCGCCGAGATGGGCGCGCGGCTCGTCGGGCATCACCTTCACGATGAAGAGGCCGCCAGGACCACCCTTGCCGGTCTCCAGCACGACTGTTCGCCGCACCGGGTTCTCCGGGTCGGGTGTCTCCGAGACGATGCGGAAGCCGAGGAACTCCGTGAGCACGCGCAGGGTCTGCTCCGGGCGCGCCGTGGAGATCGTGATCGCGCCGAGGCCCTTGATGCCGTGCTTGGCAGGGACCGTCGCCAGCTCCCATGGCGTGCCGCCGGGGATGGCTGCCGTATCGCCGCCGTCCTCGATCAGGGCGAGGCGCTGGCCTTCCGGATCGGTGAACGGCAGCGCCTGGCGGCCGGCACGTTCCACGATATCGCCATACGGGATGCCGAGCGTATCGAAGCGCTGCTGCCAGAAGGCGAGCGAATCGTCGCCGGAGACGCGGAGGGCGATCTCCTGGATCTCACCGGAGCCGGGCCGGTTCGGGGCGACACGGCTGTTTGGCGGGGCCGATCCCTGATAGTCGAAGAAGGTGACATCGGTCCCTGGCGTGCCAAGGCCATCGGCGTAGAAGAGGTGGTACATGTCCGGCGCGTCCTGGTTCACGGACTTCTTCACGATGCGCATGCCGAGGGCGCGGGTGTAGAAGTCGCGGTTGCCGACGATATCGCCGGTGGCGGCGCTGACGTGATGGAGGCCGCCGAGTTCGAGTCCTGCAGGAACGTGAGATGTGGTCATGAGAATGGGGCCTTCTGGATGCAATGCAGCAACGGATGCAGGAGTGGCTAGGAAGCTGGCCTACGGTTCGGGTAGCGAGCGATCGAGCTTGCGGAGCAGGGCGAGCAGCGTCTCCGTCTCCTCCGGGGTGAGGACCGAGAACTCGTCGACGATGCGGCGCTCGTGATCGGCGAGCGATTGCGTGCGGAGCGCGCGGCCCTCCTCGGTCAGGTAGACGAGGTTGGTGCGCCCGCACTTGCGGCGCTCGACCAAGCCGTCCTGCTCCATCGCGTCGAGGAGTTGCGTGATGTTCCCTTTGGTGACGAGCAGGGAGCGGGCGAGGTCCCGCTGGGGACGCCCTTCCTGCGCGCCGGCGTGGTTGAGGACATCGAAGCGGCTGACGGAGAGGTTCCAGTCGCGGAGTGTGCTGGCGGTACGACGGTCGATCTTCTGGAAGATACGCGCAAGCCGAAGCCAGGCGACGACCGCAACCGGCGGTGCGTACTGACGGCGGGTGGTGTCGTCGTTCGCGTGGCTCTGGGGATTGGCGGGGCGATCGGTCGTGTCCATGCGATAAGTTTAGGTCTAAACTTTTTATCTGTCAAGCACAGACAAGGGGCTTGCGCAGTCCAGAAATGGTGCGGCCCCTGTGTGTTGCGTGCCGGTGTCAGGACTCGGTGAGTTCGAGCGCGATCAGGGTCGGTTGACGGGTGAGGATCTGCACCTTGCCGGGACCCGTCCATGCGGCCAATGCCTCGTCGGAGAGCGCCGCATCGGTCGCGATGTCCACCTTCAAGCGCAGGACGCCCTCCGCAAACTCCCGCGTCTCGACGTTCAGGACGCCGTCACGACCGCTCAGGTTCCGCTGGAAGGCGAGCGCCGTGGTTGCGCGGGCGATGCCGTTCACGACGAGATCGACCATGCGGCGTTCGGGCTCGGTCGGAGCTTCCGCGGCGGGAGTTTCCTCGTCCTGCTCGTCCTCGGGTTCGCTTGCTGTGGGGGTGGTCGGGACGGGATCGTGCCGGATTGGACGGAAGCTGGTTTTCGGGGGCTTTGCCAGCGTGGGTGTTTCGCTGGTGACGGGCGAGACCGTCTCGACGGTGGGTTCCGCGTTCGGGGAGGGTGACGTCCCTTCGGGTGTGACTGCACCCTGCTCCAGCGTGCGGAGGGCGTCGGCTACACGGCCGGCGAGGGCGGCCGTGGCGGTCTGGAAGCCGGCGATCTCATCACGCAGGGACGCCAGCAATGCCTTCGTCTGCGCGCGCTCGGCCTGGCGCTCCCGGTCGATCTGTGTCTCGCGGGCGCTCCGGGCCTGCTCGGCGGCCTGGGCTTCCTCACGGAGGGCGATCGTCTCCAGCATCAATTCGCCGGAGCGCTTGATGTTCTCGCCAATGATGCGGTCGAACGATTCGTAGAAGGCGAGGCGTTCCTTCGCCCGCAGGAGCGACTGCCGGAGGACGGCCGGATCGTCGCTGTCGGTCTCCAACTCGTGCGAGCCGAGCCCTCCGTCCGGCGTCGGGATTCGGTCGAGGCTGGAAGCGGGAACGGTGGCGCGGGGATCGCGGTCGGTCATCGGGCGGAAGATCCTCTGGGGCAGGCGGAAGCAGCGGATATTCGATAGGTCGAGTGTAGCGCAGGAACTGGGTGCCTGGCGGTTTCGGCGCCGTTGGGCGCCGGACGCTTCCGCCAGGCGTGCAATCATCGGTAGTTGTGGGAGTCCGGCGAGAGGGCGCGGATCTCGGCGAGGGAGCGCGGTCCATCGTCCTTATCGTCGTGCAGGCGCACGAGCTGGATGCGGTGTGGATCGACCTCGCGCGGGCGTGCCGGGTCGAGGTTGACCTCGTCGATTGGTGCATCGGCGCCGGTCGCATGCTCCGTCGCGAACCGGCTCTCCTCGAGCGCGCGAAGATGCGTGGCGACGATGTTGATGTTGTGCTGGTCGCGTTGCAGGCGGCCCTCCACGATCAGCAGGGGGACGGACCGCACCTCGTAGCGTTGCCGCTCGTAGAGGTCGGGATAGATGACGACATTGACGACACCCGTTTCGTCCTCCAGCAAAAGGAAGGTGATGCCCTTTGCCGTGCCTGGACGCTGGCGGCAGACGATGAGTCCGGGGATCGTCACCGGCATCCCGTCCGGCATCGTTTCCAGTTCGGCGACGGTGGCCATCGTTTTGGGCAAGAGCTCCATCGGGTGCCAGTGCGAGTGGCCGATCAGGCGATACTGGTTCGACATCTGTTCCCAGGTCGTCATGCGCGGGAGGTCGACCAGATCCTGCTCGGTGGGGATCGGCAGCGCGAGCTGGGTACCGCCCGTCTTCGTACGCTTCCGACCCTCGGTGAAGCCCCTTGGCTGGATGAAGAGCCCTGCCTGCCACAGCATCTCGCGCTGGCCGAGCCCGAAGTCGCATGCGCCGGCCAGGATCAGGTTCTCCACAGCATCCCGGCGCAGGGGAATCCGCCGCATGAGGTCGAGCAGCGAGCGATAGCGCCCGTGAAACAGGCGTTCCCGCGCGATGGCGATCGCCGTTTCCTCGGTGAGGCCTTTCACGAAGCGCAGGCCCATGCGCACGCTGCGGTCGCCTTCCAGCGAGCAGTCGGAGAGGCTCTCGTTCACGTCCGGTTGCAACACGCGCAGGCCGTGACGGCGGGCGTCGTTGATGAGGACGTGTGGCGCGTAGAAGCCCATCGGCTGGTTGTTCAGGAGTGCGCAGAGGAACTCCGCCGGATACTTGAGGCGCAGCCAGCACGATTGGTAAGCAAGCAGGCCGAAGGCGGCAGCGTGGCTTTTCGGGAAGCCGTATTCGGCGAAGCCCGAGAGCTTCCGGAAGACTTCCGTCGTGACCTCCAGCGAGACGCCGCGCGCCGCCGCGCCCGCGAAGAAGTCGCCTCGCAGCTTCTCCATCTCCTCCGAGGAGCGCCGGCGTGTCATCGCGCGGCGAAGCCGGTCGGCCTGGCCGGCGGTGAATCCGGCCAGCCGTTCTGCCACCTGGACCACCTGCTCCTGATAGAGGATGACACCCAGTGTTTCCTTCAATATTGGTTCCAGCAGGGGATGGTCGTAGGTGGGGGCGAAGTCGGGATCGAGGCGGCGTTGCACGAACGGTGTCACCGCGCCGCCGACGATGGGGCCGGGACGGACGATGGCGACCTGCACTACGAGGTCTTCCAGTTTCTCCGGCTTCGTCTTGCGGATCATCTGGATCTGGGCGCGGCTCTCGATCTGGAAGACGCCGATGGTGTCGCCTGCGTGGATCATGCGGTAGACCTCGGGGACGTTGAAGGGGATACGCCCGAGATCGACCGGACCCTTGCCTCCGGCATCGATATGGTCGAGGCATTCCTCCACCAGCGAGAGCATGCCCAGCGCCAGGAAGTCGATCTTCACGAAGCCAGCGTCGTCGATCGAATCCTTGTCCCACTGGCAGAGATAGCGGTCCTCCATCGCAGCAGGTTGGATCGGCACCAGTTCGTTCAGCGGCGTGGAGGAGATGATCATGCCGCCGGAGTGCTGGGTGATGTGGCGGGGGAATCCGGCCAGCTGTTTCGCGATCTCGGTGAGGTGGCACCAGGGTGGCGCCGAGGCGCGGGCGGCGTATTCCGGCAGCCGGGCGAGTTCGTCTGCCAGGCTTCCCGCTCCGCGCGGTTCGCTCAGTCTGGAGATGCGGTCGAGGTCGTGGATGGGGATGCCCAGCGCCTTGCCGACATCACGGACGGCGCTGCGCAGGCGATAGGTGGAGAAGGCGCAGACCATCGCCGCACGTTCCGGGCCGTAGACCTGATGGATACGGGCGATGAGCTGTTCGCGGATTTCGCGCGGGAAGTCGATGTCGATATCCGGGATGGAGTTCAGTTCTTCGTTCAGGAAGCGGCCGACGTAGAGTTTGTGTTCGACCGGGTCGACAGCGGAGAGACCGATCAGGTAGCAGACGACGGAACTGACCGCCGAGCCCCGGCTGCGTCCGGGGCGCAGGAGCTGGCGCGATGGTGAGGTGACGCCGCCGCGCAGTTCGGCGCTGACTTCCTCCGCGATGTCGAGGATCTCGCGGTAGAGGAGGAAGAAGCCGGCAAGGCCGGTCCGGAAGATCATGCCCAGCTCGTCGTCCATGCGTTTCCTGGCCGTCTCGCGCAGGCTGTGTCCGGGTGGATAGCGCTTGCCGAACGCTTCGAGACAGATCCGCCGGAGGTATTCCTCCTGCGATTCCTGGGTGCTGGTCTGGTGCTGGGGATAGCTGTAGCCGAGGTTCTTGGTGAGGTCGAACGCGGCGCAACGCTCCGCGATCCAGGCGGTGGTCTCGATCGCTTCCGGATAGCGGCTCCAGATTGCGGCCATCTCCTCTGGTGCGTGCAAGTAGAACTCGGAATTCGCCCGCCGTTCGCGGTGACAGCCGTCGAGCGTGGTGCGGTGCTTGATGGCGACCAGCACATCCTGCAGGCGGTGCCTGTCGCGGACGTGGTAGTGGACGTTGCCGGTGGCGGCGTAGGCGACCCCGACCCGGCGGGCGAGGGCGACCAGCCGCTCGATGCGTGGGGTATCGCCGAAGACGAATTGCTGCTGCAGCTCGACCACGACGTTATCGGGTCCGAACCACTCGACGTAACGGCGGAGCACGCCCTCCGCCTCGGCCATCATCCCGGCGTCGACAAGGCGGGCGAGCTGGCTGTTGCGGCAGCCGGTGAGCAGGATGATGCCTTCCGCGTAGTTCTGGAGCGGGGAGAACTGTTGGGGGATGACTGTGCTGGCGAGGGAGACGGGATTCGGCGGGCGTCCGTGGTGGTAGTCGGTGAGCAGGCGGCAGATGTTGCCATAGCCGGTCTTCGATTCGGCCAGCAGGGTGAGGTGCGATTCGTCGGCGAGGGTGATCTCGGTGCCAATAATCGCCTGAATACCGGCGTTCTTTGCGGCGTGGGCGAACTCCATCGCGCCGGAGAGGCCATCGTGATCGGTGATGGCGATGGCCCGGTAGCCGAGTTCCTCTGCGCGGCGCACCAGCTCTTCTGGCTGGGATGCGCCATCGAGGAAGGAATAGGCGGTGTGAAGGTGGAGTTCGGCGTACGTCATGGTCTGGTGCAATGCCGGGATGCTGCCGTCCGTGCCTCGTATCGTCCGGTCATGGACCGCCTCCCGATCCGTGTCGCGGGGCGCTCGGCCCCATGCGATTTCTGATTAGATCATATGTTCTTATTTTTCGAGGGGCAAGATGTGTCATCGAGACACGGAATGACATCGCGATTCGGAGGTCGCCGGGCAGGAAACGTGCGATGACCGGGCTCTGATACACTCCGGTCGCAATTGCGCCGGACCCGATTTCCCGTTGCCCGTATGCCAGATGTGACAGGACAGAGACCCGATGACCGACGACATCGATGCCGCATCTTCTCGCCCGCAGAACGATATGCCGCCGATCGAGGCACTGAAGCGGCTGATGGAGGGCAATACCCGCTATGTCGCTGGCACGACCACGCCGATCAACCTCTCTGCCGAACGGGCCGCTGCCGTGGTGGAACATGCGCCGATCGCTGCCATCCTCGGGTGTGCCGATGCTCGCGTGGCAGCCGAACTGATCTTCGATCAGGGACCGGGCGATCTCTTCATGGTCCGTGTGGCGGGGAATTTCCTCAGCGATTACGGGCTGGCGAGCATCGAATATGCCGTGGAGTTCCTCGACGTACCGCTCGTGATGGTTCTCGGCCATACCATGTGTGGGGCGGTCACCAGCGCCGTGCGCGTCGTGGAGGAAGGCATCGCCCTGCCGGGTCGCCTGCCCGTGCTGATCGACGCGATCGAACCCGCGGTCTACACCGCCCGGTTGGGCAACCCGGAGAACCTGCTCGATGCCGCGATCGAGGAGAATGTGCGTCGCCAGATGAACCGGCTCTCGATGATCTCGCCGATCATCAACGTGGCGGTCGCAGCTGGCAAGGTGATGATTGCTGGCGGCATCTACGACATCGCCACTGGCGAGGTGCGGCTCATCTAGGCGCAGGATTCGGAATGGTCGCCGGGGATCGGGTCCGCATACCTGCAGCTGCGGCTCCTTGTAATTGCGGACGGTAGCCGCTTCTTGGTGCGTGGACCCCGTCCGGTCAGTCCGCCAGGTTTGGCCGTTGTGACCATCGCCGATGGGCGTTCTGCCCATATCCGCTCGAACGCCGATCGCCGACAATCCCGTCGATGGTGTGGCGCCGTAATACGGCGGGATGGGGAGCGTGACGATGGAGTGGATGCCTGCTGCGATGACCGGGTTGGCGATCGGGTTCGCTTTCACCGCTGTGCCGGGACCGGTGACAACAGAAGCGACGCGCCGCTCGGTGCAGGGCGGGTTCTGGCCGGGCTTCCTGGTGAACGCCGGATCGCTGGTCGGGGATGTCGTCTGGGCTGTACTCGGGCTCTCCGGCGCGGCAGTGCTGCTCCGGCACGATGCCTTCGCCGTCATGCTCGGGCTGATCGGCGTCGGCTTCCTCTTCTCGCTGGCGAGGGATGCCATACGCGCCTTCTGCGAACCCTTGCCCGGCAAGGACGACGGGCCGATCTCCCAGGGAAACGCGCTGAAGGTCGGAGCAGTCTTCTCGCTGGCGAATCCCGCCGGCATCGCGTTCTGGTCGGGGGTCGGCACGGGCATGCTGGCCGGGCTGGGTGACGCCTCGTTCGCAACCATCGTTATCCTGATCGTCGCCTACCTCGTTGCCGGAATGCTGCTGGGGAGCACATTCGTGGCGATCGCCGTGTTGGGCGGGCGGTTGCTGGGTGAGCGGATCATGCGTTGGGTCGATCTGGTCTCCGGGATCGCGCTCGGCTACTTTGGCGTTCGTCTCCTCTGGACGACAGTGAGGCGAGCCCACGGCTGGCTGCGGCCGGTGGTGCGGGCGGTCATCTGATTCGCGCGATGATATCGGTTCCGGCATGCTGTTCGCCTATACTCCCTGAGGAGGGGACGGGCGGATAGCCCATATTTCCCATCGCGATCGTCGAATCGACAGGCTTGTGTCGTGGAGCCCGGCTGCGGCTGGGATTGGTGGAGGAGACAGGCGGTGATGCCGGTGTTCGATGGGGGCAACGCGTCTGCCGGGACGCGTCGGCGTGTATTCCCGGTCTGGCAGGCGATCGTTGCCGCAATGGCCCTGCTGCTGGCGTTTGGGCACGTTGCCGACGGGGCCGCCCAGTCGGCCACCGCAGTGGCGACACCGGGAACTCCGGGCGTGGGTGGGACGCCAGTGGCAGGTGGTGCGGCGACGCCGGCGGCATCGCAGGCCGCCTCGCCGGACCAGCAGTTGATCGAGATGTACGCGCCGATTGTTGCGCTCAAGAACAAGACCTCGATGTGCGACACCAAGGGGGAGTCCTATTTTCCGGTGCCGGTCGAGGCCGTCCTCGGCGACCCGACGGTCGTCCTCAAGCGGGCGACCACCTCGTCGTCGAAGACAGATCCCGTGATCGCCACGGCGCCCACTGCCAAGGATCTCTTCGCGAAGGGCAGCGACTACTATCTCGACCTGCCCGGCGATCCCCGCCATCCCGGCTGTTCCTATGTGACGTGGTTCGCCGAGCGCAAGGACGCGTTCACGCCGACCACCTACGCGCATATCATCGCCGATGGCGCTCACCAGCTTGTCATCCAGTACTGGTTCTATTACGTCTTCAACGACTTCAACAACAAGCACGAGTCCGACTGGGAGATGATGCAGGTCAGCTTCGACGTCGGCACGGTCGAGCAGGCGCTCGTCACGGAGCCGGTGCAGGTGGCGTTCGCCCAGCATGGCGGCGGCGAGAAGGCGGCGTGGACGGCTTCCAAGCTCCAGCGGCAAGGAACGCACCCCATCGTCTATCCGGCATCCGGATCGCATGCCAGCCAGTATGGAAGCGCGACCTGGCTGGCGTGGGGAGAGAACAGCACCGGATTCGGCTGCGACATCACCACCGGGCCGTCGACGCTCGTTCCGTTGACGCCGGTGTTGCTGCCCGACAAGGTGTCCGATCCCGACAGCCCGTTTGCCTGGCTGACCTATGACGGGCATTGGGGCGAACGCAAGAGCGGGCAATACAACGGCCCCACTGGGCCGAACACGAAGCGGTCCTGGAAGAGTCCTTTCCTCTGGGAAGCGGGACTCCGCGATTCCAGCCTCGAAGTCCCTGGTTCGAAGACGTTCGGGCCGGCGCCGACCGGCGTGTTCTGCACGCTGTCGGCGGACGGGTCGTCGCTCTTCACTCGGCTCGGTGAGAACATGCCCCTCCTGGGTGCGACGGCAGTAGCGATCATTGCCATCGTTGGCGTGCTGTTGCGCTATAGCTGGGGGCTGGTGCAACTTGCGGCCCGCGTCTACCGGCGGCGGTGGCGCACCTTCGCGGCGATCGGTGTCATGCTCATCCCGATCGGCATCGTCTTCAACGGCTTCCAGTACCTGCTTGGGCATTATCCGCCCGGCAGCCTGATGATCGCGTTGATGGACAAGAGTCCGGGCTCGTACTTCGCGATGGCATTACTTGTCGGCATCGTCCAGCACCTTGTGAGCCTGGTGGTGGTCGGGCCTGCGGTGATCGAGACCTACGGCGAGATGGAGCAGCAGGAGCGGCTTTCACCGGCCGCCGCCTATCAGCGGGTGATCCGGCAATTCCGGGGATTGGTCCTGCCGGTGCTGAAGGCATCTGCGATCGTGGTCGTCCTTGCGCTGACCGTGGTCGGGATTCCCGTGGCGGTCTGGTTGGTCGTGCGCTGGCTGTTCATTCCTCAGGCCGTCATTCTCGATGGACAGCGTGGAGACGCCGCGCGCGATGCCAGCGCGCGCAGTGTGCGGGGACGCTGGCTGGAGACGGCGCTGAAAGTAGTGCTCCTGACCGTGATCGGCGCCACGCCGGGGGCGATCGTCGGGCTGGCCCTGCTGATCCTTGGCGGCGCGGGCGTGCAGACAACCAATGTCGTGAGCAGCCTGATCTATGCGGTGGCGCTGCCGTTCTCGATCCTGGGGCTGACGATCCTCTACCGTCAGCATCAGGGTCGGGCGATCACGCCGACGGCCTACGACGACCGGAATGCGAACAAGGCGGTCCCGAACGAGTTCCCGGCCGTATCGCCGGCATCGTGAGGCATCCGGGCATGGTGTCACGCGGTTGATACGCAATTCGCTGGCGGGAACGGCGGATCGTAACGACTTCGTTATGCTGCGCGTGGCATGTTGGCGGTAGTGCACAGGAGATGGTGGGCAACGGCGCTCATCGTCTCCTGTGCCGTCCGGCTGGAGCTACCGCCATGATTGACCTCGCGAGCCAGGACTCGCTCGTGACCACCTACGACGATCTGATCGAGCAGCTGACGACGCTCGACGCCGATCTCACGGCCACGGTCGAGCAGGCTGGGCCACTTCTCGACCTGGTTCATCCCCGTTTCCGCCGTAGTGCGGCCAACATGCTGCAATACCTCGCATTGCGCGAGCGCGACATCCGCCAGTTGCAGATCGCACTGCCGATCTTGGGCTTTCCTCGCTCGGGCGGGCCGAAGCGCACGTTCAGGACAGCGTCCGTGCCGTGATCGGTGTGCTGCACGCGCTGGCCGGCCGTGAATGGACGCCGCCCTCGTCAATGGCAGGGTCAGGTGACGAGCCCGTCTCGCTGCTGGAGGGGCAGGCGCTCCTGGAGGAGCATACCGAGGCGTTGCTCGGTCCAGGTTCCTCGACGCGGGAGGCCAGGATCATGGTCACGTCCGCGACCGATCTCGCCGACGATGTCGACCAGCTTGCCGCGATGCTCGATGCCGGCATGAATATCCTGCGTATCAACTGTGCGCACGACAGCGCCCCGGTCTGGGCGCAGATGATCGAGAGCCTGCGCGCTGCCCAGGAGCGGTCCGGGCGTGATTGTCGCATCATCATGGACCTCGCCGGGCCGAAACTCCGGACCGGCCCGGTGGTTGGCAAGGTGCCGGTCATCAAGTGGCGCCCCCAGCGCGATGCCTTCGGGCACATTGTCGCTCCGGCCCGCATCTGGCTGGCGCCAGAAGGCGTGCCTGCACCGGCTACCGCCGCGGCGACGTTGCCGATGCCAAAATCCTGGCTGGAGAGCCTCCACCACGGCGACCATATCCGGTTCGTCGATACGCGCAAGTCCATGCGCCATCTGACCGTTTTCGCGGAGGAAGGGGAGGGTTGGTGGGCGACATCGCTGCAGACGAGCTATGTTGCACCGAGCACCGAGCTGGAAGTACGCGAGCGCCACGGACAGGCCGCCAGGGTGGGAGAGTTCCCGCGGACAGCCGGTTTCCTCACGCTCCACACCGGGGACTGCCTGGTCGTTACGCGGTCGCTGGAACCGGGCGCTTCCGCGCAGGAGGCGGAGGACGGATCGCTGGTTCCGGCTCGGATCGGCTGCACGCTGCCGGAGGTCTTCGACACGGTGAAGCCGGCCGAGCGCATTCTCTTCGACGATGGCAAGATCGAGGGCGTGATTCGCGAGGCGTATGCCGACGCGATGACGGTCGAGATCACCCGCGCCCGCGATGGCGGATCCCGCCTGCGTGGGGAGAAGAGCATCAATCTTCCCGATACGGACCTGGCGCTCTCCGCATTGACCGCGAAGGATCTGGACGACCTCCCATTCGTGGTCGAGCATGCCAACATGATCGACTTCTCGTTCGTCAGTCATGCCAGCGATGTGGCGACATTGCAGAGTCGTCTGACGGATCTTGGAGGGAAACGGCCGGGCATCGTCCTCAAGATCGAGACGCGGCGTGCCTTCGAGCGCTTGCCGGAGATCGTGCTCGCCGCCATGCGCGAGGAGACTGCCGGCATCATGATCGCGCGTGGCGACCTTGCGGTAGAGGTGGGCTGGGAGCGGCTCGCAGAGATCCAGGAGGAGATCCTCTGGCTGGCGGAAGCCGCGCACCTGCCCGTGATCTGGGCGACCCAGGTCCTGGAATCGCTCGCACAGACCGGCCTGCCATCCCGTTCCGAGATCACCGACGCCGCGATGGGTGAGCGTGCCGAGTGCGTGATGCTGAACAAGGGACCGCACATCGTCGAGGCAATCGATGTGCTGGACAGCATCCTCACCCGGATGGAGAGCCACCAGAGCAAGAAGCGGGCGTTATCGCGCCGGCTTCGCTCCTGGAGCGCCGACGCCGCGAAGTCGGGTGTAGTGGGTGGCCACGTTCCGGTTGCCTGATTGCCCGGCCTGGACGGGAAAGCGGAGGTTCCGGTTGCAGGAACCTCCGCTTTCCTGTTGACGCCCGAACGGCGCAAGCGACGAGAAGCGCCGATCGATGCAGCCTGCCAGAATCGGCTGGACGATCGATCGCTGCTATGCGTGAAGGGCTTTCCGATGACGACAACGATGCTCTCCGGCCTTGGGGCCATCACCATCCTCGTGCGCGATCTCGACCGGGCGCGGCGATTCTACGCCGATGTCCTCGGTCTGAACGAGCTGTTCGCCGACGAGGTGTCCACTGGGTTCGATTTCGGCAACACCATCATCAACCTGCTCCAGGAGGGCGAGGGGCCGAACCTGATCGGCCCGGCGAAGGTTGCGGCAGTCGAGGATGGTGCCCGGTCGATGCTCACCATCTTCGTGAAGGACGCGGACGCCGCCATCGCCCTGCTTGCGGAGCGTGGGGTCACGCTGGTCAACGGACCGGTCGACCGGCCCTGGGGCATGCGGACCGCCTGCTTCGCCGATCCGGACGGCACGATCTGGGAGATCGCCCAGCAGATTGGCGAGCCGGGTACCGCCTGATTGCGTCCCGGACGGTATGATGCCCTTCGATTGCCACCGCACGAAGGAGCATCTCACCTCATGACCGTCCATCCGCTCAACGCCCGGAATTTCGCCGCCATCGCCGCGTCGGGCATCCCCGTTCCGCAGTACGATCGCGCCGACCTCCGTGTCGGCATCGTCCATTTTGGCGTCGGCAACTTCCATCGCTCACACCAGGCGATGTACCTCGATCGCTTGATGAACGCATCCACCGGCCAGGCGCTCGACTGGGCGATCTGCGGGGTCGGTGTCCTACCGTCCGATGTCCGCATGCGCGACGTGCTGCGCACGCAGGATGGCCTCTACACGCTCGTCCTGAAATACCCGGACGGTCGCGAGGAGCCGCGTGTAATCGGCTCGATCGCGGAGTATCTCTTCGCGCCGGACGATCCGGAGGCGGTGATTGCCCGCCTTGCCGATCCCGCTGTGCGCATTGTCTCCCTGACGGTGACGGAGGGCGGATATGCCGTGAACGATGCGACCGGCGCGTTCGATGCGACGCTTCCGGCCATTGCGGCGGATCTCGAACCGGACGCCGTGCCGTCTACCGTCTTCGGCCTGGTGACCGCCGGCCTCGCTCGGCGACGCGCGGCAGGGGTTCCGCCGTTCACGATCATGTCGTGCGACAACATGCAGGGGAACGGGCACGTCGCGCAGATCGCCTTCACGTCATTTGCGCGGCTCAAGGACCCGGGGCTCGGCGACTGGATCGCCGAGCATGTCGCCTTCCCGAACGCGATGGTGGACCGCATCACCCCCGCCACGACGGACGCCGACCGTGCCGAGGTGGCCGCGCGGTTCGGGATCGAGGATGGCTGGCCGGTGCTCTCGGAGTCGTTCGTGCAGTGGGTGCTGGAGGATCGGTTCCCGCTCGGGCGTCCTCCGTATGAGGGCGCGGGTGTGCAGGTGGTGGCGGACGTCGAGCCGTACGAACTGATGAAGCTGCGTCTCCTGAATGCCAGCCATCAGGCAATGGCCTATCCCGGTATCCTCGCCGACCACACCTACGTCCACGAGGTCTGCCAGCAGCCGCTCTATGCGGATTTCCTGATGGACTATATGACCGAGGAGGGGACGCCGACATTGCTTCCGGTGCCGGGCATCGACCTTGACGCCTATCGCAAGGAGTTGATCGTTCGATTCGCGAGCCCGGCCGTGCGCGATACGCTGTTGCGGCTGGCGTTCGATGCGTCGGAGCGCATCCCGAAGTTCCTGTTGCCGGTGGTGCGTGACCGGTTGGCGGCGGGTGGCGACATCTCCCGGTCGGCACTGGTGATCGCAGCGTGGGCGGTTTACCTGGAAGGCCGGACGGAGGACGGAGCCCCGATCGAGATCGCAGACCAGCGGCGGGAGATGCTGCAGGAGGCAGTTGGCCGCGAAGGTGACGACCCGCTCGCGTTCATCGGGCTACAGGAGGTCTTCGGCGACCTGGCGGCCGACGAGCGGTTCGTCGCGGCATACGAGGCGGCGCGTGCGTCGATCCGGGAGCGTGGCGCCGAAGGGGCGATTGCCGCGCTGTTGGCCTGATCGGGAGAGGGAACGCACGATGACCGTCGCGCCAGACGCCTTTCTCATCGCCGCCCAGGCGGTGCAGGCAACCGACCTCGAACAGATTCCGGACGCACCGTCCGTCGTGGAGGCGGTGACGCTCGTCGACGCGAGCGCCGATCTGCCCGCGCATCTCGACGTCCGGGGCTGGACGGCGCCGCAGATCCGGTTCGCCCTGAAATTGCCGCTGCCGGATGCGTGGACCGGCCGTTTCCTCTTCATCGGCTGCGGCGGCCCGTGTGGCGTGGTCTACCCGGATGCGCTCGATCGTGGCTTGCGGGCGGGATTTGCGTCGGCGACCTGCGACGCCGGACACGCCGCCACGGCGTTCGGGTCGCTCTGGGCGTGGGGAAATGTCGATGCCGAGCGCGACTGGGCGTGGCGGAGCACCCATGTTGCCAGCATCGCGACGGCGGAAATCGCCCAGCGGATCTTCGGCCAGGCGATCGCGTGCCGATACTTTGCGGGCTCATCGACCGGCGGACGGCAGGCGATGATTCACGCGCAGCGTTTTCCGCAGGACTTCGATGGCATTCTCGCCAACAGTCCGGGCCTGAACCCGATCTACATGTCGTTCACCTGGCCGTGGATGGGGCAGGTCCTGTTCGAGGCAGATGGCACACCGATCCTGAGCGCGGACGATGCCGTGCTCATCGCGCGGGAGGTCTTGCGGCAAGGCGACGCGCTGGATGGCATTCGCGATGGCATCATCAGCCGGCCGGAAGGATTTGTCCCAGACCTGTCGAACTTGCCGCTGGACGCTCGCAAGCGAGAGGTCATCCGCAAGCTGTACGCAGGGCCGGACGTGCAACCGGGACCGCGTGGGTTCACCGGCGTGCTTCCCGGTTCCGAGGGGCTGGGAGACTGGCAGACGCTCTTTGCCGGGTCGGACCTGCTCTTCCGGATCGCCCGCGGGCTTGTCCGCTACTCGGTCTACGACACGCCGCCGGGACCGTCCTTCCAGCTGGCAAGCTGGAAGCCAGAGGATTGGCCGCACGCCTTCTCGCACCACATCGCCGAGACGGGTGCCACCGATCCGGACCTCGATGCGTTCCGGGACAAGGGCGGCAAGCTGCTCGTGACCCAGCCGCTCGGCGATGCCTGGGTCGATCCGCATCACGCCATGTGGTATGCCGACGACCTCATCGAGCGATACGGCTCAGCCGAGGCTGTGGCTGCATTTGCCCGTCTCTTCATGATCCCGGGCAAGGGGCACAGCACCGGGTTCGGTCACTATGGACCAACCGACGACACCCTTGCGGGGCTGGTTGCCTGGGTGGAGGACGGCGTTGTACCCGAGCGCCTTGTCATTTCGTATGCAGAACGCTCGGACCTCGGCCTGCCTGCGTTCTCACGACCAGTCTTCCCGTATCCGGCGCGTGCGGAATGGGACGGCGACGGAGACTGGAGCGATCCGGGACGGTTCGTTCCGGTCGGGGTGGTGTGAGTCTCGGAACGCAGTCCGAATCATGCACTAACCTGGAGCGCAGGTGTTCAAAGTCGTTACACGATTGCCTCGCCATCGCGGGCGGTGATGCGCCCGGCCTTCATCACGAGGTGACGGGTCGGGCGGCTGATGACCGCCTCGACGTGCGTCTCGCCATCGACGAGGGAGAGATCCGCCGTCGCACCGACCGTGAGGCCGAAGTCCGCCACGCGCATGACGTCGGCGCCGCCGGTCGTGGCGATCCGGATCAGTTCCTCGATGTCGGCGTCCTTCCGCAGGTTGTTGCGGTAGGCCATGATGAAGATGCGCTCCAGCATGTCTGGCGTGTTGAGCGGTCCCCAGGCGTCGCGGATACCGTCGTTGCCGGTACACATGCGGACCCCGGCGGCGCGGACGCGCTTGATCTCCGGGATCGGCCGCAGGCCGCCTGGCGCGTGGCTCATGATCGCGATGTCGTTGTCCAGGATCTGTTCGATGAGGCGGTCGAACCGGGCGTCGTCGACGCTGCCGAGGGCGATGGCGTGGCTGATGACCACACGCCCTTGGTAGCCGAGCGCCTTCGTGCGGTCGGCGATCAACTCGATTGCGAAGGCGCCGAGCTCGCCCGGTTCGTGCAGATGGATGTCGATGTCCACATCGTATTTCGTCGCCAGACCGAAGATCGTATCGAGGTGTTTCACCGGGTCGCGGTCGATGGCGGACGGATCGAGGCCGCCCATCACATCGGCGCCGTCCTTCAGCGCCTGTTCCAACAGGTCGACCGTGCCGGGCCGGACGAGCATGCCGCTCTGGGGGAAGGCGACGATCTGGATCGTGAGGGCGTCCTTCAATTCTTCTTGCGTGCGGCAGACGCCCTCGAAGCCGGCCAGGCCGATCTCGGTATCGATATCGACGTGCGTGCGGATGTGCGTGGTGCCGGTCGCGATGGCCTTCTTCGCGTGCTGGGTCGACTGCTGGTGCGCGTCGATGTGCATCTGGCGGCGCAATGCCCGTTCGTTCTCGATGATCGCGAGCAAGTTGGGCGGCACGTCGTTGCGATACCATCCGAGCCCCATCAGGGTCTTGTCCATGTGCGTATGCGCGTCGACCAGGCCGGGGAAGAGCAGGCGGTTGCCGCCGTCGATGATCTCGGCATCGGGCGAGGCCAGCTGGCGGGCATTCGGACCGATGGCGGCGATGCGGCCTTCGCGGATCAGCACGTCCGAGGTGTCGGCGTCGAGGGGGCGGACATCGAGGATGACGGTATGGGTCATGGGATGCACATCCTTCTGGTGTCGTGCGATCGCGTGGACAGGACGCTCGCCACGGTGACGAGGCCTACCCGTTCACGTCAGGTCTGGTCAGCGGTGAGCGCTGGAGCGGGCACGGAATCAGCCCGGAATCGTGAGGTAGGTCGCCGACATCCAGCCGTCGCGGCCGCCGCACCGTACCGGCGCCCACCCACCGTTCACAGTGCCGCGCAGTTCGACTCGCGTCCCCTCTGCCACGGCGGTGATGACGCTCCCGGATGCACTGGCGGTGCTTCGGCAGTTCAGGCCGAGCCCGCTCGTATTGGAGACGCGGCCATACGTCGCCGTCGGCGGTGTGGTTGGTGAGACGGTTGGACGTGGCGTGACCGGTGGCGCAGTCGGGGTCGGCGTGGGCGCGGTGGAGAGCGTCAGGTAGTCGCCTGATGCCCAGCCATCGCGGTTCGCACAGCGGATCGGGACCCAGCCGTTCATCGACGCACTGCGAACGGGCACGCGCGTGCCTTCCGGCAGGTCCGTGATGATCGCATAGCTTGTCCCCGCGCCGGTACGGCAGCGAAGCGATGTTCCACCGGTGCCGGTCACCGTTGCGGTCTGGCCGGACGGCGCCGTGGCGGTTGGTGATGGTGTGACTAGCGGGATGGTCGGTGTTGGCGTTCGCGTGGGAGGAACAGTTGGCGGCGGAGTGGCGACGGGCGTTGCCTGAAGGTAGGAGGCTGACGCCCATCCCTTCTGCGAGCCGCAGATGACGGGATACCAGCCGTTGAAGACCTTCCCTCGGAGCATGATCCGCTGGCCCTCGGTGAACTGGCCGATGATCGCGCCGCTGGCAGAAGGATTCGCGCGGCAGCGCAGGCCATCGCCTCCTGTCCCGCTGGTAGGCCAGGTCGGTATCACGGGTGGCGAGCAGGCTTCCATCAGGCCGGGAACGGTCGAGAGTTCGTATCCCTGTGCGCGCAGGGCGTCGATGATGCGCGGAAGGGCGCGTGCGGTCGAGGTCGCGGTGGCAGGGCCGTCGAGATGGAACTCGACGATGGCGCCGGGGTAGACGCCGTTCATCACCCGGGCATAGACCCCCTGTTCGGTGGCGGTGGAATCGTAGTCGGCGGCAGAGACTGCCCAGCCGATCGGCAGGAGCCCGAGCCTGGCGACGATGCGGCGCACGCGGAGATCGATATCCGCGGCGTAAGGGGTCATGTATTCAGCGATCGGATGTCCGATGACCGCCTCGATTGCGGCTTTCGAGTTCAGCATTTCATCGCGCACGCCGCTATCGGTCATGCTCGTGAGGACTTCGCGTCGATCGCCATGGGTGCCGATCGCGAATCCAGCGGCGTCGAGCTGGCGCAGGTAGTCGGGATAGGTTCTTGCCCACCATCCCATGGGGAACATCGTGGCGGGGGCTGCCTTCTGGATCAGTGTGGAGAGGACGGTCTGGGACGGGGGATTCTCGATGCCGATGTTGAAGATGAGGGCGACTCGATTGCAGGAGACATCGCCTTCGCGGAACCACGGGTCGTCGCTGCCGCGGTCGAGGAAGTTCGCGTAGACGTAGCCGGTGCTACCCTCCCACACGACGGGAAGAAAACCGTTCGCCGCATTGCCAGTGACGTTCAGGTTTGCACCGAGTTCCGCGTTGCCGATCACTGGGCAATCGAGGCGTGCGCAGGAGCGGACGTTCACGAGCGAGCCGGCGGTCACCGTGGCGGAGGCCGCACCGGCCGGTATCGGGCCGAGCGTGGTCGCAACGAGCAGGACGACGAGGAGCAGGCGAACGAATGCGAGCGGGAAGCGGGACACGCGGGAGCCTCCTCGTCGGGTGGGCACGAATGGCCGGACTCGGACTCGGACGCGGAGGGAGGGCGGGGCAGGGTGCGCGACCGGAATGATGGTCATCCTAGGCAATGCATGTGACATCCGTCAATACTTGCGCGGGGTAAGTGGCCCGTTCGTTCGCGGAATGGCGGCCCCGAGCTGTGTCTGGTTGTCTTGTATGGGTGCGTAGGGGCTGGCATCGAATTCCGATTGGTCACCAAAACCGCCGGAGGGATGTCCCTCCGGCGGTTTTGACGTTGGCTGGATCGTGGTCCGGTGCCTACGATTGGCCGCGCGATGCGGCGGAAACCGGCACCTGTTCCGGCCCGGGAACGTCCAGCGGCTTGCGGCGACGGGAAGGCTTCTTCGGGGCCTTCGCCGGTTCCTCGCGGGAATCGGTGTCCGGTGTGTTCGCCGGTTTTTCGACCGCGCCCGGTGTCGAGGCGCCCGCACGGGCGCTGCCGACGAAGGCGATCTCCAGCACCTGATCGAGATGGTCCACTTCGATCAGGTCCAGATCGTTGCGGACGATGGACGGCAACTCGGAAAGGTCCTTCGCGTTCTTCTTCGGCAGGATGAATGTCTTGATCCCGCCGCGATGCGCCGCCAGCGTCTTCTCGCGCAGGCCGCCGATGGGGAGCACCTTGCCGCGCAAGGTGATCTCACCGGTCATCGCCACGTCCTTGCGCACCTTCTGACCCGTCATTGCGGAGATGAGTGCAGTGGCCATCGTGATCCCGGCGGAGGGGCCGTCCTTCGGGATCGCGCCCGCCGGGATGTGGACGTGGATGTTGTGCTTGTCGAAGAACCCGTCATCGATCCCAAGCTGCTTCGCTCGGGAGCGTGCGTAGGAGAGGGCGGCGCGCGCCGACTCCTGCATCACGTCGCCGAGCTTGCCGGTGAGCAACAGCTCGCCCTTGCCTTCCATCACGGTGACCTCGATGGAGAGGAGGTCGCCGCCGACACTCGTCACCGCTGCACCGGTGGCGACCCCGACCTCATCCTGCTCCTCGGCGAGGCCGAAGTCGTAGCGCGGTACGCCGAGATAGGTTTCCACGTCTAGGCCATCAATGGCGATCGCGTTCGGCGGATTCGCGCCGGCGAAGGCCCGCGCCACCTTTCGCGTCAGCGAGCCAAGTTCACGCTCCAGGTTGCGGACGCCCGATTCTTCCGTGAACTCGCGGATGACGGTGCGGATCGCCTCGTCGGAGACGGTCAACTGCTCCGCCGTCAGGCCGTGCGATTCCAGCGCCTTTGGCAACAGGTAGTTACGGGCAATCGCCAGCTTCTCGATCTCCGTGTACCCGGAGACCTCGATGATCTCCATGCGGTCGCGCAACGGCGCGGGGATGGGATCGAGCATGTTGGCCGTGGTGATGAAGATCACCTTCGAGAGGTCGAACGGCACTTCGAGATAGTGATCGGAGAAGGCCGCGTTCTGCTCCGGATCGAGCACCTCCAGCAGCGCCGATGACGGGTCGCCGCGGAAGGTGTCGGATCCGAGCTTGTCGACCTCGTCCAGCACCAGCACCGGGTTGTTGCTCTTCGCGTCGCGCATCGCCTTGATGACACGGCCTGGCATCGCGCCGACGTAGGTGCGGCGGTGTCCACGAATCTCGGCCTCGTCGCGCACGCCGCCCAGCGACATGCGGACGTACTTGCGGCCGATGGCGCGGGCGATCGACTTGCCGAGACTCGTCTTGCCGACGCCCGGCGGGCCGACGAAGCAGAGGATCGGGGCGCGGAGCTTGTCGCCGGCCAGCTTGCGGACGGCGATGAATTCGAGGATGCGGTCCTTCACCTTCTCGAGACCGTAATGGTCCTCGTCGAGGATACGCTGGGCCTCGTCCAGGTCCAGCGCATCTTCCGTGGACGTGGACCACGGCAGTTCCACGAGCCATTCGAGGTAGGTGCGGATGACACCGATCTCGGGTGAGAAGGGATGCTGCTGCTCCAGGCGCTCGACCTGGGTGAGGGCCTTCGCCTTTACCTCGTCGGGCATGCCCGCCGCATCGATCTTCTCGCGGATCTCGTTTGCGAGCGCCTCCTCGGCGGACCCCTCGCCGAGTTCCTTCTGGATCGCGCGCAGCTGCTCGCGCAGGAAGTATTCGCGCTGCTGGCGATCCATGCCGGCCTGCGCCTCGTTCTGGATCTCGTTGCGCAGGTGGAGGACGTTCAGGCGCTTCTGGATCAGGATGCTGAGCTGGCGCAGGCGCTCGATCGGGTCGAGTGTCTCCAGGAGCATCTGCCGCTGGTCGGAGGTGAACTCCGGCGAGAAGGCGATGAGGTCGGCGAGCCAACCCGGCTCGTCGACGCTGCGGACCATCGTCAGCACTTCCTCGGGCACGTTCGGGAGCATCGCCATGTAGCTCTCGACCTGTTCGAGGACGGTTTCCATCGCGGCTTCGGTCTTGGCCGGATCGGCGGCAATCTCATCGATCCGGCGAACGCGTGCGGCAACGTAGGGCTGTTCCTGGATCAGGTCGTCGACCAGCCCGCGCGCGACGCCCTGGAGGATGATGTGGTCCTGGCCACCAGGACGCGAGATGTATTGCCCGATCTCGGCGATCACGCCGACATCGCAGAGCTCATAGTGCTCTTCCGGGAACACCGACGAACCACTGTCGGCATAATCAGCATACTGGTCGGTCTCACTCGTGTCGCCAGGGGACACCGCGTCGCCATCGTCGTCGACGATGGACATCAGGTCGAGCAGATCGGGTTCGGGTTGCGGCCCCGTCCCATCCGGATCGACGACACGGCGTTCGGTAAGGACCAGCACGAGACGCGGATCCATCCGCATCGCCCGGTCGACGGCCAGGGCTGTTTCGTCGTCCTCGATCGGGAACGGGATCGACATATGCGGGAGCAGGATCGTCTCGTCGGTAACGATGACTGGCATCGCGAGGAACGTATCGTTCGTGCGTCGCCGCCCACGGCCACCCTTCGGTCGACGCGGAGCAGGTGTTTCGGGGGTGGAATCCGGCTCGGTCCCGGTCGTCGTGGGTACGTCGGCGGCTGTCGCCCGCTTGCGTCGGGGACGCTTTGGCGCCGGCTCAGCGGCTGCCTCGGCAGGATGGCCGGTTGCGGGCGTATCGGTGACCGCGTCGTCCTGGGGTTCGTCGGTCGCCGGATTGTGGCTGTGCTTGTTCGCGGAATCGCGAGAAGCCATGGTGGATGTATCTCGACTTTCATCTGATGATCGTGGCCGCGCTCGGCAGTCGTCGCATTGGCGACCTTGCGAAGCTGCGTCATCGTCGTGCGAGGAGAAGGGACGGCACGCCGATCGGCTCCGGTGTGTGGGGGCCTGTCATGCGGCGGGGCGACCTTGCCCTGAACGACGAACGGACGACTGTCGCCTCCGGATGGCTCGGTTCTCCGAGACGTGGATGACGTACGGTGCGTCCGATTCCGTTCCATTATAGGCGGTTTGTCGACCGGGACGCCTCGCCATTCGGGCCGGATAGCTGGGCCATCATCGCCCGGAACGGGTTGGTTGCCGGCGGTTCCTGCGTTATGGTTCGGTGCAATCGATTCCATTTCGAACGAACAGGGAGCAGGTGCCAGCATGCCGCGACGCACGACGGTGAACGACGAGACCCCGGATGCCAATGTGGAAGGCGCCATCGTCGATCGGCGAGGATTGCTCCGGTGGTCGGCGGCTGGTGCGGTCGCGCTCGGGGCAGGAATGCCGGATGAAACGTTTGCTGCCCCTGCGACGCCGGCGGCGTCACCCGGTACGGCGTTGCCTGACCTCCCGGTGGAGCAGGTCGCGATCCTGACGGGCGACGATCCGGCGGCGACCAACCAGACCGGCGCGCGGTGGGAGGTGTTCGGCACCGATCTCGGCAGCAGCTTCCGATACAAGGACCAGACGTACCTGGTCTTCGGGGATACCTTCGGCGAGTACAAGCACGACTGGCGCAGCAACGTGCTCGGCGTCTCGACGGACGACGATCCATCCGATGGCGTGATGATCGACCGCATGATCGAGGATGCGTCGGGCCACGCGAAGGAGGTCCTGGCTTCGCGCAAGGTCGATAACGACGAGATGACCGTGATCCCGACCTATGGCGTGGCGGTGGGGGACCGGCTCGTTCTCCACTACATGTCGGTGAAGCACTGGGGCGAGCCGGGTCATTGGGATCTCGGGGCGGCCGGATTCGCGTACTCGGACGATGCGGGCGAGACGTGGACGAAGGACCCGGATGCCATGCTGCCCGGCGACACGAATTGGGGACAGGTCGCGATCGAGGAACACGAGGGGTATCTCTACCTCTTCGGCATTCCGGGTGGGCGGTATGGCGACCTGAAGCTGGCTCGCGTCGTGCCGGATGCCTTGCTCGACCTTGGGGCGTGGACGTACTGGACCGGTTCCGGCTGGGTGTCGGACGCGGAGCAGGCGACGGTGCTCGTGCATGGTCCTGTGGGGGAGCTTTCGGTGCGGTGGAACTCCCATTACCGTCGCTGGCTGATGATGTATCTGATCGACGACGCGGGGGTGATCGTGGTGCGCACAGCGCCGGATCTCACCGGGCCGTGGGGCGACGCCCGGGTGGTGGTGCGGTCCACGGACTATCCGGCGTTGTACGCGCCGTTCATCTATCCGACCTGGAACGATGGGCCGGACATCTGGTTCAACATGTCCATGTTCGGTCCGTATAACGTCTTCCTGATGCGGACCTCACTGGAATAGCCCGTCCGTATGGTCTACCGCTGCCAGCAAGTGCATCATCGACGCCGACGGTTTGGCAAACAATGCCTATAGTCAAATAGTGTGATAGCCTTCAGGCGAGGATGCGATCGTTCGCCGAACGATCTGGCGTCGTGGGTCACTGAGGCAGCAGCGATGGATGAAGACGGATATACGCCGAGTTGGCTTGGGCTTGTGGTGCAATGCCATAGATGCCGCGTCATCTTCAGCCTCGACCGCGACAGCGAGGTGATGGAGATCCGGAAGGTTGGCTCCTTCGCACACGGGTCCATCGGTGTCATGTGTCCGGCATGCGGCTGCCGCCTGGTTGTGCGCTACGACGGACGAGTGGTTGTTCTCGCTGATGGCCGGTTGATGCCCACCCCGAGCTTCTAGCCATTTCCCCGCTACACGCTATGCCGGCTTCGTTGGGTACGGTCCAGGGTCTGCGGCCTGGGGAGCGACCCCATCCTGCCGAGGAAGCGGATTCGCGACGTGCTTCTGGACGCCCACGACGAGATGCGCGGCGTTCCATCCCATGTATTGGAGTCTGAATCGGGTATCGCGTCACGAAATAGCCGACTATATTAGTAAGACATCGAAAAAAAACGATATGATGGCTGCATGAACATGCGCTGCCTGCATCCTTTGAAGGCAGCAGTGGTGTGGTTGTCCCGGTCTTCCTGTGCAACGAAGGAGTTCATGTGCGATCTCGTGATGTGCCCGAACCTGCGTGCGTGATAGCAGACGTGGAACTCTCCAGCGAACCGTCGAGAGAGTTGGCTGATGCCATCGCGCGGATCCGCAAGGCAGCCGGGCTGACCCAGAGCCAGCTTGCCTCTGCGATGCACACGACCCAATCAGCCATTGCCGATCTCGAGCGGGGAAGGACTCTCCCCTCAACACGCACGCTGCGAAAGGTCGCTGAGGCGACGAGGCATCGTGTGCGGATTGTGTTCACCGCGAATTCGACTCTATCTCGGAATGCGAGCCCCGCCATGACCGACACGCTCTCCCACCCACCCGTCGTTGCCAATCGGCGTCACTTCCTCGGTGGGGCGATGGGTCTAGCCGGGATGCTTGGTCTTGGGAATATCAAGCACGTTTCCGCCGACGAAGCGACCGCCGCCGCAACGGCCGCTGCCGACTATGTCTGGACCCCACCGCAGTACGATCCCGAACCGTCACTCTTCACCGTGCTCGATCGGAACGACGAGACCGTGATTGTCGAGACCATTGATGGGCAGATCGGGGTTCCCGCGAATCCCACGCGGATCGTCGCACTGGGGTACGAGTATGTCGCGCTTTTCGAACTGGGCGTGATCGATCGCCTGGTCGCACTGGCCTACAGTTCCTACGCCAAGACTCCGCTCATGAATGCTGGCGACATGACCGAGGCGATGCATGCTGCGCTCGCCAACGTCGCGTTGATTCCGGATCCTTGGGAACCGGATCTGGAGTTGGTAGCGGCACAGCATCCGGACCTTATTCTGGCAAGTGCCCAATTCACTCCAGACCCCACTGCACTTGCCCAGATCGCTCCGGTCATCCGGCTGCCAGCGCTTTCGATCAACGTGCCACGCGCCGCCGTGCGGGATTTTGGAGCATTGTTCGGCCTGGGTGACGTCGAAGCAGCCATGACCGCCGACCACGAGGCGTTCATTGAGCGGGCGCGTCAGGCGGTGGAACCGGTTGTCGGCGGCAAGAAGGCAGTCGTCATCTCGCTCGTTGATGACGGCCTTATGGCGCCACCGTCGTACTACCTGGTAAATGGCGAGGTATTCGCCTACGTCGAGGGTGCGTATCAATTGCATCGGGAGCTGAGGATATCGCCGTCGAACTTTATCGAGGCGCTGGCCGACGAAGCCGATCGGAGCCCTATCACCGTCAAGTTCTCGCCGGAGCTGGTTGGAGAGGTCGATGCCGACTATATCTTCGTCTACGACTTCGAGCATAACTACGATCTTTTCGTGAGCGATCCCCTTGTGAAGCAGACCGCCGCTGCAAAACAGGGACAGATCTATCCGTACGATGCGGTGGGTTTCGGCGCGGGACTCGCGGGTGATCGCGCCACCGTTGCCTGGATGGTCGAGACGCTGACCGGCAAGCCGTTCGCGGGGAGTACGTCCTTGCCGGCGTCGTGACTGGCGAGATCGGTATGACGCGTCTCAGGAACGGGAATCGATCCAGGGGAGGACGTAGCGCCAGTAAATCCAGACGTTCAGGAAGATGACCCCGACGATTACGACGACAGGTAGCCAGCGCAACCACCGTTGCGGCACCCAGCCACGTAGCCCGGTCATCAGCAGGATCGCAGCGGGAATGACCGCCGGGAAGGCATAGCGCGCCTGCGTGCCCTGGAACTCCACGCCGAATTGCAGCAGGGCGGCATAGGAGACGACGACCATTGTGCCCATCGTCGCGAGACCGACTACCTGTCGGCGGTCGACGCCTCCGATCGCCAGGCGTCTCGTCCAGCCCGTCGTGCGCCAGCCCTCGAGATGGCCCCTCGGCGGAGTGCCGAGGTAGACCCGGATCGTGAAGCATGAGAGCCCGGCGATTCCCGCGATGAAGAGGGCCGCGAGCACCGCTTTCAGCGTGTCCGAGAACGGGATGAGATGCCAGCCGAACCCGCCGAAGCTCTGCTCGAGGATGCGCCAGAAGAAATCGCGGTCGGTCAGTTGCGAGAGGACCGTCGGAGGCGTTTCGTTCTGGTAGTTCCACCACTGGAGGCGCTGGATGCGGTCGAGTGCGTTGAAGTCGCCGTACCGCTGCCACATATAGGCGTACCAGGGCCAGCAGGTGAGTGCCGCCACCCCTGCCGCGATGGCGCCGTGCGTCATCCAGCCATGGCGGCCGCGCCAGGTGCGCCAGCCGCAGGTGAGCACCATCGCAACGGCGATGGCGGGCGTTACGGTGATGGCGGTCGTCTTGGTCAGCAGGGCCAGGCCGAGGACGAACCCGATCAGGACGCTGGTCCGGATCCGGAAGCCGCGCCGGATGCCGATGGTTATCAACCAGATCACCGTACTCGTGAGGGCGATGGCCATGATGTCGTTGTTCAGCATCGCGGCTTCGTAGGAGACCTGGGGCTGGAAGGCGATGATGGCCGGTACGGTCAGCGCGAGGAAGCGGCTGGCGTCACATCGTCCTGGGAAGAGCTGGCGGACGATCAGGTACGAGAGCAGCACGGTCGCCATGCCGAACGGGATCGCGGCGCGCCGGAACCACGGCAGCTGGTCCTCGGGCCAATGGTTCTCCGTTGCCCAGAAGATCGGCACCATCAGCAGGTAATAGAGCGGCGGGTGATTTGCCGTATAGATCCAGCCGGCCGGCATAATGATGCCGGTTGCCGGGTCGATGTGGAAGTAGCATGAATCCGGGCACTGATTGTCGCCGCAGCCGCTCCAGTCCTGTGTGGAATAGCGGCAGTAGCCCCAGAAATAGGATGAGATGCGGTCGAAGTCATCGGGATCGGCCACCGTGCCGGGTGTGGCCCACATGTCGGGATCGGGGATGCGCGGGATGCGCCCTTCGGTCACGAGTGTCGAGATGTAGGCGTAGTGCGCGACCTCGTCGTGACCGCTGAAGGGCGGGTGGAAGTCGACGAGCCAGAGTCCTTTCACCAGGTAGATCGCCAGGAGCAGGACGAGCACGGCGCGCTCGTGCGCGATTGCCTCCGGGATGGCCAGGCGAGCGAACCGCCGTCGCGCGGATGCGGCCGGAGGGGTGAGCGATTCCGTCTGGCGGGGAAGCGGGCTGGACGTCATGCGTGGGCAACGGTACCTGGTGCGAAGGGCGATGTGACGCGCGCGTGGCGCTAAGTGTACGTCGCTGGTGGCGAACCCGGCCGCGGTGTGGCCGTCGGGCGCTCGTTGGTCGCGGAATCGCTCGGGCATGATGGCCGAATCGTTCGTTCGGATGTTCCATTATCCGGGATTGGTGATATACTGAAATCGGCATATGTGTTCGATGGGCCATTGCGTTGCGCCGCCCGCGTCCCGCTCCAGCGGTTCCTGGAGACCGCCTTACTCCTGCTGGAGGTTCGTCATGGCACTTCTCGTTTTTGTTGCGGCGTTCGCGATCCTCGCGGTGGTTTCGACGCTCTGGGGCGCCGATTCTCGCCACACACACGCGGTCCTTTCATAAGGCATGTCTACGGAAACAGGACCGGCGATCGATTCGATCGCCGGTCCTGTTTCGTGTGGACTTCATTTGCGCGGGGATATTACGCCCACGGAGCGGTGAGCCCCAGTCGCTCCAGCTTCGGTGTCAGTTCGCGGCCCTCGCGGCCCGGTTTCAGGATGCCGTCCTTCCCGGTCAGCAGGCCGCTCTCCTTCGCGGCAGCGATGGCGGCCTCGGCGTCACCGGCCGTCAATGCCCGGACGATCGCCAGTTCCGCTTCGGTGAAGGCGACCCCCTCCGTCTCGTAGTCGAGGAATGCCTGCCAGGCGGTCGGGACCCATTTCGCGACGATCTTCTCGCCGATGGTGTGGGCGTATTCCCGGATCTCGTACTGGGCGTGGCTGTCCATGCGCAGGCCGAGGAAGTGCATCAGGTTGTGGAGGTTCGTTTTCCAGTACGCTTCGGTGTAGGTGCTCAGCGGAAGGTCCTTGCGGGCCTGCTCGCGAGCAACGCCGGCATCGAGCCGCTCCTCGTAGACCTCGCGGGCGAGCGTGAGCAACTGGTTCTCCCGTTGCGAGAGTCGTTCACCGATCACGGGATCGACGAGCCCCTCGCTGCCTTGCCGGTTGGACGCCGACTGCGCACGCCACCCATCGACCGGTGTCTCCTGCGCGGCGTCGATGGCGACGGAGTAGCGCGTCGAGTATTCGTTGACGCTTGCGGTGCGATGGCGCACCCATTGCCGCCAGGTGTCCATCGGCACGCGGACGTGAAACTTGATGTCGCACATCTCGAATGGCGTCGTGTGGCGGTGGCGCATCAGGTAGCGGATGAGTCCGCGATCCTCGCGCACCTTCTTGGTGCCTGCGCCGTAGGAGACGCGTGCAGCCTGTACGATGGACGGGTCGCCGCCCATGTAGTCCACGACGCGCACGAAGCCGTCGTCGAGGACGCGGAACGGCTTGCCGAGGATGGCGTCCAGCTCGGGGACGCGGACGCGCTCGTAGGGCAGGAAGGATTCGTCGTCGATCATCGAGTCTGCCAGTTTCTCTGGGGCAATGGCCATTGATGTCACCTCGCGAACGG
This sequence comes from Thermomicrobiales bacterium, assembly GCA_049841275.1. GTDB lineage: Bacteria > Chloroflexota > Chloroflexia > Thermomicrobiales > UBA6265 > JASGDN01. Next base: position 65,601 of record JASGDN010000038.1, read on the forward strand.
TTGCCGTTGGCGGTCCTGAACGGTGCTCGCGGGGCATTTGCGGGGGAATGCGTCCGGCGGTCGTGCATGGCGATCCCACAATGCACGACCTGTGTACGTACACTCTAGCATAGGTATCGTGCTTTGGATGCTAGCGAGGAAATCACGAGCGTGGAAAACCGCGACGTTCTCTCCCGGCCCGCATCGCCACCGGACCGGACGGTCCGCTACGGCGACAGTCCCGACCATATCGCCGACCTCTGGTTCGCGCATGAACCGGATGCGCCGGCCGTCGTCCTCTGGCACGGTGGGTTCTGGCGGGTGGAGTACGACCGGACGTACCTGCGGCCGATGGCGAACGCGCTACGGGACGAAGGGTTCACCCTCGTGACGCCCGAATACCGGCGGACCGGGGCCGGTGGCGGCTGGCCGGCCACCTTCGACGATGTCGCTCGGATGACCGATTCCCTGCCGGATATCCTGCGGGATGCGGAACAATGTCCTGAAGCCATCGTTCATGCCGGGCATTCGGCAGGCGGGCATCTTGCGCTCTGGGCGGCGCGTCGCCACCTCTTGCCGGAAGACGTGCCTTGGCGGCGTGACGCGGATGCGGCAGTCGCTGGTGTTCTTGCCCTGGCGCCCGTGCTCGACCTGGCGGAAGCGTACCTCCTCGATCTTGACATCGGCGCGGTGGCCGCGCTGCTCGGCGGCGGTCCGGATGATGTCCCGGAGCGATTCGCCGCCACCGACCTGATGCGCATCGGCGGCGATGCGCCGCCCGTGACGATCCTGCACGGGGATGCCGATGGGCGCGTGCCGATTGGCCTTTCTCGACGCTTCGCGACCGAAGGCTTCGGGACGTTGACGGAATTGCCCGGCGTCGATCACTTCGCGGTGATTGACCCGGAGTCGGCTGTCTGGCCGGATGTGGTGTCCGCGTTGGAGTCGCTGCGACGCTTGCGTTCATCAGGTCAGATCTCGAGAAAGGAACGACCGTGACCGACAATCGACTCGACCGGCCCAACCTGAATCAGCTCGATGCGATCGTGCCGGATGTCCCGGCGGCGACGGCGTTCCTGACCGCCATCCTCGGCGTGGAGCCGGTCTATGCGGAGGAGCGGTTCGCGGAGTTTCGGCTCGGCGCAATGACGCTGATGCTCTCGCCGGACGCGATGGTGCCGATGGCGAACGCCGCTGGTGTGATCCTCCATTTCGAGGTTGCGGATGTGGACGCTGCACTCGATCGGGCGCGAGATGCCGGTGCGACGGTGCTTCGCGAGACCGCGCCGACGGACTGGGGTTGGGAATCGGCCATGATCGCCGGCCCGGAAGGCCTCGTGATCGACTTCTACCGGATGCTCTCGGTCGGTACGGGCTGATCTGCTCTCAGGATCGTGCGGCGAGAACGGAGTCTTCCGCCGTGTAATCAACCGGCTCGGCGGCAAGGTGTTCGCGTTCCCAGGCGACCGTGCGCGCCATCGCCGCGTTCACGTCGAACGGATCGCGGTAGCCGAGATCTCGGCGAATGGCCGTGGCATCCACCCAGAGATCCTGCCCGCGTTCGCCGAGACCGCGCAGCGATTCCGGCAACTCGTCCTGCGGCACGATGACGATCTCTCCGCTCCAGTCCATCGCCGAGGCGATGTGACCGAGCCACTCGCGTTCAGTCCACGTCCGGTCGTCGGTGACGTTGAAGATGCGTCCGGCCGCGCGGTCGTCGGTCACGGCGAGGGCGATCGCGGCGGCAACGTTCCCCACGTATCCCCGCGCGGCCCGGAACCCGGCGTCGCGATCGCCGAGGATGATGCCTGGTCGGCCGTCGGTCATGCGCTGGACGTAGGGCAGCGGGCGATGCTGGTAGTCGCCGTCGCCGTACACCATCGGGAGACGGAGAATCGTGCCGGCGATGCCGTCTGCACCGAGCACCAGTTCCTCGATCGGGATCTTGTCGTAATTCTGCGCCCAGGCACGCGGATCGTCCGGTGCCGGTGGCGTCTCCGTGCGGTAGGGATACCGCTTCGTGCGCAGCGGACCGGTCTCATCGAAGGGGACCGGGACGGGCTCGCCGTCTTCCGAGCCGATGAGGAGACCGAAGGCACGGTAGACGTCCATGCTGCTGATGGTGACGATGCGCGGTGCGATGTCGGTCATGGTCTCAACGATAGTGCGGGCTTCCGGTTCGAGCATCGAGCGCATGTCGAGCACGACATCCGGCGCGACAGCGCGGAAGTCGTCACGCCGGGCGGCGATCTCGGCACGGGAACCGACTATGCGGCGGACGCCATCCGGCAGGTCCGCCGGGGACACCCCGCGATTGTAGAGGGTCACATCGTGGCCCTGTGCAACGAGGGTGCGCACGACCTGCGGGCCGATGAAACCGGTGCCGCCGAGAATCAGGACGGATGTCATGAACTGTCTGCTCCTGCGGGATAGACGCCGGGAGGAGTCCCCACTCGCAGGCAGTATCGGGCCGAATGGGAAAATGAGGAAAGGAGGACTGGAAGAGGATGTGCCCCCCAGTTCGTTCCGCTCCGCCTTTCCTCTTTTCTCATTCCTACGTCAGGTAGCCCTCCAGCAGGGACGCCAGCCAGAGGAAGACGCCAAAGCCGATGATGTCCTGGAAGGCCGTCTCGAACGGGCCAGCGGTGGTGGCGGGGTCGAAACCGAGCCGCTTCGAGAGCATCGGGATCAGCGTGCCCATCAGACCGGCGGTCATCATCGAGCAGGTCAGGGCGCCGCCGATCACGATACCGAACGGAAGGTGGTGCGACCAGATTGCCCCGACTGTGCCGAGCACGATCCCGCAGCCGATCGCCATGATGAGCGTCGTGCGCAGTTCCTTCGAGACGTGCCGCCTCCAGTCAGCAAGGGTGACGTGCCCGGTGTCGAGGCCGCGCACGACGATGGCCGCCGCCTGCAACCCGACATTGCCCGAGATCGCGGAGATGACCGGCATGAAGGATGCGAGCAGGATCACGCGCTGGAGCACATCGTCGAAGTTGTGGATGACCAACCCGGCGCACAACTCCAGGATCATGGTTCCCATCAGCCAGGGCAGGCGGAGACGCGCGATCTGGACCGAATTGCGCCGCGCCATCTCGTCGGCGTCGGTTCCCGCCATCTTCAGGTAGTCCTCGGTCAACTCATCCTCAAGGACTTCCGTCGCATCGTCGTGGGTGATGACACCCTGCAGCCGGTTCTCCGCGTCCACCACTGGCAGGGCCAGCAGGTTGCGGTCGCGCAGGAGGTTCGCGGCTGTCTGCACGTCGGCATCGGTGGTGACGGAAACCGCCGGAGCGATCATGAGATTCCGGATTTGCTCGTGCGGTTGCGCGAGGACCAGATTGCGGAGCGAAAGCACGCCCAGCAGGTGATCCTGCCGATCCAGGACATAGACGTAGTTCGTGACCTCGGCGTCGGCCGCGATGGCGCGTAGTGCCTCGATCGCCTGATCGGCCCGGAGCGCCGGCGCGATAGCGACGAACTCCGGCGTCATCAGGGCGCCGGCGGTGCCTTCCGGGTAGGCAAGCAGACCGCGAAGGGTCGATGCGTCCTCACTTGGCAGCTCGGACAGGACTTCGGCGGCGCGCTCGTCGTCCATCTCAGCGACCACGTCGGCGGCGTCGTCCGGATCCATCTCCGCGATGATGGCGGCGGTGGAAGCGGGCGTTCCTTTCGCGAGAAGGTCGGCAGCCGATTCCGGATCGAGTTCGGCCAGGATCTCGACGGCGATGTCGTCCGGCAGCAGGTCGAGCAGGGTCGTGACTTCCTCGTCATCCAGCTGGTAGACGAGATCGACCCACTCGGACGCATGGAGCGTCGGCGCGAGCCGGGCGAGTTCGGCGCGGTCCTGGGTCTCCAGCAGGTCGCGGAGCGTGGCAGGGGAAAGGGTCTGCATGTGGGCATCTCCCGTGAAGGCGTCGGCTCACCGCCATCCTTTTCGGGCGCATGATGACTGGCATCACCGTGCTGGCCGGGATGGGAACGGGGAAACGGACGCGATCGCACGATGGGCCAGTGTGTGGCCCTCGGAACCAAAGAGGGCGGGAGTGCTTGGTGGAAATCGGGATACGCGCGGCGGAGGTCATCCGCCGGGTCCGATCGAGGGGATCAGGTGAGGCGGGATGCCGTCGTCGGGAGCGGTCCGGAGATCGACCAGCGCACTCCGCCGGGACTACTGCCAGAGTCCATGAGCAGGGAACGCCTCCTGATGTATCGACGGCCAGGGAGCGGTTCGCAACGAGCGACCGCGGGGCCACGCGAGGTATACGCCCGGCTCGTCCGGTGTGTCAAGGCCGTTCGCGGAATGTTTGCGATTTGCTCCACGCATCGGTCCGTGCCGGCGATCTCCGCCGCCGGACAGTCATGGGAGTGGGTCGGGCAAGCCGTTGGTTCTGTCCGGTTCGTTTGCCTCGACGAGCTCGCGGCCGATACGGGCGAGCTCGGCACGAACGCTTTCCGGCTCCAGAACCGTCACCATCTTGCCCCATCCGGCCAGTTGGGATGCGAGCATGAACGGTTCCGGCGCGGACACAAGCAGGTCGATCGTGCCATCCGGGTGGGGAGCGGACGCCGGTATGTGGAGTTGGGCGCCGAACCGGTCGCGCAGGACTTCCGCGAACCGGGCGGGTACGCGAATCCGGGCCGTCGTGGTTGCGCGCTGACGCTCGACTTCTTCCACGGTACGCTCCCAGGCGGAACCGAGGTCGAATCCATCCGGCATATCCGCTGGCAGTGCCGTCAGTTCCGCCTTGTTAATGCGGTCGATGCGGAAGGTTCGCTCGCCCGCATCGGTGCGGGCGATGAGGTACCAGATGCGGCCCTTTCGGATCGTGCCTAGTGGATGCACGGTCCGGCTCGATCGTTCTCCTGTGCGGTTCGCGTACCCGATCCGGAGTTGGCGGCGCTGGACGATCGCCGTTTGCACCGTCTTCAGGAAGGGCGGCTCGTGGTCCTCGCGGTGATCCCACATCGCGCGGTCGATGACGGTCGCCTGTGCTGCCCGGGCGGCCTCTTCCCGGAAGGGTGTGGGAAGTGCTTGCAGCAGCTTCCGCAGGGCGGACTGGGTGGCGTCATTGGTGTTGGAGGCGGGTCCAAGCAGGAGAAAGAGGGCGTTTGCCTCATCGGACGTGAGGCCGGTGAGATCGGTGCGGGCGCCGCCGACGAGCGACCAGCCGCCGTTGCGGCCCGGCTGGGCGTAGACGGGCACGCCGGCGAGGGAGAGCGCCTCCAGGTCCCGGCGCGCGGTCGCGAGGGAGATACCGAGTTCCGCCGCGAGGTCGGCGGCGGTCACGCGGTCGCGGGCTTGCATCAGGAGCAGGATGGAGATCAGGCGGTCGGCTCGCATGAGTCGATCATACCGGAAGATGCCCGAAAAGTGCTCGGGAGATGAGCGCTTTTCTCCGTAGTGTGAAGTCAGGCCGATCGAATTGCGGTCGGCTGGAACGACGCGAAAGGACGCGGACCATGCTGCGCGGATTGACGACGGTTGCCTACGCTGCGTTCGACCATGAAGGAGCCAAGCGCTGGTACGCCGACCTGCTCGGGGTCGAGCCGTACTTCGACCGTCCGGAGTATGTCGAGTTCCGGATCGGGGATTACCAGCACGAACTGGGGATCATCAATACGGCCCGGTTCGGAGCGCTCGGCGCTGAAGCGCCGGAATCATCTGCGCCGGGCGGTGCGATCGTCTATTGGCACGTCGATGATGTTCCGGTGACATTGGCCCGGCTGGAGGCAATGGGGGCGACGATTCATCATCCGCCGCGCGATTTCGGCGAAGGCTTCATCGGCGCGGCGGTGGTCGATCCGTTCGGGAATATCCTGGGGATCATGCACAACCCGCACTATCTCGATGTGTTGGCCGGGATAGGAGAGGTGTAGTCAATGGCGCTCGCGACCGGGATGAATTGTTGCCCTATCCATCCCGGTTGCGTCGGACGTTTCGAACTACCCCACGACGGCGAAGTGGCAAGCAGCGGATCCTGTTTGTGCGGTGGTCAGGCGCGGGCAATCACCGTGGCGCGGGCGCGATGTGCGCGCAGCGCCGAGACCAGCAACGGTACGATCAGGCACGTTGCGGCGATCGTGAGAAGTCCGTAGGAGCCAAAGCCGACGATCATCCCGGAGATGAGACCGGCGCTGGCGCCTCCGAATCCCATCAGAACGTCCGTCGTTCCCTGGACGTTCGGGTGATGCTCGGAAGGAACCGCGTCGGTGAGCAGGGTCGAGCCGGCGATCATCGTGCAGGACCAGCCGAGGCCGAGCATCGCGAGGCCGACCGCCAGTTGCGGCGCTTCGTGCCCGCTCGCGGTCCCGGCAGTTGCGAACGCGGCAAGCAGGATCAGGCAGCCGACCACGATTACCGGGATGCGTCCGTAGCGGTCGGCCGCCACTCCCACGAGCGGCGAGGCGGCGTACATGCCGGCGATGTGCAGGCTGATGACGATGCCGATCACTTCCAGCGAACCGCCGCCGTCGTGCAGGTGAACGGGCGTCATCGACATGACGGCGACCATCACGGCGTGACCTGCCACCACGGAAAGGAATCCGAGGGTCGCGGCGCGAATCGCGAAGATCGTGGCAAGCGCATCCCTCATCGAGCGTTTCGGGCGTGCGGCCATGTGGCCCTCGGCCTCGCCACGCATGGCGCGTGCGACCAGGAGCGGGTCCGGCCGCAGCAACAATCCGACGAGCAGGGCCGAGAGTACGAAGACCGTGCCGGTGAGCAGGTAGGGGCCGGCAAGCCGGGGAATGCCGAGCTTCTCGCCGAGGTCGCCCATCGGGGAGGAGAGGTTCGGGCCAAGCACAGATCCGATCGTCGTTGCCCACACGACGGTGGCGAGTGCGCGTCCACGATGCGCCTTGTCCACCAGGTCCGTCGCCGCGTATCGCGACTGGAGGGTTGCTGTTGTACCGCCGCCGACCGCCATCAGGCCGAGCAGTGTGAGCGGAAAGAAGCGCACGATCGCACCGAGGATGACGAGCATCGCGCCGGCCAGTCCGAAGGCGTAGGCAAGTAGAAGGCCGGGCCGCCGTCCGCGTTCGTCCATCAGCCGGGAGACCGGGATGGCGATCAAGGCCGCTCCAACGACCGAGGCCGCTGCCGCGAGACCGCTGAACTTCTCTGACGACAGATCGGCTGCGAGCAACGCCCCCACGGCCGACCCCGATGCGACGCCGATCCCTCCGAGGGTCTGGGCAAGGGCGAGGACGGTTACCACCCGGCGCTGGGTGGCCTGCCGGTCGACGGCAAGCGGCAGGGACGTCGGGATGGTCTGTTCCACGGCGGTGCGGTCCTCACGAGAGACGGCGGATTCAGTCGACCGATTGTCGCATGAATCCGGATCGCTCGTGGGGCCATTGTGACCGGAGCGACATGCCTCGGAACCATTCGATCGGCTTGTGCGTCATAGAGGATGGGAAGCACGATCTGTCGACAGGATTGCAACTCAACCGAACCTGAACGCGGCGCGCCTCGCTGGCACGGTGCCAGCTGGGAGGGGTGTGTTGCGTCTCGCGAACGATCATGAGAAGAGGAGGAGCCGATGAGGCTTCGACGTGGTGTTCTCGCCGTGGGATTGTTTGTTCTGAGTCTGAACGGAGCGACAGCCGCATTGGCTTCCGATGCCGTGGATGGTCCCGATGAGCTGCCGACCATTGGCGCGACAGGTGTCCCGACGGGCACCGTCGCGCCGACGATGGTCTCCACCGAACCGGCGGAGCCGACGCAGGTGCCGACGGAAGAACCGAGCTCCGACCTGGTGCCAGTACATGTCGCGGTGTGGTTGTGCGGAGACGCGAAGTGCCCGGAACCGGTGCAGATCGTGGCCGGTGTTCTGGTGGGTGCGGTCGAAACCGGGAGCGGTCAGTTGCTGGCGGAGTGCCTGACCACTGACGACGCGGCTGGGTGCAGTTTCAGCGTCCCCGCCGGTACGGACTGGACGCTCAGGTGGGACGAGTCGGCAATCCCGGCCGGCTACGTATTCGACAGCGTGTCCACCGTGACCGGCGGCGGTTGGGAGGGTGAGGCCTACATCCTCCAGTTCGTCCCCGTGCCGGAGGAACCGCAGGTCGAGACCGTGCATGCCGGCGTGATGCTTTGTGACGATGCTAGGTGTACGGATGGCGAGCTGCTGGCCGGAATCGGTGTGGCGTCGGTGGACACCGGCACGAACGCGCAGGTCGACAACTGCGAGACGGCGGGTGATCCGGCCGTCTGCGCGATCGATGTTCCGCTGTACGCGCCGTGGAGCCTGACCTGGGACTCCACCGCCATCCCGGATGGGTATCGCTATATCGGCGAGCTGGCTGTTGTGGATGGCGGGGCCTATCCGGTCCTCTACCTGATCCGCCTCGTGCCGGACGACGTTCCGACTGTCGTGCCGACCGTTTCTCCCTCGCCAACCAAGGTGCCGGTGTCGGGTCTGCCGAAGACGGGCGCCGGTGACAACACACCGGGAGCCGGCCTCGGTGCCGGCGCAGCGATGCTGGCGGTATCGGCGTTCGGGCTGGCCGGCCTCGGTGCGGTTGCCATGCGCCGCCGCGTGTCGTAGTCGCCCGCAACGACGTTACTAGGAACCCAACGAGGGCCGCGACATCGTGTCGCGGCCCTCGTTGCTCGTTGTCGGCTTGCCGCCCTAACCCTGGGCGACGATCTTCTCTGGTTCGATCAGGAAGGTGACGCGCACCTGACCCTCCGGGATCGGGAAGTCACGACCATCGTAGTCGCGCGAGAGTTTGTGAATCAGCGACGGCTCATCCTCGATGACCTCGACAACCTTGCCGCGTACCTCGATGTAGCGCTGGCCGTTGTCCGGGTCCACGACGAGCACGGTTGCCTGCGGACGCTCTTTCAGGTTGCGATACTTCTGGCGGCCGGCGGCGGTGTTGATCCGGACATGCCCGTCGGCGTAGTCGCCCCACACAGGCGTGACCTGCGGTTGCCCGTCTGGCTGCACAGTGGCGAGCGCGACCAGGATCGGGCGGTCGAAAAGGTCCTTGTAGGCATCGGGAATCTGGGCCATGGAGGAATGCGTCCTTCGTTGTCGTGGTTCGGGGCGGATTCCCCGGCCGGTTGCCACACGTGCAGCATACCGGGAGCGAAGCTCCGGATCGCGCCGGGGCCGGCAATCGCTGCGCCAATGGTAAACGCTTCCCTTTGGATAGCGCTACGCTTGGGAAAGGCCAGATCGGGCATTCCCCTCAGGGAGTGTCCCCGTTCGATTGCGCGGGCTGCATAATGAGTGCGTTCGGCCCGATCGCTCGCACCGAGGAGGAGATGCTCCATGCGTACCCGGCTTGCTCTGCTGTTTGCCCTGATACTCGCGCTCGGCCTGCCCGGCGCCGAAGTCGCCTATGCCCGCGACGATGTTCCGCGCCCACCCCAGTTCGGGCCGACTCCAACGGCCACAGGCGGTGACGACGAATCGACATCCTCGCCGGCCTGCGCCGGGCTTTCCGACTACTATCGCGATCTCAACCGCGCATTCATGGGCGCTGATGCGCTGAACGACTTCCTCAACGCCGGTGCGCAGTACGAGGATCTCACCGCGAAGGAGGCGAGGCCGATCGTGGCGGCGGTGGACGACCTGGTCGACACGATCGACGGACTCGACGTGCCGGAAGTCTACGCCGATGGCAACAAGGGCATTGCCATGCTGATCGGGTTTATCGGCGACCAGGTGACGTTCTACGGGCTCGATTCGACGAAAGTCCCCAAGGTGACGGTGGTCGACGAGGCGTACCAGTTGCTGTACGACGGCGAGACGGCCACCGCAAAGGCCTGTCCGCGCGAGATTGCGGACTTTGGCGGTTACATCTTCATCGATCCCAAGTCGATCGAGGATGAGGTCGATACCGGCAATTGATCGGCGATCGTTTCAGCCGGCATTCGGGATGCAACCACGCGAAGGACAGATCCGATGGCAGTGCTCGACGTGCAGTTCTTCAGTCCGGCCCTGAACAAGCAGACCAGCTACACCGTGCTCCTGCCCGAGCGGGGGACCGGTCCGTTTCCGGTGCTCCTGCAACTGCACGGGCTGACCGACAACCATCGTTCATGGATTCTCCAATCCAGCCTCACACGACATGTCGACGCCTATCCGTTCATTGTTGTGCTGCCGGATGGCGGTACATCGTGCTACTTGAACTGGCCGGCGCCGGACCGGATCGGGCGGGCGGACTACGAAGACCTCATGGTGCGCGACCTGCGGGCGCATGTGACGCGCCACTTCGATGCGAGGCCGGGGGCATGGGCGATCGGCGGACTTTCGATGGGCGGGTACGGGTCGATGCGGCTTGGCCTGAAGTATCCGGATCTCTTCGCCTCGATCTGGTCGCATTCCGGTGCGTTCCATATCGGAAATATCCTCGATATGCAATGGGCTCCCGACCAGGATGACATCGATGTGCTGAAGCTGGCGACCCGGCTGGCGGCGCGTCCTGCAGCGGAGCGTTCGGCGATCGCGTTCGATTGCGGCACGGAAGACGAGTTGATCCAGCACAACCGCGACTTCCACGCTCACCTGGATGCCTTGGGGATCGAGCATATCTACCGGGAACATGCGGGTGGGCATACCTGGGATTATTGGGACGATCATGTGCGGGAAGCGCTGGCTCGGCATGCGGAGATCCTGGGTGTCGATCGAGTGATAGAATAGACATAATAAACGATACATACCCGCCAGGGATTGCTGGCGGGTATTGGTGGGACGAGGTGACGAGCGACCATGGATTTTCAGGACTACTACGCCATTCTGGGCGTGCCGAAGATGGCTACCGAGAAGGAGATCAAGGCGGCCTATCGCAAGAAGGCTCGCCAATATCATCCGGACCTGAACCCGAACGACGATGATGCGGTCGAGCAATTCAAGCGGGTTGCAGAAGCGAATGAAGTACTTTCCGATCCGGAGAAGCGCAAGGCCTACGACACCCTTGGCGAGCAGTGGCGCGACTACGAGCAGTGGAAGAAGGCGGCGGAAGCTGCCGGCCAGCCGTCCGGGATCGAGGACTTCCAGCGTGTGCTGCGTGGCTACGGCGCGGGAGCCCGTGGCGGCCAGTCGCATGCGTACGAGGGCGGATTCCCCGGTGGTGAGACGTACACGACCTATTCGCAGGAGGACCTGGAAGATCTCTTCGGCGGGGACAACCCGTTCTCCGATTTCTTCCAGTCCTCGTTCGGTGGCGGCGGGCGTTCGGGCCGCCGGTCCACCGCGCCACGCCGGGGCCGCGACTACGAATACGAGATCGAGGTGACGCTCCAGCAGGCCTACCGCGGTGCGACGACCCAGCTGACGTTCGCGCGGCAGGGCGAGCCGGATCGTACGCTGGAGGTCACGATTCCCGGCGGTGTGACGGATGGGTCGCGCATCCGGCTGGCCGGGCAGGGGGCGCCGGGGATCAATGGCGGCGCGAGTGGCGATCTCTTCCTCATCGTGTCGATGCTGCCGGACAGGCAGTTCACGCGCGACGGTGACGACCTCACCGTGAAGGTGAATGCTCCGTTCACCGACTTCCTGCTCGGTGGCTCCGTCCATGTCCCCACCCCGGATGGCCGGCGGCTGGAACTGACGGTTCCGTCCGGGACGCAGGATGGCCGGGTTTTCCGGTTGCGTGGGCAGGGCATGGTGAAGCTTGGCAAGAGGGACCAGCGCGGCGACCTGTTGGCCGAGGTGCATGCCGACCTGCCGACGTCGCTGACCGCGGCCCAGCGTGAGGCGATCCAGCGGTTCCGCGACGAAGGGGGGCGATAGCCATGAACCACAGCAGCCATCAGCATCAGACCCTCCATACCGCCGAGCGCGTGGAGGTCTACACCGAGCATTACCGGATTGCCCTCGCGGCAGAAACGGTCGGCCTGCCGGAGCGACAGGTCCGGCGCTACGTTCGCATCGGCCTTGTGCCGAGCACGACGCGGGAGCGTGAGGCATATATCGACGCGGAAGGGATTGCCCGTCTGCGCAAGATTCGTCGCCTCAGCGAGGACGTAGGCCTGAATGCGGTCGGGATCGAGGTCGTGATGCGTCTCCTCGACCAGATCGACGATCTGCAACGGCAGGTTGACCGGCAGATGCGTTCCTGATGCACCGTCTAGCTTCGCTTGGCATAATCCATTGTGCCGGTCCGGTCTCGGCGTTACGAATGCCAGGGTAGCCAGGACGCTCCACCGAGCGGTACATATCAGACGAGGTGTCCGATGGATGACGTTTCTGCGCGGCCCGAACGGCGGCGTCCGTTGAAGATCGGCATCATGCTCCCGGAGTCGGAGCGCGAGATGGCCGGCGACACCGCCGGGTGGCGGGACTTTCTCGCGATGGCGCGGGTGACCGAGGACCTCGGGTTCGATTCGCTCTGGTTCGCCGATCATCTGTTGATGAAGGTGGAGGGATACGAACAACAGGGCGCGTGGGAGTGCTGGTCGATGCTTGCTGCGCTCGCCGGGGCGACCAATCGGATCGAGCTCGGCCCGCTCGTCGCCTGCACGGCGTACCGCAATCCGGCGCTGACCGCCAAGATCGCGGAGACGATCGACGAGATCAGTGGGGGACGCCTCATCCTCGGTCTCGGCGCGGGTTAGGCAGAGCCGGAGTATCGCAGCTTCGGCTATCCCTACGACCACCGGTTCAGCCGCTTCGAAGAGGCCTTCACCATCGTTCGCACGCTGATCCGCGCGGGCGAGATCGACTTCGCCGGGCGCTGGTACGAGGCGCGGGACTGTGAATTGCGTCCGCGCGGGCCGCGCCCGGAGGGCATGCCGATCATGGTCGGCACCTTCGGCGGCGAGAAGATGACGCGCCTGATCGCGGAGCACGCCGATAGCTGGAATGTCTGGGCGCAGCACTTCGGCAATCGTGCGTCCGGCATTCCGCGCCTGCGCGACCAGGTCGATGCCGCTTGCGAAGCGGTTGGACGCGACCCGGCCACGCTGGAACGGACTGCCGCCGTGATGGTGGACTTTCCCGGCGCATACGGGCGGCCGGGGCAGGTCGTGCCATCGCTCACGGGGACGCCGGAGGAACTGGCCGCGGAGATGCACGCCTACGCGCAGGAAGGCATCTCGCATGTCCAGCTCTATCCCGATCCCTGCACCGTGGCCGGCATCGAGGCGCTCGCCCCGATGCTGGAGATTCTGGACAAGGGATAAGCCCATGCCTCAGGGGCCGGCGCAGTCGACGTTGGCGAATCCCTTCTCCGCACCATTCACGACGTTATTGCAGGAGACGACATTCTCGCTGGTCTCGGCGTCATGGATGAAGAAGCCATAGCCCGGCCCTTCGACGTTTGCCGTGTTCCCCTCGAAGGTGTTGCTGCGTCCCCAATCCATGTCGTTGATGACGTGCGTCTGGAACCCGTCCATCGGACTCGATGTCCCGGTGTTGCCACGGATGGTATAGCCATTGCCCTTCACGTCGACCCACGAGTCGGCGCCGGCGAGCATCGAACCGTCCATCACGTTCCCCTCGATCAGGCCGTCGGTGGTGCCTTCCTTGATGTCGATGCTCTCCGAAGTCGTGTTCCAGATGCGATTGCCGATCACGCGGTTGCGGTCGCTGGTGTCCGGTTGGCCGCTGCTGTATTGCTCCCAGTTCGAGACGGCTGAGCCGAGGTAGACGCCCTCGCCGAACTTGTCGCGTTTGAACCCGGTGTCGTGGATGTCGTTGAACTGCACGAGGTTATCCGAACTCCCGGCACGAAGGTGGATTGCCTCGTGTCCCGTGAGGCTGACATCCAGGTATTCCAGCGTGACGTGGTTTGCACCATCCAGCATGATCCCCTTCAGTGCCCGCTGAACCGAGAGTCCGCGCACGGTCAGGTAGTCGCCGGTGATATGGAGGGCATAGCCATTGCCGATGTCGCCGCCGTCGATGACGGCCTCACGCGGGCCGCAGAGAACCATCGGCGCATCCGCCGTCCCGCTCGCTTCGAGCGTGAAGGTCCCGAGATAGCGTCCCGATTTCATCTGGATCACGTCGCCCGGTCGTGCATCGGCGAGGGCGGCCGTGAGTTTGGTCCCGTCTCCTACAGTGACGCTTCGCCCGTTGGCTGCCGGTGCCGGACAGAGATCGTCGCTGGCGGGATAGGTGGAGTTGGTGGACGCAATTGCGGCCGGAACCGGTCCGGCGGCGTCCTCGGTGGATGGCGTGCCGCCGCTCGCGTCTCCGTTCGATTCGTTGTCGGCGGTAACCGTGAACGTGTCGCTTGCGGCCATGTGGCTGACCGTGGCCGTCAGGATGTGGTCGCCGGGCTCGGCCTCCGGGACGGTGAAGGCGATCTCGAACTCGCCGTTGGCATTGGTGGTGTATGTGGCGAGCTGCCGAGGCTGCGTTCCTGTGCCCTGATCCCAGACCAGCGTGCCGTTCGCCGCCGGTGGGAAGTCACGGCCTCGCGCAACGACTTGACTGTCCACCGGTCCGTCATTCGGACGTAGGCGCAACCGGGCTTCATCGCTCCTTGCGATGGTGGGTGAGGCGTCTTGCCAGACGCCGCCAAGCGAGGCTCCGATCGTGAAAAGGATCGCCAGCAGGATGAGGTGATGGCGGCTGGCGATCGGTGCGACGTTCCTTGCCGTTGACATGCGTATCATCTCCTCCCACGATGGCGCAACCGGAGTCGGGGCGTGCGCCGCGTCCCGGCGTATTCTCGCGAGAGGGCCTGCCGGCGTTTGGCGGCTTCGCGACTGCCATACAAAGGACGAATGTCATCATGGATGATGCCACCGTTTCGCTCCGGATCTCCTTGCCACGTGCCGAATACCTCATCAACCCGCTCGGCCTCGACGCCGAGCGTCCGCGTCTCTCCTGGCAGCTCGATGCCGGGGGGAGAGGCGTCATCCAGACCGCGTACCAGATCCTCGTCGCGTCTTCTGCCAATGCCCTTGCAGCGCGGGATGGCGATCTCTGGGACAGCGGGATCGTCGAATCTGCTGAGACGGCGCAGATCGTCTACGGCGGCGTCTCCATCGCGCCCCGGCAGCGGGCGTGGTGGACGGTCCGTGTCTGGGACGGAAATGGCGTCGCTTCCGGTTGGAGCGAACCCTCCTTCTGGGAGCGTGGTTTCGAATCGCTTACCGACTGGCGAGGGAACTGGATTTCGCTGCCATCCATCGCCCCGGATACGTCCATTCCGGAGGCTGCCGAACTGGACGCGCTGCTGCCGGTTTCGTATTTCCGGCAGACCTTCGCGGTCGGTGGCGAGGTCGTGCGAGCGCGCCTGACCGTTACTGCGCGCGGCGTCTACGAGGCGCGGCTGAATGGCGCGAAGGTCGGCGACCAGGTGCTCGCGCCGGGCTGGACCGACTACGACAAGTGCATCCAGGTCCAAACCTTCGATGTCACCGATGCGATCGTAGCTGGAGAGAACGCGATCGGCGCGATGGTCGCTTCGGGCTGGTATGCCGGGTACGTTGGGTTCGAGCCGGGGGCTCGCCACTATGGCACCACACCGCAACTGCTTGCCCAGCTCGAGATCGAGCTGGCGGACGGCACGCGCCAGACGGTCGCCACGAATGCAGACTGGCGGGTGTCCACGGGCCCGATTCGCTACAGCGACTTCCTCATGGGTGAATACGTCGATGCCCGCCTCGACATGCCGGGCTGGGATGCTCCTGGCTTCGACGATACCGGATGGGAGAAGCCGCAGATCCAGAACCGGAACGCCGTGCCGCTGGTCGGTGACGTGTCGGAACCAGTGCGTGCGCTCGACGAGTTCGTTCCGGTCGCGCGGACGCAGCCCGCGCCAGGGACGTGGATCTTCGATCTCGGGCAGAACATCGCGGGGTGGGTGCGGCTGAAGGCAACCGGACCGGCGGGCACGACGATCCGGTTGCGTTTCGCCGAGATCCTGAATCCGGACGGCACGCTCTACGTCACGAACCTGCGGTCGGCCCGGGCGACCGATACATTCATCCTGTGCGGCGATGGCGAGGAGACGTTCGAGCCGCGCTTCACCTGGCATGGCTTCCGCTACGTCGAGGTGACCGGCTATCCCGGCGAACCGGGCACGGGTGCGGTTACCGGCGTCTTCGTCGGCTCGGATACGCGGGCCGTTGGGACATTCACCTGCTCGGACGACCTGGTGAACCAGCTCCAGCGCAACATCGTCTGGGGACAGCGCGACAATTTCCTCAGCATTCCAACCGACTGTCCGCAGCGCGACGAGCGGCTCGGCTGGCTGGGCGATGCGCAGGTCTTCGTGGGGACGGCGGTCGGTAACATGGATGTCGCCGCGTTCTACACGAAGTGGATGCGGGATGTCGTCGACGCGCAATCGGAATCGGGTGTCTTCCCGGACGTCGCGCCACGCCTGGTCGATCTCGCGGAAGGTGCGCCTGCCTGGGCGGATTGCGGCATCATCGTGCCGTGGACGATCTGGAAGACCTACGGCGATACGGGAATCATCGCGCGGCACTGGGAGGCGATGGAGCGATACCTCGACTGGCTGGTGACGTCCAACCCGAACCTGCTCTGGCAGAACGGCCGCCACAACGATTTCGGAGACTGGCTTTCCATCGCGGCTCAGACGAACAAGGAACTGATCGGCACCGCCTACATGGCGTATGACGCGCACCTGATGGCAGAGATGGCCGATGCGATCGGCCGCGAGCACGAGGCCGGACGCTATCGCCGCCTTCACGAGGATGTCGCCGCCGCCTTCTGCGCCGCCTACGTCCGGGACGATGGCACGATCGCCGGCGAGACGCAGACGGCCTACGTGCTCGCACTGCACTTCCACCTGCTACCCGTTGCGCTGCGGCCGCTTGCCGCGAAGCATCTTGTGGACGACATCGTGGCGAAGGGCGATCACCTTTCGACCGGCTTCGTGGGCGTGAGCTACCTCTGTCACGTGCTGACGGAGCACGGGTATCCGGAGGTCGCCTATCGCCTGCTGCACCAGACAACCTTCCCGAGCTGGAAGCATTCGATCCTGCACGGCGCGACGACGATCTGGGAACGGTGGGACGGCTGGACCGAGGAGAAGGGTTTCCAGGATCCCGGCATGAACTCCTTCAACCACTATTCGCTGGGCTCGGTTGGGGAGTGGCTGCGGCGGCGGGTGGCAGGCATCGACAACGCGCCCGGCGAGACCGGCTACCATCGCATCCGTATCGCGCCGGTGCCCGACGAATCGTTGACATGGGCGGAAGGGACGTACGAGAGCATTCGTGGACTCATTCGGTCACGCTGGGAGCGCACGGGAAGCGGTCTCTCGCTGGTCGTGACGGTTCCGGCGAATGCCTCCGCTGAGATCGTGCTGCCCGGGACCACGCTTGCAGCGGCCAGTGAGGGCGGCATCCCGGTTGCCGAGGCGGACGGTGTCACGGCTGCGTGGGAAGAGGACGGCGCGGTGTTCGTCGAGGTGGGTTCCGGAGATTACACGTTCACGGTCTCCTGAGCGCCGGGACCAAGGGTGACGCTCGTCACGACTGGCGACGTTGCCAGCGATTGCAACGATGCGCGCAGGAGCGTTGCGAGCGCCTCCGGATCGGCAGCGGCAGGATCTTTCAGGTAGAGACAGCCTTTTCCCACGCGCACCTTGCCCAGTCGCTGGACGAGATCCTGCCGGGTGTCGAATCCGCCATCGAGATAGCAGCTGAGGTAGAGCGAAAACTCCCTGGCTCTTGGCGAGAATCCCAGCGCGCAGGATTCGCCCGTCCGGCCCGATTCGTAGCGATAGCGATAGGCGCCGAATCCGACGATGTCCCCGCTCCAGAGCGCGGGCGGCATCCCTGTCGCCTGCTGCATGGCGGCGATCAGCACCTCGCTGCCAGCGCGCTTCCCGTCGTCGAGCGTATCGAGGAAGGTGCGGACGTCATCGGAAAGGTCGACGGGAAGCGGTGTCTCGGGCATCGATCGCTCCTTGGCGTGTGGCGACAGGCTTCGTTCGGGGACGTCCCGCAACGATGTCATCATGCCGCATGTCGTGATACCGTGCTTCTTCCCGGTTGCGCCTTGCAGGATTGGCTGCGACCCCGCACGATGGAGATTCGTCGCATCGGTGGGATGCGTGGGAATAGCGAGGTGGGCTGACAAGGGTGAATGCGGGCCGTCGCGGTGATCGTTCATTCAGGATGCCGGTGCTGGCATCGTCCACGCTGGTGCTCGCGGTGGCCTACATCGCGTTCATCAGTATCGGGTTTCCGGATGCGGTGCTGGGTGTTGCCTGGCCATCGATCCGCACGACCTTCAACCTACTGCAAGGCGGGATCGGGCTCATCCTCTTTTCCTCGGGAGCCGGATATTGCTTCTCCGGGCTGATCGCGGGAAAGGTGATCGAGCGCTTGGGCGTTGGCAGTCTGCTGGTGCTCAGCACCGCATTCGTTACCACCGGGTTGCTGGGGTATGCGATCGCGCCGATCTTCCCGGTCTTCCTCGCCTTCGCGGTGCTGATCGGCCTCGGGTCCGGGGCGATCGACTCCGCCCTCAATTTCTACGCAGCGGAGCGGTTCTCGGAAGCGGTGATGAACCGCCTGCACGCCTTCTTCGGGATTGGTGCGCTCATCGGCCCGCTCATCATGGGCGGCGTCCTCGACCGCGACGCATCCTGGCGGTGGGGTTACGTTGCGGTTGGCCTCGTTCTCTTCGGCATGACCGTCATCTTCGCCTTCACGCGTTCCCTCTGGACGGTTGGCAGCGGACACGCGCATCACGAGAATGGAGCGAGCGTCGCGGCGACGCCGGTGCGTGACGTCCTTGGCCAGCCGCTTGTCTGGCTGAACGTCGCCATCTTCTTCTTCTGCACGGGCGTGGAGTTCACCGGCGGCCAATGGGTCTACACGATCCTCCACGAACGACTCGATCAGACAGCGGCGTTCGCGAGTCTTTGGGCAGGGCTGTACTGGGGGGCGCTGGCTGCTGGTCGCCTGACGCTGGGTATGGTGTCGGCACGGGTGGGTGCGGCGCGGCTGGTCCAGGTCAGCATCGTGGGGAACATGATCGGTGGTGTGCTCTATACCTCCTCGTCGCTCTACCTGACCGTTCTCGGCCTGATGCTGATGGGCTTCTGGATGGCCCCGCTCTTCCCGCTCCTGATGACGCTCACGCCACGCCGCCTTGGGTCGGCGACCTCCGTTCATGCCGTGGGGTTCCAGGTCAGCGCGGCGGTGTTGGGAGGGGCGGTCCTCCCGTGGATCGCTGGTACCTGGTCGCAGCATTCCGGTCTCGGGGTAATCGGATGGGTGGCGGTGGCGGGCGGTGCTTGCCTCCTTGTGCTGCATGGCGTGATGATGCGGGCCACCCCGAACGATGTTCGGGGCGAACGCGGAATGACCGGCCAGCCGGAACTGGCGGAGTGAGGGACGATACGGCATGAGCATGCTGACGGTTCGGTTCGCAAGCGAGGCATTGGGCAAGCAGACGAGTTTCAACGTCCTGCATCCGGATCGGGGCGAGGGGCCGTTTCCCGTGTTGATCCAGCTGCATGGCTATTCGGACGACAGCTTTTCCTGGCTCTTCAATTCGAATATCACGCGCTACGTCGCCGATCTGCCGCTGGTCGTCGTCTTCCCGGATGGCGGCACCGCGCGCTACGTGAATACGCCGTTCCACGAACGATATGCCCTCCAGCGCTACGAGGACCTGATCGTCCGCGACATCCCGCGCGAGCTGGCGCGACTCTTCCGCGTGACCGATGGTCCGTGGGCGATTGGCGGCCTTTCGATGGGCGGACAGGGATCGTTGCGGCTGGGCATGAAGCACAGCGACCGCTTCGGATCGATCTACGCGCATTCCTCGGGCATGCTGGTGCCCGATCCCGCGTGGCTGGCGAAGTTGGACGATCCGGACGATGCGAGCTGCTTCGTGCAGGCCGACCGCCTGAAGGCACGGGTCGACGCTGGTGCGACGCTGCCCGTCATCACGTTCGACTGCGGCGTGGACGACTTCACGCTGGATGGCAATCGTGAACTCCACGCTCACATGGATGCGATCGGCCTCGAACACACGTACCGCGAATTCTCCGGAGCGCACACCTGGGAGTACTGGGATGAGCACGTTCAGGAAGCGCTGGCCCAGCACACGCGGGTTCTCGGCATCGCCTGATCGGCTCGGGCCACTCCATCTCCTCGACGTTCGGCTGCGGATGCGTCACAGTACGCAGGGGTCCTAAAGTCTGGTCCGGTCATGTTTGGCTAACCCCTGTGGCGTGCATGTGGGGCGATCGTGTGTAGGGGATGTGGGGATGTCGGCCTCTGTCGTGGATGATCGCGATCTGGCGCGCGGTGCTGTTCGGTTGTCGGATGGCGTCGCCCATCCTGCGTCTGCCGATGACCGCGCGGGCACACCGGACATTCGCCGTATCGCGTTCCGACGGCGACCGGATGGCCGCCTTCAGGGTGCGCCCCGGATCATCGCCATCGTGGTGGCTGTAGCGACGTTCTGCTCGATGTTCTGGATGTATTTCCGGCGAATCGGGAAGAACCCCGCTGGTTTCTTCTGCGACGAAGCCGAAATCGGGGTGCGGACGTGGCAGCTCATCCACGGAACGCTGCCGGAGGGATCGCCGCGATTTCCGCTGTTCTATAACCATTTCGGCACCGTTCACCTTGGCGCCTTGCCCCTCTATACCACTGCCCCGTTCATGATGATCTTTGGGCCGTCCGAATGGTCGGTTCGCCTGGCATCGGTCTTCTGGAGCACGGTTGCCATCGTCGCGTTGCTCGTGCTGGTCCGCACGCTCAGGCTCCGCAACGGATGGATCGGCGTCGCGGCGTTCGCGCTCAGCCCGATTGCCATTCACGTTGCACGGATCACCTTTGGGCACGCCGGTTCGTTCGCGGCGATGGCCTTGGGGCTGGCCGTCTATGCGGCCGGCCGGGAACGCCGCTCGGCCTGGATGATGATCGTCGCTGGTGCACTGCTCGGGATCAGTGTCTACGGATATGCGTCCTGGTATTTCGCGACGCCGCTGTTGATGGTTTCCCTCGCGATGGGGGAACTCATCGCGAACGGTCTCCGGTGGTGCGAGCGACGGCGCTGGACGCCGTTCGTGACGGCTGCGCTGGCGTGCCTGATCGTGTGGATTCCGGTGGTCTACCGGGCGCTGACGAATCCGGCATTCGCCGATCGCTTCCGGTCGAAGGAACTGAGCGCCGGAACCGACAGCGGATGGAATGCCGAACGTCTCCGGTCGATGCTGGATCAGTATCCGAAGTACTTCTCGTTCGATTTCCTCGTTCGATACGGTGACGTCGGATTCATCTCGCGTCATAGCGTGAAGGGCGCCGGACTCTTCCCCTGGATCGTGCTGGCGCTCGTCGTGATCGGCGCGGTGGCGGTCGTCCTTCACCGGCGGGCAACGACGGCGAAGGTGATCGGGATCGCGGCGCTTGGCGTGACGATCCTGATGCCGTTACCCGATCTTCCGACGACGAGCCCCAACACCCTTCCCTACTCGTTCTCGGTGTACTCCATGCTGATCGGCGTGCCGATCCTCTGCGCGTTCGGTGTCTCGATGGTGAGCGGCTGGATCGGCGGCAGGGTTCCGTCGTCGTGGCGGCAGGCGGTGATTCCCGTCGTGTTGTCGGCGATCGTCCTCGTGGGGGCGTGGTCGTTCTACCGCGGCCCCTATGCCAACTATCCGGATGTCTCGGCAGATTACTGGGGCTGGCAGTTCGGGCCGGGGCCGGCGTTCGAGGCGTTCCTTGCCGACAACAACCAGCATGACCACTACTATCTCGACAGCGACTACAACGGTGCCGACGCGTTTCCCCAATTCTATCTGCTCGATCATCCGGACATGGCCGCGAAGTCTGGTCTTGGCTCTCCCCACGAACATATGGTTTCGATGGAGCGGGACATGTATGCGGTGAAACCGGACCGGTGGGAGCACTTCGTCGGCCCTCATGACGCTCTGCGCCAGTACGCCAGGCTCGTCGACATCATCTACTACCCGGACGGCACGCCGGCACTGCTGATCCTCTCGATTTCCCTGCAGAATGGCCTCGCCCCGGCCAACAACTGGTAACGCACGCGCAGCAATAGGACAGAATGGCACACGTCATCCCGTCCTGTTTGCGTCATGCCGGAACGATCGTGGACGCGGTGCCAGGCTCCGGCGTCCAGCGGAGCCGCCGTCCTTCCTGCGTGACTTCACTGAGCGATCCTTCGCTCCGCTGAAGGCGGGAGAAGGACGCCGCGCCCCAGGGGCCGGATGCTGGTGCCGCATCGGCAATCGGGATCGATCGCACCGTGTAGGCTCGGTCATCCGGCACTTCCACCGCGATCGGCGCGGCGCTTGCGCCTTCGCGGACGATCGTCGCGGAAGTGAGGCGATTGTCCTCCCAGGCCAGGTCCACCGCGATCTGCCCACGTGCCCGGAGGCCGGAGACCGTCCCCGTCGGCCATTGAGCGGGCAGGGCTGGGAGCAACGCGATGATGCCCCGGTGGCTCTGGAGCAGCATTTCGGCCACGGCCGCCGTGCCGCCAAGATTGCCGTCTATCTGGAAGATGCGTGGTGGATGCAGGTCGAGCAGCGCATCGGTGGCGAAGTGGCGGATCAGCTCGTCGATGTGATGGGCTGCAAGATCGCCTTCCCGGAACCGGGCGTAAAGTGCAGAAACCCACGACCGGCTCCAACCGGTGTGTCCGCCGCCGTGGGCGAGCCGTCGCTCCAGCGAGACGCGCGACGCCGCAACGATGGCCGGGTCGTCTTCCTCCGTTGGCCAGTTGCCAGGGAAAATGCCGTAGAGGTGGGAGACATGGCGGTGCTCCGGTTCGTACTCCACGAAATCGTCCAGCCACTCCTGTAATTGTCCGAACGATCCGATCTGGAGCGGAGCGAGATTCTCGATTGTCTGCCGCCATATCGGACGCAGGTCGGCATCCTTGCCGAGGATCTCGCTGGCGGCCATCGCGTTGGTGACCACCTCCCGCGCCATGAGCAGGTCCATCGTCGCACCGATGGTGTTGCGATATGGGATCGCGGTCGGCTCCTCCGGGGACTCGGGCTTCGTGGAGAGGGCTTCGCGGGCGCTGGCATTGGCCATCGTGCTGCCGGCCACGCCCTTCGGTGGCGTGCCCTCCAGCACGAAGGAGTTCTCCGGTGAGCCGGATGGTACGGAGACGAGCTTGCCGGCGAGAGGGTGCCCCGTTCGCTGTTCGGGCACGAGGAATCCGGTCCAGAAATCGGCACACGCCCGAATCCATGGATAGGCGCGGTCGTGCAGGAAATCCTTGTCGCCGGTGAACTCCCATTCCCACCAGAGGTGTTGCGCCAGCCATGACGCGCCGCCATTCCAGAGATCGTAGCCAGCGGCTTCCGGGGTGGCGCGGCCCCAGGCATCCGTCGCGTGTGGCAAGTAGACGCCCTCCACGCCGAAGAGGCGCATGGAGACGTCGTGGGCGGACGGTGCGAAGCGCTCGACAAAGCGCGTCAGCGGTTCGGTGGTCTCTGGCAGATTGGCAACCAGCGCCGGCCAGTAGTTCATCTGGATGTTAATGTTCAGGTGGAAATCGCTCTGCCATGGGGGAGCAAGCTGCTCGCACCAGATACCCTGAAGGTTCGCCGGAAGCTCGCAGTTCCGCGAGGACGACCAGAGCAGGTAGCGTCCGTAGGTAAACCACAGCGCCGCTAGGCCCGGGTCGTCTGCCCCGGTACGGAGACGTGCCAGCCGGGCGGCAAGCGGCATGGAGGCAAGGTCGTCCGGCGTCGGCAGATCGAGCGTGACCCGGCCCATCGCCGCTGTGTGGGAGGTGATATGTTCGGCCCGGACATTGGTGAAGGATGGCTCGGTCGCGGCGGCGAGGCGATGAACCTTCGTGCGGAGGTCGCCGACCGGCCCCCCGTCGTTGCTGGTCTCGATCGCAATCCGGATTGTCACGGACCTGGCGTGGTGGATTTCGACTTCCAGCGACGCCCAGTCCCCGCGCAGGACCGTCGCGCGGTCGCCGGCGACCTGGAACCCTGCCTCGGCCGCGAAGGTGATTCCCTCCGGGAAGGTCCCTCCGAGTCCGACATGTCGTTCGCTCGCCCAGCGTTCGACCACCGAGTTCGCCATTGCACCGTCGTCCGGGCCGAACCAGCGGGAAGGCGCCTGATCCGCCCGCTCGTCTTCGTGACGGCGATCCATCGCGAGGCGCAGGGAGAGGCCGTCCGGGTGATCCGTGGTGAGCGAGAGGACGATGAGGTTCTCTGCCTCGGAGACGAATGCCTCCTGGCCCACTGCGTATCCGTCGATGGCCCAGCTGGTGGTCGCGATGCCGCACAGTAGGTCGAGGTCGCGCCGGTAGGCGGCCATTCGTGCGGGATTGGCAAGGTTTATCGTCTCGATGAAGAGATCCCCGACTGGCTGATAGGGCATTATGCGACGTTCGTGCCCACCGAGGACCTCGTCTGCGAGGACGGAGCCGCCCGCGATGTCCCCCACGAAGAACCGGTCCTGAATCTCCGGAAGGCGATCTGCGACATCCGGAGCGTTTCGCTCGCGGGTGATGCCGCGCCAGAGCGACTCATGGTTGAGGGCAATTCGCTCGCGGCCTGGTTGTCCGAAGATCATCGCGCCAAGGCGGCCATTGCCGATAGGGAAGGCGGCCAACCAGTCCGTGGCGGGTGAGTCGTTCCAGAAGGCGGTGTTCGCGTGATGTGCGGGCGTGTCGTGGGGGGATGGCATCGTGCGCAAGGCTCCTGGCGAAGGTGGGATGTTGGCATGCTCGCATTATCCCGATCCCGTAGGGGCGCGCAAGCGTCGCCTGTGGCGTAGTCGGAATGGTCGATCCGCCTCGCATTGGCGGAGGGAATGCCAATCACGCCAGTTGTGGCTCCCGACACACGAATCGCCGCATGCTCATCTGGGCATGCGGCGATTCGTGTGTCGCGCAGGGCTATTCGGGCTGATGCTCCCTGTCGTTCTCGCGGTTGGCTTCTTCCGCCTCTTCGGGTGTCAGCTCGTTGTCCTGCATCAGTCGGGTCAGGGGGGAGATAACGGCGTTGATCGCCCGTTCGTAGGCCGGCTCCTTGGGAGCGAGATCCCGCTCCTCATTGGCCTCGATCTCCTGCTCGACGGTGTCATCTGCGGTAAAGATGGAGTCGCGGTCGCTCATGACATCCTCCTGTGAAAGATTTGTAGGGTGGCGATCGTGGTGTTATTCCACAGAAACGCACGTCTCGTGCCCTGGGTTCGCCTGGTGCGCCCGACTACACACCGAACCCGGCGGGAATGGTTCCCACCGGGTTCGGTGTCGTGATGCGGAGACGATTGGGATCAGTGACCCGAGAATGCCGGAGTTGTGAGCGCAGCGTCCTCGCCGTCGATCTGGGTGACCGTCTGCGTGGTGCGCAGCGGGATCTCCTTGAGGAAGAGGATCACCACCAGCGCCAGCACCATGACCGGCAGGGCATAGAGGAACATGTCGGTGATCGCGTGCGTATAGGCGATCAGGACTTCCGTTCGCAGCGGTTCCTGCAGCTTCTGGATTGCTTCGACATTGTTGGTGCCTCCCGTGGCAGCCGCCGAGGATGCGGCGGAAGGATTCGTCGCGAAGACCGACTCCATATAGTGCGAGAGCCGTGTGTTCATGATCGCGCCCAGCAGGCCCGTGCCGATCGCGCCGCCCAACGAACGGAGGAAGGTCACGGTACTGGTGGCGGAACCCATGTCGCGCATGGAGACCGCGTTCTGGATCGGGGTGACGACGGTTGTCATCGACAGACCGACGCCCATCCCGAGGATGAAGGCATAGATGCCGATCTGCCAGTACGGGGTGTCATAGGCGATCGTGTGCAGCAGGAAGAAGGCCAGGATCAGGATGATGGAGCCGATGATCGGATAGATCTTGTAACGCCCGGTGCGGGTGATGAGCTGGCCCGAGGTCACCGACATCGAGAACAGGCCGACCACCATCGGCAGCATCGCCAGACCGGAGCGTGTTGGGGACATGCCATGCACGCCCTGGAAGTAGATCGGCAGGTAGAGCAAACCGCCGAACATCGCGAAGCCGATCAGGAAGCTGAAGGCGCCGCCGACCGTGAAGATCGGGTTGCGGAAGAGATGCAACGGAATGATCGGCTCTTCCGCCTGCATTTCCACAAAGACGAAGGCGAAGGCAAACACTGCCGAGGCGACGACGAGCCAGAGGGACTGGATATCGCTCCAGCCGTAGGTCTCGCCCGCCCAGTTCAGATAGAGCAGCAGCGAGCTGACCGATGCGACGATCATCGCGGCGCCGAGGTAGTCGATCTTGTGGTTGCGGCGGATCACCGGCATGCGTAGCGCCATCGATGTGACGACGAGGGCGACGATGCCGATCGGCAGGTTGATGTAGAAGATCCAGCGCCAGCTGATGGTGTCGGTGAGCCAGCCGCCGAGCAGCGGGCCTGCCACGCTGGAGATGCCGAAGACCGCGCCGAAGTATCCCTGGTAGCGTCCGCGCTCCCGCGGGGGGATCACGTCGCCAATGATGGCGAAGGCGATCGCCATCAGGCCGCCTCCGCCGATACCTTGCAGGGCGCGGAAGGCGATGAGTTCCGGCATATTCTGCGCGAGACCGCAGAGTGCCGAGCCGACGAGGAAGATGATGATAGTTGCCTGGAAGATGATGCGCCGGCCGTAGAGGTCGGAGATCTTGCCCCACAGCGGCGTGACAGCGGTACTGGTAAGCAGATACGCGGTGACTACCCACGAGAGGTGATTGAGGCCGCCGAGATCGCTGACGATCCGGGGCAGGGCCGTTCCGACGATGCTCTGGTCGAGTGCCGAAAGCAGCATACCGGCGATGAGACCGCCGATGATTACCATGATCTGTCGATGAGAAAACTGCGGCATCTCCGTCTGGCCGGGGTCGGAAACCCGTGCCGATGCCGTCGAACTGGCCATATCGTGTCCTCGCTCGTCGCTATACATGCGAATCCGGTTCAAGTTCCCAACCGACCGGTTGGTTGGGAGCGCCCGGACGACTATACTTGCCGCATCGGAGGGTGTCAATCGGTATTGGGAAATGTCAGGTCGGGAGCGAAATGCAGGACGCGGAACATCGGGAGGACATGTCGGAGGCGCGGCGGCGGGTGCTGGACGCAGCCAATGCATTGTTTGTCGAGCATGGATTCAAGGCGGTCTCCATGCAGCAGATCGCCAACGTCGCCCAGATCAACAAGGCGACGCTCTATCATCATTTCCGGAGTAAGGAAGACCTCTTCGCGGCGGTGGTGCTCGATGCGACGGCCCAGTCGCGGGATGATGTTGCCCGCGCGATCTCGCAGGGAGGCACTCCGGCAGAACAACTGGCGCGAGCTGCGATGCAGCTCTTCGCGCGGGCACGTTCGGACTTTGGCCGGCTGATGACCGATGTCCACGAACAGATCGAGCCGGAGGTCCGGAACCGCATCCTCTCCGAGCAGGCGATGCTCTGGGAACTCTTCCGCGAGGTGTTCCTTGACGCGGCGCGTGCCGGGGACCTGCCCGAAATGGATACCGACTTGGCGGTGAGCATGTTCATCGGCACGGTCTGGGGGCAGCTCTGGATGCGCAAGATCGAGGTCATCGAGACGCCTTTGGATGAAGATCTGGCGGTTTCCATCGTCAACGTGCTGTTCTCCGGCTTCCGCGCAACCTTCGCGCCAGCGCCCAGCGTCGCCTGAGCCACATATCCCCGACTTGAATGCCTGGGCCTGGTACCCGTGTGCGCGATGAGAGCGTCCTGCATGGCGAGTCCTGGCCGGAAGATGAGCCACGGTAGCCAGCGAAATGGCCCCTCGCGCGTGTAGTCCGTTCAGGCTAGTCGGGTGCCGGTGTCGTTGACGTCCCGCGAACGCCTCTGATATATCAACTATACGAATCAAACCATATCCCTCTATCCGGGTTCGGGACAGGAACCGGGTTGTGGCGGCACCTCGGTCGCTTGCATCCAGACGTTCGTCCCCGTCCACATCGTCGTGAACGCCGTCGCTTCGTTGTCGGGAGCAGAAAGGGAGCAGGAAGATGTCGCGTTCCGTTCGCCGCTCGTCATTCGCGGGAGCCGGACTTTCCCGGCGCTCGATCGTGAAAGGCACGGCCGCCGCGGCCGTCGCATCATCGTTGCCCGCGGGGTTCCGCCTTGCCGCCGCGCAGGATGCAACCCCGGCCGACATTCCCCGCACCAAATCGAGCGCGACGGTCGATGGCACGCTGCAAGTTCTCCAGAAGGCCGACTTCCATCCCGATCACAATGCCTTCGTCCGCGCCGAGATCGAGGCGTATTGCAAGGAACAAGGCTGGAATGTGGAGGTGACCGATCTCGGTGGCCAGCTTTCTTCTGGCGAGATCCTCCAGCGCCTCACCGCCGGCGTGAAGGCCGGGAATGCCTCCGATCTGTATTTCGACAATATCCCCGTCCGCCAGTTCCAGTATCAGGGCGTGTTGATGAACGTCACCGATCTCGTCAATGAGATCGTTGGGGCGAACGGCGAGACGACGCCTGGTTTCACGAACGCTGGGTATTTCGATGACTCCTGGTGGGGCGTTCCCTGGTTCACCCGCGTCGATGGCTGGTGGGCACGGAAGGACATCTTCGAGCCGGCCGGGCTCGACCCGACCACGCTCCTGACGCTCGACCAGCGGCGAGATGCCGCCCTGAAGGTCTCCGATCCGTCGAAGAACATGTGGGGATGGGGCCTTTCCCCGAACCGCGGCGGGGATGGGCGACTGTTGGTCTGGACGGTGCTCTACGCGTTCGGGAGCACGCTTCAGGATGAGAGTGGCGACCACGTCACCTTCAACTCGCCGGAATCGGTCGAGGCGCTGAAGTGGCTTGCCGACGTCTACACGAACGATACGTATGCATCCATGCTGCCGACCGGCTGGGGTGGCTGGACCGATCCGTCCAACAACGAGGCCTTCCTCGCCGGCACCGTCGCGATGACCCAGAACGCCGGGACGATGTATGCGAAGGCGCATCTGGATGGCGTTTCCTTCGCCGACCAGATCCAGTACATGCCGACGGTGGTCCGCAACTCCGACCAGGCACAACTCGACCAACTGGGCGGCGTCTTCCTTCACGTGATCGAAGGGACGAAGAACAAGGACGCGACGTACGATCTCGTGCGCCATCTCCTCAGCACGCCGGTGCAACAGCGTATCTGGGAAATCTCCACGTCCTATGCCGTACCGGCGTACAAGAATGGCTGGCGCGACCCGATCATCACCGGGCAGCCGAACTCCATCGCAGCGGAACCGGCTGTCTGGAACAACATCGATTTTACCGGCCTGCGCTGGCCGGGCCCGAACTCGGTGGCGGTCGATTCCGTTGCCGGCTCCTTCGACCACACCGACATGATTGCTGAGGTCATCCAGGGCCGCTCTGCCGAAGACGTCGTGCAGGAATATCACGACCGCTGGGTGCAGGTCTGGCAGGATTTCGGGCTTCCCGGCGAGGACTAGCCGTCTCCCATCGCCGGACGCACCCGTTCCGCTGGGATGCGTCCGGCGATCCAACGCTCCTGGTGGCCGAGATGTCACCTGGGCCGCCGACCTCCGTCGATGCACCCCCGGCGTCAACGGAGTGTTCGCCCGCCAGAGGAGGTGCGTCGTGGCCATCCTTCCCGCCTCGTCTCCCACGCCGACAACCCGGCCCACCGCCGGTGCGATCCGGCCGCCTGTGGCGTCGTCACCGTTCTGGCGCAAGTCGAAACGCATCCTCGGACGTGACTGGCCGGTGGCCTGGCTCTTCATCGGACCGACGGTGATCCTGCTCTTCGGCCTCGTCGGCTATCCGCTGTTCGATGCGCTCAAGCTCAGTTTCTACAACGTGACTGGCATCCAGAACCGTGGCTGGGTGGGGCTGAACAACTACGAGCGGTTGTGGCGCGATGCCCGCTTCCGCGATTCCGTGCAGAATACTATTCAGTTCGCCGTGATCTCGGTCTTCGTCAAGTTCTGGTTGGGATTGCTGGTGGCGTCGTTGCTGAATCGCAAGGGCCTGCGGTTCAGCAGCGTATTGACCGGGCTCGTGTTGCTGCCGTGGATCGTCCCGGAGGTCGTCGCGGCGTTGACTTGGCGCGGCCTCTACGATCCCGTCTTCGGTGGCCTCAACATCCTGCTCAAGCAACTCGGCATCGTCGATACTGGTATCGCCTGGCTTGGCGACTACGACCTGGCGTTGCCGTCCGTGATCGCGGTGAACGTCTGGAAGGGCATCCCGTTCTTTGTCATCACGTTGCTGGCAGGCATGAAGGCGATCGACCAGGAGCTCTACGATGCGGCGGCGGTCGATGGCGCGAGCGCCTGGGAGAAGTTCCGCGATGTGACGCTGCCCGGCCTGCGGTACGTGATCGTGGTCGCCTGCCTGTTGTCGCTGATCTGGACGCTGAATGCCTTCGGTCTGGTCTACCTGCTGACCGGCGGCGGTCCTGGCGGACGGACGCGCCTCTTCTCGATCCTCTCCTACGAATACGCTATCGGCTCGCTCCGCTACAGCATGGGTGTCGCGGTCGCGATGTCCATCGTTCCGGTACTCGTGGTGCTGATCGTGGTCCTCGGGAGGATCATGCGGTCAGACACGGACATACCCGAGCAGAGGCAGGGTGCAATCGCGGCGGTGGGGCACGCGCTTGGTTGGCCGTTCTCGATGGCGGCGAAGGCGGCTGTCTGGCTGCTTTCGGCGATCGCGTTCCCGTTCGCGTGGACCGCAACGGCAATCGGCAACGCGATGCACCGCGCATACCTCGGCGGGGATGAAACGCGCGAAGGGGCCTGGCGCCGCCTGACGCGGCGGCTGGGCGGCATCGGGACCTACACGGTGCTCGGCGTGATGTTGCTCTTCCTGCTCTTCCCGTTCTTCTGGGTGGTCATCACGTCGTTCAAGAACGTGAAGCAGATCCAGGAAGGACGATCTCCGTTCGCACCATCGCCGTGGACGCTCGAGAACTACCGGACGATGCTCGTCGACACGGAGTTTCCGCGCTGGTTCTGGAACACGATTCAGGTCGCGGCGGTGAGTACGCTGCTTTCGGTTTCGGTGGCGTCGCTTGGCGCGTATGCGCTGGTGCGGCTGAAGTGGCGCGGACAGGGTTTCGTCCAGACCGCGATTCTCTTCACGTACCTGATGCCGACCGTGTTGCTCTTCCTGCCGCTCTATCAGATCTTCACGAACCTGCGTCTCATCAACCGGATTGGCGCCTTGATGCTTGCCTATCCGACGTTCGGCCTGCCGTTCGCGTGCTGGCTGCTGATGGGGTATTACCGCTCGATCCCGCGCGAATTGGAGGAAGCGGCCATGATCGACGGTGCGAATCACTTCCAGACGTTCGTGCGGATCGTCCTGCCGCTTACACTGCCCGCGCTGCTGGCGGTGGCGCTCTTCTCGATCACGAGTTCGTGGAACGAGTTCCTGCTCGCCTTCGTGCTGGTGCAGCCGGAATCGTCGTGGACGCTGCCGATCGGGCTTGGAAGCATGGTGGTTGGCGACATCTTCCCCTACGGACTGATGTTCGCCGCGAGCGTGATGACGGCGATCCCGGTCATCCTGATCTACATGTTCGCCCAGCGCTTCATGATCGCCGGGCTGACCGCGGGTTCCGTGAAGGGGTAAGTCGACGAGTGAGGACCGAGAAGTGAGGCCGCAGGGACAAGCGAGTGACTGCGGAGAGGGCCGGGAGTGAGCGGTGAGGGGCGCGAAGCCGCCCCTCAC
>JASGDN010000039.1:0-30919 GCA_049841275.1 Thermomicrobiales bacterium
GCAGCCGCCAGGTGCGAGCCCGGTCGTCCGCCGCGTCGCCGAAGATCGCCGCGGCCGCCGCCTGCGCTCGCGCCGCGCGGTCGGCAGCAAGGTCAGCCGGAATATCGTCCGGATAGAAGACATTGGCCGACTGTTCGATGAAGAGGCGATTCGCCCCGATGATGTCGCGCACGCGGACGTAGGCGATATCCGACCGATCGAGCGCCCGGACAGCCTCCACTGCCTGCACGAAGGCCGGAGCGAAGCGGCGCATGTAGCCGACCATCACGTGCCTGCCGGAAGCATCCCGCGCCGCTATGACCGCCTGGGCCTCGCGTTCGGTGAGGCACATCGGCTTCTCGATCAGGACGTGCTTGCCAGCCTCCAGCACGGCGATGGCGCATTCGGCGTGATATTCGTCGCTGTTCAGCACGAAGACCGCATCGAGGTCGTCCCGCACAACGAGGTCGCGCATGTCGGAATACCGTGCTTCTGGAGGGATGGCGTAGCGATCGCCGACGAATGTGAGGAGCGATGGGGCGATATCGCAGATCGCGACAAGCCGGTACTCATCCCGCAACTGTTCCAGGATCGGGAGGTGGATGGTCTGGGCCACCTCGCCAAGCCCGATGACACCAACCCGCACGCGGCGGTCTCCCCGTTCGCCCATGATGCGCGCTCCTCACCCGTCATCACCCATCCACGCCATGCTGGCGCGGAAACTCGCATGCTGTGTGCGCTCATTCTGCACAGGTGGGGCAACAACGCAATGCACCCGAATCGTCCAGTAGTGGACGATTCGGGTGCAGCCCGCGCTCTGCCGGAATCGACAGTTCGGCGGTGTGATGGACGAGCGAACCTACGCCTGCGGCTCGGGAGCGGGCTCGAAGCCGGCGCAACCCGAGATCGGGGTCACCTTCAGGTCGAGGGTGGCATTGGCCGGAAGGCCGCACTTCTCGACGAGGGTATCCGGAGCCTCATGCTTGAGGCGAATCTGGATGAGTTGCGGCGTATCGGTGCTGTGCTCGCCAAAGTGGGCGCAAAGACCACACTGACCTTCATGAACTCGCAGCATTGGAAACACTCCTTTTCGTTGATGCGCTGGCACGATCACCCGATGGAGTCCATCGGGACTGGTATTACGATACACAATGTAAGGCCATGTGTCAATAGAACCTATTCTGAAACCGTAACTATGGAATAATCACCGAAACCTGATGACGTCGATATGGTTTAAGCTTTATATCCGATATTCATAATCGGAATACTCAAGGTCGGGATTGACAGCCTTCCCGGCCCGCCACCTGCGATAGAGCGAAATCCGGTTTGGTCGCCACATCCCGTCGTGGACAACCACGACCACAACCACCAACCGGTCTGGCCGGCCACCATCCGGCAATCACGTCGCCGAATGGCGAACACGAGGTTCGCCACGACGGATTCGGATTTCGCTGTAGTATTCCCGGCCAATCACGAGCCGCCGCCAACCCGAAACGAGGACCAATGACCGAACCGTCAATGCTGCAACCGCCCGTCATCTCGGTGATCGTCAACGTGGAGATCGCCATCGTCCGCGATGGACGCTACCTGATGGCCGAACGCGGCCACGGCGAATCGTACGGTGCGGGCTGGCTGAGCTTTCCCGGCGGCAAACTGGAATGGCGCGACGGCGAGCAGAACGCCGTGGAGGCGACTGCCCGCCGCGAGACGGAGGAGGAGACCGGCGTGATCCTTGCCATGGACATCGCCTATGTGGAAAGCCACACCTTCGGCGCCGACGAACCCTGCCTCGATATCGTGATGCTGGCCCGTCCGGCGGCGGACAGTCCCGAACCATGCATCCGCGATCCCGATGAAGTCGCAACCCTCTCCTGGATGACGGTCGACGACATCGTGTGCGATCCACGGACACAGCCGTGGACCATCGCATCGCTACGCCGGGCCGATGCAGTCCGGGACAGGCTCGGGTGGTGAACGAAACCCTTCCATCCGGGGCAGGACATCATCCCGATGCAGATCGGGGAACAATCACGTACGCTTCCCTGGGAGAATCAGGATTCGTCCCTCGGCATCTCGCATCACGAAGACGCACGTCCGAAGGTTCGGCCGCATGAACGACGCGCTCGGCTTCCTCCGCTCGCGATTCCCCCAGCGCGAATCCGACGAGACGCCACACGAGCAATCCGACCCAACACCGATCATGATCACGCCGCGCACCCGGCTGATCGTGCTGGTCGCCGTGGCCGTCGCACTGGTCTGGCTGGCGCTCGAAGCTCCCAGCATCCCGCGCCTGCTGATGATGGGCTCCACCATCGCCCTGGTGCTCTCCTTTCCGGTACGGATGCTCAGCAGGTTCATGCCGCGCAATCTCGCCATCCTGATCGTCGTCGGCTCGATGGTGGCGATCGTGCTGCTGGCGCTGGTCCTGCTGGTGCCCTTCCTGATCTCGGAAATCGGCCGCTTCGTGGAAGGCCTGCCGAATACCGTCACCTCGTTGCAGGACACCGTTCGCGACGTGCTGACCGACCTGCACCGCCGGGGCTGGGTGAAGGACAACCCAGACACGGTGCTGAACAACTTCGAGACCAACCTCTTCGAACGCGGCCAGAACATCACCGAGACGTTGCTGAACAACACGGTGGAAACGCTCACCCGGTCGTTCAGCCTGCTGATCACGGCGTTCGGTGTCTTCTTCATCGCCACCTACCTCCTGATCGACGTCCCGAAGTTCGAGGAGTCGTTCGTCAAGATGTTCGCCAGCCGCTACCGCCCCGACGCGCGACAGTTGTGGGACACGCTCGGCGATTCGCTCTCGCGCTATCTCGGCGGTTTGCTGATCTCGATCACCTTCCAGGGCGTCGCCGTGATGGTCGGTCTTTACCTGATTGGCATTCCCTACGCGCTGATCCTCGGGATCTGGATGGCGGCGACCGCCGTGCTGCCCTACATCGGTGCAATCCTCGGCGCGGTGCCGGCGGTGATGCTCGCCGCGACGATGGGCTGGAAGATCACGATCGCCACCGTGCTGCTCTACGTCGTGGTGAACCAGGTGGACGGCAACTTCGTCACACCGCGCGTGCAGGGGAGCGCCCTCCGCGTCCATCCAGTGCTGATCTTCGTCTCGGTGATCGGTGGCGGTGAGATAGCCGGACCGTTCGGCGCGGTGATGGCGGTGCCAACGCTCGCCGTGTTGCGCGTGCTGGCGGAGTTCTTCTGGGAACGCCTGCGTGTGGACGACGAGGAGCAGGAGCCGCTGCTCGTCGCGATGACGGGGAGCGAACTGGACATCGAGGTGGAGACCGACGAGGACGGCGACGGCAAACCCGACGACACGTCCCATGTGAGGGTCTCCATCGAGCCGGAATCTGGCGACGGAGAAGCCGGGCTCCTCGTCCCGCCGCCGCGCATCACGCTGCGTTCCGCGCCGAACACCCCGATCGACCCGCTCGAAGAGGGGTAGGCATCGGGCGACCCGACGCAGCATTCACGCGGTCCCCATACCCACAGGCCACTGCCGGATCAGAACCCAGGGCCTGCCGCTACGACCGGCTCCGGCGCAAGGAATGCCTTCCATGCGTACCGCCGCCAGATCCAGGTCGAGGCAAGCGCCACTCCGACGCCACAGATCGCAAGCACGATCGGGGCGCCCAGTTCCTGTTGCGCGGTAGAGATCGTGAGCGTGGAGAACGGCATGACGCCATTGAAGGCAAGGCCATTCACGCTCATGACGCGGCCACGCAGGTCGTCCGGGGCAAGTTGCTGCACGCGCGTCTGCACCTGGACCAGGCCCATCTCGAACGAACACCCGGCGAGCAGCACGCCTGGCACCGCCGCCCACGAATTCGGCGCCAGCGCTAGCCACATCAGACCAACGGCCAGTCCGGCCATCGTCGCACGCATGCGTTTTCCGGCAACGACCTCCAGCCGGCTGCCCCGGAACAGTATGATCGCCGCAACCAGTGATCCCGTCCCGAACACCGACGTCATGGTTGGCACCCAGCCATCGCCTCCCCCCAACGTATGCGTGACGTAGAGCGACATCAGCACCAGCAGGTTCGGCACGCCAAGGAACGAGAAGATCGCCGTAATGCCCACGAGACCGATCAGTTCGTCGCTCCGCTGGATGTAGCGCAGCCCGTCTCGCAACGCCGCGATGCCCGAACCGCGCCCGCCGACCCGATGGGCCGGCGCGAGCAGCGTCCGCAATGAGGCAATGGTCACGGCAAAGACCAGCAACGCCAGGGTGTGCGAGACGAAAGCCACCGTCGTGCCGACGAGGCCGATCACGACACCGGCAAGGGCCGGCCCGAAG
Source organism: Thermomicrobiales bacterium (assembly GCA_049841275.1). GTDB lineage: Bacteria > Chloroflexota > Chloroflexia > Thermomicrobiales > UBA6265 > JASGDN01. The sequence continues at coordinate 4,292 of JASGDN010000039.1, forward strand.
ATGCGGGTCGCATTGACAGATGCCGAGGTGAGGGCGATCGCTTCCGGCACGTCCTCGCGGCGCACGAGTTGAGAAAGGAAGGCCTGCCCCGCGGGGAGGTCGAACGAGGCGATCGTGCCACCGAGCATCGCCAGCACGAGAACGTGCCAGTAGGCAATGCGATCGGTGAAGACGAGCACCGCCCAGATCAACGACAACGATCCGAGCGCCGTCTGCGTCGACATGATGATCCGGCGACGGTCGACACGATCCGCCACGACACCACCGACGAGGCTGAGGAGCAGCATCGGCACGGCTGACGCGATGTTGATGAGACCGATCAGGAACGCCGAGCTCGTCAGCGAGAGGAAGACCAGGTTCGCCGCCGTGTTCTGCCCCCACATGGCGATGAGCGCCACGAGTTGCCCCAGCCAGAAACGGCGAAATGGGCCGTGCTGCAGGGCTTGCGGCAACTGGAAGTCTTTCAGCAACCGGCGAACGAGCGGCAGCGTCGGCGTGTCCGGCTGCCCGACCGGTGGCGCTGTACGCGGAGGGCGCGAGCGGTTCCAGGGACGCGCGCGACGCTTCCGCGGCGGCAGGATGTCGGGGAGCGCGTCGGACGCGGCATTCGGTTGGGGAGGCATGGGAGCGCGGCGTCTTTCCGGCAAGGCGCGAGGTGCGAAGGGTCGGGAACAAACCTGATCGAGAGGGTCCTGGCCGAGGGGTCCCGGCCCACGCGGAGGAGGTGACGGATGCGCGGACGCTTACCGTATCGTACCGGAACGATGCGCGGGCGCAAGAGGATTTTGTGAAGAAAATGCGAGCGGTCAGAACGTGACGCGGGGATCGCTGGCAGTCGGGAACGCAGTCGTTGCGGCAACGCCCCAGACGGCACCCATCTCGGCCGTCACGGCGGCGATCAGGCGGGGAATGTCGTCCCGAGCCGTGTCCTGCATCGCCTCGGACACGACAAGCAGGTCGCGCGTTTCCGGCGTGATGGCCGAACGCCCGCTCTGGCGATGCGTCCAGCGACGGGCATGAACGTTCCCGCCGCCGTCGATGAAGATCACTTCCCCTGGCGCCGGCGTCTCGATCTCGCCGGAGAACGCCTCGTACCGCTCGTCGGGCGATCCGGCGGCGCGGCGGACGGTGATGCCGCCTTCGATCCGCCCCAGGTCGAATACGGCGATCGGCGTGGCAAAGGCGATCGAGATGGCGTTGCAGAGATCGATCACCGGATGGATGCGCGGCAGGCCGCCCTCCTTGCGGAAGCGCCGAAGCAGCGATTCGGACGCGCACCGGTACTGCGTCGGCTTCAGGCCCATGCGGGAGAAGGCGCGTCGCCAGGCCTGAATCTCCGGCAAATCGCTTTCCGTCCGGCCATCGAGCCGGGACGCCGCAATGGCCGTATACCGGGCGATGGCACCGCCAACGTCGGCGTCCTCGTCGACGCCGCGAATCACCACTGTCCCGGCCACCAGCTCCGGGAACTCCTGCCAGATTGCCGCATCGTGCTGGAAATACATGCGTTGCTCCATTCAGGAGATCGCTATCGTGTGACCGTCGCGAGCCGCGCTCCGAGGGCCACGAACGACCCCGCAAAGATCCGGCGCACCCACAGCATGACCCGTGGGCGGGAGATGACCTTGTCGCGCATGGTCCCAGCGATGAGGCCATACAGAACAAAGACGGCGAAGGTCACCGCCATGAAGACGCCGCTGAGCTCCAGCATCCGGATGGTGCCGTTCGCGGAAGCTGGCACCACGAACTGCGGCAGAAACGCGACGAAGAAGATGGTCAGCTTCGGGTTGAGCAGATTGACAATGATCCCGGAGCGGATCACCCGCGAGGCCGATTGCGGCGTCGCCGGCTCCTCGACGGTGAGCGCGCCTTTGTCGCGCCAGGTCTCCCATGCCATCCAGAGCAGGTAGGCAACCCCAAGCAGCTTCACCCCCTGGAAGGCGAGTGCGCTGGCGTGCAGGATGGCCGCCAACCCCGTAATCGCCGCCAGGATGTGCGGAAGGATGCCGAGCGTGCAGGCGAAGGCGGCTAGCACCGCCGCACGAGGTCCCCGCGTGAGCCCGGCGGCAATCGTGAAGATGGCACCGGTGCCCGGCGTCGCGACGATGATGAGCGTGGTGATCAGGAACTCGATGCTCACGAACATCCTCCAACCTACGCAAACACGCCAGGGCTCATGCTCGCTGGCCCATCAACAGAAAGACCGCCGGAATGCAGTCAGCGGCGTCGCCGAGGTCACGATACATCGCAGGATCGGGCAACTCCTGAAGCGCCTCGATCCGGAATCCATTCCGCAGCAGCGCGGAAACGACGGCGCCGATTCCCCAGACGAACGAATGAAGCACATCGTCGCTCTCGGAGGTTTCGGCAGCCCCGATCGCGGCCTTGGTTGCATCACGGACAACCGGCAGGTCGCGCTGGTCGAAGTAGTCATTCAGGACGGTCAACGTCCGGTCCCCAACGACACCAAGCGTCTCCCACAGCGGATGGTGCTCGGTGAGGAGCAAGCGCCCGCCCGGCCTGATGACATTCCGAACGCCGTCCAGCCAGTCGTCGAGGTCTGGAACCCAGCACAGACCGCCGCTGCTGATGTAGGCCAGATCGAAGGTCCCAAGGTCGTCCGGCAGCGCCATCATGTTCCCAAGCCGCAGATCCACGTCGACACCCAGGGCAGCCGCCTTCTCGCGCCCGGTCTGGAGATGCGTTGCGGCGATATCGAGGCCGGTGACATCGGCGCCAGCCATCGCCATCGCGATGCCCTCGTCGCACACGGCGCAGGCGAGGTGAAGCACCCGTCTTCCCCGCAGGTCTCCAAGCAATGCCAGCTCTTCCGGCAAGAATGGGCTGACACCATCTCGATGGTCCGCAATCGGCATTCCGCGTCGATAGTGCGCCATGTCCTCCCACCGCCGGGCATTGCGCTGCACGATTTCAGCATAGGGTTTCACGCTCACACAACCCTCCATCGCTTGCAACGCTTCCCGCCAACCCTATCGCCGAGCGGATCAACTGACAGTGGCGACCGTGCGCGAGGCGGGAACGAACGCCTTCCAGGCGTAGCGCTTCCAGATCAGGACCGAGCCGATCGCCAGCAACACCGAACAAGCACCCATCACGATGTGCTGGCCGACCGATTCCGCCAGGAACGAGACGATCATCGTCGCAAAGGGCATCACGCCGTTGAAAGCGAGGCTGTTCACGCTCAGCACACGGCCCCGCAGATCGTCCGGCGCGAGTTGCTGCACGCGCGTGCTGATCTGCGTATTCCCCGTCGCGAAGGCATAGCCAGAGATGAGCACGCCCGGCACCGCGACCCACGGGTTTGGCGAAAGAGACAACCAGAGCAGCCCCACCGTCAGGCCAATCATCGAGGTACGCAGGCGACGTCCCGCCGCGACCTCCAGGCGGCTGCCCCGGACGAGGACGATGGCGCCGATCAGCGAGCCGATGCCGAGCACCGAGATCATCGCCGCGACCCAGCTCTCGCCGCCGCCGAGCACGTCGTCGACGTAGAGCGGCATGAGCACGAGCAGGTTCGGGAAGACGAAGAACGAGAAGATGGTGGTGATGAGGATCAGACCCAGTACTTCCTCGGTGCGGCGGATATAGGCGATGCCTTCCTTCAGCTGGGAGAGGCCCGATCCCCGGCGCACCGTCGGCGTCTCCCGCACTCTGCCTTTCAGGCTGTAGAGGACGGAGATCGGCGCAAGCAGCGTGAAGGCATTGATGACGAACGCCGCAGCCGTCCCCAGCGCGCCGATCACGACACCGGCCATCGCCGGGCCGATGGTGCGGGTGGCATTGAACGACGCCGAATTGAGGGCCAGCGCCTGGGGAAGATCGTCCCGCCGCACGAGTTCAGAGACGAACGCCTGGGAGGCAGGGAGTTCGAATGAGGCAATCGTGCCGCCACAGGCCGCCAGCACGAGGATATGCCAGAACTGGATCTGGTCCGTGAAGATCAGGAAGGCATAGATGAGCGAGATGACCCCCAGCAGGCTCTGGGTGGTCATCAGGATCCTGCGGCGTGGCACGCGGTCGGCCACCACACCGCCAAACAGGCTGAAGAGCAGCATCGGCAGGGAGGACACGACGTTGATGGTGCCGATGGCCACCGCCGATGTCGTCAGCGAGAGAACGACGAGCGAGGAGCCAGTGTTCTGCATCCAGGTGCCGGCGAGAGAGAAGAGCTGGCTGGACCAGTAGCGCCGGAAGTTCGGATTCTGCAACGCGTCCGGCAGACGGATGCTCTGGAAACCGCGCAAGGAGGGCATCCAGCGCCGTCCGCCTTCGACACGGGGAGCGGTGCGAGGCGGCCGGCCGGAACGGTTCAGGAAGGCGCGCGGCCCTCCAGGCACCTTCGGCGGTGGCGGAAGGTCGCGGTCGGCAGCGTCATCGGCATCAGGATCGGGCGGAGAGGGCTCGTGACCATTCGCGGTAAGGCTCGCCTCGTGAGATCGGTTCGCGCGCGTTCTGTCGGCCATGACTCATCTCTGTCCCGGAAGACGGCCCCGACATGGGAGTCGTCCCGCAATCGTTCCTGTGACGATCATCGTACCGGAGATCGTCCCGCGTGCAACGGCCCAGCGGGCGATCCTTGCAAGCCACTCACTCCGTCGGGGGTGTATCCGGCGTCCTGGCCCGGCGACGGCGGGGCGTGAGGTCGGAAAAGGCGTTCGGGTTGAAGCGCAGGCTATACGCCGCCACCGTCAACGCTGCGCTCGCAATCGCCCCAATCACCGCCACGACGACAACCAGCGTCGACACATCCCACTGCTGTTGCACGATACCGATGTAGGCCCAGACAAACACCAGCGGCACGATCGCATCGCGCGCGAAGAGCGCGAACGCCGCCGCCACGATCACGCCGGCAATCAACAGGACCACCGCCCACGTCCGGTCGGAGAAAGGATTCCCGCTGTGCCAGGAGCGATTGGCCCAGACCGCCGCGTTCGCGAGCGTCGCCACGCTCGCCCAGCCCAGGTAGACAGAGAAGGGGACCTGGATCGCGATCTTCTGCCACGTCGAGGGCTGGCGGCCGTCGACGTTTCCACGCCGCGACAGGATGTAGATCGCCAGCAACGACACCCACAACACGAGGATGGCGATCAGCGACAGCAGGAACTGCTCCCAGTGCCACAGGAAGAGCCAAACGATGTTCGCGGCGCAGGAGACGAGGAAGACCCCTCCAATCCGTCGCACACGGTGGCTGCGCTGCCCTCCCGGCGTCAGCGTATAGACGACATAGACGCCGAGCAGGATGTAGATGAGGAACCAGATGAAGAAGGCCCACCCGGCAGGCTGGAAGGGGATGGGCCGCTTGTTGATGACATCGCCGGTCATCTGCCCGTTGAACGGAATCCAGTTCGCCAGGAAGTTCATCAACAGCACGAGGAGGTAACCAACCAACCCCGCCAGCGGCCAGAACCACTGGCTGTCGCGGTTCAGCCACACCCGCCGCGCCGAAGCGCCGCTCCTCGCGGCGGCACTCCCCGCTACGGAGGCCGCCGGCACGACCGGCTCCGACGGCGGAGACGACTCGGTCGGGGCAATCGGTTCCGTCACCGTGGCAGCCGGAATCGGCGCGGTCTGATCCTCGTCGTGTTCTGGTCCTGCTGTCATCGATCCGGTCTCCTCCCACGGTCCATCCGCCATCACGGCATCCGTGCTGATATCTGCGCCAAGGATACGGCCTTCGCGTCCTCATCCCCAGCGCATGGACCGAGCCGGGATCGAATGGAGGAGATATCAGACTGGGGGATGCAATCCCGGCCCGGCATAGGTCGGCACGATCCTGGCCTGGGCGTGTTGCTCGAATGCGTAGGCGAGACGGATGAGCGCCGGCTCGGAATAGGCGCCGCCCATGAAGGTGAGACCGATCGGCATGCCGCCCATCTGCGTCGCCGGTACGGTGACCAAGGGGTATCCGGCCATCGCTGCCAGGCTGGAACTGCCCCAGCTGATGAAATCGCCGTTCAGGACATCGATCTTGGGGGCGGGTCCGTTCGTGAGCGCCACGATCGCATCGAGCCGGTGCTCCGTCAGCAACGCATCGATGCCATGCTCGCGGGCTCCCTGCTGGCAAATGGCGATGGACTCGCGGTAGGCGGGAGCATCCAGCCCCTGCGTCGCCTCTGCCCGCAGGAAGAGTTCCTGCCCGAACCAGCGAAGCTCGCGCGGGGCATCCTGGATGTTGAAGGCAATCAGATCGGCCAAGGACCGCATGTCGCTGTCCGGGGCATAGGCAGCGAGGTAGTCCGCGATAGCCCCCTTGAACTCGTGCAGCAGGACCGTGCTCTCCCGACCGGTGTTCCAGGTGCCCAATGGTCGCGCCAGCGTGACCGGATCAACGACCGTCGCCCCGGCATCGCGCAAGCGATCGAGCATCGGACCGAGCACGGCGTCGGTGAAATGAGGATCGCCGCTCGTCCGGAACACTCCGATCCGCGCGCCGCGCAACCCGTCGGCATCGAGAAACGCGGCGTAATCAATACCACCCAACGCCAGGTTTTCCGGACGGCGTGGATAGGCCGCACCGGAGGATGACGGCTCCGGATCGCCGAGACAGGCGGGATCGTCCGGATCGGGCGCGGCAAGGACATTGAGGAGCATCGCCGCCTCAGCGACGGTCCGCGCGATGGGACCAACCGTATCCTGGCTGTGGGAGATGGGAATCACCCCCCGACGGCTCACGAGACCGACCGTCGGCTTGATGCCGACAACCCCATTCGCGCCGCATGGCGTGACGATGGAGCCATCCGTCTCCGTCCCGATCGCGAACGGCACATAGCTGGCCGCGACGGCAACCGCCGACCCGGCACTGGATCCCCACGGCGTACGGTCGATCTGGTAGGGATTCACGCACTGGCCACCCCGTCCGCTCCAGCCACTGAGGGACTCGGAGGAACGGAAGTTGGACCATTCGCTCAGATTCGCCTTGCCAAGCACGATGGCGCCGGCCTCGCGCAGGCGCTGCACGAGGAATGCGTCCCGCGGCGAGCGAACCCCAGCCAGCGCCCAGGACCCGGCAGTGGTCTCCATCGGATCGATCGTGGCGATATTGTCCTTCACCAGCACCGGGAGACCGTGCAACGGACCGCGCACCGCACCACACTGCCGTTCGGCGTCGAGTTCCGCGGCGATGCGCAGCGCATCCGGGTTCGTCTCGATCACGGCCCGGAGAGCCGGCCCCTGGCGATCCATCTGCGCGATCCGCCCAAGACACGCCTGCACCAACGCCGCGCTGGTGATCGCTCCCGATTCGAGCCGCCTTCGAAGCTCGCTCGCAGGAACTTCGGCCAGTGCTTCAGGCGGCAATGCCTGATCCGGTTCTGCCATCGCGTCCATGCACTCCTGTCCAGTCACGTGGATGGGCGTCCGTCATTTCCCGCTCGCTGTCTCCCGACGAGAGTGTAACGGGAACGCCCCGCAACCGAAAGAGCGCCAGGAAAAGGCTTGGTCGTGCGCTAGGCGCCGTCGGCGCTGTCGCTTGTGCCCGGATCGGAAACATCCGTGCCGTCCCCCGCGTCATCGGCAGGCACGTCCTCCACGGGGGTATCCGCATCAGACGTATCCGGCGTATCGGCTGGGGCGCCCGCGGCTTCCGCGGTGGCCATGTCGGCGGCAAGCGTCTGCGGGTCGAGGACCACGAACTGCGGCGCCTCACGGGCCTGCAGGATCTGCTCAAAGCCGTAGGCGACTTCCAGCAATGTCTTCTCGCTATATGCGCGTCCGAAGATGTTCATCCCGACGGGAAGGCCTTCCACCATGCCGATCGGCAGGTTCAACGAGGGATACCCGGCCACCGCCGGGATCTGCGCCGATGCACCGTTGAACCCGACATCGCCACCGGGACTGATGGGCGCGGGCAGGCTGACCGTTGGCGCGATGAGAACATCGACCTGGTACTGATCCATCACGGCGTCGATGGCATCGTCACGCGTTCCCTGGTTGTTCGCCGTCAGCGTGTCGCGATAGGCCGGGTCGTCAATGGACATCGATTGCAATGCCCGCTCCAGCACGACCTGGTCACCCCATTGAAGCTCCATATCGGCGTGCTCCTCGTTGTAGGCGATCACGTCGGCGATCGAGCGAATGGGTCCATCCGGCATGTAGCGGTCGAGGAAACGCTGCACGCCTTCCGGAAACTCGGTGATGAGCACCGTGTATTCGGTGTCGCTGGTGGCCTCCATGTAGATCTCGATGCCATCCACGAACTGCACGCCCGCGTTCGTCAGGCGCTCGATGGCAGCCTCCATCACCGCATCGGCGTTGGCATCGAACCCCCACAGGCTGCGGGCGATGCCAACGCGCTTGTTGTGAAGGGCGAACTCGTTGAGCCCGCTGGTGTAGTCCATCGTGCCGGGGTCGCCAACCGGATTCGTCCCCAGCTTGGCCGCCGGAGAACTCCACGCGTACTCCCCATTTGCCGGATCTTCCGGGTCGTACCCCGCGATGACCTGCATCATGGCGGCCACATCGCGCACGGTACGCCCCATCGGGCCAGGCGAATCCTGCGCGAATGAGAGGGGCAACACCCCCGTTCGGCTGGTGACCCCGATAGTCGGCTTCAATCCCACCACACCACAGGCCGCCGCCGGGCAAAGGATCGACCCATCGGTCTCGGCGCCCAGCGCCAACGGGACATAACTCGCCGCGACAGCGACTGCAGATCCGGAACTGGACCCCCACGGCGACATATCGACGATATACGGGTTGCGCGTCTGCCCGCCACGCCCGCTCCACCCGCTGGCAAGCCCGGACGAGCGGAATCCCGCCCACTCGCTCATGTTCGCCTTGCCGAGCAGCACCACACCCGCATCGCGCAGGAGCTTGATGAGGAACCCGTCCTCGACGACGGTGTTCTCGGCCAGCGCGAGCGATCCGTTGGCGGTCTTCATCTGGTCGGCGGAAGCGAACACGTCCTTCACCACCACCGGAATCCCGTGAAGCGGGCTCCGGACCGCACCGGACCGCAATTCGGTATCCAACTGAGCCGCGATGGAGAGTGCGTCGGGATTCGTCTCGATTACAGCGCCAAGCCCGTTGTCGCCAGTATCGTGCATCGCGATGCGGTCGAGCGACGCCTGCACCAGTTGGGTGACGGTGAGCTTGCCAGAATCGAGCAGGTCGCGGAGATCGGCGACAGTGGCTTCCACGATCGCATCGTCCGGCGAGAGGACATCGGGGGTTGCAGTTGGCACGGGCGGCGCCGTGGCCGGAACCGTGGGAACCGCTGTCGGTGGGACGACCTGCGCGATATCCGTCGGCGGCACGGCGGTCGGCGTCGGGGCAGGCGGAGTTCCGCCATCGCCCTGGTTCAGCAAGACACCCCCAACAACCGCCACCCCGACGACGCCAACGCCGCCGATGGCAAGCGCACGACGCGACAGGACGGGCGCCGCAGCCGGCTCCTCGGGCTGCGGCGCACTGGAAGCACGAGGTCGCCACTGGGGCCCCACATGCGTGTCCGGGGTATCGGGATTCGACGAGCGAAGATGGATTGACGATCGCTTCTGAGAAGGCATGGAACTCGGCAAACCTGTGAGCGCGCCTCCGTACGAGGCCAACGACGACATCTCCGGAGCTGGTCCAGAAATCTGCGGGAGGATCGATCACGGTCGGGAACCGGCATTCAGGCCGGGCAGGGAGCTTCTCCCCATCTCGTCACGCGTCACGCGCGAGGGATATGCCCGCGTACCGGTGAATTGTACGCGTGCAGGTCCTCAATGGTTCTCAGCAAACATCCAGACTTCACGACGTTGCGCTGTCCTGGCCAGACACCGAACGAGGAGGGGAGTCAGCCCCCTCCTCATGGACGGTACGCCGATGCATCCGTGACGATCGGCCCGGTCAGGCGTCTTCGGAGCGGATGCCCGAAACAACCTCCACCTGGTCTCGCCCTTCGAGGAAGTGATTGGCGAGGCGCCGCCCGGCGATCGCGAGCGCCTGGGACGGGGCAACACCCCGGGCTTCGATCCGCTCGTATGAGACGCCAGCCTCGTCGAGGAAGGCGGTGAAGAGGTCGAACTGGGCGGTGCGGCTGGCGGAGACACCCGTCGTCACCAGCACCAGCGGCACGTCGATCACCGAGGCGAACGTGTCCGGCGTACGCATCGCATAGCGGTCGCGATCGGTCAGCGGCATTCCGTACTGCCGCGTGATCCACGTTCGCCAGGCAGGAGCGGCCTCCTCCAGCTCGATCGCCCAGTCGGTGATGGGATCGACCGCGGCGACCGCCGAGAAGATGCCGGGACGCCCGCCGGCAGTGAGAAGGGCAAGCGCGCCGCCGTAGCCATGTCCGACAATGGCCAATTTCCGTTCGTCGATGTCCGCAACCTTGCCCAGCGCCATGCCGGACTCGACGATGTCGGACATCTCCAGTTCGGTACTGGAGAGCTCGGCGAGGTCGTTCTCGATAGCAAGACCAAAGCCGGTCGCCCCGTGCAACACGGGCGTCAGGACAGCCATCGCGGTCCGGGCGAGCGCCTGCTCCTCTGGCAGGAACTCCGCTCGGCGCGTCGCCAGCGGACCATCCGGCAAATAGACGATGCCGGGCACCTTCCCGGAAACGCCATCGGTGCGGTAGAGCAAGCCGGAGAACTGCGCATCGGCGCCGACCTCGAACTCGAACGTCGATGGACGGCGGAAATCGCGGCCCAGGGTCGGGGAAACACCCGGCAACTCGATCGCGGTCCGCTCGGCATCAGCGGTGTTGTCCTGCACGAGGAACCCGAGGGGCCGCTGGGCTGCGCTGAATCCGTAGAGCACGCGCTTGTCCGCCACCCAGCGGGGATAGCGCCCCACGCCTTCGCCCGGATCGAGGGCCGTCGCGCCGGACGCATGCAACCCGCGCTCGCAAACGACGGAAGAGAAGCCTTCCGTCCGGATGTAGACGAGACGCGGTTCGCCGGGCGAAAAGCGCGGATCGACCTTGTCGCCCGCCTCGCGGGTGACCGTCCAGCCAGCCTTGTTGTCGGAGTTGATGACCGCGATGGAGAGCCACTCGTTCTCCCGCGTGACGTAGGCCACGAGATTGCGGCCCGGCACCCAGTCCAGCGAGTGACGCACGGCGGACGTCTTCTCGCCGGTGAGGTTGCGGATCTCCCCGGTAGCGAGAATGAAGACGAGGATATCGTTGTGCTCTACATCCTCCAGCCGCTTGCGGGTGAAGGCGAGGAACAGGCCATCGCGCGACCAGGCCGGCTCGCGGTCGTGCGACGCGCTCCAGGTCAGCAACTCGGCGGCGACCGGAAGCGCGCCTTCCGGACTGGCGAGGGCGATCACGTCGTGCCCGTCGAGGCGGCGCACGAACGCGATGAGCATGCCATCCGGCGACCAGCGCGGCGAACGATCGGACGCGGTCGGATGATCGCTGAGCGGCGTAGGAGCGGCGAGCCTCACGGCGTCATCGCCATCAGCGGCAGCGGCGGCTTCCGGTTCGGAGGCCAACGCGGCGGCATCAGGGTCCTCTCCGGACTCACCACCGTTCTCCGCAATGGCCGTCGGTTCCTCATACTGCTCGCCGGCCAGGAGTTCGGTCGCCTCATCGGGTGCCGCGGCCGCCGTTTCGGCCGGCATAGTGCTGGCATCGACTGCGTCGGCGTCCGTGGCCTCATCGACGGCATCCGGATCGGCAGGCGGTGCAGGAGCCGCAAACGCCGGCACAGGCACGAGCCAGACCGTCGTGCGAAGGGGGTTGCCATCCGGATGCGAGCCGGTGAGGGCAATGGTCGTCCCGTCGGGCGACCATTGCGGACCGCGCACCGTGCGGCCGGAATCGGGGTCGTGGTCCGGAACCGGCGTGAACGGCAGCTCGACCTGAACGGCCTCGCCGCCGGCAACCGGGCTGAGCCAGAGACGCCAGACGCCTTCGGCATCCGGCAGCAGGTAGGCGACACGGGCGCCGTCCGGCGAGACTTCCGGCGAATCCGGGATTGCCGGTGGCGTCCGGAAGACCTCGTCGATCGCATCGGGAGCATCGGCTACCGGTTCGGTAGCCACGTCGGCGGCGACCGGCGCGTCGTTTCCGGCAACCTCGGCAACGGCAGCATCCGGCGATGCGGTCAGTTCAGGTTCGGGGGTAGGATCGGGTCGATCTGCCGCCGCAATGACGGTGTCGTGCTCGTCGGGTGACGCAGCGCGTGGGGTAGTGTCCGACATGGAATCGTCTCTCGCTCCTGATGGTGCGCCTCTCTGCAAACGCACGACAATCCTGCCGGGAACGACAGGACAGCGGGGCGGCTCCTGCGCGGAGCGCGACACCGCCGCAACCGGATTCGACCGGATACTGCTTTGACTGCGTCTGGATAGGCCACCGGAGCGACCGCACACGAACCCCAGCGGGCAGATCGTCTGCGCCGTGTTGCGGGATATGGTACCCACCTGCGTGCATCCATGCCACATCGGCATCGCGAAACGCGCCATCCGATGCGTCGTTGCACTCCATCACCTCATGCGCCGCTACGCCCGGCGAGCGTATACCATAGCCGCTGGCTCCAGGTCGCCACGCGCGACGACTACCGCCCGCCCGGTGAGCGCGATGCGCGTCGCAGACTGCGTCCGGTCATCCCAGGCGAAGGACACGGCAAGCGGCCAACCGCCGCTCGCCAGCACCTCGATGTTCCCCGACCCGTCGACGAGGCCCAGCCGGGATGCCACGATGGCCGACGCGACAGCGCCAGTCCCGCAGGCAAGCGTTTCCGCCTCGACACCGCGTTCGTAGGTCCGCATGCGAATCCGGTTCGGGCCGAGCGGCGAGATGACATTGACATTCGTTCCAGCCGGGGCGAACGCGGAATGCAGCCGGAGCTCCCGGCCGACCGCGTCGAACGTCCCCAGCGAGGGCCAGGCATCGGCGTCGTCCGTGACGATCACGGCGTGGGGGACACCGACCGCCACGCTGGCAATCGAGACATCGCCAATCGACGTTGCCACCCGCCGGGGCCACACATAGGGGCCGGAATCAACCATGACGAGTGTCACGCATAAGCCAAATGGGTCTTCCGCAACGCCGACCTCGGCGCGCACGAGTCCGGCAATGGTCTGGAAGGCGCAGGTTGCAGATGCAATCCCATGCAGGACGGCGAATCGCGCACCACACATGGCGCCATTGCCGCACATCTCGCCTTCGGAACCATCCGCGTTGATGTAACGCCAGCGAAAATCGGCCTGCTGCGCGAACGGTGCGTCGGGGTCGACGAGCTCGATGAAGACAACCCCATCCGCGCCGATGCCGGTACGACGCTGGCAGATGGCGCGGACGAACGCAGCCTCCTGCGTGGGAAGGATGAACGGCGCGCGGTGGTCGATCACGACGAAATCATTACCGCTGCCATGCATCTTCGCGAACGGGATGGGCGTGGCAGGAAAATCTGAGCCAGGTGCGGTCACGGATGCTCCAACGTGGATATCAGGACGGACGATCGTCGGCAGGATACCAGAGGCAATGCCACGCATCTCGTCGCTCCAACACCGTGGCAGCCATCGCTGCGAAACCACGACCGCGAGGCCCGGCCAACCAGCGATTCCCCCGCACAGGTCCCGCTCCTTCCTACATCCACTGCCCGGCGCGTCCATCATGCCAGACGTGACGATGCGCCATATTGGCGGGCAATGGGCTACACTAGCCCGCGCATGTACGGACACCCCTGTGTCCACCGTCCGGCGAGAGCGGATACTCTCGCGTCGATCGACCGATGCGGCTGGCGAGCACATGGTGGTCGCGCATCGTGCCGAGATCGACGTCAGACCACCAGCCATCCAGACACCCCCCCTGGCGATGTGCGCATCTTCTTGCCATTCATGGCTCCCGTGCCATTGCCAGCCCAGGAAGGACCAACGCCCGTGACCCAGACCAACCTGACGGCCTTTGCCACGACGACCTCGCGCCAGTCCTGGCGACGACGCGCCCTGCAAACCACGCTGGCGCTCACCATCGGCGGTTCCAGCCTCCTCGGTGCGGGCGTGGCCGTGTTTGCCCAGGACGGCTCCGGCGGAGCAACGCCGATGCCAACCCCGACGGCAAGTTGCACGATCCCCGATCTTTCCGAGGCCTCCCAACAGGCAAAACCGACGACCGCGCCCTCGACGGCGACCGCCCCTGCCGCCTCGACCAGGACCACAGGCACGCCGGTGGCCAGCCCGGTAACCCGGATGACCGCGAGTCCGGCAGCCACAATCCCAGCGGCGGCCACCCCGGCAGCCGCAAGCGACGAAACCCTGGCCGCCAAGCTGACACTGAGCGCAAATGCCGTCGCCGACTGCCTCACGAAGGGCGACTACACGACGCTCGCCAGCATCACGGGCGACACGTTCCGCGGACAGTTGATCGGGTCGGACGAGCCCGTCTCGGCCGAAGACTTCGCTGACATCGCCCCCTCACTGGCGGTCATCCCTTACACCATCTCGCAGGTAGACGGAGCCAGCGCAAACGGTTCGACTGCCACCGCAACCGTGGTCTATCTCATCGGCAACCAGGTTCGGACCGGTGAGTGGTCCTTCACAAAGGAAAAGGTCGATGGCAAGGATGTCTGGGCGCTGGACAAGGAGACGCCACAGGCCGTAACCAAGCCGGGATCGGCCGAGGCCGCCACGGTCACCATCCAGAACAACGCCTACACCATCGATCCCGAGACGATCGACGGGGGCGAGGTCTTCTTCTCGATCGCGAACAAGGACAAGGTCGACCACGAACTCTTCGTCGTAAAGCTCGACAAGGGCACAGATGCCGACGTTCTGCTCACCACACCCGGTCCCGGCCTGCCGGCGGGCGTGACCTTCGTTGGCCAGGTGACCGTTCCCGCTGGCAGCGACAGCGAACTGCTGCTGACTGCGCTGGAGCCGGGCACGTACCAGGTGGTCGACCTGTTGCCGAACGACCAAGGGCTGCCGCATCTCTCCGATGGCATGCAAACGACCTTCACCGTCAAGTAGGACCAGGCCGCGCATCACGTCGGTCGCACCACAACAGTCCGGCGCCAGGCCTGGCGCCGGACTGTTGTGTTTTTACTCAATGTCAGGGCTAAAGCAGCCACGTTTCGGCCAGCATGCCGGGCAGGCTTCCGCGTAATTGGGCTTGTATTTGGGCTGCCCACGCGTCACTATGGGTACCGTCGCTCCGCATGCGTCCGTCCCGCCATACGCGAGATGCCACCGGTGGCCTACTTTGGTACGGTCGTCCCTTGGTGACACCGTACATGGGTCCAGTTATCCAGCCGTAGTTCGGGTTCCTGTCAGAAACGCATCGACAGACTCGTGGCCCCGGAAACGACCAGGTGGCAAACGCGAGTCCGTGCATTCCGGTCTTGATCTCATCCCGGGTCGGGATGGGCAACAGGAGGTCCAGCATGGAACAGGGCGGTCGCTTCGCACGGTTGTACGAAGATCTCAAGAACGGCACGATTGATCGGCGATCCTTCATCGAACGGTCGACGGCGCTCGGCGTCGGAGCCATGGCGGCAACATTCGTCGCGAACGGCGTCAGCGCGGCAGGCTCGAAGAACGGTTTCGCCCTGTATCAGGGGCAGGACGGCACGCCCGCCGCAAGCCCTGCCGCCACCGGCAACGCCACGGCGCCAGCGGTCGGGACGGAGGGCAAGACCCGCGGCCAGGACGGCGAACTGAAGCTCATCCAGTGGCAGGCCCCGACGCTGGCATCGCCCCACGTCGCGACGGGCGACAAAGACTTCCTCGCCGGCTGCATCGTGGTCGAGCCGCTGATGCACTACCTGCCGGATGGGACGATCATCCCGACGCTGATCAAGGACGTGCCGAGCGTCGAGAACGGCCTCCTGGCGAAGGACCTCTCCAGCGTTACCTTCAACCTCCTCGAAGGGGTGACCTGGAGCGACGGCGAGCCATTCACCGCGAACGATGTCGTCTTCACCTGGAAATGGGTGACGAACGACAAACGGGCGACCAACATCTCCATCAACCTGGCGGTGTGGAATGTCATCAAAGACATCACCGCCAAGGACGATCTCACGGCGGTCGTCACCTTCAAGCAGCCGTCTGCCAACTGGTTCGACCCGTTCACTGGCAGCAACAACGGCAATATCTATCCGGCGCACAAATTCAATAACGACCCGGACAACGGCAACGACGAGTTCCTGACGAACCCGATCGGCACCGGGCCGTATGTCATCACCAACTTCGCCCCGAACGATTCGGTGAGCTACAAGGCCAACGACAAGTACCGGGATCCGAACAAGCCCTACTTCGCGACCGTGACGCTGAAGGGCGGCGGCGACGCAGCCTCGGCAGCCCGCGCCGTGCTGGAGACCGCCGAATACGACTTCGCCTGGAATATCCAGGTGGAGCCGGACCTTCTGCAACCGATGGTCGATCAGGGCAAGGGCGTCATGTTGATTGCTCCAGGCGCCAGCGTCGAGCGCCTGAACTTCAATTTCTCCGACCCGAACAAGGAAGTCGACGGCCAGCGGTCCGAGAAGAATACGCCAAATCCCGTGATCGCCGACGATGCCGCGCGCAAGGCGATGAACCTTGCCGTGCCCCGCGATGTGATCGCGACCCAGTTCTACGGCGAGGGCGAACCGCCGACCGCGAACATCCTCACCGGCGAAGGCTACGCCTTCACCTCCCCGAACACCTCGTGGAAGTTCGACGTCGATGCCGCTGCCAAGATCCTCGACGATGGCGGCTGGACGATGGACGGCGACACCCGCAAGAAGGATGGGGTGGAGCTGAAGGTCATCTATGCCACCACCATCAACCAGGTGCGCCAGAAGACGCAGGCCGTGGTGAAGCAGGCCTTCGAGAAGCTGGGAATCAAGGTCGACCTGCAGCAGATCGACGCCGGCATCTTCTTTGACAGTTCTGCCGGTAACGAACAGAACACTGTCCACTTCTACTGGGACATCGCGATGTTCACCAGCGGTGCGCAGTCGCCAATTCCCACCAGCTTCATGCTGAACTGGTATGCCGGCCCGGATGGCAGCAACATCTCTCAGAAGTCGAATGGCTGGGCGGGCGTCAACAGCTCGCGCTGGGTCAATGCCGACTACGATGCCGCGTTCGACAAGTTGGGCGCCGTCACCACATTCGAGGAAGCCAACGCGTTGCTGATCCAGATGAACGACATCATCATCGACAACGTGGCCCTCATTCCGGAAGTGAATCGCGCCGCCGCCAAGTCGGCCGTCACCAACACGCTGGTGCCGGACAACGTCGCCGCCAGCGCATTCGAAACCTACGAATACTGGAACATGGCCAACTGGACGCGCACCTCGTAACACGAGCATCTCGTCCCATCGCCAGACGGCAGCAGGAGGATTCCGGATACGATCCGGAATCCTCTTCGTCTTTCCTGGCAGAACGTGCATGGCGACGAACCGGGCAGGGCGGCATGGGCGCCCCCACGCCGACGATCCATACACCTCGCATTCATGCGTGACGCACAAGCTCGGCAACAAACATCCGGCATTGGCACGAAAACTAGCCCGTTTGAGGCATTCCACCACAGAAACGCCCCATCAAACCACCCGTATTGGGCAAATCACCCAATATTCGCGCGCGGTTCTGTGCACGGACAGGTTGACCACGACACACTTTACCCGGTACCTTGATGCTGGTTGAACAACCTGCGCATAGTCCGATCCGCCGCATCATGTGACGGATCAGGAAGCAGTGTTTTCGCCAAGCGTGCCTGTGAGGAGCGGGGGCCTATTTGAGCCTACCGGTTCGTCGCCCACGCACATGCCGTCCGTGCCCCCGGCAAGGGGGCGAACGATGGTGCAGGATTGCCAACGTCCTGCATGGGTCACGGGTCCGGCGCAGTGGACGTCCGATGTGGCCCATTCCTCCGGAATGGAGCCGACGCGGGCTACACCATCGCAGGATTCCGGTCGCAGTCGTCCTACCGGGTTCGGGTCCCAATCGGTTCGGGGAGCAACCTACGACTCCCGCTCGCTATCTGGACATGGGCCGATCCAGGTTTCTGTCATCCCTGGACGGCGTCGACACGCATCATGAATCACGCCCGCTGGCGTGATTCCGGAGGAAACGCATGGCTCATCTCGGCCCCTATGCGCAGCTGGTCGAATCGCTCAAGCGCGGTGAGATCGATCGCCGCACCTTCCTTGCTCGTGCCAGTGTCCTCGGTGTCGGGTTCAGTGCAGCCCTCTTCTCGGCCAATGCCGTCGCCGTCGCGGCTGCCGGTGGGTCGAAGAACGGGTTCGCGCTGTACCAGGGCGCCGATGGGACCCCGGTCGCCAGTCCGGTTGCCGGGGCTGTCGGCCCGTCCGCGGTCGGAACAGAGACCCAGACCCGCGGCCAGGATGGCGAACTGCGGATCATCCTGTGGCAGGCGCCAACCCTGCTCTCGCCGCACAACGCCACCGGCACCAAGGACTACATTGCCGGTTCTCTCGTTGTCGAGCCACTGATGGGCTACCTGCCGGACGGTACCATCTTCCCGCGACTTGTCACCGAGGTGCCGAGCGTCGAGAACGGCGGTGTCTCCGCAGACCTGAAGACCGTCACCCTCAAGCTGATCCCCGGCGTGACGTGGAGCGACGGCGAGCCGTTCACCTCCAACGATGTCAAGTTCACCTTCGAGTGGATCACCAACCTCTCCCGCCCGACAAACCTCTCCGTGTCCTCCGCCGTCTGGCAGGTGATCGAGAAGATCGAGACGCCGGACGACCTTACAGCAGTGGCAACCTTCAAGAACCCGTCGGCAGCGTGGTTCGAGCCATTCACCGGCGGCACGAACGGCTACATCTACCCCGCCCACAAGTTCGACAACGACCCGAACAACGGCAACGACGAGTTCCTGACGAACCCGATCGGGACCGGCCCGTTCGTGGTGGACACGTTCTCCCCGAACGACCAGGTCACCTACAAGGCCAACGACAAGTATCGCGAGCCGAACAAGCCGGCCTTCGCCACCGTGCTCATCAAGGGCGGCGGCGATGCGGCGTCGGCTGCCCGCGCCGTCCTGGAAACCGGCGAGTACGACTACGCCTGGAACCTGCAGGTGGAGCCAGCCGTCATCGACAGCATGGTGAAAGCCAGCACGATCGCCTCGCTGGTAGCCGACCCGGGCACCAGCGTCGAGCGGCTGATCCTGAACTTCACGGACCCGAACAAGGAAGTCGATGGCCAGCGGTCGGAGATGAACACGCCGAACCCTGTCCTCGCCGACGATGCCGTGCGCAAGGCGATGAACCTGTCGGTGCCGCGCGATGTGATCGCGAAGGAGTTCTATGGCGAGCTGATCCCGCCGACCGCGAACATCCTCACCGGCGAAGGCTACGCCTTCACCTCCCCGAACACGAGCTGGGAGTTCAATATCGACGAGGCGAACAAGATCCTCGACGATGCGGGCTGGGTGAAGGATGGCGACTTCCGCAAGAAGGACGGCGTCGAACTCAAGATCTCCTACGCCACCTCCATCAACCAGGTGCGCCAGAAGACGCAGGCCGTGGTGAAGCAGGCCTTCAACGCGATCGGCATGGATGTCCAGCTCGAGCAGATCGACGCCGGCATCTACTTCGACAGCGCCGCCGGCAACGAGCAGAACATCGGGCATATGTACTGGGACGTGGCGATGTACACCAGCAACGCCGCCTCCCCCATCCCGACCAGCTTCATGTCCGCCTACTATGCTGGCCAGGACCGCAGCAATATCGCCCAGAAGTCGAACGGCTGGGCGGGACAGAATGCGTGCCGCTGGACGAACGAGGAGTATGACAAGACGTTCGACGCCCTCGGCAGCGCCAAGACGATCGAAGAGGCGAACCAGCTCCTGATCAAGCTCAACGACCTCGTGATCGAGAACGTGGTGGTGATCCCGGAAGTGAACCGCCCAGCCGACCAATACGCGATCAACAACAAGATCGAGCGGGCGAACGTCACGCTCGGCGCCTTCGAGTACAACTTGTGGAATATCGCCAACTGGAATCTCGTCCGCTCGTAGGCGTTCCCCGTCAATCCTGCAACCACGCGACACCCCGGCCGGAACGTTCCGGCCGGGGTGTCGCGTTTGCCGTGAGAAAGGCCAGCGGCATCGGGCCTGGATGCCGTTGGCCGGCCGGACATCTGGCGTAGCCGACGTATGCGTGCTCCAAACCAGCCGACGCCGATCGGATAGGAGTGATACAGTACAAATGTCTCTCGGGATGTCTGAAAGATCTGCCGACCTTGGTGCCATTGTGCGGCCTTGACGAGATCGTATCGTCCGAAGCGTCGGCACGATCGTGCAGACCTGTCGATCCCGGGCAACATTGTACCGGCCTCGATGGGAGCGCCGGCGGGTATCAGAGAAAGGCATCCTGCCAATCGTGCATGGATGCCCATGCCGGACACTCGCCATGAGGACGAATGCCGGTACGAAGGGGCTGTTGGTCATGGTTCACGCACGTTCGTCCCTCGGTCGACTTTACGATGCCCTGAAGACTGGGGAGATCGATCGCCGATCCTTCATCCAGGGTACCGCCGCCGCAGGCGCCAGCCTCGGCCTGGCCACCTTCCTCGCCAACACCGCAACCGCCGCACCGGGCTCGCTGAAGAACGGCGCGGCGTTCTACGCGCAGGACGCAACCCCGGAGGGTACGCCGGTCGCCTCGCCCGTCAGCACCAGCGCCCGCCCCACCGGCGGCACGGAGAATCAAACCCGCGGCGAAGGCGGCGAGCTCAAGCTGCTGCTCTGGCAGGCGCCAACCATCCTCAACCCGCACAACGCCACCGGCGTGAAGGACTACATCGCCGGCTCGCTCGTGCTCGAGCCGCCGATCCACTATCTCCCCGACGCCTCGATGACGCCGAACCTCATCACCCAGATCCCGAGCGTGGAAAACGGCCAGCTTGCGGAGGATCTCACGAGCGTCACCTTCACGTTCCTCCCCGGCATCCTGTGGAGCGACGGCGAGCCGTTCACCGTCGACGACCTGGTCTTCACTTGGCAATGGAATATCGAGCCAACCAACGAATCCCAGAACATCACAACCTGGCAGACGATCAAGAACATCGAGGCCGTGGATGCCACCACTGCCAAGGTGACCTTCAGCCAGTCGAATCCGTTCTGGTTCGACGCCTTCGCCGGCACCAGTACCGCCTTCGTGCTGCCGAAGCACATCCTGGACGGCGGCGACAAGGAAGGCAACGACGCGTTCGGCCTCAAGCCGATCGGCACCGGCCCGTTCCAGGTCGACTCCTTCTCCCCGAACGACCAGGTCCTCTACTCCGCAAATCCGAACTACCGCGAGCCGAACAAGCCATTCTACGCTTCGGTCAACCTGAAGGGCGGCGGCGATGCAGCCTCGGCGGCGCGCGCCGTGCTGCAGACGGGTGAGGTCGACTACGCCTGGAACCTGCAAGTCGAACCGGAAGTGTTGCAGGGGCTGATCTCCGATTCCGCGCCAGGGCAGGTCCTCCACAAGCCAGGCGCCGCGGTCGAACGCATCAACATCAACTTCAGCGACCCGAACAAGGAAGTCGATGGCCAGCGGTCCGAGATGAACACGCCGCACCCGTTCTTCACCGATCCGAAGGTGCGTGAGGCATTCGGCGCCGCCATCGACCGCCAGCAGATCGCGGAGAAGTTCTACGGCGAAGGCTCGCCAGCGGTAGCGAACCTCGTCACTGGCGTGCCGGAGACGGAATCTCCGAATACGAGCTGGGAGTACAACGCCGACAAGGCGAACCAGATCCTCGACGAAGCGGGTTGGGCAAAGGATGGCGACACCCGCAAGAAGGACGGCGTCGAGCTGAAGGTCGTCTATGCAACCTCGGTGAACCAGGTCCGCCAGAAGACCCAGGCGGTGGTGAAAAAGAATCTGGAAGCGATTGGCGTCAAGGTCGAACTGGTGCAGGTGGACGCCGGTATCTACTTCGACAGCGCCGCCGGCAACGACCAGACCGTGAACCACTTCTACTGGGACATCGACATGTACCAGTCGGTGCCGAACTCGCCCCGGCCCATTTCCTTCATGGAAGGGTGGTATGCCGGCAAGGACGGAAGCAACATCGCCCAGAAGTCGAACGGCTGGTCCGGCCAGAACACCGGTCGCTACAACAACCCTGACTACGACGCAGCATTCGTCCAGGCTCAGAGTGAAGTCGACGCCGAGAAGCTGGCCCAGCTCTTCATCGCGATGAACGACTTCGTGGTGAACGATGTCGCCATCATCTCGTTGGTGCGCGTCAGCCAGAACGAGGGCGCGTCCAAGAAGCTGAATGCCGAGAACATCGCCCCGGCGGCGTTCTCCTACGACACCTGGAACGCCGCCAACTGGCGAACGGTCTAGGCCATCTGCCGCATCGGCACCCTGCCCCAGGGTGACTTCGACGCGAACGGCATCCTCTCGGGTGGGAGGATGCCGTTCGTTTGTGTAAGAATGATGGCACATCGCAATAAAGACGTGTCATGTACGGTCGGGCCGTGAGGATCGATCGACAACCCAAAAGTACCACATCCCTTCATTCTCATGGCATACTGATGGCGATGCGATCGGGGATTTCCGGAGGGGCACTTGTTGGCTATGGCGGATCAAGGACGTGGGCAATTCTGGATCGGCTCCGAGGTGGCATGTCCACAATGCGGACATCAGAATGTGTTGACCGAGGACTTCCCGGTTGTGATTCTCAAGCGCACCCGCTCCCACGGTGTGGTCTCGATCGGGTTCGCCTGCGAGAACTGCCACACGCGCCACATCGTGAAGCAGGACCGCACGATCGCCCAGCCGCCGCTGCCCATGCCGGCACCGCGACGCGGGCGACGCGGGCGGCATCATCCGCCGTCGTCCTGACATCCACCATCCTCCACGATTCCGCTCCCATTCCCGAACATTCCCCCAGAACCGTTTGGCGTTCTCCCCGTTAGGGAAGTAGGCGCGCCGAAACGGACCGTCCGACGATCGGCAACGATCGCTACACGGTGGGGGACAGACGTTCGATGGAGAACGAGGACGACGCCATCCTGGCAATCCGCTCCCGGCACGACCGGGCTGCGTTCGCCCTGCTCTACGATCGCTACGTCGCCTCCGTCTATCACTACTGCTACCGCCTGCTAGGTAACCGACAGGCTGCCGAGGACGCCACGGGCGAGACCTTCACGAAGGCGCTGGCCGGGCTGAATCGCTTCGATCCCCATTCCGGGAACGGGTCGTTCCGGGGATGGCTCTTCACCATCGCCCACCACGCGGCGATGGATACGCTGCGGCGGCGTCCCGCCCCCTCGCTGGCAAATGGCTGGGAGACGGCCGATCCCGACCTGCTGCCGGAGGAGCGGATCGTCGCCGAGGAATCGGCGCGCGAACTGCACGCCGCGCTCTCGACGCTGACAGACGACCAGTGCACCGTCATGCTCCTGCGCCTGGCCGGGCTTTCCGCGCCGGAGATCGCGCAGGTCCTGAGCCGCACACCCCAGGCAATCAAGAGCACGCAGTTCCGCGCCATCACCCAGCTGCGTCAGCGCCTGCAATCGCAATCGCCGCACCCGCCGTCACCCGTATCCGACCTCACCGAGCCATCGCATCAGGATCACGACGCCAAGGAGGGGATCCGTGCCGGACATGCCTGACCGACCAGTCGCCTCGCTCCCCCAACTGGACCATCTCGACCGCGCCCTCGACATTGCGGCGGCCGGAATGCACGCCGGAGAGAGCGCTGAGATCGCCTTCGATGGTCATCCCGATCCTGCGCTGCTCGCCACGATCGACACCTTGTGGTCGCTGAATACCCGCGCGACCCCACCGGGTCCAGACGCCGCATTCATCGACCGCCTGCGGGATGATCTCATGCACGCATCGCCATTGCCGCAAGCACATCCGGCCTCGATTCCAATCCGTCCGGCCTCGCACCACGCAAGCGATACCCGCACGCTGATACCCGCCTGGGTGACATCGGGCGCCGGCGCATTCTCGACTGCCGTGACGATCGCCGTGGTCATCGCCCTGGTGATCGCGTCCATATCCTGGTGGGACCGCGCGAGGTCGCCCGTCGCCCCCACGCCATCCGAGGTCGCGTTCGGCGTGGCAACCCCACCCCCAGCGAGCGCAGGTAGCACGCCAGCCGCCTCGACGCCCGTCGCACCGCTCGACGTTCCGCCGATCTCGACGGCGGGCGGTCCGGGCCGGAGCTGGGCGCTTTCGGACACGAACCTACGTACCGACGGCACACCCCGCCAGATCACGGCGGACGCGAACTTCACCGTGACCTCGGCCCTGGTGGTCGGCGACTCGATCGTCATTTCCGGCCAAGACACGACCTCGCGATAT
The DNA here is from genome assembly GCA_049841275.1 of Thermomicrobiales bacterium. Taxonomy (GTDB): domain Bacteria; phylum Chloroflexota; class Chloroflexia; order Thermomicrobiales; family UBA6265; genus JASGDN01. The sequence continues at coordinate 28,531 of JASGDN010000039.1, forward strand.
GGCATGGGCGAGATTCGCCGGATCGACCTGCGCACTGGCAAGACGATCTGGAGCGTGCCCGCGAAACCGTTCGGTGATCTCGCCGCACAGGGCAACCTGCTCTACACCTTCACGCTCGATCTCGAACGGACGACCGACCTGAAGCTACGCGTCTCCGCCTTCTCCCTCTCCACCGGCGAAGAAGTCTGGACAGGACCGGAACTCGGTCCAGGCCCCGATGCCACCAGTGGTGAGGGGCCGATCCTGATGGACGGAATGCTGTTCGCGTCCGACCCCGCCGGGAACACTGTCGCCCTTGATCCGGCGACCGGCGAACAGCACTGGCAGTATCCGAAGACACCATTTGCAGCGCCCGGCACCATCGGCATGCAGAGCAGCATGATCGGGACGAACGGCTCAATCATCGTTGCGACCACGGACAAGCATCTCGTACGCCTGGACACTACGACGGGCGCGGTGCAGGCCGAATCCACGCTGGACTCCACTATCCATTCGATCACGCTGCAGGCATCCACCGATGGCACGGTTGTCGCATGCACGTTCCCGAGTGAGGAGGGGAGATTCGAATATCGCCTCGTCAATCCGACCACCCTCGCACTCGGCGACCCAGTCGGCCAGACGTTCCCCGGCTCTGCCACCATGGACGGAACGATCCTGGCGACCAATACCACGGGCGGCGTGCGAACCGACATCCTTGCCATCACGCTGCCAAAGACCCCGGATGATTCGCCTACGACCACGAGACTGACCACGCTCGATGGACCATCGATAGCGGGCATGGTGGTCTCCGGGACGACAATGATGGGCGTGGGAACCAGTAAGGACGGTGGTGAAATAGACTTCGTGGACACCCGAGGCGGCGCGACAACCAGGATTGCGCTACCCGTTGCTACCCCGTGGCCGTTCGGGATTCTTCCGCCGATGCTCTGGGGGGATGTGCCTGTTGTGGTGGTAGGCGACGGCACGATCTGGGCGCTCGATGGTGACACCACAACCACGAAAGCCACAACCGCGGCGATCGCGATCGGCGACGATGGTTTCGCCCGAACCACGTTCGATGCAAAAACCGATGCCGACGGCGTCGCACGTATCACCCTGCGCAACGACGGCACCCAGGCGCGCGTCGTCGTCATTCCCAGTCTCGGGATCGATGCCCGGATGCCCGCCAGAACATCCCTCACCGTTGCCCGAACGATCGGCACTGAAGGCGCCTACGCGATCTTCACCCGCACTGCTGCTGGCATCGACCCTACGCCGACATCCTTTGCAGAACTCCATATGTCGGGCACGACTGCACGATCGGCATCCCAGCAAGTCACCATCGCTGGCGTCTCCGACATCGGGTACTACGAGCAGATCGCGCCTGGCACGGCGATTCTTGCGCGGCCGGATACCGAAAGTTCCGCTATCACAAAGGCGTCCACAAGTGTGAATGTCATGCCCCTGATGGTAACCGAAGCACCATCCACCGGGTTCGCCACCGTGACCGATGCCAACGGGACCGAGTGGTCGCTGGTGCTGTCCGGCACGAATACCATCGGCTGGGTGCCGTCGGACTCCATCTCGCTCCTGCCATCCGACGCGATGCTCCGAGCGACACCAACGGCGACAGCCATCGCGACGTCAACACCCAGCGGTATGCTGAATCCGAACAGCGAAACATTGCGCATCTCCATCGACATCGATGGCGTGATCGCGGGCGATGCCCAGGCCATCCAGCAACTCGATGGGAAATTGCAGCGCGTACTCGCGCCATACGTCGAGACCGGAACCTGCCAGATCGGCTTCGTGCTCATTTCGACCAAGGCACCGGACATCTCGACCGGCATCCAGGCGTCGGACGCCGTCGCTGAGCGGACCTCAGCCGTGGCCCCCTCGCTGATACCGGCAGGCAGCAATGGGCGCGGCGAATTGGTCTCCGAATCGATCACACTGCTCGATCAAGACCCAGCCAGCGAGGTCCAGCTCGAGATCTTTGTCAACCAGGGCTGCACCGTACCCGCATCAAACGCGACACCGGCAGGTTGAGAACGCGAAACCGGAAGCGCAACCGAGGGGACCGCGCGGGGATGATCCCTGCGCGGTCCTCTGCATGGACAAGATCGGGCCGGAACGCCGAATCGCGGGTTCCCAGACCAGGCCTCCTGCGGCACAATGAACATCGTTGGCCGTCATCCGAGGCCAGGTTTCTCTACGTGTTTCCTGCAGGGAGTCTTCGTTCATGAGTCAGATGTCTTCGCGCGGGCCACAACCACTCGCGCGTCTCTATCGTGCGCTGTCCGAGGGCCGCATCAACCGTCGGCAGTTCGTCGAGGGCGCCAGAGCGCTTGGTGCGGGCGCGGCGCTCACCGCCACCCTCGCCAACGCCGGTTCCGCGGCCGCCGCCGGC
>JASGDN010000040.1:0-24174 GCA_049841275.1 Thermomicrobiales bacterium
GTGATGTCCCAGAGGGCGATGTCCACGAGGCCGAGGCCGTAGATGGGGATCTCCTCCAGGCGGTCGAGCTCCCAGATGCGGTGCCAGAGGTATTCCTTCATGAGGGGATCGGCGCCGATCAGCTCGTTGCGGAGGCGGCGATCGACGATGTCTCGCAAGATCGTGCCGTGCGAGGCATAGGCGTAACCGGTGATGCCTTCGTCGGTTTCGATGCGGAGCTCGATGCTTTCGTTGATCGTGCCGGAGCCGGGGAGACCCTGGCGCCAGACGAACGGGTCGACGATCGGTTCGGTGCGGACGGTGGTCTTGACGTCGGTGATCTTCATCGCGAATGCTCCCGGCAGGATGGGGCGACACCATTGTGAGGTGGCTTGGTGCCGGGAGCATATCCGCGAACGCCCTTTGTATGGAAGGGGCGATCGGTTCGCTGTGGCATTTACCGGTACCTGCTCCGATGTTCGTACCACATGCTCCGCGCAAGGGAGAGCGGATCGACTGCGACACCGGCGGGCGCGAAATGACGCGCGACGTTCGCGATGTCCCGCTCCAGGAAGTCGAGAGCGTCCGGGTTCGTCCACGGATCGACGGCTTGCGGGAAGTCGATCACCACGATCTCGCCCCGATGGACCAGGATGTTGAACGGCGAGAGGTCGCCGTGGATCACGCCGCAACCCAGCCAGAGTTCGATCTGCTCCATGATGAAGCGGAAATGGCGGCGACCGTCCTCGGGGGCGATGGCGACCTCCTTCAGGCGGGGCGCAGGGCCATCCGCATCGCCGACGAATTCCATGAGCACAGCCCGTCCGGATTGGCGAAAGGGTTCCGGCACGCTCGCCCCGGCGGCATGGAGGGCCTGCAGCGTGATGAACCCATGGTTGATCCACGAGTTCTCCTTGCCGCGCAGGCCGGCGCGGGTCTTCTTGGCCATCGCGCGTTGCATTCGCTGGTCGGGTTTGCCGTGGCCCTGGCGCCCGGCGATGTAACGGGAATCGTTATGGAAGGAGCGGACGTCGCGCGGGGTGTAGATCTTGACGGCGAGCCGGTCGTGACCGGCCGGAGCTTGGTCGCCGGCGAGACAAGCGTAGACGGTGCCTTCCTTGCCGCTGGAGACGACGTGCTCGACCTCGGTGATCCAGCCGTCGTCGAAGAAGTCCTGGGGGATGGGCAGGCCGTGGGCGTCAGGATTGGGTCCGGCCTCGTCGTCCCAGGTTGTGTCGAGCGCGGCGCGGCTGTCGGCGGAGAAGTCGTCCTGCGGGAAGTCGATGTCGTCATCGAACCGGGGACGGCGAGGGGAACGGGATGCAGTTCTGGGCATGAAGAGGCATGGCTCCGTAGAAGGGAGCGCGCCCGGAACGAGTTCGCCGGATTGGGGAAGGCTACTCGAAAGAGATTCCGCGATCCTGGCGGGCGGGGGCGGCTCCGCGAACAAGAGGGATTGGTGTGGCAGCAAGGGCCATTTGGATGGTGATGGTCATTGCGCACCTCCTTCTGTGTGTCGCGATGCCGGGCATTGCCAGGCGGGATGTGTGGACAGCCGCCGGTCGGATGGGTCCGTGCCTTCATCGTATCACAGGACGCATCGCGGTTGGGTGCTTGAGAATGTGTACAGAAGTGGTATGGTCAAGGAAGTCCAACATGACGAGGAGGCTCCATGCAGAAGATCACCATCCCAACCCAGGTCCTGAAGTTCACCGAAGCGCGGCCCCGCCTGAGCGAATTGCTCAACGAGGTGTTCCGGCGTGAGACGCGGGTCCTCATCAAGAAGGGGAGCATTCCGGTCGTGGCGATTGTGTCGGTGGACGATCTGGAGCGCTTGACCCGGCTGGACGCGGAGCGAGCACAGGCGTTCTCGGTGTTCGAGGAGACCGGAGCAGCGTTTTCCGACCAGTCGCCGGACGAGATCGAGCAGGAAGTAGAGCGGGCGCTTGCCGAGGTTCGAGCTGACGAGCGAGCGCGACGCGGGATCGCGTTCGGACAGTGATTCGGGCGATGCTCGATACCAACGTGCTTGCTTCGGGGATGGTGGGATTGGATGCTGGGACAAATCCTCCAGCCGACGTCGTTCATCGTTGAATAGGGCGGAAACTCGGTTCAGCTTGCCATTTCTGGTCAGATATAGTTCCATAGATGGCACTCCAGCTGATAGCGGATTTCTCAAGGAGATTCTTGTGCCCTCCTCGTTCACGATTGACGAATTGCGGGACCACTTTGAGAAGAAGCCAGAAGACGCGAGTCTCCTGAAACAAGCTCGGTTACGTATGCAATCGGGCAAGGAAGGTGTCATCACTGAAGTGATCCCGAGGAGGATGAAGGCTGGGGGACCGTTAATAACGATTGACGTCTCAGGGGAAGCGATAAGGGTCAGTGGATTCAAGTTCGTCGAAGAGATCGTATTCGATGGGTCGATCAACGAGTACCATGAACTCAGAGATGCCATCGATGAGCGTGTCACGATAGAAGAGAATCGTCAAACACAAATCGCGCAACGCCTTCGAGAACAGTGGGGAATTGAGCAGCGGCTTGCTGAGGGACGGATAAAGAATTTAAAGGCGGTAGCGGAAAAAAGGAAGCACGAAGATGAGCGACTTGCCGAGGAAGAGAGAAAGAGACTGCGGGAGATGGCCGAGGCTCGGGAACGGGAAAGAGCAGAGCGCGAGGCGAGAATCGACGAGCATAGGGGTTTATTTGAGCAGTTCGATATTGAAATCGAAGACAATCTCGACCCGTCCGATGAGTTGATCTTCATTCTCTCCCGGATTGTGGAAGGGGATAGCATAGCGGACGAAGGATTGGAGTCGCTTAGAAACAAGGGTTTTGGAGTCGTCGTGGGGCACTACTTCTTTCGGAAGTTTTATCGAGGCGATGGAAATTGGCTTGTCCCGAAGGCTTGCAAAGAATGGCGGAACGCTAGGCGACAGGACCTGACGATCGATCTTGTTGTCCCCTATGTGGAAGGTGAGGCGCAACCGTCACTTGCGCGGGACCATGCGGTGCTTAACAACGTGGCGACAGCGTACTATGACTATCGTCGGTTCAAGAGCGCATTGCGGTTCGCTGAAGAATCAGTGAGGCTGCGTCCGGACAGTGATCGTGGAAAATACAAGGGATATTGCTTGTTAGTTCAGATCAGCGATGGATTAGGAGATTCAGATCGAGTGGCAAAATATCGCAACTTGGCAGTTGAATCTTCGCCAAACCGGGAAGGATGCTCGAAGACTGGAGCTCGAACCCAACCAAAATTCATGCCCAAGAACCTTCGATTTGGGAATGCAGAATGAAAAGGATGTGTAGGATCTAGGGGGGATCAGATAGGGCGGTGGGATGGCCACTCGCCCTATCTGTAACTTGTCCCTATTCCGCGACGGTCCCAGTCGGGGCATCGACGGACGCGGCGTCCCGCTTGTAGATCGAGATGAACTCCTCAAGCCGGTCGCGGGCGATATCGTCGTGATATTGCTCGGGCGGCGACTTCATGAAGTAGCTGCTGGGCGCGAGCAACGCGCCGCCAATCCCGTGGTTCAGGGCCAGCTTCGCGCAGCGGATCGCGTCGATCACAACCCCGGCACTGTTCGGCGAATCCCAGACTTCCAGCTTCATCTCCACGTTCAGCGGCACATCGCCGAAAGTCGTGCCCTCCAGCCGGATGTGTGCCCACTTGCGGTCCTCCAGCCACGGCACATGGTCGGACGGCCCGACGTGGACATTCTCCGGGCCAACGCCGTAGTCCATCTGCGAGGTGACGGCCTGCGTCTTGGAGATCTTCTTCGACTCCAGGCGGTCGCGCTCCAGCATGTTCAGGAAGTCGGTGTTGCCGCCGAAGTTGAGCTGGTACGTGCGGTCGATGCGCACGCCACGATCGGCGAAGAGGCGGGTGAGCATGCGGTGGGTGATGGTGGCGCCGACCTGGCTCTTGATGTCATCGCCGACGATGGGCAGCCCCTTCTCGAGGAAGCGGTTGTTCCAGTACTCGGTGCCGGCGATAAAGACGGGGATGCAGTTCACGAACGCGCAGCCTGCCTCCAGGATCTGCTCGACGTACCACTTGGTGGCCATCTCGGATCCGACCGGCAGGTAGGAGACGACGACATCGGTCTGCGTGTCTCGCAGGATCTGGACGATGTTGGCGGTGGGGCCGTCGGCCTTGGTGATGACCTCGGAGAGGTACTTGCCGATGCCGTCGTGGGCCATGCCGCGGTGAACGGGGACATTCAGGAAGGGCACGTCGGAGAACTTGATCGTGTTGTTGGGCTTGGCCCAGATCGCCTCGCTCAGGTCCTTGCCGACCTTGTTCGCGTCGATGTCGAACGCCGCGCTGAACTCGATGTCGCGGATGTGATAGCCGCCGAGATTGACGTGCATCAGGCCGGGGACGAATTCGTCTTCCGGTGCGTCCTGGTAGTACTGCACGCCCTGGACAAGGGATGATGCACAGTTGCCGACGCCGATGATGGCGACGCGAATCTTGTCTTGTTGCCGTTCCGGGCGCGAAGGGATGCCGACGGGCGTCCCCTCGTCGTTGGCATATGCCATGACGGGACCTCCAGATCCTGCGAGCGCCGCTCCGGGTGCTCGCGTACTGCTTTGTCGAAGGTAGGTGCGGGGTCGAGCCAGCGTGGCCACGTTGGCGACCCAAGGCAGCGGGGTAGCGATTGGTCCAGGACCACCGCGCGAAACGATCCCGGACGGCGGCGATGCCCACTGCTGGTTGCGGAGCTTACACGAATTTTCCGCGATTGCAAGGGGGTGTCCAAGGCAACCCTGCCTGCCTGAGGCGTGAATCGCACTGGACGTTTTCCTTGCGTGCATCGAGCGAGGGGTGCCAGAGGAAATGACGATCATATCGTAATGTGCTTCTATAAAAGCTCCTTACGGTGCATCTGGACGGCTCTTGGCTGTCCGAAATGCCCGCGTCATCTTCCGGTCGGTCGCGCGTAATCGCCTGCCGGGGATCACGCACCGCGCGAGCCATCATGTACCGGCGGCTGATTCCTTGTCGCTGCATCTCGAACACCATCGCCTTGCCCGAGCCGTTTCGCTCAGGATGACGTGGGTTTCTTGCTCCGGCGAGGTGGGCGCGCCTCATGGCCACTCGGTCGGCGATGGAGCATCAATGGCCGGGACAGCGTCTGCGACGGCCATTCGGGTTCATGCTGGCCGGCGGATCGGGCCGCGACTGGGCATTCGGTCAGGATGGTTGCCCTGTCAGGGAGCGCGTTTCGCGGTACCCTGCCTTCATCGACAATGCCCGATTTGTCGGCGTGCCGTCCTGAACGTGTCCTCTCCCCGCCGCCGGGCGGAAAGAGAAGGAGATTCCGGTTGAACGATTCGTCCCTTGTCCGTTCCATCGTCCGCCCCCGGCCCGTTCGTACCGAGTCGTCCTCCCTGCCGGGGCTGCTGCTTCCGTCGACGCCCGCAGCTTTCCGCCGTCGTGGGATGGCCGCTACGGCGGTCATCAGCGGCGATGGCCGCGCGGGGGATGCGCCGCTCTATCTGAAGACGACGCTGACGAATGGAGTCCGCGTCGTCACCGGACCGATGTCCGGCGTGCGCTCGGCGAGCCTGATCTTCTCCTATAACGTCGGATCCCGCGTGGAGCCCGATCCGGTCGCCGGGGTCTCCCACTTCCTGGAGCATATGCTCTTCAAGGGTACCGAGCGCCGTCCCGATCCGTTGACGATCTCCGAGGAGATCGAGGGCGTCGGTGGCATCGTGAACGCGGCCACCGGGCGCGAATCGACCTCCTACTGGTGCAAGGTGCCGAGCACCCACACCGAACTGGCCTTCGATGTCCTTGCCGACATGATCCGGAACTCGCTGTTCGATGAGACCGAGATCGGTAAGGAACGCAAGGTCATCATCGAGGAGATCCGGTCCACGCAGGACATCCCGGAGGATCTCGTCCACGACCTGATCGATCAAACCGTGTGGGGCAACGACCCGATCGGGCGGGACATCGCCGGGTCCGAGGAGACCGTGCGGGCGATGGACCGGGCGACGCTCGTCGATTTCCTGGGGCGGAATTACACGCCGGAGCGGCTGGTGATTGCGGCGGGCGGCGACGTGCGTCACGAGGATATCGTGGCGCTGGCCGAGCGGTATTTCGGCGACCTTGCCCCGGCCGACGCACAGGATACGGCCACCATCGTGACCGTGACGCAGGATGCGAAGCGGATCGCGGTCCTGAACCGGGAGACGGAGCAGGCGCATCTTTGTATCGGCTTTCCCGCCATCTCCTATCGCGACGAGCGGCGCTATGCCCAGGCGACGATCGAGGCGATCCTCTCCGGCGGCATGAGCTCCCGGCTCTTTCAGGAGATTCGCGAGAAGCGCGGGCTCGTCTATTCCGTCTACGGGTACTTCCGGGGCTACGAGGATGTCGGGCAGGGCGTGATCTATGCCGGAACCGACCTCGAGCGCGTCGAGGAAGCCGTGGAGGCGATCGTCGGCGAGCTGAAGAAGCTGCGTGACGTGCCGGTTTCCGCCGACGAACTGGAGCATACGAAGACCCTGCGCAAGGGTCGGTTGCTGATGGGGCTGGAGGACAGCCGCTCCGTGGCGTCGTGGATCGGCAGCCAGGAGGCGACGTACGGCGAGATCAAGACGCCGGAAGAGGTGATGGACCTGATCGACGCGGTGACGGTGGAGGACGTGCAGGCGCTTGCGGACGAGCTGATCCGTGAGGACCGCCTGAGTCTTGCGCTCATCGGACCGTACGAGGACGAGGGGCCGTTCCACACGCTCCTCAGCTTATAGGGGAGTATGGCTTGGAGGATTCCTTTCCATGTCATCCTGAGCGAAGCCGAAGGGCGAAGAATGACGTGGATTGTTGCGTGTCGGTGAACCTTCGTGAATGCCAACTCGGCAGGAAGCGGTGATGCATCGTGGACGATCGCAGCCAGCCTGACGCCGGCGATGAGAAGCTGATCTTCATCGATCCGGGCAGCCACTTCGAGATTCGCGCCTTGCCACCGCATGACGAGGCGCGTGCCACCGCCATCCTCGCGCCCGCGACGGGCGAGGGCACGGCGGAGGCGGCTGCCTCCGTCCTCTCGGAATTGCGGGATGCCGCCGATGCGGCGATCTATGGCGCGTACCTCGATCGCGTGCTGGTTGGCGCTTATGGGATCAAGCGGGATGGGATGGCGAACACGATTGCCATCATCGCGGTGAAGGAGGCCCAGCGACGGCGCGGGATCGGCCGCGCGATGCTGACCGATGCGCTGCGCCGTTCCGGCAAGCGCCCCCTCACCGCCGAGACCAACGAGGAAGGGCTTCCCTTCTACAAGGCGTGCGGGTTCAAGCTTGTCGGGCGGCGCGTTCATCCCTCGGGAGCGGTGCGCTACCGGATCGGTTGGCATGCACCGGGGGTGCGCTTCAAGGGCGGTACCACCGGAGCACTCACCAGCCAGCCGATCACCCCTTCGACCGCGCACCCATCCACTTCCACCGGAAAGGGCGATCCCTCGTGACCGCATCGGCTGGCGCTGCTAAATCGTTGCCGACGACCCCCCGGCACTTCGGACTGGAGGAGATCGTCGATCTCGCCTTGCAGGAGGACATCGGCACCGGTGACGTCACGACGCTGGCGACGGTTCCGGCGGACCGGCTGGCGACGGGGGTGATGCTCGCCAAGCACGACGGCATCATCTCGGGGATCGAGGTCGCGCGGTTCGTCTTCGCACGGGTCGATCCGGCCATCGAGGTGACGTCCCTGGTGATGGATGGCGACCGCGTGACGAACCCGACGCCCATCGTCCGCCTGTCCGGCCCGGCGCGGAGCATCCTGATCGCGGAACGCACGGCGCTGAACCTCATGCAGCGCCTTTCCGGTGTGGCAACGATCACGGCGGCCTACGTCGCGGCAACGGCGGGGACGGCGGCGCGAATCGTCGATACGCGGAAGACGACGCCGGGAATGCGGATGCTGGAGAAGCACGCGGTCCGGCATGGCGGTGGGCACAACCATCGCTTCGGACTGGCGGACGGCATCCTGATCAAGGACAACCACCTGGCCGCGATCGGCGGACCGGACCGGATTGCGAGGGCAATCGCCGCGGCGCGGGAGTTGGCCCCCCACACCTTGCGGGTCGAGGTCGAGGTCGCGACGTTGGAGGAGCTGGATCAGGCGCTGGCGGCGGGCGCGGACATCGTGATGCTGGACAACATGTCCACCGCGACGATGGCGGAGGCAGTATCCCGGCGCGATGCGGTTGTGCCCCGCGTGCTGCTGGAAGCGTCCGGTGGAATCACGCTCGGGCGGATTCCGGAGATCGCGGCGACCGGTGTGGACCTGATTTCGGTGGGCGCACTGACGCATTCGGCGGGATCGCTGGATATCAGTCTCGATCTCGACCTGGAGGCGTGACCCCGTCAGGTCGATGCCATCTATAGCGGGTCAGTGAGTGCCAGGCATCGGCTTGTATGTCCGATGCCCATCACCCAGTCCCAGAGCATGTCATTCTGAGCGAGACGATGGGCCGCTGCCGCTCGGTTGCGATGCAGCCGCCTATTGAGAACCTCCGCGCGAAGCGCTTCTGGCGAAGCCAGAACTTCGGTGTCGGCAGAAGGAATGTCCCGCCGAGCATCCAGATGGGCTGGCGAAATGGGATTCGCCCTGGATATCGGCCTTCGGTCGATAGCGCTTCGCGCGGGGGTGGTTCGCTGCGCTCACCATGACATGGGAAGTTGGGGATGGGGGTGGACATCGTGAATAAGTATAAGGCGGGGGCATCCGGACGTTTGTAGGGCCCCGCCGCGTGTCGGCCCGGCCATCCCATTGGGCAATTCAGGCGGACAGACCACTAGGGGTGGCGCTTCCGACTGCTGTCTGCCCCCTTTCTGGGCAGCGGCTCAGAGTGGGCGCGCCAGGATGAGGCACGGATTCTCCGGTCCCCAGTGTTCGGGCACCTCGGCGATGGGCAGGAAACCCAACCGGGCGTAGAAGGCGCGGGTGGCGGCGTATTCCGGGCTGGGATGCGCAGCAGAGAGTGTCTTCACGACGAGCATGCATCCGCCTTCTGCGCGGGCCTGCTTCACCACCGCGTCGATCAGCGTTCGTCCAAGTCCCCGTCGGTGCTGCGACGGGGCGACCGCCAGCCAGGCTATTTCCCACGTCGCGGGAAAGGGATGCGTCATCGTGACGAACCCTATGAGAGCGTCGTCGGCCTCGCGAATCACGAAACCTCGGTCCGTGTGGAGGGATGTTCGCATCTGGCGCAGGCCGTCCGCATTGCCGAACCACTCGGGCAGGGTGTGGGCGAGTGCCATGCAGGCGTTCACATCATCCGGATGCAGGGCGTCGATGAATGGCATGGCGGGTTCAGCCGCGGGCGAGCGCGATGGCCTGATCGATTTCCTCGGTAGTGACCGGTTGGATTTTGGCAAAGACGACATTCCCCTCGGCGTCGATCACGAAGGTCGCGGGATAGCCGGGAATGCGATAGTCCTGCTCGATCTGGCCGCGGATCTGGTCGCCACCGGCGGTGTCGCGGCCAATGGCGTAGGTCACGCCGTGATCGGTCGCGAACTGGCGAGCCTTATCGTCCTTGTCGTTCTTGGCGCCGACACCGACGAAGACGACATCATCCGGCGCGGATTCGGCTGCTTGTTCGAGGACGGGCATCTCTTCCTTGCATGGCTCGCACCACGATGCCCAGAAGTTCATCACCACGATCTTGCCGCGCTGGTCGGCGAGAGAGAAGGTGCTGCCGTCGAAGAGTGTGAGCGAGAAGTCTGGCGCCGGGCGATTCGCCTGCACGCCGGGTGTTGGCACCGAACTGTCGTCGCCTTGCGAATCGTTCGATGAATTGCCCCAGTTCCAGATGCCGACGGCCACCAGCCCGAGCACGATCAGTGCGGCGAGGCCGATTGAGGAGAAGCGGCCATAGCGGCTGTAGCCGATGCGGCCGTGTTCCACCTCGTCGCGGTCGGGCTGATCGTCCTCTGCGAAGGGATCGACGGGTGCCGGAGTGGTGTCGGCGGGAGCCGGTGACGTTGGCGCAACTGGGGGCGTTTCGTCTGGGGGGGATGCTGCTGGCATGGCGGTCAGGGAAGGGCCTCGATCACGGATTGAACCTTGGTGGCGAGCTTGTCATCGTTGCTGATGAGGATAGCGATGACGTTGCTGCCCTGGGAGACGTGGATCGCCTTGTCGCCGCGCAGGTCGCGGCCGCTGGGGGTGGTCAGCGTCATGGTGGTGGGGTCGAGTTTTGCCGCCTCCGTCTCACGGTCCTTGACCGCGTCGTCATGATCGTCGGCGTTATAGATGAATACAAGCAGCGTGTCGTCGCCGATGGTGATCATCTGGCCGGGTGCGGAGAGCTGGTCGGATTTGCCGGTGCCGCGTCCATAGTCGGCGGCGACATGACCGTTCTCCAGGCTCTTCACGATCGAGCCGAGGTTGTTGCGGCCGGGTTCGGCCGTCGGCTGCGTGCGGGGTGCGGGCGTGTTGCGATCCTGAAGGTAGAGATACCCAGCCGCCGCCGCGAAGCCGATGGCCGCGACGAAGAGGACGGTGCTGAGGATGTGGGAGCCGCGCTTCGACCGGGAGGACGTTGTCTGCGGCGAAGGGCCGATCGTTGGCGCTTGCGAACGGGATCCAGCGGTCATGCGGATACCTGCCCGTGGAGGCGAACCGTCATCGTGATGCTCCAGCGGCAACGGGACCGGTTACCGCGCGATGGCTTCCCGCAGGTCCACAACTCCAGGAAACCGAGTGACTGACAGGGGCGAATCGAGATCACTGCGACGATTGGCCGGCTCGGTCGCCGGCAGGGCGGGTTCTGGACGGCAGATGTGCAACGCCCGTTCGTTCCGCTGGCAGGTCGCAGTGCAGGCATTTCCTCTCGATAAGCAATCCGACTTCGGGCATCAGCGATACACGACGCCGGAACCCAGCGCATCTCCTCCGCATCTCCACCCGCACAGATGGTACGCCTTTTCGACGCTGTGCGACCACTCTCCGGCGTCGGAGACCCCGAATCGGGCCATTATCACGATATCAAGATATTCTAACAATGACACATGACGATATCGGGATAGTATGATATACTCGTGTCAGACGTACAGAGACGGACGTCTCCACTTGGACTCAATGACGAAAGGCTCCCCTCATGAACACCATCCTCAAGTTCCTCCACTTCACCCGTAACGACGAGATGCGTGGTATCGGCCGCTTCAACCGTTACTACGGCACGGTCCTTCGCTCGGGCGAGGGCTATCCGACCGCTGACGAGGCACGCAAGGACCTGAACAACTACGACCGCAGCTTCCTGCCGTACGGCTGGCCGCGCTAGTCGGACCTGCCGGGTGCGAACCTCCCCGTCGCACCGCCTCACCACCACAGGAACCGGTATCGGTGCACCGCATCGTGCCCGTGCATCTCGCCATCGTCCCGATGCCGGTTCCCGCAAGAACGCCCCGCTGGATATCCAGCGGGGCGTTCTTGGTGCTTGCGTGTTTACAGGGCCTTTATCCCCTGTTGCATAGGATGCGGGCAGATGCGGACTCTTCCGCCACCGTCCTACTCGCGACAGGGAGCACGTCATGACCGCTTCGAGATCCTCCTTCCCCACCGATCGTCGAACCCTGCTTCGGAAATCCTCGACGCTCGGTATCGTCGCCGCGACCGGGGCACTTGGCGCTGGCGCGGTCGTCGGTGCCGATGTCCTGGCCCGGAACGCCACACCGTCTGCCTCCCCAACGGCGGGAACCGATGCCAGTAGCCGGCGCGAGCGATTGCGGGAACGGCTGAAGGCCCGCCGCGCCGCGCGCGGGCCGCAGGATTACCCCACGCCGGATGTCACCGATGTGCCCTATGTGGCGAACGGCACGCCGCAACAGATGCTGGACATCTATCTGCCGAAGACGGCGAACGCGGCCGGCACGCCGGTTGCCACGACAGCGGGCACGCTGGTTCCGGTGGTGGTCTGGATTCACGGCGGGGGATGGGTCGGCGGCGGCAAGCGCGTCGTTGGCGTGCCCTATCTGCTGGACGATGGCTATGCAATCGTCAGCATCGACTATCGCCTGCTTCAGGACGCGATGTTTCCCGCGCAGATCGTCGATGCGAACGCGGCGCTGTCCTGGGTCTGGAACCATGCGGCGGAGTACGGGTTCGACCGGACCCGGATCGTGGTTGGCGGGGGCTCGGCGGGTGGACGCTCCGCATCGCTGGCCGGCGCCAGTGCCAACGACCATGTGGCTGAATTCGTGGCAGATCCGGATGTGAAGATTGCAGCGGTGATCGACTTCTTCGGCGGCACGGAGGGGGAAGCGGCATTCGAGAAGAATGCCCGGCGCAAGGCGCTCATCGAGTCCAAGCTGACCCAGGAGCAGATCGATGCGATGCTCCAGATGATCGACGTGCGTACCTACGTCGATGCAGGAGATCCCCCGACGTTGATCGTGCATGGTGATGAGGACACCGTGGTGCCGGTCAAGGAGGGGCAGGAACTGGCGGCGGCGATGCAGGCTGCGGGCGTTCCGGTCACGTTCGAGATGATGCAAGGGCGCGGGCACGGCATGATCCACTACCAGGATGAAGCCGTCCAGACGATCGTCCGGTCCTTCCTGGAGGACACGCTCGGCCCGGTGTGAGGGGAACGGACCGCTCGAACGCGTCGCAGATCCCGGCCAGTTCTGGCCGGGATCTGCGCGTGCTTCTAGAAGAGGGTGAATCCGCCGTCGATCGTCACGATGGAACCAGTCATGAAGCTGGAGGCATCGCTGGCGAGGAAGACGGCCAGCGGTCCCAGTTCCTCCGGATAGCCATGACGCTGCATCGGGGCGGGATCGACGCACCACGGCTTGAACTCCGGCTGATCGACAGGGGACATCTCCGTGAGGAAATATCCGGGCGCCATCGCGTTCACGCGGATGCCGTGGGGAGCCCATTCCGCACCGAGCGCCTTCGTCAACTGATGCACCGCCGCTTTCGAGGCGAGATAGGCGGGCTGCCAGCGCGGCCGGTTCACGATCTCTGCCGACATCGACCCGACGTTGACGATGGCGCCGCCGGAACCGCGCTCCACCATCCGCCGTGCGACAGCCCGGCTGCAATGCCAGACGCCATCGACATTCGTCGCCATGATCGCGGTCCAGTCCGCGTTGTCCGCCTCCAGGGCGGTGTGGCCGACCGAGATGCCGGCATTGTTCAGGAGGATATCGATCGGGCCCAGTTCATCCGTCACCTGTTGGACAGCACGCTCGACATCATCGGGATCGGTCACTTCCAGTGTCACTCCGAGCGCGCGGATGCCGAGCGCCTCCAGTTCGGATGCGGCTTGCTGCGCCGGTTCGAGCGTGCGGGCGGTGACGGCGACCTGCGCGCCGGCCTCGCCGAATGCCTGCGCCATCGCGCGGCCGAGGCCACGGCTGCCGCCGGTTACCAGTGCCGTCTTGCCAGCGAGCGAGAATTTCTCCAGGACACCCATCCATTCATCCTTTCGGGAAACAGCCGTGGCTGCGGTCGTGTCGCGGTCCGGAGCATCACCGGGCATTCCGCGGACTTCGCGCGAAAAGGGCTTGACAGGGGTTTTCGAGCGGGTAGGATGGCGTCAATCGATAATCAATAACGAGCCACCGCGACCATCAGGGGCCGCATCCCGTTCCCGGCGTGGGTGTTCCATAGCCGGGGCATGCGCGGGTTCCCGTTCGTTCCCCATACGTTGATATCTTCCCCGAGCGGGCTATCGCTCGCAATGGGGCAGGAAGGCAAGGAGGCGCAACCGGCAGCAAGGTCCGCGGCGATCCCGCATCGGGCGTCTCCGATACGATCAGGGACTACATTGACCCGAATCTCTCTGGAGCCAACCACACTGTCGAGGAGGCAAGAGATGTCCGTTTCCCGATCCCATCCCACCCGTCGCGATCTGCTGCGCACCGGCGCCGCCATCGGAGCCGGTGCGGCGGTGAGTGCTGCCTTTGGGGCCGGCGCCCTGGCCGGTCCGGCCGCTGGACCGGCCACGCATGCCGTGCAGGCGCAGGACTCGGTCGAGCTCACCTGGGCCATCAACGCCACCTCCGGCACCGAGATCGACCTCGTGCAGGCGGTGGTCGATGCCTTCGTCAAGGCGAACCCGAACTACAAGGTCTCCGTCCTCAATTACGATCCAGAGACCTACGACCAGAAGCTGCTCACCGATGTCTCTGCCGGGACCCTCCCGGATATCTTCGTGAGCGCCGATGTCTTCAACAAGCCCTTCTTCGACTCCGGGCTCGTGGCCGACCTGACGCCGCTTGCCGCCGGGACGAATTTCGACCTCAAGGAATTCGACGAGAAGTTCCTGGCACTCTCCGAGTACGACGGCAAGGTTGGGTTCCTCCCTCGCGGCGCCGATGTGGTCGTGACGTACTACAACAAGAAGATGTTCGATGCCGCCGGAGTTGCCTATCCCACCGACACCTGGACCTACGATGACATGATGGCCGCCGCCGAGAAGCTGACGATCAAGGCGGCCGATGGCACCACCACGCAGTACGGTGTCTCCTCCGGCTACGACTGGTGGGCGTACTGGGTGCCGATGGTGGTCGCCGAGGGCGGCAAGATCCTCAACGATGACAACACCGAGGCGGTCTTCAACTCGCCGGAGGGCATGAAGGCCTGGGGCTATATCTTCGACGGCCTGAAGAACGGCTGGTTCTGTCCGCCCAGCGTGCAGGACACGCTCGGAGGCGCCCTGCCTGTCTTCACCACGGGCAAGGCCGCGATGACCCACTCTGTCCGTGCCATCGTGCCCACGGTCCGCAGCCAGTTGAAGGACGACTGGGACGTGCAAGTGATGCCGAAGGGCTCGGCGAGCCGCAAGACCGGAATGGGCACGATGGGGTATGCCATCTCCTCCCAGACCAAGGACCCCGCGGCCACCTGGAAGCTCATGGACTACACCTACACCGACGGCATGAAGTTCTTCATGGAGTCGTATCTCGTGGTGCCGCCCATCAAGTCCTTCTACGACGATCCGGCGTGGCGCGATCTTCCCGGTCCGCCGTACAACAATGCGATCTTCGTCAGCGCGACAGACGATGCGATGTTGCCGCCGCCGCTGCCGTTCTACAGCACCGGCGCCTTCAACAAGGCGATGAAGGATGGCATCGATGGCGTCCTGCTCGGACAGATGTCGCCGGAGGACGCGGTGAACAACATGGCGAAGCAGGCGACTGCCTCGCTCAGCGAGTAACGCGAAGGCAAGGGAGGGGGTCGGTCATTCTTCGCTCCGCTCAGCGAGCGCTGACTTTCGGCGGTGGCATGTGCCAAGCCTCGTGAACATGAAGCATGGCTTGTCATTCTGAGCGAAGCGAAGAACCCCCGTGCGAAGCACGTCCGGCGGATGTCATCCTGAGAGCATCGCCGAAGGACGGAAACCACGGTTACAAGCGCGATGCCTCGCTGTGCAGTACATCCCTTCCGGACTCTGCTTAAGGAATGGAGATATCGGCCGTTGGCTGATCGCGCTTCGCTCAGAATGACAGGGGTGGTACTTGTGGGCCGGAAGCCGCTCAGGATGAGATGGGTGGGCATGCGGCGAGCGTAGCTTGGTCGTTGCTACCGCTCGCGGGCCGACACGGGGCGGCCCCTCCGTATAAGGCGTTCTTTCGTAGGGGCCGACCGTCGGTTCGCTCGACCCGATACGCGATGCAATGAACGACGGATGTTTCCCATGCAGATGACGACGGCCAAGACCCCATCGACTGCCCTGCGCCTCTTCGGGGGGCGGCGGGACCGGCGGGTTCGCCAGAAGAAGGACTGGAAAGCCGCGCTGTGGGCGTTGCTCTTCCTCGGGCCGAACCTCATCCTCTTCCTGATCTTCACCGTCTATCCGGTGATCTACGGCTTCTATCTCAGTTTCTACAAGTACAACGTGCTCACGCCCGCCAAGTACGTCGGCTTGAAGAACTACCGCACCTTCTTCCAGGATCCGTCGACGCCGACCATCATCAAGAACACGCTCTACTACGCCGCCGGGGCGGTGATTCCCTCAATGGTGCTGCCGCTGCTGATCGCTGTATTGTTGAACAACGCCGGACGTACCACGCGATTGTGGCGGGCTATCTACTTCCTGCCGCTGGTCACCTCTGGCGTGGCGGCGGCGGCGGTCTGGAAGTGGCTCTATGCCAAGGATTTCGGGCTCATCAACTCGTTCGTCCGGCAACTCGGGTTCCAGCCGATCGACTGGCTGTTCAGCATGACCTGGGCGATGCCGGCCGTCATCATCATGACGATCTGGCTCCTGATGCCCTTCAACATCATCCTCTACACCGCCGGGTTGCAGGAGATCCCTCGCGACTACTACGAGGCGGCGCAGCTCGATGGCGCCTCCACCTGGAACCAGTTCCGCAACATCACCGTGCCGCTGATTACGCCCACCACCTTCTTTGTCGGCCTGAACACCATGCTGGGCGTGCTGTTCGGCGGCTTCGACACCATCAACGTGATGACCCAGGGCGGGCCGCTCGATGCCACCAACATCCTCATCTACGACATCTACCAGAACGCCTTCCAGTACTTCAAGATGGGCTACGCCTCGGCGGAGGCCTACATCCTCTTCGTGTTCGTCTTCCTCTTCACGATCCTGAACTGGGTGCTCCAGCGAAAGTGGGTGCATTACGCATGAGCAGCTCGACGATGCCGTCCGCCGAGCCCCGGGCGAAGGAGGGGAATCCGATCCGGCGCCTGGGCGTGAAGGGATTGATCCTGATCGCGCTGCTGATTGGTGCGGCGATCAACCTGGTGCCCTTCCTCTGGATGCTCTCCACCTCACTCAAGGACAACACGCAGGCCTTCGCCTATCCGCCGACGTGGATCCCGAACCCGATCCTCTGGCACAACTATGTGGATGCCTGGAACCGGGTGAACGGGCGCGTCTTCTTCAATACGGCCTTCTTCGCGGTCAGCATCGTGATCCTGCAGGGGCTGTTCGCGACAATGGGTGGGTTCGCCTTCGCGCGGATCGACTTCCCGTATCGCAACGTCTTCTTCCTGATCTACCTCGGTACGATGATGATCCCGCCGCAGGTGACGCTGATCCCGACCTACATCGTGGTCGTGAAGCTGGGCTGGGTGAACACCTACCAGGGCATGATCCTGCCGATCGTGGCGCAGGGGGCGTTCGGCACCTTCCTCTTCCGCCAGTTCTTCATGCGCTTGCCGGAGGAGATGTACGAGGCGGCGCGGCTGGACGGCGCGAACTACTGGCAGCAGTTCTGGAACTTCACGTTGCCGCTCTCGCGCCCGGTGCTGGTCGCCTATTCGATCATCACCTTCCTCACTGCCTGGAAGATGTACCTGTGGCCGCTGATTGTCGTCCGCTCGAATGAGCTGAAGGTCGTGCCGATCGCGATCGCCGAGCTGAGCGGGAACGCCAGCCAGGACCGTGGCATCACGATGGCGGCGGTCGCGCTCTCGATCCTCCCGATCCTGATCCTCTATCTCGCGGCGCAACGCTGGTTCGTCGAGGGGATCGCCATGTCCGGTCAGAAGGGATAGTCCCCCAATGTCGTCCGACTCGTCGCATCGTCTTCGTTTCGCCTACAGCACGATCAACTGGGGGGCATCCTGCGATCTCTCCGCCGCGCTCGCCGACATCCGGGCGGCAGGCTGGGGGGCGGTGGAGCTCTTCGGGCACACGCTCGACCTGATGGGGACGCCTGCCCGCATGCAGGAGCTGCTCGCTGCCGAGTCGCTCGTCCCGGCGACGCTCTTCGGCGGCATCGACCTGCCCGTCACCGACCTGATGCGGACCATGCACAAGAACCATATCCGCTTTGCGAGCGAGCTCGGCGCGACGGCCTACGGACTCGTGGGTGGGGGACGGCTCCGCTGGCGTCCGCCTTCCGATGCCGAATACACGGAGCTGGCCGCCTTCTGCGAGGAACTGGCGATCTGTGGCGAGCGGGTTGGCGTGACCGTGAGTTATCACCCGCATACGCTCTGCACGATCGAGACATCGCCGGAGATCGCGGTCCTGATGGAACGGTCGTCGGCGCTGAAACTCTGCCTCGATGCCTCGCACATTGCGCTCGTGGGGGAGGACCCACTGACCGTGATCGACCGGTGGTGGGACCGCCTGGGATACGTCCATCTCAAGGACTGGGGGAACGGGAAGTTCGCGGAACTGGGACGCGGCACGCTGGGAATCGACTTCCCAGGCATCCTGGCGCATTTGGCCGAGCGCGCATTTGACGGTTGGGTGGTGCTGGAACAGAGCCAGAGCGAGATTTCCCCGCTGGAGAGCGCGAAGCTCAACACGGAGTACCTGAACGGCATCGGCTACGACGTGGGGTTCACGGGATAAACGGACATTGCTTGTAGGGGCGAACCTTGTGTTCGCCTTCGGGTAGATAAGCGAATGTCCGTCGCCATTACGGACGTTCCAACCACATCTACGAGAGTGCGATGGTGTTGATGGACGGAATTGGCTCGGCCATCTACGGGCGATCACAAGGATCGCCCCTACAGGACACGATCGTTCGAGGCGGGATTGATTGCGGCCAGGACGGGCCGACACGCGGTCGGCCCCTACAAACGCACGAATGTCAGGAGACGACACGCACATGCTCAATCTCGTCCTCGTCGGCTGCGGCGGCATGGGATGCCGTCATATCCGGGGACTGCATCGCCTGAAGGAAATCGACGCCCTGCCCTTCACCTTGGCCGGCGTGGTGGACATCTTCGAACCCAATCGCGAACGCGCGGCATCCCTCGCCGAGGAATTGCTGGGACACCGTCCGCAGCAGTTCGACTCCTTCGACGCAATGCAGGAGGGGCTCGACCGCATCGACGCGATGGTCGTCACCACCATGCCGAACCTCCACGCGGAGATCGGCATCGCGGCGCTGGAAGCCGGCATCGACGTGATGGTAGAGAAGCCGATCGCACTCACGACCTCGCAAGGGATTGCCCTCGTGGAGGTGGCTGCGCAGCACGGTCGCAAGCTGGCAGTTGCCGAGAACTACCGGCGCGACCCGATCAACCGCCTGGCGAAGGCCCTGCTCGATGCCGGGGCGATCGGGCCGGTCCACCTCTTCATCCAGTCGTCCTCCGGAAGCGGCGAGCGGGTCATCATCACCCCGTGGCGGCACCGCAGGGAATCGGGCGGCATCGTGGTGGACATGGGCATTCACTATGCCGACCTGATGGAGTACTTCGTCGGGCCGATCGAGACGGTCTACGGGTTGAACGGCATCGTGGACGAAGAGCGGATCGATGCAGAAGGAACGGTCCACCCGGCCGATGCCGAGGATCTTTCCGTGGGCGTCTGCCGGTTCGCGAACGGTGCCATCGGCAACTACCTGATCGACTGTGCCGGGCGCGGGCAGGGACATTTCCAGCGCGTCGCCTATGGGCGGAAGGGCTCGCTGGCGATCCCCGCCGACCGCACCGGCAAGCCACTGACGCTCACCGTGAGGGAGGGCATTCTCGGTGCGGATCGCATGCTGGTTGCCGGCGACGTGTTGGCGCTGGTGCCGGACTTCCATCTGGATGAGGTGACGATTCGCCTCTTCGGTGGCGATCGCCTGACCTCCTACGACCTGCCGTTCGAGACGATCGATGCGAACCTGCTGGCGATCGAGCATGCCGATTTTGCCGACGCGATCCTGAACGACCGGCAACCGGAAGTGGATGGCGCATTCGGATTGCGCTCGCTGGCGATCGCCTATGGCTTCATCGAGGCGGAACTGGAGGGGCGGGCTCTTGCCGTGAACGATCTGGTAGCCGGGGTCGGAATGCCATATCAGACGGCGCTGGACGCGCAGTTGTCGAGTCTGGAATGACGGGTTCTGCATGGAGGGGCGATCCTCGCAGCCGCGACCGGTGATCGCCCAGGGATGGCCTTCGGGAATCCACGCGAATGGATGCGTTGCATCATGCAACCCGGCGGGCGATCACAGGGATCGCCCCTACAGGGAAGGATCGTTTCCTGATGATTGAGGACCGCAAGCACGTCAAGGTCGTGGTCTGGGACAACATCGGCAACACCGTGCTCGGCATGCAGCACTGGGATGACTGGAGCGAGGACATCCACACGCGGCTCCTCACCGAGGACCCGGATGCGCGGAAGCATGTCGTTTCGCTGGACGAACTCTTCCCGGATGTCGATCTGGAGGTGAAGTGGCTCTACGACCCGGTGAAATCCCGGCGCGGGTTCGCTGCTTTCATCGATGCCCACGCCGATTGGCTGGTGCCGATCGAGGGGCCGGAGACCATCATCCGCGAGACGGGGGACGCCGACTTCTTCATCCTCCACAAGGAGATGTTGCCTGCCGAGGCCGTCGAGGGCGCGAAGCAGCTTCACCTGATCCAGCACCTCGGCAAGGACTATCGCGGCGTGCCGATGGCGGCGGCGCAGGCGAAGGGCATCCCTGTCGCCGCGACCGCGCTGGTCAACTACTCCGCCGTCGCCGAGCACGTCTGGGCGCAGATCCTGACGCATGTGAAGCGGATGCCCGAGCAGCGCGAGTACATGAGCTCCGGCGCGTACCAGAACGAATGGGGCGCCTACCATCCCGGCGTGACGTTGCTCAGCGACCTCACACTCGGCCTCGTCGGCATGGGCGAGATCGGGCGCGGCGTGGCGCGCGTGGCGGCGGCCTTCGACATGAAGGTCCGCTACTGGGACATCGTGCGCTTCCCGGACTTGGAAGAGAAGCTGGGGTTGGAGTTCGTGGACTGGGACACACTCTGGTCCGAATCCGATATCGTCACGACCCAGCTCGCATTGAACGAGCACACGCAGGGAATCATCGGGGCGAAGGAGTTCGCGATGATGAAGCCCACCGCCTTCTTCATCAATACGGCGCGCGGTCGCCTTGTCGATGAGGCCGCGCTGATCGCGGCGTTGCGGGATGGCAAGATCGCCGGGGCGGCCCTGGATGTCTACTACGACGAGCCGCTGCCGCTGGATAGCCCGCTCCACGCCCTCCACAACGAGCGTCCGGCGGACATCATCCTGACGCCGCATTCCGCCGCGCAAGGGCCGTGGACGTGGATTCGCGATTCCCAGGATCTCTGGTTCAACATCCGGCGCACGCTGGATGGTCAACCGATCGCCTATCGGGTAGGGTGACGCCACCAGTGCACCGGCCCGTCATCCGTCGCCCACAAGGAGGGCTGCCGCCAATCGCTCCGATCGCTCGTTGCTTGCCGGATGTTCCATCGTCGTTCATCGCTGAAAGGATCGTGACCCATGATCGTGCTCGTCGCCAAGTACCACGTCAAGGAAGGCAATGTCGATGCCGTGCTGGAGGCGTTGAAGGAGATGGCTCCGCTCGTCGCCGCGAATGAGCCGGATGCTTCCATCTATCATGTCAGCCGCTCCACCGAGGACCCGAACCTGATTCTGCTCTACGAGCGCTACACCGACATGGACGCTGTCGCCGCGCACCGGGAGACCCCGCATTTCAAGGAGATCATCGAGGGGCGGATCATCCCGATGCTGGAGAACCGCGAGCGCGAATTCTACGAAACGGTGATTACGGAGTAGCCTCGCGAACTTGGCTCGGATGGGGTGAGGAATTGTCCAATATCCCATGTCATTCTGAGCGAAGCGAAGACCCCCCGCGCGAAGCGCATCGACCGCAGGTCGATATCTCCGTTCCTCGTGCAGCGTTCGAAGGAATGGGCCGTTGCGGACGGCATCTCGAATGCCAAGGCAGTGTCCGGCTTCGCCGGACGTGCTTCGCACGGGGGTGTTCGCTTCGCTCAACATGACACGGCATGGTGAGTGCTGGCATACCTCCGCGACCGCACTCCAACTGGCCGATCCGGTGCGAACATCGATCGTGCCCAAGCAGGAGCCTTCCAAGATGAAGCTCGTTTCCTTTCAGATCGGGACCCCGCTTGGCGACCGCGTCCGGGTCGGCGCGGTCGATGCCGGGGGACAGTACGTCGATCTCGAATATGCTCTCCGTCACCAGTTGATCGCGGACGGGTTGACCGATGCCGCCGCCGAACGCATCGCCTCGGCGCTGATTCCCTCCAGCATGGTCGCCTTCATCGAAGGCGGCGACCGCTCGCTGGACGCGGCCCGTGGTGCGCTCGCCTGGGCCGAGGCGCAGGAGGATTTCTCGGGCCGCTGGGCACCGGAGAGCGTGAAACTGCTGTCCCCGATTCCTTCGCCGCCAACGCTGCGCGACTTCATGGCCTTCGAGACGCACCTCACGAACATCTTCCCGAAGCTGGGGCGCGAGATCCCGCCCGCGTGGTACGAGTTTCCGGTCTACTACAAGGGGAACCCGACCGACCTTGGTGCCGATGGAGAAGATATTCACGTCCCCAGCTACGAGGAGAAGCTCGACTTCGAGTTCGAGCTCGGCCTGGTGATCGGCAAGGGCGGCATCGACATCCCGAAGGACGAGGCGCTGGACCACATCTATGGGTTGATGATCTACAACGATTTCAGCGCCCGCGTCTTCCAGAGCCGCGAGATGACGGTCGGTCTCGGTCCGGCCAAGGGCAAGGATTTCCAGCGCGGGCATGTCTTCGGGCCGTGGCTGGTCACGATGGACGAGATTCCCGACATCTACGCCCTGCGGATGCAGGCGCGGGTGAATGGCGAGACATGGTGCGACGACACCAGCGGTTCCATCCACTGGAAGTTCGAGGACCAGATCGCCCACGCCTCGAAGGACGAACGGCTCATTCCGGGCGAGATTCTCGGGAGCGGCACGGTCGGCTGGGGATCGGCGGCGGAGCGTGGCACGGCGCTGAACTCCGGTGATGTCGTCGAACTGGAAGTCACCGGCCTCGGCCTCCTTCGCAATCGGGTGGTGTGACGGTTCAGCATTCGGAGAGTTCGCCATTCGACCACCATTCCATGTCATCGTGAGCGAAGCGAACGACCCCCGTGCGAAGCACGTCCGGCGCAGCCGGAACACTGGCCACGGCATTCGGGATGCTTTGTCGATGGGATCGTTCCTACCGGACTCCGTCCGAAGAAGGAGATATCGACCTGCGGTCGATGCGCTTCGCGCGGGGGGTCTTCGCTTCGCTCAGAATGACATGGGAGGTTGAGCGTGGGCGAGACATCATGATTGACTCGATTGCATTGTGAACGTTGCCCACATGGAGGACATCCATCGTGGCCCTGAAGGATCTCGCCCGACCGCAGTTCGGGTACTGCCTGCCGATCTTCGCCAATCCTACCGCCGGCCTCTTCCGCACGCCGAACTACGACAAGGTCGACGCGCGGACGACGCTCGATCTGGGCATCCATGCCGAGGCGGTCGGGTTCGACTCGCTCTGGGTCGCCGATCACCTGATGCTTGGGCGTGACGAGGCCATCCTCGAAGGCTGGACGATGCTCTCGGCTCTGGCCGGGACCACGAGCACCGCGCGGCTCGGGATGATCCACCAGGCGCACTATTTCCGCGCGCCCGCACTCGCCGCGAAGATGGCCGCCACGCTCGATCAGCTCAGTGGTGGCAGGCTGATCATGTTCTACGACTTCGGACGCCAGGCGCGAGAGCATCACGCCTACCAGCTTCCGTATCCGGACGATGCCGATGTGCGCGTGCGGGAGACGGTGGACGGCATCTCGCTCGTTCGCGATCTTTGGGCCGCCGGGGCGATGCCATTGACGGCCACGTATGGCGCGTATGGCGTGACCGACGCCACCAGCACGCCCGCTCCCATGCAGTCCGAGGTGCCGGTCTGGTTTGGGGAAACGGAATCAGGCCTCCTCGATGCCTGCGCCCGGTTCGGGCATGGGTGGAACACCACGCCGTGCGGGTTGGCCGAGCTCGGTCGGCGTCTCGATCTGCTGCGTGCCGCCTGCGATCGCGCCGGGCGTGACTTCCATGAGATCGAAGTCAGCGTCGAGATGCAGGTGTTGATCGCGGAGAGCGACGAGGCAGTGCGCGCGACCCTGCGCAGCCTGCTGGCGAAGGCAGCGTCCGAGACGCCGGACCCGGAGCGGATCGATCCAGCCTTGCAGGCCTTCGCAGACGGCACGTTGGAAGCACCTCCGGCATCATTCACGGAGAGCACGCTCGTGGGCACGCCGGAGCAGGTGCGGGCACAGGTGCAGGCATATGTCGATGCCGGGACCGATCACTTCCTGCTCTGGTTCCTGGATGCACCGGATCGTATGGGAATGGACCTGGCTGCGCAGGAAATCTTCCCGGCCTTCACCTGATACCGAGCACAGGGAACCGGCCGGGATGCGTGGACACGCA
>JASGDN010000041.1:0-5093 GCA_049841275.1 Thermomicrobiales bacterium
CACAGGGACCCGGCCGGTATGCGTGGCCACGAATCCCGGCCGGTTCCCTGTGCTCCAGACGGGAGCGCTACGCGGCGGAACTCGTCTGGCTGCGATAGCGGAGGAAGGCGATGCCCCCGAGGACTACGCCGCCGAGCAGGAAGACGATGCCGAGCAGCTGCAGCACGCCGCTGGAATTCGCGTTGTCGTTGACCAGCATGATGATGCCGAGCACGGCTATCATCGCGCCGACGCCCAGGCTGCCCCAACTGTCCGAACCCAGCTTTCGCACCAGCAGCACACCGACGATCGTGATCACTGCGTAGGCCAGCAGTCCCCAACCGAGGATCAGTTGTAGCGGCCGATCGCCCAGGTAGTCCCAGAACCAGCGTGCCGTACCGATCGCGCCGATTGCGACGCCGATGCCAGCCCGGAACGCGGTGTAGAGCACCAGATCGGATGAACCGGCCCGGAACTCGGCGATGATCCCGGCCAGGCTGGCGACCAGCAGGACCAGGGCTGTGAGCTGGAGGATCGCGGTGCTCGCTCCACTCTTGTCGGCCAGAACCCAGATGCCGAGGATCACGAGGAGGATCGCCTCGGCGGCGATGACGATCCAGTTGGTACTACTTCCCAGCGGATTGCCTTGATCCATCAGGTCGCGGGTTTTCGAAGCCATGAATGTGTCTCCCGATATAGAGTGAGAACTAGCGCGGTGTGGCGGTTGTCCACCGCTCGTCGGGCAGGGCGATGGTCGCCATTGCGCTCATCTGCGAGAAGATGCCGGCGGCCGCGAGGACGACCAGCGGGATGGTCCACCACCAGGACTCGTTGATGATCGCCACGACATTGCCGCCCCAGAGTTCGTTGCGATTGATCTTGTCGATCACCAGCAGCAAGCCGGCGATGACGATGGTGGCGCCGACGAAGGCGGTGTTCACCAGCACGATGTAGATCGGCAGGGCGAGGACAAAGGCGACGACGAAGAAGAGCACGAAGCCGATGGCGGCGAAGAGGAAGATGAGCCAATGCGCATTGCTGCCGAAGGCGCTAACCAGGGCTGTCCCCAATGCTGCGCCGGTCGATCCGGCGGCGATCAGCGCACCGGCATACCACCAGAGGTAGGAGATGGCGGCGAAGATCAGGCCAAGGATGAGGCCGACGATCCATGAGGTGAGGGTGGAGAAGATGCCATCACCGAAGATGGCCTCCACCCCGGCCCCACCAACGAGGAACCCGAGGATGAACCCCAGGATCGGTAGCGCCGCGAAGAAGAAGCGGAGCCCCGCAAAGACCAGCACCAGCCCTAGCACGATGGCTACGATGCCGACAACGATATCCCACATGATGCGCCCCCGGTCTGTGATTGGCGGATTTCGCCGTTCGCGGTTGCGATATGTCCAGTCTGGTCGCGGCCAGGCGTCGATACGCTCGATCCCGGATGGTGTCAATCTTCCTGCCTGAGACGTGTGCCCCTGCGATCGGGGATGACGCACGAAAAACTGATAACAGTGGGCGTGCCCCCATCTCAGCGCCCACTCGCTGGACAAGGCGAGATCATCGTCTCATGCAAGCCCCTCCGTCCTCCATGATGCGGAAGATAGGCACGACGCGCAGATCGTAATGTGGCGTACGTATGGGACGCCCACATCGGTATCATAGCGTACGTACCCTTGGAGTCCAGTAACTGGCGCGGGAAATTTCTTCGCAATCGCGGTGGCATCGGCGTTCTGTGTCCGGACAGCCGCTCGTTCTCCTGGACGCGGAGGGCCCGGAAGCTCGTAAGCCTCCGGGTCCTCCCTCGATGCGTTCGCGTGGTTGGCGATCAGCTCGATGCAGTCGCCGTGGGTGTTGCCGTCGTGTCGCTGCTTCCCTGGCCACCGGGACCGCCCATCCCGGATGGCGGTGTGCCATCCGGTGCGCCGCCGGGACCACCCTGGCCACCCTGTGGCGGCTGTCCGCCTCCACCACCGGGGCCGCCCTGACCGCCGCCACCGCCCGTTCCGGTCTGGTCGTTGTCGGTGCTTGGGTTGACGCCGACCGTGATGGTGGCGTTGATGCCCTTCGTCAGGTCGCTGTCATCGTTCGCGGTGAGCGTGAGGAAGTAGGTCGGATCGTCATCCTCGACATCGACGAAAACGGTATCGTCGGCGATACGGGTGAAGGTGTCGGTCTTCTCGTTATACGGCGACTCCTTGGCGATCTGGAGGGAGAAATCGTCGTCGAAGGCGAGCTGGCCGATGTGGGCGACCGTGCCACCGTCGTACGTGCCGTCTTCCGTGGCGCCGCCGACGTGGACCTTCATGTGAATGTGGATGTCGCGGCTGGTGTACCAGCCGGGATAGATCGTCGTGAATTGGGCGACACCGGTCGTGTCGGTCAGCATCACCCCGCGCAGGAAGGTCTCCGGGTTCGAGCCGTCATCGACGTAGGAGCCGGTGCCGCCGGGGCTCTTGTCGGTATAGCCGGAGTAGAAGCCCTTGGCGTCGCAGTGCCAGATATCCACCGCCGCATTCTCGATCGGGGTGCAGCTCGTGGCGTCGACCACCACGATCTGCAGGTCGAGGGGGATGCCGGCCTTGCCCTCGGTAATGTCGTTGCGGACCAGCAGGTCGTCGAGGTAATAGGGGCCGACGGTCAGCTCCGGGGTGAGCACGCAGACGCCCGACGCGACGGCGGTTGCGGATGACGTGCCGGCGGCCGGAGACGCGACTGCCGTCGCGTCGGAACTGGAGCTGGAACTTTGGGCGAGCGTTTTCATCGCCACGCCGCCCATCGCGCCGGCGGCTGCCACGCCGGCACCGGCCTTGAGGACGAAACGGCGCGTGGCGCGTTCGTGCCAGCGGGCGTTGTCGAGCTGTTCGTGGGTTGGCCAGGCGGTCCGGGTCTCGGTCGTTGTCATGGTGGGTCTCCTCGATCGTCGGTGAATGGCTCGCAATGCCTTCACTGGGATTCAGGATACCGATCCGATATATGGCCCCCGTATGGTATTCGCTGTGAATATCATGTGAGAATGAGTCTCGATAGCTTCCAGACGTTTGGCCGGACAACCTCCATTCGAGACAACCCAAGAGGGCGCACACGAAAGCGAGCCTCCTCCCGCGTTGGTCGACGGAAGGAGGCTCGCTTGTGATGAACGCTACGCGCCGGATGCAGGCGTCCCGGTGGGGATGGGCGTCCCGGAGTCGGAGGCGCAACCCGGATCTACGCGACGGTGGTAGGTGATCTCGGTGCGCGGCGTGGCGCTGGGGGGCGGATCGATGATCGGGTCCCCAGTCCCTAGCACGACGATGTCTTCATCGACGTAGTAGTGACCGTCTTGTTCGACGAAGGCGACGAAGGAGAGCCAATCCGACCCCGTGAGAACATCAGGATTTCGGAGTGAGGCCGTCGAGATCGATCCCATCATCACACCGAAGCGGTCGTCTGGAAGCTGGTAGACATCGGTCGGGAGAAAGATCGGCTGAGCATTCTGGTGATCTGGCTTAACGTTCTGCAATGCGGCGGTGACGGGCTGGTTCACCGGGAGCGGGAAGGACTCCAACAGTTCGTCCGCGACAGGACGACAGATGTACGCCCGGATATCCTCCTGGTAAGTGGGAGCGGCGTGAACGTCATTCCAGTAGATTCGCATGCGGTCCGTGAGGAAGGTCTGCATGTTGGCATCCGGCGTTGGCCAGACGGCTGGCGGCGTCTCGGAGAGATTCAGCCAGCTACAGGCAAGGTAGTTGAAATAGGTCTGCTGGATAGCCAGACCCTGCTCGTATGAAACAGGCGTCACAGGGGTATAGAGCGGTTGGGGCAGGTCGGACAGGGAAGTCGTCGAGAGATCGATCGTGGAGTGGTACTCCGGATTGGGTGTGCAGGAATCCGGGAGGGAGATTGCCGTCGGCTGGGCGAAAAGCGCCGCACCATCCGAGGGATCTTGTGGACTGAGCGGGTCGAACCGCAAGGCGACGAAGACGCCGACGAGCCCGACGACGAGCGCCAGCATCACGGAGAGGCTGGCCGTGGCGCTCCATTCCCGCCGCCGGGTCTGGGCAGGCGTGGATGCGGCGTTCGGCTGCAGGCGCCGATCTGTCGCGGGCCGGATGGCGGGTGTGGCCGGGGCAAGGCTGACCTGGTGCATGATGTCCTCCCAGATGGCGGCTTTCGTGGCTGATGGCATCGGTGTGTCGTCCGATGCGGCGCGGATGGGTGGCAGGGTGTCGTGAAGCTGGCGCATGACGGCTTCGAGGTCGTCGGCCGGCAGCGGGGCGATGCCATCCACGAGGGCGTCCCCATACGTGCGGAGCCGCTCCTCGTCGGCGCGGGAGCCGGGGGTAAAATCCTGATTCATGACGAAGCCCCCTTCCCGCTCGGCTCGATTGCCGTCCCGAGCAGATCGCGAAGCCGGGCGTAGGCCCGGAAATGCGCCGTGTTGACGGCGGAAACGGTCATGTCCAGCAGCCCGGCGATCTCGGCTGCCTTCAGGCCAGCCAGCCGGAGTTCCACGATCTGGCGCTGGACCGGCGACAGGTGAGCCAGGGCGGCGACCACGCGATCCCGCTCATCCCGGCGGACGGCGTGATCCTCCGGCGAAGGGTCCCGGTCGGCGAGGCTCGCCTTGTTTGCCAGGGTGTCCAGCGGCGAGGTCGGGCGTTCGCGCCGCCACTCGCTGATGACCGCGTTGCGGGCGATGGTCATCAGCCAGGAGCGGAACGTGGTCTCTTCACCCCGGATGCGCGGCCGAAACTCCGGCAGCGCCCGGATCGCTTGGACGAAGGTCGTGCTCGTGATATCTGCCGCGCGGTCGGGATCGCCCAGACGGCGCAGCGCGTAGCGCCAGACGATCCCGGCATACGCTTCGTACAGCGGCGCGAAGGCCTGCGGATCGTGGCGTGCTGCCTCGATCTGCGCCAGTTCCTCCGCAATGGGTATCACAGGCGGCACGACGGCCACACTCGTTGCTGGACCCTGGATTTCGTTCCCACGGTATCGATCCGATCGTCGTTTCGCCGGCCGACAGCATGTGCACAGAGAAGGAAACGCGAAGAGGCAGAGAATCTTACACCGGACGTTTCGACCGGTGAGGATGTCACACAGCGAAGAGGGCCCCGATCCGTACGGATCGG
>JASGDN010000042.1:0-83170 GCA_049841275.1 Thermomicrobiales bacterium
CTCAATCTCGTCCGGCACGATCCGACCCGCGGGACGCGGAGTATCCGGGTCCAGCGCAAACGGGCAGGGTGGGACATGACGATCCTCTATGCCATCCTCGGCCTCTCCTGAGAATGCGATTGCCCTGAAGACGAGCCGCTCGCAAACACGAGCGGCCCGTCTGGCGTTTATACTCGTCGACATATGCCCGATGCGTGATCTGATCGGGGTGGTCTGGTCCCCGCATCGGAGTCCAGGAATCGGCTCACCGACCGCGCCGCCTTCCGTTGCGGCTCGTTCTCCATCGTGTGGGATGGAAAAGGAACGTTGTGGACTATCTGGTCTTTGGCGTCGGATTCGGATCGACGCTCGTCCTGATCGGCTGGGTGCTCCGGCAATTCGGTCCATCCTTCCGCTACCGGGACACGCCTGACGACGTGCTGAGCGCCGAGGAGATCCTTGAGCGCAATGACTGGCAACGCTTCTGCATCGCGATGGGCGCGCTGCTCTCGGTCTGTGGCGCCGTCATCCTGCTGGCGACGCTCCTCACCCTGCTCGTTCGCCCGTCGGATACCGTCGGCACCATCATCGTGGGAAGCCTCTTCGTGATCTCGCTCCTGGCCGTAGCCGCCTGGATCGTGCTGTATGTGAACCAGCATCGCGCCCTGGCTGGCGACCGGCGGGCCGAAGTCACTGCCGCCATGCGCACCCGCAAACCGGCCCAGCCTCGCCAGGCACGTACCCCAGCCACCGCCAAGGCAACGTCCGCGTCGACAACCGACCCCCCGGAACCGACCACGGCGAAGGATTCCACGGAAGGCCTGGAAGCCCTGGAGCGACGCCGAAAGACGGTTCAGCAACAGCGCGCGGCATCCGCAGCCGAGGAACCCGATGCTTCGACCCGGCAGGCACCACCCTCTCAGCCCGAGCCAACCACTGAGGCGCCTGTCGAAAGTGCACCGGCAACGACAACCACCACGACGCCCGCACCGGCCATCGCCGATCCCACGCAGGCGTTGCGTAACGTGCAGTTCAAGCGTGCCGGGACAAATCGCAGCCGCGATCAGGCATCGTCCAAGGGGCGTTCAGAGCATGCCGAGGGCGTTTCGACCGCTCGTCACAGCGCATCCGTTTCGGAATCGGCGTCGGTTCCCGAGGAACCTGCCACCGACGACGACGCATCGCCAGACAAGACAACACCCTCGGAAGCCGATGCATAAGGCGTAAACGCGCAGGTAACGCACGGGCGACATGCCTTGTATGTCGTCCGGAGCGATCACGCCTGGGCGGGCTGCTGGTCGCACTCACTCTGGAAGCCAAGGAAGGAACCGTACGTGGGAATCATCGGCTGGATCGTCGTCGGCATTGCGGCGGGGTGGCTTGCGGGCGTCATCACCCGCACGAACCGCAACATCTGGGGGGACCTCGTTCTCGGACTGATCGGGGCGCTCATCGCCGGATGGATCACCGACAACCGCGTCGGAGGCGACGCCGGCCTGATCTCCAGCATCATCGTCTCGGCAGTCGTTGCCGCCATCCTGGTCGTCGTCAAGAACGTGATTGCCGGCCGCTCGTCGTAGCGGCGCGCCAAGAGTCATCCGACGAAGACGGGTCACCGGCTGAGCGGCCGGTGACCCGTCTTCGTCAGAGCAGAAACAACCGGATCATCGAAACAGGGCGATCAGAAGCCGCACCGATTCACCGGTTACGGCTGGCACGCTGCGCGCGAGCGACCGGCGTCACCTGCTCCAGCAACCGCATTGCGAGGTCGGTTGCGATGGCCAGGCAGATGATCGCGAGCACGCCGGCCAGCACCATTGCCGGATAGTTCCGGCCGATCCCCACGAAAAGCAGTTCGCCCAGGCCGCCCGCGTTGATCCATCCCGCGATCGTGGTGAGCCCGATCACGGCCACCAGGGCAGTCCGGACGCCTGCCACAATCACCGGCGACGCCAGCGGCACCCAGACGCGGACGTAGAGTTGCCAGGCGGTCATGCCCAGGCCGGATGCAGCCTCCAGTGTCGCGGCCTCGACACCGCGCAATCCGGCGACGATGTTCCGGACGAGAAACACCTGCGCGTAAAGCACCAGCATGATCAGCGCCGGGCGGGTACCCAGTCCCTGGGACGGGATCAGGAAGGCCAGCAGGGCAAGACTCGGAATCGTGTACACGAAGCCGAGCAGGGCCAGGATCGGGAAGGTGAGGGGACGAACGACGGCGGCGACCGTCCCGATGACCGCCGCGATCGGAAAGGCAATGACAATAGCCAGGATCGAGAGCCGCAGGTGCTCCCAGGTCAGCTGACCGATTTGTCCCCAGTGTCTCGTCAGGTAAGAGAGATCCATCGCTACCTCACGAGTTCGCGGCGACGACCGGCGGTACCGATACGCCGCCTTCGCCCACGGCGTGCTGGATCGATGCGAGGGTGACGGTCCCTATCACCGTGCCGGACGCATCGAGCACAGCCGCGCGCGGCGCACCTGATTCAAGCAACGCCGAAACGCCGTCCCGCAGCGATGTTCCCGCGCCAAGTTCGGGCAGCCCCTGGGAACCGGCGGGACCCGGCTCGATCGCCAGTGCGATCGGCAGGAGACCGAGCCGGCGCATCGTATCCCGCGCCCCGACCAGATCGGAGACGAAGTCGTCCGCCGGCGCCGTCAGGATGTCCAGCGGGGTGCCGACCTGAACGATCCGCCCGTCGCGCATCACCACGATTCGGTCGGCGTGTTTCACTGCCTCCTCGATGTCATGCGTCACGAACACGATCGTCTGGACGAACTGGCGGTGGATGAGCTTCACCTCGTCCTGCAACCGGAGGCGGGTGATCGCGTCCAGCGCGCCGAACGGTTCGTCCATGAGCATCGTGCGCGGTTGCGCGGCAAGTGCCCGCGCCAGCCCGACGCGCTGTTGCTCGCCGCCGGAGAGCTGCGCCGGGTAGCGGGTTGCATAGGTGGAGGCGGGCAAGCCGACGAGGTCGAGCAACTCGCTCACACGCTGCGCCGTCTCCTGCTTCGACCATTTCAGGAGATTCGGCACCACGGCCACATTCTCCCGTACCCGCATATGGGGGAAAAGGCCGCTCTGCTGGATCACGTAGCCGATGCTACGGCGGATCTCGACGGCGGGTTTCTGATGGATCTCATCGCCGTCGATGACGATCCGGCCGGATGTCGGCTCGATGATGCGGTTGATGAGTTTCAGCAAGGTCGTCTTGCCGCATCCGGACGGACCGAGCAGCACGACGAATTCGCCCGGCTCGATCCGGAACGTCACCCCATCCACCGCTGCCCGCCCGGAGGCCGCATAACTCTTGCGCACATCGACGAACTCGATGCCGCTGCCGCGCTCCGCCCGGGCTACGCCACGTAGATCCGCCGTGTGGCCGTTCATGCTTGCGGTCAATCCCTTCTCACGAACGCGGGGAGGGATCGATGTCCCTCCCCGCTGTGGCATCATCCCTGCCCAATGAAACCGTTGTCGGTGAGATATGTCTTGGCAACGTCTGCGGGATCCTTCTTGTCGTCGCCATCGACCTGCCAGTTGAGACCCGAAAGGATCTGGTCGGTAAGGCTGGTCGTGACGGCATTGAAGCGGTCCGCAATGGCCGGGTAGGCGGTCATGATCTCCTCGCGGACGACCGGCGCGACGTTGTACGGTGGCCAGAGGCCCCTGTCGTCCTGCAGCAGCACCAGATCGTAGCCGGAAATCTGTCCGTCAGTGCCGAATGCAAGCACCACCTGGGCGTCGCCATCGAGCAATGCCTGGTATTTCAGGCCGGGAGCCACGGGCAGCACGTCGAGCTTGCCAATTCCGTCTCCATAGACACGCTCGAGGCCAAGCAAACCGTCCTGACGCTCCGGGAAGTCAGCCGGCGCGGAGATGGTGAGACCGTCCGCCTGCTCCGCGAGCTAGGAGATCGTCGTGATGCCTTTCTCCTCGGAGAAATCCCGCTTCACGGCCAGCGCCTGGGTATTGTTCGCCTGCGACCGTGCGAGCCAGATCAGCCCGAACTTCTCCTTGTATTGCGCCGCGACGAGGTCGTAGACGGCCTGGGAAAGATCGCCTCCGCCAGCCACCGGGCTCGCCTCCATCGCGGGACTGGCGACCGGAGAAGCCGCAGGAGTGCCAGACCCTCCCTCCGCATCTGCGACCGTGAGGCCGAGGACTTCGGTCAGACCGGTGCCGGTGTACTCGGGATAGAGCGAGATATCGCCCTTCACGAGCGCCTCCTGCGCGATCTGCGTCCTACCCAGGTTGAGCGCATCCTTGGTGGAAATGCCCATATCCTTCAGGACTTCGAGATACATGTTGCCGAGGATGAACTGCTCCGTGAAGTCCTTCGAGCCAACGGTGACGGTCTGGTCCTGCGCGAGAATCCCTCTTCCGCCCGTGACCGCGAGCAGTGAGGCAGCAGCCGGAGCGACGATGGCGCCCTTGATTACTGTGCGACGATTCAGCGTCATCAGTCTTGTCCTTTCATCGCGCCAGTTCCACCAGGAATACAGCGGCGGTGATGGTGCGCGCTCAGGCTCCCGTTCTCGGGGTGGCGACACGCTCAAGCCCATCCAGAAGCAATTCCGCGGCCAGCACCAGCGCCATCACGGAGAATGCGCCCGCGAGAAGGTAGGTACGGTCGAGAAGCGAGATACCGGTAACGATCCATTGGCTGAGGGTGCGGACGCCTGCCAGCGATGCCAGGGTCTTTTCATACGGAGACACAATCGTTCCCCGCAGTTGTCACGAAATGGACACAAACTTGTTCTTCTCACCCCCTAGACTGGGGAAGAACGAGAAACGTGATGCGTATCAGGACTGTGGGAGTGTGTCATGAGACGAAGAACACCCAACGACGGGATGATCGGCGGAAACAGCCCCGGCAGCGACGACATCATCCTCGCGCAGGGAGTCGTGAAGACGTACGACACCGGCGGAACCAGGCTCCAGGCGCTGAAGGCAATCGATCTCACAGTGCACCGGGGCGAGATGGTCGCCGTCATGGGTCCCTCGGGGTGTGGCAAGACGACGCTGCTCAACTGCCTCTCGGGTCTCGACTCGGTGAATGCCGGGCAGATCTGGCTCGAAGGCCAGGACCTCGCGACGATGGGCGACCGCGCCCGCACCACCTACCGGGCGAAACGGATGGGCTTCATCTTCCAGGTCTACAACCTGCTTCCCGTCCTCAGCGCCGTCGAGAATGTCGAATTGCCGTTGCTTGTCTCCGGCGTCCGTCCCGGCGAGGCGCGCAAACGGGCGAACGATGCCCTCGACATCGTGGGACTCGCCGATTGGGCAAGCCACAAGCCGGCAGAGCTCTCCGGAGGCCAGCGCCAGCGCGTCACCATCGCTCGTTCGCTCGTGAACCGGCCCGCCATCGTCTGGGCCGACGAGCCGACCGGCGCCCTCGACTCGAAATCCGCCACTGAGATCATGAGTCTCCTGCGCACGCTGAACCGCGAGCAGGGCCTGACCCTCGTGATCGTCACCCACGACCCTGGCGTCGGACGCCTCAGCCACCGGATCGTGCGCATGCAGGACGGCTCGATCGTCGGGGAGGAAACGCCGGCCGGAAGCAACGCCCATCACGAGGACATCGCCACCGAGATCGTCGGGCAGGGCAATCTGCCGGTCGACGCCTGATCGCGACCCAGACGGAGGCCACCATCCATGAAGACGATCTTCGGCGTCCCAATGACGACGATCACCATCGTGCTCGTCGTCCTCCTTGCCATTTGCCTGCTTTCGGTTCTGCTGATCGCCATCCGGCGGCCGGTCATCTTCAAGCTTGGCATTCGCAACATCCCGCGCCGCAAGACGCAGACGGCGCTGATCGTCGTCGGCCTGATGCTCGCGACGCTCATCATCACCGCCGCGCTCGGCACCGGCGATACGCTCAACCGCTCGATCGACGACGACGCCCTCCGCACGCTCGGTCCGCTCGACGAGGTCGTCGTCTTCTCGAATGCGAACGATGGGACTGGCGAGGCCACCTCGGCACTTACACGAACCATCCCGGATTCTTCGATCCAGCTCGTGGAGCAGACGCTCGCCGGCAACGATGTCGTCCGCGCGATCGGAGGGGTGCTCTACAGCCAGGCGCCGGTCCTTAACCTTGGCACGAACGATCCGGCCGGCGCCTCCTCGGTCGAGGACGTGATGTCCAAGGCCGTCCAGTCGGAGCCGAACGTTACCATCGCCGGACTCGACCAGGCGACGCTCGACGCCGTCGGCGGCCTGGAGACCGTCGATGGGCAGAAGGTCGACCTCACGACACTGGGCGCCGACGGCATCTATCTGGGCCAGAAGGGAGCCGACAAGCTGAACGCACAGGTCGGCGACTACGTGGTCTTCTCCCTGAACAACCAGTTCCACAGCGGCGTCGTGAAGGGCATCGTGCCCAGCGAGGCGCTTACCGGCAGCATCGAGCCCGGCATGCCCTCGATCCTGATGGACCTCGCGCGTCTGCAACAACTGACTGGCAACGAAGGCAAGGTCAGCGGAGTCGGCATCGCCAACACCGGCAACCAGCGATCGAGCGCAGCCCACACCGACACCGTCGTGAACGCATTGAAGCCTGTCCTGAAGGATCAGGGGCTTGGCGTGGTGCCGATCAAGCAGGACAACCTCGATGGCGCCGAGTTCGCTGCGAGCGTGTTCGTCACCTTCTTCCTGGTTTTCGGCCTCTTCTCGATCGGCGTCGGCATCCTGCTGATCGTGCTCATCTTCACCATGCTGGCAGCCGAACGTCGCTCCGAAATGGGCATGCAACGAGCGATCGGAGCCCAACGCGGCGCCCTGGTCCAGCAATTCATCGCCGAGGGAACGGGCTATTCCCTGCTTGCAGGCATCGTCGGCGTCGTGCTCGGCGTGGCCGCAACCTGGGCTATCGCGTGGGGCATCGGAGCCGCCATCGGCGGCGACATCAGCATCAATCCTTACGTCTCGCCAAAGAGCATGATCGCCGCCTACGCGCTTGGCGTGACCATCACCTTCCTGGCGATCGTCGTCTCGTCTTCACGAGTGAGCCGGCTCAACGTGGTCGCCGCGATCCGCGACATTCCGGATGCCTACCATGCGAAGCGGAACCGCAAGCAGCTGGCCTGGGGCATTGCGATGATCGTGGTGGGCATCGTCGCGCTCGCCGCCGGGAAGGGCGATTCGAATGCGTTCCTCTTCATGGCCGGACTCACGCTGGTCCCGTTCGGCATCGCCACCATCTCGACCTACTTCGGCGCGCCGACCCGCCTGGTCATGTCGATCGCGTCCATCATCGTCCTTGTGCTGTGGCTGATGCCGGACAGCATGTTCTCGGATATCTTCGGCGAGTTCGACGGCGGTATCGAGATGTTCTTCGTCTCCGGTATCTGCATCGTCGCAGCGTCGACCATCCTGATCCTGCAGAACCTCGACGCCATCCTCTCGATCGCCGAGCACATCGGCAGCAGGATCCGTGGCCAGATTGCGGCCATTCGCCTCGCTGTCTCCTATCCCGCCGCCGCCAAGAGCCGGACGGGAATGACGATCGCGATGTTCAGCCTCATCGTCTTCTCGCTGGTCATGATCGCGGCAATCAACGCGAACTTCGATCAGGCATTCTTCGGGACCGACGCCAACGCCGGCTGGCAGGTGCGGGTCGATGTGCCGCAGACCAATCCGATTTCGAACTTCGACGATACGCTCAGGTCCTCCGGAGTCGACACCGCACAGATCGCCGGTGAGGGCAGCCTGACGATGCCGAACGCCGGCGCAAACCGGGTGCGGGCAAAGGACACGGACGACTGGTCGCAATATACCGTGAACGTGATGGATGAGGGGTTCCTCTCCAATGCGACGATGAAGTTCTCCGGGCGCGCGGAAGGATACGACTCGGACGCCGCCATCATCGAGGCGCTCAGGACCGACCCCAATGTGGGAGTGATCGATTCGTTCGCCATCCAGGATTCCAGCGGTTTCGGACAAGCTCCGACCCTGTCCATCGACGGCATCGTCGCGTCCGGAACCTTCGCCGCTCCGACCATCTCGGTCGACAGTGGTGAAGGTCAACCGAAGCAGGTCAGGATCATCGGCGTGATCGACTCGAAGATCTCGTCGCTCTACGGACTCTTCGTCGGGCCAGGCTCCAAGGCGCAGCTCTTCCCCAGCTTAGGGTCAGCTCCGACCTCCTACTTCCTGAAGCTGGCGCCAGGTGCGAACACCAAGCAGGTCTCCGACGACGTGGAACGGGCGCTGATCGCGCACGGCGCGCAGGCGGTCGACATTGCGCAGGAGTCCAGGGATGCGCAGGCGCAGCAGCGGTCGTTCCTGTACATCCTCGAAGGCTTCATGGGCCTCGGCCTGATCGTCGGCATCGCGGCCGTCGGCGTGGTTGCATTCCGGGCGATTGTGGAACGCCGCCAGCAGATCGGCATGGTGCGCGCGATCGGGTTCCAACGCTCGACCGTCTCGCTTGCGTTCGTGTTCGAGTCAGCGGTCATCGTGATCCTCGGCGTGCTGGCCGGAGCGGTCTTCGGGCTGATCCTCGCCCGGAACGTGATCGCAAGCTCCTTCTTCGTCGATGGCGGTAGCGGGATCTCGTTCGTCGTGCCGTGGGGCACGGTGCTTGTCACCATCGGAGCCGCCATCATCGCAGCCCTGCTGATGTCCTGGCTGCCCGCGCGGCAGGCCGCCTCGGTCTCGCCCGCCGAAGCCCTACGGTACGAATAGGGACTGTACCGTTCGGTATACTTCGCGAAGACATCATGGTAAGTCCGGACGGCCTCGGCCATGTGCGTTACCATGACAGCGATGGATGGGGGACCTTCGGGTCCCCGGACCGCAGCGCCATTTCGTGGAGTCCGTATGGAACGTCGAGTCAAGATTGTGACCACCCTCGGGCCGGCGGTGAACGAACCCGCCCGCTTGCGTGAACTGATCTCAGCGGGTGCGGACATGGTTCGCATCAACGCCGCCCACGGCTCGGGTCCGGCCCGCATCAAGCTGGTCCAGGATGTGCGGGACGCGGCGGCGGAAGTCGGCAAGCGAGTACCGATCCTTCTCGACCTCCAGGGATTGAAGATCCGGACTGGTCCGCTGCCAGAAGGGGCCAGTCCGGTCGGGTTTGCGCGGGGGAATTCGGTCCACCTGCTGCCGAATCCCGTTCCCACAACATTGGAGGAGATCGGCGTCACGTATCCCAACCTGCTGAATGTCGTTCAGCCGGGTTCACGGGTACTCATCGCCGACGGCCTGATCGAGTTGCTGATCGAGGAAGTCCGCAGCGATCATGCAGTCGCAACGGTCAGCCGCGGTGGCCAGTTGGTTGGCAAGCAGGGCGTGACCCTTCCCGGTGCGCCAATCACCGGTGGAGCGCTCACCGAGGCTGATCGCGACGATGTCCGGTTCGCAGTCGAATATGGACTGGACTATCTGGGTTTGAGCTTCATCAGCGACGCGAGCGATCTCACCCTCACGCGGGATGTCGCTCGTTCTTTCGCAGGGAAGGGCCGGATTCCCGGCATCATCTCCAAGATCGAGCGTCCGCAGGCACTCGAGAACCTGCAGCCGATCGCCGAGGCCTCGGACGGCCTGATGGTGGCGCGTGGAGACCTTGGGGTGCAATTGCCGCCCGAGCGCGTACCGAAGGCCCAGAAGCGGATCATCAGCGTTGCAAATCGCCTGGGAATCCCCGTCATCACGGCTACCCAGATGCTGGAGTCGATGATCAACCAGCCGGTCGCCACCCGTGCGGAAACCAGCGACGTGGCCAATGCTGTCTGGGATGGCACCGATGCGGTGATGCTCTCCGCCGAATCGGCGATGGGCAAGTTCCCGTTCGAAGCCGTGGCAACGATGGACCGCATCATCCGCGAGGTGGAAGACAGTACGACCGTACGTTCCGCTGCCTCGCAGGAGGTGCCGTCGTTCGATGATCCGGCACGCAGCTTCGCGGATGCCGTCGCTCGTGCCGCGTTCGAACTGTCGGATCACACCCCGGCGAAGTACGTGATCGTCTTCTCGAAGTCGGGTTCCTCAGTTCGCCAGGTCGCACGCTACCGTCCGACCCCGCCAATTATCGCCGCGGTCGATACCGAGGAGGTCGCGCGCAGTATCAACCTCGTCTGGGGTGTACAGAGCGTGGTGGTCCCAGTGGAACAGGATCCCGATCAACTGTTCCGGAGGACTGGCAAACTCATCCTTCAGCAAGGGCTGGCGCAACTCGGCGACTACGCGCTGATCGTCGGATCGCTGCCGATGACCAACGTTTCCGGCCACACGAACATGATCCACTTCCGCAGGATCGGCGAATAACCCGCCCATCCTGTCGCGCCGGTCGCGAAATCCTGATAGCCTTGGCGCAATTGAACGAACTCCGGCCGGCGGTGAGTCCCCAGCCGGAGTTTGGCCTGTACCTCGCGGCCATTCCTGCCGCCACACGCTCACGGAGCACGTTTCGATGGCGAATATCCTTCAGCATCTCCCGGTCGGCGAACGCGTCGGCATTGCGTTCTCCGGCGGTCTCGACACCAGCGCGGCGATCACCTGGATGCGCGAGAAGGGTGCGATTCCGTACGCCTACACCGCGAACCTCGGGCAGCCGGACGAGACGAATTACGAGGATATCCCACGTCGTGCGAAGGAATACGGCGCCGAGGATGCCCGCCTGATCGACTGCCGGACGCAGCTCGTGGGCGAGGGCATCGCCGCCATCCAGTCCGGCGCCTTCCACATCTCCACCGCCGGCCAGACCTACTTCAACACGACACCGCTCGGACGCGCCGTGACCGGAACGATGCTGGTCGCGGCGATGAAGGAGGACGGGGTCAACATCTGGGGAGACGGCAGCACCTACAAGGGCAACGACATCGAGCGGTTCTACCGCTACGGCCTGCTGGTCAACCCGGACCTGCGCATATACAAGCCCTGGCTGGACGATCGGTTCATCGACGAACTGGGTGGCCGCGCGGAAATGTCGGCCTACTTGCAGAAGCAGGGGCACGACTACCGGATGTCGGCGGAGAAGGCGTATTCGACCGACTCCAACATCCTCGGCGCCACGCACGAAGCAAAGGACCTGGAGCACCTCTCCACGAGTGCCTACATCGTCAACCCGATCATGGGCGTCGCCTTCTGGAAGGACGATGTTCCGGTCGCCTACGAGGAAGTGACTGTCACCTTCGAGGAAGGCGTGCCGGTCGCCCTCAACGGACGCGCGTTCGCGGACCAGGTGGATCTGCTGACCGAGGCAAACGTCATCGGTGGCCGGCACGGGCTCGGCATGAGCGACCAGATCGAAAACCGCATCATCGAGTCGAAGAGCCGCGGCATCTACGAGAGCCCCGGCATGGCGCTGCTCTTCATCGCCTACGAGCGGCTGCTGACCGGCATCCATAACGAGGACACGATCGAGCAATACCGCGAGAACGGCCGCAAGCTCGGGCGTCTGCTCTACCAGGGGCGCTGGTTCGATCCGCAAGCGATCATGCTGCGCGAATCGGCCCAGCGCTGGGTTTCCCGGCTCGTCTCCGGCGAGGTCACGCTCGGGCTACGCCGCGGCAACGACTACACGATCCTGAACACCGAGTCGGCGAACCTCACCTACATCCCCGAACGCCTGACGATGGAGAAGGGGGAGGCGACGTTCACACCGACGGACCGCATCGGCCAGCTGACGATGCGCAACAACGACATCACCGACACGCGCGAGAAGCTGATCGCCTACGTCGAATCAGGGCTCGTCTCGCTGTCCGAGTCCGGCGCGATCCCCCGAATCGGAGGACCGAGGACCGAGGACTGAGGACCGAGACGACATCGGAAGCGAGGGCGAGGAACACTCGTCCTTCGTTCTCAGTTCTCGGTCCCCTCGT
The DNA here is from genome assembly GCA_049841275.1 of Thermomicrobiales bacterium. Classification (GTDB taxonomy): domain Bacteria; phylum Chloroflexota; class Chloroflexia; order Thermomicrobiales; family UBA6265; genus JASGDN01. Next base: position 11,821 of record JASGDN010000042.1, read on the forward strand.
TATCATTTCCAGGCATCCGCGAGGGACGGATGGGCGTAGACGCGCGCCCGGTCCTCCTCGTCGCCATTCGTCTTGACTGCGAAGGCGAGGTACACGCTGATGCCGAGCGGGTCGCGTTCCACAAGGTGGATCGGGCCTACCACGGGCGCAATGCCCTCTTCCAGCACGCGGAGATACCAGCCGCTACGGCCAGCATCGACAAAGCGCTTCACCATATCCAGCCGGCCGCTCATCATCGCAAGCTTGGAACACGGCCAGCGCGGCTGAGAGACCTGCAGCAGGGCGTCTCCCCAGCGCCAGATGTCACCGATGTTGACGTCCGTCTCGACGATCCCGGTCGTGGAGAGATTCTCGCCGAACGGCGCCTCGCCCTCGATCCCCACATATCCATGCTCAGTCGCCCACCACGCCAGATGGTCCGAGGGATAGCAGTAGACCGCCTTGTCAACACCGCCATGCGCGCGCAGGTCGGCCTGTCCGTCCCCGGCCAGATCGGTCCGCCCGACAAAGATCTCGCGTGAGGTAACGATGCGCTTGCGAATACCGGACACCACCTCGCCCTGCCGGTTCGTGCCCAGCACGGCAGGCATGCCAACGGCGACGGCGCGCAAGCCAATGGTGCGGATGGCGGGTCGTTCGGTCGTGGCGATCATCGGGAGGATGTTTCCTTCGTGGAATCGGAGAGGCTGGATGTGCCTTCGGGGCCCGCAACGCCGATCGCCAGCCGGTCGGCATCGAGGTGGGTGCGCGCTGCGCTCAGGAGCTCGTCGGCACTCAGTGCATCGATGATACCCGGATAGCGGTCGAGGTAATCGAGACCGAGCTCGTTCCGCTCGATCGACAGCAGCAAGTCGACCACGCCGCCCAGCGCTTCGAGGCCGAGCGGAAGGCTGCCCGTGAGGTAGCTCTTGGCATCCTGCAACTCCTGGTCGGACACTGGAGCCGCCTGCAACCGGCGCAACTCCGTCACGATTCCCTCCACCGCGCGATCGACGTTGGACGGATCGACCCCGGCGCGGGCGTTCCAGGTGCTGGAGAGCTTGCCTCCCGCCAGCGAACTGGAGACGTGGTAGGCAAGCCCGTTGCGATCGCGGACTTCCGCACCGAGGCGGCCCATCAGACCCAACTGCCCGAGGATGAGGTTCGCGGTGCTCAGTGCGTAATAGTCGGGATGCGAGCGGGCGATCGTCGGGTAGGCAATGGCGATGTTTGCCTGGCTCTTGCCTGGCACCAACTGCGTGTCACGCATGGTGGACGCGAGCGGGTCCGTGACCGGGGGCTCCATTGGCTCCGGCACAACGGCATCCCAGTCGCCGAAGGCATCGGCGACCGCCGCCGTCGCCTCGTCCAGCGACTCGATGCCGCCGACAACCGCGACGGTCGTCACGGAGGGACCGAACGTATGTCGGCGATAGGCGACCAGATCATCCACCGTGAATGCGGATACCGTCTTGATGTCGCCAGCGAGCGGCAGGCGGTAGGGATGTCCCTCCGGATAGAGCAGTTCCCGCAGGGCCTTGCCGGCGACCGCTCCCGTGTCGTCTTCCTGCTCGCGAATGCCTGTCAGCACCTGCTGGCGCACGCGCTCCAGTTCGTCGGCGGGAAAGGTCGGAACGCGGATCATCTCGGCGGACAACGCGAGCAGATCGCGGAAGTCCTCGATCAGCCCATGGAAGGAGACGTCTACGGTCGCGCGGCTGCTGTCGGCGCCGATCATCGCGCCGATGCCATCGGTCGCCTCGTTCAACTCGTCGAATGTCCGGTTGGCCGTTCCACGCCGCAGCATCGTGGCGGTGAGGGCGGAGATGCCAGCGCGCTGGTCGCCTGTAAGCGCCTGTCCGGCCTTCATGCTGACCGTCGTCTCGATTGCCGGAAAGCTTGGTCGCGGCTGGGCGAGCACAACGATCCCGTTTGGAAGAACCGCCCGCGCGAATCCGTGGGAGGACTCGCTACCCGTCAGGAACCAGGGACGATGTGGCTCCAGCGCGGCGAACGGCTCGGCCTGTGCGGATGGCGGGACGTCAGCACCCGCGAAAACCGGCGATTCCTCCGGCAATTGCCAGCCGACGACGCGGTTGTCCGGCACCAGATACTGCCGGACAACGCGCTGGACATCCTCCGGCGTTACTGCCTCGAACTCGGCGGCGAGCGAATCGACGCGCGCGGCGCGGTCCACGATCTCCATCTGCCCGAGCCAGAACGCCTGGGAGGTCACCGATTCGTTGGCGTAGACGTACTGCGCGCGAATCTGCTTCCGCGCCTTCACGAACTCGTCCTCGGAGGCCAGGGCGGTCTGCAACCTGGCGATCTCGGCCTCGAACGCCGCCTCGATGCGTTCCGGTTCGACGCCGGGAAGCGCCGTCGCCGAGAAGGTCCAGAGGTGCGGATCGATGTGCAGGCTCGTCCCGGAGCTCGCCGACCTGGCGAGGCCGGTCGAGACCAGCGCCTTGTACAGCCGGGACGACCGGCCCATTCCGCCACCGCCGCCCATGCCCATCGCCTTCGCGCCGGACAGCAGCGCATCGGCGACCATCAATGCAGGGACATCCGGATGGCGCGCCTCCGGGATCCGGTAGGCCATCATCATGTAGGCGGCAGGCGATGCCTTCCGCAACGTCACCCGGCGCTCGCCACGCTGGGGCGGCTCCCCGGCGACTGGTGGCAACGGCTCTGCGGAGGCCGGAATCGCACCAAATGCCCGCTCGATCCGGCCGATCAGCTCGTCGGGTTCGACATCGCCGGCCACCGTGATGAACGCGTTATCGGGCGCGTAGAAGCGGCGGTAGTGGTTGTAGAGATCGTCGCGGGAGATCTCCTTCAGATCGCGCTCGTAGCCGATCACCATGTGCCCGTAGGGATGTTCCTGGAAGGCGAGACCCATCACCTCCTCGGCCAGGAGATAGGTCGGGCGGTTCTCCGCGCCGAGCCGTTCCGAGAGGATGACGGTGCGCTCACTCGCGGTTTCCTCCGGCTCGAAGAGCGAATTCACCATGCGGTCCGATTCAATCGCCAGCGACAGGTCGAGTCGGTTGGCCGGGAGCGTCTCGAAGTAGGCGGTCCAGTCCATGGACGTCATGGCGTTCAGGGTGCCGCCCTCGCGGCTGACATCGCGGAAGATGGCTCCCTTTTCGAGGCTGGGCGTGCCCTTGAACTGCATGTGCTCGACCCAGTGGGAGACACCGGTCCGGCCGGGAAGCTCGTTGCGGCTGCCGACGCGATACCACGCCCAGAAGGAGGCGATCGGTGCGGCGGGGTTCGGCCGGATGAAGATGGTCAGCCCGTTCGGCAGCGTATGCGTCACGAGTGGGAGGGGAGCGGTCCGGGTATCCCGGGTATCTGGCATGGAAATCGGTCCTTCGGCGATGGGCAAGCGCATGGAGCGCCGCTCGAACTGCGCGATGCCCGAAGGATACGCGGCAATCATGCGGATTCCTCCGCCAATCGGACAGGAACGGGTACAATCGCGGTCAGCAAACCGAGCCGGATTCGTTCATGACCCTACTGGAGCCAATCATGGTGCAGCGAGCCCCGGTCCCGACGTTCGATCAGTACATGGTCGACCGGGTCATCCTCTTTCTGCAGACCCGCGACCGGGAAATCTTCCCGTTCACACGGAACTTCGATGATGCGAAGATGACGGCTTTCGTCCGCGACCTGCGCGATGGCCTCGCCGACCTGTCCGACAGCGGCAGTAAGCGTGGCACGTCGTCCACCGGATTCCCGATGAACGACTGGCGCCTCCGCAATATTCTGGATGAGTGGGCGCAGGCCGGCGGCGACTGGCCGCAGGGCACGGAGGCCGCTTCCTACAACTCAGTGCTGGGCCTGCCAGATGTACCGCAGCCGTTGGAGGACGAACCCGCGGTCGATTTCGTCGATCCGGCCAGCGCGTTCGAGAGCAGCCTTTCGTCCTGACGTTCGCGGGCTCATCCGTTATGAATTCGTCGCGCGATGAATTCCAGGGAATGCCCGAAATGGCGGGCGTTTTCGGGGGTTCGTGCCGCCGCGAGCGCACGAACCCCCTGCGATTAATCCGGCTTTGCCACGGAAACCACCCTGCATATCCCCGGTCCGCGTGCAATTAATTCGAGCAGAATGTGCCAGTCCGGAAGCCCCGGAACGACACCTTCCTCCGATGTATGTAGCGCGACGCATTTCGGCATGGGTTGCGGACAGGATTACCTGGGTGCGCCGAGGAACCGTTCGTACGTGAACCACGGCAGCAGCTCGGCATGATCGTCCGTCGCCAGCAATGCCAGGTATTCCCCGACCACCGGCGCGAACTTGAAGCCGTGGCCGCTGAATCCTGCCGCGTAGATCACACGCTCCTTGCCCGGATAGCGATCGATCAAGAAGTGCTCGTCCGGCGTCATGGTGTACATGCAGACCGTCGCCTCGAGCACCTTCGTGGACAACCCGTTGAATCGCTCGGCCAGGAAGGCACGATAGGCCGGGAGCAGGTCCTCGTCGTGGACCTTGCGATCGATCGCGTCCGGATTGACGACGTTGCCGCCGGAGTGGATGCCGCACTTCAGGCCCGGATCACCGTGAACCGGAAGGCCGTAGAACTCGTCCACGCCGAGGTCGACGACGAAGACGGGGAACCGGTCCGGACCATAAAGCGACGGATCGACCGGCTCGAACCAGAAGACCGGCTTCCGCCGCACTTCCAGCGGCAGTCCAAGATCACCCATCAGCTTGCCGTTCCAGGCGCCGCCGGCGATCACCAGGCGGTCGCCGGTATAGGTATCCTTGTCCGTTGCGACGTGGACGCCATCCGCGTCCTCGCTCCACATCAGCACCTTCTCGCCCGCCTGGAGGACGCCGCCGGCCGCCACCATCTCCCGCGCCATCGCCTTCAATGCAGGCGGCACGACGAGAAATCCGGCTGTCGGATCGAGGCAGGCTGTCCAGTCGGACGGCAGGTTCCAGGCCGGATAGCGCGCATTCACTTCAGCGCCGTTCAGAAGGTCGTAGTCGAGTTCGTACCGCTGGGCGCTGTGCATCGCCTCCTGCGCGCGGAATCCGTCCGGCGTCGAGATGTCGAGGCCGCCGCACCGGTGCATGAAGGCCTCGCCTGGATTGCGCTCCTGGAGCTCCGACCAGAGGAGGTCAGCTTCGAGCGTCCAGGGGACGTATTGCTCGCCCTCGGCGTAGTTGTGGCGGAAGATGCGCGTCTTGCCGCCATGGCTGCCGAACGAATGGACGTGCTCGAATTGCTCGATCACGATCACCGAGTGGCCTGCCTTGGCCAGCGCCCAACCGGTGGCAGTGCCCATCGTTCCGCCGCCGATCACAATCACGTCCGCGTGTGTGTTGCTCATGCCCGTCATCCTTCGCTCGATCCGCGCCCATGCGCACTGCTGGTCGCATTATGGCGGATCGCTTTCAAGCCGCACATGATCGTGTGGTAGGCTGGGCGCAGCCAGAAAGTGCAGGCCGGTTGCGGTAAGTCCGGCCACCCCGGAATCGGGGTTACGTCCGCGAATCTCGCGATGACCCCTGGCGATGCAAGCAACCCGGTTCATTCCGGAGGATGGTGCTTGTCTCGTCTGATCATCGACCGGGTATTCGCGTGTGTCCTTTCATGCGCGACGGTTTCCAGACCGACAGGCGACATCCAACGCGAATGGCCGGCGAGGAGTCATATCCATGTCCGACCGTCTGTCGATCAATCACCTCAACCTCGCGGTGCGCGATGTCGCCGCGTCGCGCACGTTCTTCTGCACGCATTTCGGATTTGCCTGCGCCCACCCGAACGACAGGGTGTCCATCCTCGAAGGCGGTGATGGCTTCGTGCTCACGCTGATGACGGTGAAGGACGACGAATCCGGGACCTATCCCGGCAGCTTCCACGTCGGATTCTACGTTCAGGATCCTCTCGGTCTCCCGAGGTTCTCGCCCGTCAAATCGGCGAACACAAGGTCTGGCCCCACAGGCATCGGCATTGCGTGTCTGACAACCAATGCAAATCAGGGTGCCGGTACAACGAGAACGGGCGCACCCCAGCGAGATGCTGGGGTGCGCCCGTTCTATCCGAACCGGAACAGGCTATACCGAGGCGTCGCCGAACCCCTCGGTCACCGCGTGCTTGCGGTCGTACCAGGGCAGGTCCTCGATCGGATCGACATTGCCAAAGAAGTTCGCCTCAGTGCGCGACACCGGCGCCGCCCACTTCACGGCATTCCCGATGACCTTCCGGATCTGCTCGTTGTAGTAGGTCGGGTAGGTCTCGTGACCGGGCCGGAAGTAGAAGACCTTGCCGGAGCCGCGATAATACGCCGCACCCGAACGGAAGACCTCGCCACCCTGGAACCAGCTGACGAAGACCAGCTCGTCCGGCTGCGGGATGTCGAAGAACTCGCCGTACATCTCCTCCTGCTCGAGTTCGAGGTACTGGCCGATGCCCTCGACGATCGGATGTCCCGGTGACACGACCCAGAGCCGCTCCTTCTCGTCTGCCTCGCGCCACTTCAGGTTGCAACTCGTGCCCATGAGGCGCTTGAAGATCTTCGAGAAGTGGCCGGAATGGAGGACGATGATGCCGGCGCCATCCAGCACGCGCTGGTGGACCTTGGCGACGATCGCGTCGTCGACCTCGTTGTGGGCCATGTGGCCCCACCAGACGAAGACATCGGTGTTGGCGATCACCTCGTCGGTGAGACCGTGCTCCGGCTCGTCCAGCGTCGCGGTGCGAGCGGTGATGCCATCGATCGCGTTCAGGCCCTCGGCGATGGCGCCGTGGATGCCGTCCGGATAGGTCTTCCCGATATGCTCGTCGTTCTTCTCGTGGCGGAACTCGTTCCAAACCGTCACGCGGATCTCGTTACCCATGCAGTGAATGCTCCTCTTGCCGAAGACCGGCAGCGTCGTTGACGTCGCGGTCATGCTATGCGCGGTTTCCCGCTCGCGCAACGCCCGAACGGAATGACGATGCGCCTATTCCGCTTCCGCGACCGCCGTATCCTCGCTCAACGAGATCTCCCGACCGAGTTCGGCGGAACGGTAGATCGCATCGATCAGGCGCACGCGGTCGAGCCCCTCGATGCCGTCGGGAGAGACAGGCTTTCCGTCGAGAATGCCATCGACGAAGCCGTGGATGATCTCGGTGTGCCCTTTCCGCGCGACAACGGTCGGGGCGCTTTCCTGCGTGGTGTCGCCGATGCTGCTCCACATGCGCAGCGTATCGGTGTCCGCATATTTGACGGAATGGATACGGGCGCCGCCGTTGCTCCCGTAGACCTGGATCCCGAAATCGTCCTCCATCTCACCGTAGGATGCCCAGGACGCCTCCAGCAGCAGCGTGCCACCGTCCTCGAAGCGGACGAAGGCACTGGCAAGATCCTCGACCTCGTACCCCTTGTGGCCTTCCGGGATGAACTGCTGGTTGCGCCCGGCCCAGTTGCCCCGGCCCTGCGTGCCGATTTCGGCATAGGTCGTCGCAGAGACCGTGGCAACCTTCGGATTGCCCAGCACGTAAAGGATAAGGTCGAGGACGTGGACGCCGAGGTCGATCAGCGGTCCGCCGCCAGCAGCTTCCTTCGACGTGAACCAGCTGCCCCATCCTGGAATGCCGCTCCGGCGCATCCAGAAGGCCTTCGAGTAGTAGATGCGGCCGAGCGCGCCGCTCTGGACCTGCTCGCGCATGACCTGGACATCGTGACGGGAGCGCCGCTGGAAGGAGATGGCGAGGATCTTGCCCGCCTTCTCCGCCGCCTCGACCATCGCGCGGCCCTCGGCCTCGTTCCGCGCGAGCGGTTTCTCGATCAGGACGTGCTTCCCGGCCTCCAGCGCGGCGATCGCCACCGGCATGTGGAGGAAGTTCGGCACGGCGATGCTCACTGCATCGATGTCGTCCTGTGCGAGCAAGTCCTGATAGTCCCGATAGACGTTCGGGACGTTGAACCGCTCGGCGAGCGTCGCACACCGGTCGGTGTCGAGACCGGCAAGCGCCACGACCCTGACGCGCGGGTCTTCGCTGTATCCTTCGAGATGAAAGAGCCCCGCGCCACACCCGATCACTCCGACGCGCAATGGCTCGCGCGCCTCCCCCTTGTCCGCCACGACTGTGCTCCCCGGCCTCTACTGGCCACGCTGGATGAACATCACGAAGGCGCGCCATCCGACGCGCCGACCTTGCGCCAGAATGGCATTCCCCGAAGTGGTACGCAAGGGGATCGGCGCTTCTCAGGCCACGAGATGGATCATGACGAGTTCCGGCGGGCAACCCAGCCGCACGGGAGGGCGATAGAGGCCAACGCCGTTCGAGACGAAAAGGGTCATGTCTCCGATCGTGAAGCGGCCCGACGCGAAGCGCTTGCCGGCCTTGGGCAACGCCAGCGGCCCGATTCCCGGCAGACGCACCTGCCCGCCATGCGTGTGCCCGGACAACATCAGGAACGGCGCGTACGCGGCAGCCTCCTCGGCAGCATCGGGTTCGTGCCAGAGGCAGATGCAGGCGGCGTCGGCTGGCACTTCCGCGAAGGCAGCAGCCGGATCGGGTCTCCCAAGGAGAAGGTCGTCGATGCCAGCAAGCCAGAGCGGCCCGCGATCCGTCTCGACCTCCACCGCGCGGTTGACCAGCACCTCGGCCCCGGCCTCATGCAGCATCCGCTCGACACGCGAGCGGACGTTCGAGACATCGTGATTGCCGATCACCGCCCACGAACCGAACCTGGCCGTCGCCGTCATCTCGGCGATCGACGGTGCGATCTCGTCGATAAAGTAGGGCGACTGCGAGACATAATCACCTCCGAGAAGCAGGATGTCCGGCTTTTCACGACGGAGGGCACGGACGATAGTCTGGAGGTTCCTGACGGTGAAGGTCGGGCCGACGTGCGTGTCGGAGACATAGGCGAGGCGAAGACCGCTGAGGTCCGCGTGATTTCGCGGCAGCATGAAGACCTGGTGGTTCACCCGAGGGCGAAACGGGATCACGAAACGGGCGATCAGGGCCGTGACCGCTCCCGCAACCATCCCAAGCACCACCGTCGGGGCGAGAACCTTCTTCATGCAAACAAGACCCTTTCGAAAACCGGGGCCGACAGGGAGTCGGCGTCTACAGACGCAACGGTCTTCCAATCCATTCCCAGGAACAGCGCCATCTCATATAGGGGCGATCGCCCGAGGCGACCTCGGCAGTTCCCGACGATCGCCAACCGCAACACCCGCTGCGAAGATCGCCCCTGCATGCAACATCGTCTTCGAGCGTCCTACGCGGAGTGGTAGCGGACCATCAGCACGGCCAGCATCAGGCCCAGGCTGATGAGCGTGCAGAACCGGAGATGCAGCCCGGCCGATTTCCGGGTGATCACGTTCAACTGCGCCGGCGTCGTGGCCAGACCGCCGCGCTCAACCAGCTTGTAGGCCGTCGGGAAGGAGAGCCAGACGATCAGCACCGGATAGAGCTCCGGCTCGTTGACGAACATGGCGATTGCCAGCGCGTACGGCACGAACAGCAGAAACGCGAACCAGGCGATCGAAAGGCCGCGCGGCAGCAGGTTGGCCAGCGTCCGTTTGCCCATCGCCCGGTCGGTCTCCACATCGCGCATGTTGTTCGCGTGAAGGAACGCCGCCGCCAGCATGCCGATGGCCGTGCCGAGCAGGATCGCCGGGGTCGAGATATTCCCGCGCAGCACATAGTACGCGCCACACACCATGCCGATACCCATCGTCAGGAAGACCGTCACCTCGCCCAGCGCCCAGTAGGCGAGGGGGAACGGCCCGGCGGTATAGAGATACGCAGCGGCGGCGCTGACGATGCCGATCCAGAGCACGATCGGTCCGACCGCCGCGATCACCGGCACCGCGCACAGGATCGCGATACCGAAGCTGACCATGATCCCGTTGCGCAGGTCGTCGTGCGTGAGGTCCCCGCGCTGGAGAGCGCCACCCTGGCCGAGTGTGACGGCAGAGTCGACACCACGGCGATCGTCGAAGTAGTCGTTCGTCAGGTTACAGGCTGCATGGGTGCAGATCGAGGCCAGCAGCATGAGGACGAAGAGACCGGGATCGATCCAGCCGTCGACCATCGCCAGCGCCGCCGCAGCCACGATCGGCACCGTAGACGTGGTGAACGAGCGGGGACGGACGGCATTGAACCAGACACGCCAGCGAGGCGTGCCGGACCCGGCACGAGGTCGGGTGGAATCGGTGGAGGGCATTGCAGCGGGCATGACAGCCTATCGGTGGTTGGCGCGCCAGGGCATGACGAGACGGGCGATGCCATCGAGACAGAGCGTGAGCGCCCACCCCATGACGCCGGTGATGATGAGGCCAACGAACATCTGGCGGATGCGCAGCGTCTGGTAATTCTGCCAGATCATGTGGCCGATGCCCTGATCCGCCGCCAGGAATTCGGTGCCGACGATCACGATCAGCGCGAAGCCAAGCGCGAGCCGCAGGCCCGTGAAGATGGCCGGCAATGCGCCGGGCAGCGCAACGGTCCAGAAGAGTTCCCAGCGGTTCGCCCCGAGGTTCGACGCCACGTCGCGATATGTGTCATCCAGTTCGAGGACGCCGCTCATGGTGCTGAGCGCGACGAGGAAGAAGATGGAGAGCGCGACGATGGCGATCTTCGATGCCTCGCCGATGCCGAGCGCGATGATGACGAGCGGCAGGATAGCGATCTTCGGCACGGCATAGATCGCGGCGGCGAGCGGCATGAAGAAGACCCGCACCGGCCAGAAGAGGCCCATCAGCAACCCGAGCACGATTCCGGGCACCGCGCCAACCACGAACCCTGCGAGGATGCGTCCGAGGGAGACGCGGATGTCCCCCCAAAGGTCATTCTTGACCCAGAGCGTCCGCGCGGTATCCCAGAGCGAGCTGGGCGGCGGCCAGAACAATGGATCTATCGTCCGCGTGCGGGAGAGGATCTCCCAGATCAGCAGCAGGAGCACGGGCGCCGCAATGGTGAGCGCCGCCTCCGCAATCCGGCGCTGGCGGATGGTGATCATCATCGCGCCATGCTCGCTTCCTGGGCCACGCGCGCGGCGGTCACTTCTTCCCGCACGGTCGTCCAGATCTCGGTGAAGAGCGAGGTGAACGCGGGATCGGAGCGGACATCCATCAGGGCGCGCGGGCGGGCGAACGGGACATCGATCGTGGAGCGGATCGTGCCGGGTTGGGCACTCATGATGACGATGCGATCGGCAAGGACGATGGCCTCGTCGATGGAGTGCGTGACGAAGACGACCGTCTTGCGGCGCTCATCCCAGATCCGCAGCAGCTCTTCCTGCAGGAGGAAGCGGGTCTGCTCGTCCAGCGCCCCGAACGGCTCGTCCATGAGCAGGAGGTCGGGATCGACAGCCAGCGCCCGCGCGATGGCGACGCGCTGCCGCATACCTTCGGAAACCTGATGGGGATAGGACCGACGGAAGGCGTGCAAGCCGACCGTCGCGAGAAGGGCATCGGCCCGGTCGCCACGCTCCTTGCGGGGCAGGCCGCGCAGCTTGAGGCCGTACGCGACGTTCTGGCGGAGGGTCAACCACGGAAAGAGACTGCGTCCCTGGAAGACCATCGCGTTCGATGGCGTATCGCCGCGTTCGTTAGCCAGGGCGAGGACACCGCTCGTCGGATGATCGAGGCCGGCAAGCATGCGCAGGAACGTCGATTTTCCGCAGCCGGACGGTCCGACGATGACCGTGAAGCTACCTGCCGGGATATCAAGGTCGATATCCCGGCAGGCGTCGACAGGCCCGCGTGCCGTTTCGAACCGGCGCCCGACACCCCGCGCCTCGACACGCGCACCGGGACGGACGGTGCGAGATGCACCGCCCGTCGTCACGGTACCCACGGGCGTAGCGAGCGGGTGTGTCGAGGCGGATGCGATGGGAAGATCCCGGGAGGTCATCAGGAACCCGACTTCGCCTTGTCAACGTATTGGGTGTCGATCATCGTGGAGGGGTCGATCGGGGTGTCATAGTCGAGCAGGCCGCGATCGCCGAAGAAGGTCTGGAGCTGGTTCAGGCTGTCGATCTCGATCGTGCCATCTTCGGAGTAGATCGGCTTGACCGATGCGGCAATGAGGTCGGCAGGAACGTTGGTGTACTTGTTGATGATGGCGAGATTCAGCGGATCGTTGAAGTTCGCGTTCAGGTCGGCGGACGCGCGGAGATAGGCCTTCACGAAGCCAGTGGCGGCCTCCGGATTTGCCTTCAGCCAGTCGGAGTTGCCGAAGACCATCGTCGGCCAGATACCCTGCACCGGGAAGTCGGAGAGCAGGCGCACGGCCAGGCCGGTCTGCTCCGCCTGCGTCGCGACCGGCTCGCCGACAATGGCAGCATCGAGCGCACCGGAATCGAGCGCTGTGACGGCATCCGGGAAGGTGAGGTACTGAAGATCGACATCGGCAATGGTAAGTCCGCCCGTTTCGAGCGCTTTCTCCAGCCAGAGTTCGGTCGCACCCGGCGCGTTGACGGAGACCTTCTTGCCCTTGAGGTCGGCCACACGCTTGATGCTGCCGTCCTCGCAAGCCTTCTTCGAGATCATGAGCGGACTGGCAACGGGGCTGCCCTCGGAATGACCGGGGGCTATGATCGTGAGCGGCAGCCCCTGGGAGACGCCGTTCCAGTAGGCCGGCCCAACCCCGGTGAGCCCCACGTTCAGCTTGTTCGTGGCCGTAAGCGTGGTGATGTCCGTGCCATTGGTGAAGGACTGAAGCTCGACATCGAGCCCCTCGTCGGCGTAATAGCCCTTCTCCAACGCGACGTAGATCGGCGCATAGATGGAGAGCGGCATGTAGCCGACGACCATCTTCGTCGCGCCATCCGGAACGGAGACCGCCGGAATCTCGGGCAGCGAGACTGGCGTGGCATCCGCCGCGACAGGCGTGGAAGCCGGTGCGATGGAACAGGCGCCCTGGGCGGCAACGGATGCGGCCGCGGGCGCAAGCAGGATCGACAGCAACGACACGATTCCCGAGAGCAGCACCGCAAGGATCGGCGACGTCTTCGGCAGCGCTCGATCGGAACCGGAAGCCGGGTGCATGATGTCCTCCACTGGTGAACGACGGATGTGCGTGGGCCCGGCAACGGAATGCGGTCGCGGCTTGAACAGCGTATCCGTTCCGCATCGTCGCCGGAGCAAAGCCCCAACGAATGACACGGCCAGTATACGATGTTCGCGCGCCACTTCGTGAACTTTCTCACGAGACAACCGGATAGGTAGCCGGTCATTGCGCCCCTGTCTCCACCCGCCGCGAGGGCGCGGGTCGACGCCAGCCTCAGAGATCCCCTGCAGCAGAATCCGAAAGGGTTGCCCCAACGGAGTGCGGATCTATTTGGACGATCCTTTCAGACGCAGATGATGGTCGGCGGCGATCAATCGGCGGCGGCCATGCCCTCGCTGGTGACGCCTTGCAGCGTGAGCGTCTCGGCATGGTGGCAGGCGACGCCCTGGTGCGAATCGTGATCGGGAAGCGTACGCAGGGCCGGGCGTTCCCGCGAGCAGATCTCGGTCGCGAACCGGCAACGCGGGTGGAATGCGCATCCGCTCGGCGGATTGGAAGGATCGGCGATCTCGCCGGCCAACCGGAGCCGGTTTCGCGTGTTGCGCAGACGTGGATCGGAGATCGGCACCGATGAGATTAGGGCTTCCGTATAGGGGTGCTCCGGAGTTCGGAAAAGCGTGTCCGTCGGCGCCGTCTCGACCAGTTTCCCGACGTACATGACGGCCACCCGGTCGCAGATGTGCTCGATCACGCTGAGATCGTGTGAGATGAAGAGGTAGGTGAGATTCAATTCCTCCTGCAAGTCCTCGAGCAGGTTGAGGATCTGCGCCCGCACCGAGACGTCCAGCGCCGACACGGCTTCGTCCAGCACCACGATCCGGGGATCGAGGGCGAGGGCACGAGCGATGGATATGCGCTGCCGCTCCCCGCCGCTGAACGCATGGGGGTATCGGCGCATATAGTCTGGCCGCAATCCAGCCTTCCGCAGCAACTCCGCTACCCGCTCTTCGAGGTCGCGCCCCTTCGCCACCTTGTTGACCCGCAAGGGTTCCCCGACAATGTCAAGGACGGTCATGCGCGGATTCAGCGAGGAGTACGGGTCCTGGAAAACCATCCGTATCTCGCGACGATACGGTTTCAGAGCCTTCTCGGAGAGCGCCGCAAGATCGACCACCTGGCCGTCCGTCCGCCGGTAGTTGATCTCGCCGCCGGTTGGCTTGAGCGCGCGAAGAATGGCCCGGCCCGTGGTCGATTTTCCGCAGCCGGACTCTCCGACGAGACCGAGTGTCTCACCGGCGGCGATCGAGAAGCTGACATCGTCAACCGCCTTCACCTCCCCGGCCCGGCCCCGCATGAAGCCAGACGAAAGCGGGTAGTACATCTTGAGGTTCTTCACCTCGAGCAACGGGCCACCTGCCGGTAGCGGAATCGATCCATGACGCGTCTCGCTCACGCAGCCCCTCCCTGCACGGAAACCGGCGCAGCCCCGGACGGAACATGGTCTGGCTCGTGGAGCAGGCAGCGAACGTTCCGCTCCGGTCCAAGCCAGGTGACGGCCGGTTCGACGCGGTCGCACAAGCCAGGCATGAACGCAGGACACCGGGTATGAAAGGGACAACCGGTTGGCCGGTCGAAGCTGGAGGGAACCATCCCGGCAATCGAATCGAGCCGGTGCTTCCGCTGCTGTCCCAGACGCGGGATCGACCGCAACAACGCCTCCGTATACGGATGCTTCGGATCGTGGAAGATTTCGTCCACGGTGCCACGTTCGACCACAAGTCCGAGGTACATCACTGCCACCTCGTCGGCAACCTCCGCCACCACACCGAGATCGTGGGTAATGAGCATCACTGCCATGTCGAACTCATCCTTGAGCCGTTGGATCAACTCCAGGATCTGCGCCTGGGTCGTCACATCGAGCGCGGTCGTCGGCTCGTCGGCGATGAGCAGGCGGGGTGTGCAGGCAAGCGCCATCGCGATCATCGCGCGCTGGCGCATGCCGCCGCTCATCTCGAACGGATAGCTGTCCACACGCTCCTGGGGGCGGGGAATGCCGACGTAACCAAGCATCTCGACAGCACGGGCACGCGCAGCCTGTTTCGAGAGTCCTTCGTGGAGGATCACCGTCTCCGTAATCTGGCTACCGACCGTATGGACGGGGCTGAGGGATGTCATCGGCTCCTGGAAGATCATCGAGATCTCCTTCCCCCGGATGCCGCGGATCTCCTTTCCCTTGGGATCGAGCTTCGCGAGATCGGTCACCCGGTCGACACCACCCGGACCAGGATGATGGAAGAGCATCTCCCCGGCAACCACCTTCCCCGGAGGTTGCACGATCTGCAGGATCGACCGGGCAGTCATGCTCTTGCCGCAGCCACTTTCACCCACCACGCACAGGGTCTTGCCGCGCCGGATGTCGAAATCGACCCCATCGATGGCGCGAACGAGCCCTTCATCAAGGGCAAACTGGGTCTTCAATCCCCGGATCTCGAGGACCAGGTCGCTCGGCACCGTGTCGGTTGTGGGTTCAGCGAGAGCCATGCATATGCTCCATCGGGATTGTCACGCTCGGCGATCGCATCAGGTGGTATAGGGATCGGCGGCGTCGCGCAGGCCATCCCCCAGGAAATTCAGGGCGAGCACCGCAACAATCACGAGTCCGCCGGGCAAGAGCAGCCAGGGTGCCTGGGAAATCGAGCGGATATTCTGGGCTTCCTCCAGAAGCACACCCCAACTGTTGATGGGCGATCGCAGGCCGAGACCGAGGAAGCTCAACGTCGTTTCGGCAAGGATCGTGGCCGGAATGGCGAGCGTGAGCGACGCGATGATGTGGCTGAAGAATGACGGCATCATATGGCGGACGATGATCCGGAGTTCACTCGATCCATCGAGGCGGGCAGCCGTGACAAACTCCTCCTCCCGCAGCGAGAGAAAGCGCCCCCTCACCACTCGCGCAAGGCCGGTCCAGCCGATGATCGAGAGAATGAGGGTGATCCCGAAATAGACCTGAAGAGCCGACCACGTCTTGGGCAGCGCGGCCGCAAGCCCCATCCACAGCGGGATTGTCGGGACGGACCGCACGAACTCGATCAACCGCTGGATGACCGTGTCGGTCTTGCCACCGACATAGCCGGAAACGCCGCCGAGGATGAGCCCAAGGACGAGACTGATGAAGACACCAATGAGGCCGATGGACATCGAGACGCGCGTCCCGTAGATCATGCGGCTCAGCAAGTCCTGTCCGAGCCGGTCGGCGCCGAGGATGTACATTGGTTTCGTCGGGTCCTTGGGCCCAATCAGGTGACGATCCCAGGAAACAAGACCGAAGAGCTTGTATTCGTTTCCCTTGACGAAGAACCCGACAGGGACCTTCTTGGTATCGTCAATCACATAGGTGCGGCTGAGCGTCGCCTGGTCGATCTTCGACGAGTAGCCGTAGACGAAGAGTCCCCAGTCCCAACCGCCGCTCGTGTCCACGACATGCAGCAATTGTGGCGGTGCATACGTGAAACTGGACTGGACCTTGTTCGGGTCCGCCGGAGCGAGGAACTCTGCAAAGATCGCAACGAGATAGAGAAGGATGACAAGCGCTCCGCCAACCATGGCCAGGCGATGGCGCTTGAACTTCCACCACATGAGCCGCCACTGCGACGCCACGTAGATGCTGCGCTCAGCCCCGGCACCCGAACGAACCGTTTCTTCTCCCGGCGGTTCTCCTGTCGCGTCTGGCCGGGCCAGTGTTTCCAGTTCTGCCTGTTCGAACTCCATGATCGCGTTGCCTCACGAATACCTGCGAACCTCAGGGTGCCATCCTCTCGACGAGGTGATTTCAGAGGTGGCGGATGCGCGGATCGAGCCAGGCCAGGAGGATGTCCGAGAGGAGTGTCCCGATCACGGTCAGCACACTGGTAAGCAGGATGATGCTGCCCGCCAGATACATGTCCTGCGATCGCAAGGACTGGAGCAACAGCGGGCCGATGGTCGGCAGGCTGAGCACGATCGCCACGACGGCTTCGCCGGAAACGATCCCCGGCAATGTCCAGCCGGCTGTGCTGACAAATGGATTGAGCGCCAGGCGGACCGGGTATTTCATCAGCAGCTTGCGTTCCTCGAGCCCCTTCGCCCGTGCCGTGACGACATAGGGACGGTTCAGCTCATCGAGCAGGTTCGCGCGCATGATCCGGACGAGCCCGGCCGTGTGCGTGGCGCCAATGATGAGCACCGGAATCCAGAGGTGGGAGAGAAGGTCAGTGACTTTTCCGACGCTCCACGCGGCATCGACATATTGCGGCGAGAAGAGCCCCCCGACACTCTGGCCGAAGTAATGGCTGGAGACATAGAGCAGGACCAGCGCAAGCATGAACTCCGGGATTGCGAGCCCGAGGAAGCTGAAGAATGTCAGCACATAATCGGCTTTGGAATATTTACGGACAGCCGAAAAGATCCCGAGCGGAAACGCGATGATCCACGTGACGAGCAAGGATCCGACCGAAATCCCGATGGTGACGAGCATGCGATTGCCGATGAGATCGGCAACGGGGCGGTTATATTCGAAGGAATCGCCGAAATCCCAGTGAAAGATGATGTTGCGCATCCAGATCAAGTACTGCTGCCACATCGGCTGGCCCAGGCCATACTGGCGCCGCAATGCATCGAGCGCGTCCTGATTGACGGTTTCGCCCTGGCTGCTCAATGAGGCGGCGATGCTGGTCATGAAGTCGCCGGGTGGGAGCTGGATGATGACAAAGGTCACGATCGAAACCGCAATCAACGTCGGGATCATCAGCAGCATGCGGCGAAGGATGAATCGAGCCACGGTCGAAGTCCCCCGGAGACGCCGGGCGAATACGCCAATTGGCATACTCGCCCGGCGGCGAATACGGGTCCGCTACTCGTCGTAGAAGAAGGTCTGCGGGTTGGCTGGAGCCGGCGTCATGAAGACGTACGCATCGGCCATGCCGTCCGCCGGAAGATTGTGCATCGTGTTCTTTGCGATGCCATATCCTGGCCCGGGCAGGCCGATCCCGATCGCGTAGAATTGCTCCACCGCGGCATTCAGCAACTGGGACATGAGCGAGTTCTGCTCTTCGGGGTCCGGCGATGCCTTCAGTTGATCGTAGATCTTCATCTGCTCCTGGACGGCAGCAGGCGGCTCCTCCGGTTGGGACAGTGCATTGGAATTCTTGCCATACCAGATCGCCCAGGGTACGGCGAAGTTCGACTCGAGGCTGAACGGCATATACCAGCGGGGATCGGGGATGGCATCGTTCAGGCCACCGTCTCCGCCCCAGATCACGGCATCGTGGTCGTTGCTCTCCTTGCGGGTGTAGAGCAGCGAGCGATCCTCCGCCTTGATCTGGGCGTCGATGCCCACGGCCTGCAGGTACCCGACGATCAGGTTGGTGGTGTCGACTTGCGCCTGGTCGAGACCCGTCGCCACTTCGACGGCAATGGTCAGCTTGGAACCATCCTTCAGGAGGCGCATGTCGCCGTCCTTGTCGGGAAGGACCTTGTCGAGGAACTCATTGGCCTTGTCGAGGTTATATTCGGTGTACTGCTTGGCCAGCGTTTCGTTGTAGAACGGTGTCTCCTTGCGCGGAGCCAGTTGCCATGGCTCGCCCTGGCTGACGTAGACCGTATCGATGATCTCCTGCCGGTTGATGGCGTGCGACACGCCAATCCGGAAGTCCTTGTTCTGGAAGACTTCCCGGTACGCCGGGTTCTTGTGCGTGAGATTGAGGGCGAGTGACACGACGTTCATTGACGAGCGAACGGTGTTGACGAAGTGATATCCACCCTTTTCCTGCCCATCGGCGAGCACCGACTTGTTCGCGTCGGTATTGATGTGGCGCATGTGGAAATCGATCTCGCCATTCGTCGCCTTCAGCAGGAGCACCTGGTTATCCTGAAGCACATCGAAATTGACGTTGTCGATGTATGGCAGCTGTTGCCCGTCAGGATCGACCTTGAAGTAGTAGGGGTTGCGGTCGAACGTCACGCGTTCAGTGTCCCCATAGGGGAGCACGAGCTTCCAGGCATGGACGCGGGGAAGGTCCGGATTCTGCCAGACGGCATCGTATGGTGTGCCCGGAATGCCCCCTCCCATCGTCCGGAAGAGTTCCACCCAATCGGCCTTGCCGCTATCCTTCACCAGCTTGTCGAGATCGGTCGTGTTGTAGGTCTTGTGGAACTGCTTGAGGTAGTGGGCCGGATAGCGAACCCATTCGCGCCCGCCGTCCTGGCAGAGCTGGGAGAGGAACAGACCCGCCGGATTCTCGTGGGTCACGGTGAAAGTGAGCTTGTCCTTCACCTCGATTGTGAACGGGTTGTCTCCGAGGGACGTGTTCAGTTCGTCGTTGCGAAAGTAGTCGTTGACATAGAAGGCGATGTCATCGGTGGTGAAGGGCTCGCCATCCGACCACCTCATCCCGTCCCGCAACGTGAAGGTGTGTTGGGTGGCGTCGGCACTGACCTCATAGGATTCCGCGATATTCGGCACGGTCTCCTGCCATGTGATGTCCCAACGCAGGAGGCCATCGTAGCCGACCGTGCGGCCGAGCCAGGCCGTGTCCGCACCGCCAACGAGGGCGGTCCGCCAGGTGCCGCCATACTTCCCGGACTTCTCGCTCGGCGTGATGATCATCGGGTTCTTCGGCAGGCGATCGGCGACCGCCGGGAGCGTTCCCGCCTTCACCTGGTCGGCGAGGGCCGGCGCCTCCGAGTAGTTGCCACCCGCGACCGGCGACGGTGTCTGCGCAACGACCTTGCGACCGCTTGCGTAGGTACTGACAACGAATCCAACGCCGGCGGCCGCTTTGAGGAACCTGCGCCGGGAGACCTGCGTATCGGCATCGTGGGATCGATTGACCATTCGGTTCTTCCTCCAGATGAAATCAGCGACGGGATCGAGGTGCGTGGCATCCGGTGCGGCCGGATGATCCGATTCATCGGGACACGGTGCCATCGGCAACGAAGCGCACCTCCCAGCGCCCCGTCCGTTGTGGTGCCGCTACCAGCACCAGGCGATACAGCGCTGCTCCCCAGACGGGAGCCAGTCGGGCGTCAGCGATGTCGATGCGCTCGATCGCTGCGACATGCAGCATGGCGGGATCGAAGGACAGACGGAGGTTCCGACGCTCGCCAGCAACGAGGAAGGAGCTGTCTGCTTCCTCCACCGGTTCCTTTCGCAGGATCAACGAGAGCCGGAGGTCCGACGGCTCGCGGTTGAGCGACCACTCATCCCGAAGGATCACTGCCGGATGGGCGCCGCGCTCCAGGCGGAGGGTGCGGATCCAATGGTCAATCCCGGCTTCGGGAGGATAGGCGTGCGCGAGGTCGAGAACCAGTTCGTCGGCATCGTTGCCGAGTGTGCAACGAACGTCCGACGCCGCAAACTCCACACCCGCCTGTTGCTCAATGCCGTTGACGGTTGGCAGATTGTGATATCCGGACTGCATCGTCCAGATGTCGTAGCGGTCAGGGCTGAAAGTCTTCTTCGAATAGGTCTCCACGCCGACATCAACCACCTGCGGCACCCCGTCCAGCGCGACGATGAAATTGCCGACGTCGTTGTGATTGTGGCTCTCGGCGTTATGCCCACCTTTGGCTGCGAGGAAGAGGCCTTCCATCGATCCGGCCCGCTCCCGGGCGGTCATCACCTGGATGCCAGGCAACCAGGCATGCTGGATCAGCGGCGCAGGCCGCTCACGTACTTCCGACGGGATCGGGTCGAAGAGGTGAGGCAAGGTCCGGCCAATCGATTCCCGCTTCCACGGCAAGTCGACGGTGTGCCGGGCAGCCTCGGCGCTCTGCGCGACGAGCATCTCGTCGCCGATCCGCATGCCATAGCGATAGAGGAGATTGGCATCGGGTTCGGTCCGCGCCGGACCGTCCGCGAAGTTGACATACCAATCATTCGCGATATGCGCGCGATAGATATAGCGCCCGATCTCCTGAACCAACGGAAGCTGGAAGGCATCGAGTTCGCCATTGGACGCCAACCGTAGCCATTCCAGGCATTCGCAGAGACTGGCGCCCGCGCGTCCCCAGTAGGACGTTCCTTCGTCGCAGCCGCCATCTTCGTGATACCCGGACAGGAAGGCGTCCAGCCCCACGATGGCACGTTCGACGATGGCAACCTGGCGATCGCGATCGGGTTCGAGCAGGAGCGTCGTCGCCAGGATGTTGGAATGAATCCAGGGATTCCAGTTGTTGGGCGCGCGTTCTCCCTCCCGGCGTTTCAGGCCGAGCCATCCCCAGTCGTCGTTGTTGAGATACGGCGTGAGGATTCGGGCGTCGATTTCGCGCTCAATCCGGTCGAGCACAACCGGGAGGGATGCCCGATATGCCGGAGCCAGCAACGCATGGGTCCACGCCAGGAGCGCACTGGTTTCCGCAGCAAAGAGATCCACCACCGGATACTGCGTATCGGGCAGACCGCGCTCGAAGTGGGGAGAGAAGCTGTGAGCGCTCACGCCCCAGAAACTCTCCTCACAGATCGCCCAGACGCCATTCGTGATGTCGTCGAGAAAACGCCCTTCGCCCTCGACACATTCGGCGAGCACAAGGGATTCGAGCATGCCGCGCCGCGCAAAATGCGGGTCCTCGAAGTGGGTCCGGTTCCCGTTCCGCGCAAACTCGAGGAAGACCGTCGCCTTCAGTTCCGGCCAGCTGGCGCCGAGGAACCGTTCCCCGGCCGCGAGCAAACGAACGCGTTCGGGCGCGGGGAGAGCATTCCAGCCATCCCGGTCATCGACGGCCGGGAACGGCCGCCAACTACACGGTGCGGGCAAGGCCGTTGCGATCCGCTTGCGAGGAAACGCCTCCTGCAGAAGGGTTGCCGTCGCCGGGGCGCTCATGCAGCATTCCGCCGGATCGCGGCCAACGGCGCATCGCCCACCAGGCCGACCAGGAGCCGGAACACGAAACGATCCATCGGGAGATCCACCTTCCTCGTGCCAGATCTGAAGCAAGACGTATCGCACAAATGGACGACATGCGAAAGAAGACAAACCACCACGTCTTCCACGCATAGCAACGCCGAGGTGCCGATCGGTTGAAATTGATATGATATAGGATATGGATGACCCCGACGCCTGTCAACCACTTTACCGCTAGTGGATGCGGAATTGCGTCAAGACCGATCGAACGGCTGTGCGGGAATCGGAGGTATATGGATCGGTTCGTCGAGAAATCCCGAGACGGTCACCGCACCATCGTCCCGCCAACTCACCATCGGTTCGCACATCCGCATTCGCCGGAGGTCCTCTGCATCCCCAAGTGAGACGAGGCACGCCAGGCCAGAGACGCCTTCGTCGAGCGATGCGCGTAGCGTGGGAACAACGACCTCGGCATGGGTCGCTCCGACACCGGAATAGGCAAATGGTATCGCAGCGCCGTCGTACCCAATCACCGCGCGGATCGCGACCGCACGATCACCCATGCGCGCCATCGAGATGCTCCGGGAGGTATCTCGGTCCATTACCGGACGTTCACCCGGATCAAAACCAAACGCACCAGCCCCCTCGATCGCGGCGATGGGACTGGTTCCGGGGGCGATGTCGATGCGATGGGCGCGAAGGTGCAGATTTCCGGACACGACGATCACCGTCTCGATCGTATGCTCCCGGCCACCGCTACGCTGCCGGTAGTGCGTACGGAGCCAGCCCGGCTCGCCAACCGTACCCGCGTCGATCGCGTCACGATGTCCATACATCTCGCCATCAGTCAGGCAGAGCATCGCGTCCGGCACAGGGTGTCCGTCGGTGAGACCGACCGTAATCGGTGCGGCAGTCGAAGCATGAAACTTCCCGTACTTGGCCGGATCGTCGTGTTGGCTCTTCGCCGAAAAGCGATGGACGATACCCGTCCGCCTGTCCCCCGCGAGGAGCCAGCCGGGTTCGGGAAACACGCGCACGAAGTCCTGCCGTTCAACGGGCAACGGTTCCTCCTCGGCAGTCCAGAAGGGATCGTCATCGGGAAGGCACCAGAGACCGCCGAACGCCTGCATCGCCCAATACGTCGCGCCGGTCGATATATACGGTTCACGGATGGCACTACTGCCAGTAGCCGTCAGTTCCTGGCGGAGGGTGCCATCGGCCCGGATCGCGCCACGATCGAGATACCAGCGAATGTGCCTCCCGACGAGACGGCGCAACATGCCGGGGCCATGCGGCCAGGCTCCTCGCCGATACGCCCACAGCATCGCGCCCAGCCGTGCGAACTTGTACGCGAGACTGCGCCCATATTCCGGATAGGAACCGTCCGCCGCGAAAAACCAGGGCACATGCTCCATCTGCTCCCGGACGCGACTGCTAAGGAGCGCGACGCGGGAAGGGGTCGCCTTCGTATCCAAATCCGCCCAGAGAAGGACGTGCGACGCAAAGACCCAGAGGTTGTAGTCATCGAAGTGATTGGTTCCGGCGCGCGGACCATCGTCGTACCATCCGCCTCCACACCAGACACGGTCGAGGTATGGTCCGGTCACGTCCTCGATCAATGAACGATCGTGGGAGAGGCCGAGTTCGGATCGCACGGCATGGTTCAGGACCCAGAACAGGGCCCAGTTGGACGGCCATTCCCTCTCCGGTGGTGGGGCGACACGCTCCAGCCAGGCCGCGATCCGGTTTCGTGCCGCCTCCGACAAATGGTCCCAGATGCGGTCCCGCGTGATCCACAGGAACCAGGCGACCTGCCCGCTCTCGACCGTTCGCTGATCGCGCCTGCCGTCAGCGGAGTGACCCCAATAACCTGGTGAGGCCAGATCGGTTCCTGCAAGGATGGCCGCTCGCGCCAGTGCCTCCAGATCGTCGTGGCGACCGCGCCAGTGAATCACCGGAGATCGTTCCGGCTGGGATAACCAGCCACCGATTCCCCAGAGCATGCGGGTGACCCCCTCGTAGCTGCCGCTCGCATCGTGCTGGTTCGGGATGCCATCGATAACCAGGCGCGCACCGGTGCGATCGAGATGATCGGCCCAGCCTGCCACCAACCGCGCCCACAGGGTCTCCGCGTCGTCACGAGTGAAGGGTCCGGACATCGTCATCTGCGTCTCCGGGGATGCGACCTGCTGGAGCAGACGAAGGACCGGCGCCCATCGGTGGACGAACGGAGAACGGCGGGGCAGATCGACAGGGCAATCGCATTCTGGTTTGTTTCGGGCCTCCCGGCGCCCTGGTGCCGATGCCGGCCGGCCACATTGACCATGTCATCCGGAGCATCGTCGAAGGACGTACGAACGACCGGGCTGCCCAACACGTCGCGTTCGTAGGGCGAGCCCCGTGTGGCTCGCCGCCGATGGCCGTCGACCCTCCTGCCTGCATCGTCGTCCCACTATGCGATTGTCCAAGGCAGATCGAGCATTGACAGGGCATTGCAGCTGTATATGATATATAATAAGCCATTGGTAGTACGAGCATGACAGGGACACCGGGGAGGCATGGTGGAAACTCCACTGCCACATGTCCCATGGGAAAACACGAGCCCGAAGACGGCCGGTGTTCGTCCCGGCATATCCATCCCGGCGAGGACCAGACGACGCGTGCGTTTCACGCGGTGGATGGGGATGCGGGGGCCAACCCCTGAGAACCAGGCCAGCTCGTCCGCCAAATGGGCGCCGATTCCCGGGATGTCAGGCGGGAGCCATGCCGCAATCGCCGGCATATATGATATATCTGCAACGGTACCGGTTCCGGTCGCTTCGTGGTGCCATGCACATGATGGGTCACTGTTCCAATTCCTGTGAAGGGTCTGGCGCGTGAAAAAACGTCCCCGTTTTCAAACCAAGCAGGAGCTGGTCTACAGCGCACTCTACGAGGCGATCATGGATTGCACGCTGGCGCCCGGCGAGCGGCTCATCATCGACGATATCTCCCGCCAGCTCGAGGTCAGCCACATCCCCGTCCGCGAAGCCATCTCCCAATTGCAATCCGAACGGCTGGTTTTCATCGTGCCACACTCCGGGGCAACCGTATCCCCGATCACCCGCGAGTCCATCCATGAGGTCTTCGTGCTCATGGAAGGGCTCGAACTCGTCTCGATGGAGATCGCCACCGCCCGGCTCTCCCCTGCCGATTTCGACCGGCTCGAACAGCTTCTCGCCGAGATGGATGCCGCCATCGATGCCGGTGAGGTCGAGCAGTGGTCTCACCTGAACGCCACCTTCCACCGCGAGATCACCGCCGCCACCGCGATGCCGCGCGTGATCGAGATGCTCGGGCGCACGCTCGACCACTGGGACCGCATCCGCCGCTATTTCGGGATCACACCGGGGCGTCTTGCCGAAGCCCAGGCGGAGCACCATGAGATCCTCGCGGCCCTCGTCTCCCATGATGTCGAACACCTGCGCACGCTCGCCCGGCAACACTCCCGCCGGGCGCTCGAAGCCTACATGCTGGAGCTGGATACGAATCCGGCGGTCACGCTCACCGCATCATCGACCGGTGGTTCCGCACGTCTCTACCGGGAATCCCGAGAGGAGTAACGATGGCCGAAGGCCCTGTGACAATCGGCATCATCATGAACGGCGTGACCGGGCGCATGGGCACCAACCAGCACCTGATCCGGTCCATCGTCGCCATTCGGGATCAGGGCGGCATCCGCTCGCGGGATGGCCGGACGCTCACGGTCGACCCGATCCTGGTCGGGCGCGACGCGCAGAAGCTGGCCGCGCTGGCGAAGGCACATGGGATCGAACGCTGGACGACCGACCTCGACGCTGCACTGGCGAATCCGGAGGACATCGTCTACTTCGATGCACAACGCACCGAACTCCGTGAGCCGTCCGTGAAGAAGGCGATCGCCGCCGGAAAACACGTCTATTGCGAGAAGCCGATCTCCACCAGCCTCGCATCGGCGCTCGAACTCGCCGTGCTTGCCGAGGCCGCCGGGATCAAGCACGGCGTCGTCCAGGACAAGCTCTTCCTCCCCGGCCTGCGCAAGCTGAAGCGGCTGATCGAGGGTGGATTCTTCGGCCAGATCCTCTCCGTGCGCGGTGAGTTCGGCTACTGGGTCTTCGAGGGCGACTGGCAGAGCGCCCAGCGCCCTTCGTGGAACTATCGCAAGGAGGATGGCGGCGGCATCATCGTCGACATGCTCTGCCACTGGCGATACGTACTCGACAATCTCTTCGGCGCGGTGAAGGCCGTCTCCTGCCTCGGCGCGACGCACATCCCGGAGCGCGTCGACGAGCACGGAAAGCGCTATGAGGCGACGGCCGACGATGCCGCCTATGCGACATTCGAACTGGCGGGCGGCGCCATCGCCCACATTAATTCCTCCTGGGTCACACGGGTCTACCGCGACGAACTCTTCGTCCTGCAGGTGGATGGCACGGAAGGCAGTGCCATTGCCGGGCTGCACACCTGCAAGGTCCAGCACCGCGTGATGACGCCGAAGCCGACCTGGAATCCGGACGTGCCGACAACGATGGACTTCTTCGCCGACTGGGACGACGTGCCGGCGAATGAGGTCTTCGAGAACGCCTTCAAGGTGCAGTGGGAGATGTTCCTCCGCCATGTCGCCTGGGACGAGCCGTATCCGTTCGGCTTCCTCGAAGGGGCGAAGGGCGTGCAGCTGGCGGAACTCGGCCTCCGGGCGTGGGCGGAACGCCGCTGGCTCGATGTTCCTGCGCTCTCTGTGTCGGGATAGGGAACAGGAGCGTCCTTTCCCATTTTGGATGCCAGCTGATGCCTCGCTTCAACTCAATGTGGACGTTGCGACATTGCAGAAGCACGACCTATCGCTGTGAGATTGGGCGAGAACGCCTGCTGGGAGGAGCATTCACATGGCCATCGCAACCGCAACCACGCTTCGCCTGCCCGTCGTCGGTAGCGGGATCGAGGACTATACGCTCGGTCCGGCCTCCCCATATGCACGGTCGTATCCCGTGCCGACGAAGCGCATCGCCTTCGCCGCTGCACATGTCGTGGCCGATCCGTTCGCCAACATCAATCCGACGCTGGACGTCGCGATCGACTGGGATGCAACACTCGCCTACCGCCGGTCGCTATGGGCACTCGGGCTGCGCGTCGCCGAGGCCATGGACACCGCCCAACGCGGCATGGGCCTCGCCTGGGAAGCGAGCAAGGAGCTGATCGCCCGCTCGATCGCCGAGGCGAAGACGGTTGGCGGTCACGTCGCGAGCGGGGCGGGTACCGATCACCTCGCGCCCGATCCATCCCGCCCGCAACCACTGGACGAGATCGTGGCGGCGTATGAAGAGCAAGTGGGCTACGTCGAAGGACTCGGCGGCCAGGTGATCCTGATGGCAAGCCGCGCGCTCGCTGCCGCGGCGACATCGCCCGACGACTACGCCACCGTCTACGACCGCATCCTGTCGCAGGTGCGGCAACCGGTCATCATCCACTGGCTGGGCGACATGTTCGATCCAGCATTGCACGGCTATTGGGGCAGTGCCGACCTCGACGAGGCATCCGTTACCTGCGTCGACGTAGTGCGTGCCCATGCCGACAAGGTGGACGGCATCAAGGTCTCGCTGCTGGACAAGGACCGCGAGATCGACCTGCGCCGCCGCCTGCCGGAGGGCGTACGAATGTACACCGGCGACGACTTCAACTACGCGGAGCTGATCGCCGGGGACGAGGAAGGGTACAGCGACGCCCTGCTCGGCATCTTCGACGCAATCGCCCCTGCCGCCGGTGCGGCCTTCGCGGCCTTCGATGCCGGCGACCTCGAACGCTACCATGCGATCTTCGCGCCGACCGTTCCGCTCTCGCGCCATATCTTCCGGGCGCCGACCCGCTTCTACAAGACGGGTGTCGTCTTCATGGCGTGGTTGAACGGGCACCAGGATCACTTCCAGATGGTCGCTGGCCAGCAAAGCGCCCGTTCGCTGGTCCACCTGAGCGAGTTGTTCCGTCTTGCGGATCGCGCGAACCTGTTCCATGATCCCGAGGAAACCGCCAGCCGAATGCGTTGCTTCCTCGCTACGTCAGGAGTCGAACAGGGATGAGTTCAACGACGCCACTGCGCAACCTCAACGAAGGCATGAAACGCCTCAGCCTCAACCAGAAGACCATCGAGAGCTGGACTGTGCCGGAGGCCATCGATGGTTGTGTCCGCCACGACGTCGAATGGATCGGCCTGTGGCGCGACAAGGTCGATGCCTACGGACTCGCCGCGAGCGCGAAGGCCGTGCGAAATGCCGGACTCAAGGTCTCCAGCAATTGCCGCGGCGGCCTGTTCCCGTCCACGGACGCCGATGACCGCGCCGACCGGATCGAGGACAACAAGCGCGCGATCCATGAGGCAGCCGAACTCGGCGCCGAGATGCTCGCGATCGTCGGGGGAGGCCTGAACGGCGTGCAGGACCCGGACGAGGCCCGGAAGATGATCGTCGCTGGGATCGAGGCGATCATCCCGTATGCCGAGGCGCGAGGGGTGAAGCTGGGAATCGAACCCCTTCACCCCGCGCTCGCACAGGACCGGTCCCTGGTCAGCTCGATGAAGTACGCAAACGACCTCGTCGAGCATTTCAACCACCCGAACGTCGGCCTGATCGTGGATGTCTTCCACGTCTGGTGGGACCCGTTCCTCTACGAGGAAATCGCTCGGGCGGGCAGCAAGATCATCGCCTTCCACGTCGATGATGTTCCGGTTCATTTCACGGACGTGCTGATGAATCGCATGATGATGGGCGACGGTGTCTGCCAGATCCGGCGGATGCGGGAGGCCGTCGATGCCGCAGGCTACACTGGCCCGATCGAGGTGGAAATCTTCAACCAGGACATCTGGGATCGCGACGGCGACGCCGTGATGCGCGAGATGAAGGAACGCTTCCTCGACCACGTCCTGTAACGAGGAGTGAGGGCCGAGAAGTGTGAAACGAGGAGAAACGGTTCGCCCCCTCGTTTCTCATTTCTCGGCCCTCACTGCTACACCGCCGTGAGGGTGATCATCGGCTTGTAGGCGCTCTCCGGCTCGTCGAAGATGCCGTTCTTGCGATCCTCCACGACGGCGTGGATCTCCTTGGTCAGCTCGTCGAGCATGTCCTCTTCGAGGACCGTCTTCACGATCTTGCCCTTGCGGAAGATCACACCCTTGCCATTGCCGGACGCGATGCCGACATCCGCGTCGCGCGCCTCGCCGGGACCGTTCACGACGCAGCCCATGACGGCGACGCGGATCGGCTCGTCGATCTTCTCCAGCACGAGATCGACCTTGTTGGCCAGCGAGAAGAGATCGACCTCGACACGGCCGCAGGTTGGGCAGGCGATCATCGTCGCGCCCTTCTGCCGCAGTTCGAGGCTCTTCAGGATCTCGTACCCGACGAAGACCTCCTCCTTCGGATCGGTCGTCAGCGAGACGCGGATGGTGTCGCCGATACCGAGCGCGAGCAGGGTGCCAATGCCGACGCCCGAGCGAACGCTGCCCGCACGCGGCGTGCCGGCCTCGGTGACGCCGAGATGGAGGGGATAGTCGTTGTCGAGGCGAGCGAACCGCTGATAGGCCTCCAGCAACACAGGCACCTCGAAGGCCTTGAGGCTTACCTTCGTGTCATAGAAGTCGAGCTCTTCGAGGATCGCGATGTGCCCGAGCGCGGAACGGACGAGCCATTCGGCGCGAAGCTGGACCTGGGTGGCGCCCTGTTGCGCCATCTCATCGACGAACTCCTCGGTCATCGGGGCCACCGAGCCGAAGTTGACGCCGATGCGGATCGGCACTCCTCGCTCCTTCGCCTTGGCGACGACGGCCCGGACATGCTCCGGTTTGCGGATGTTGCCCGGATTCAGGCGCAGGCCGTGGATGCCGGCATCGAGCGCCTTCAACGCCAGCGTGTGCTCGAAGTGGATGTCCGCGATCAGCGGAATCGGCGAGTGCGGAACGATATCCGGTAGGGCGGCGGCGGCGACGCGGTCCGGCACGGCGATGCGGACGATTTCCGCCCCGACATCGGCGAGTTCGCGGATCTGGGTGAGGGTGGCCTTGGGATCGCGCGTGTCGGCGGTGGCCATCGTCTGCACGCGAATCGGATACTCACCGCCGAGGGCGACATCGCCGACGTGAAGGACTCGGGTCTTGCGGCGAGGAGCTACGAGGGACATGGTGTGAGGATTCCTCCGTGGAGGCTGGCGACGCCAGCAGACCGATGCAACGCGGCGGTCGGGCGATCACGTTGCCCAGGACGGACCGCACGCGGTTGTTCTCTTATGAATGATACGCCGCTTCGGGCCGCCTGTGTGTTGATCGTTCGTGAACAATTCAGCCCAGTCCAGGATTCAACGCCTGCTCCGACGACAGGGCACATCCGACACCCTGCGAACACGACACCGTATGGGGTCCGGTTGCGTGCAGGGCAAGCTCGTGCGGTTTACCGCGCTCCAGGCAGATGCGACTCGTGTACCGCTTGGACCGCTACGGATCGAGCCTCGCCGCGAAGGCTCAAGACGTTCCGTCACGGCAGGAGCGGTGTCCCGCTGAAGAGCCGATGGACATCCCCGAAGGCGATCACGAACATCAATCCGAGCAGGATCACCATGCCGGCAAGATGAACCATGCCTTCCTTCTCCGGGGCGATCTTCTTGCCGCCGCGCAGGATCTCCACAACGACGAACATCAGGCGTCCGCCATCGAGGGCCGGCAACGGCAGCAGGTTCAACACGCCGAGGCTGACCGAGATGAGCGTCGTGATCTGGAAGAGCGTCACCCACTTCGGCGCCGAAGAGCGCGTTAGCAACTCCGACGTCAACTGGCCCATGCCGACCGGACCGGTGAGTTGGTCGGTATTCACGCCTTGGGTCGCCATCTGCTTGATGCCGCTCAGCGTACCGCTCGTGATGCCCCAGAACTGGTTCCATCCCTCCGGCACCACCTGCGCCGCCGCGACATGCTCGTAGACATTCTGATAGGACACGCTCGTGCCGACGACGCTGAACGGATTGTCCTGTGCGGCGTTCACGCCGATGGCCTCGATCGGATTGTCCTTGTCGCCAATCTCCGGCACGGCGAGCGCGGCCGAGAGCTTCTTGCTCGTCACGGTGCCGTTCTCGTCGACATTCCGGAAATACTCGATCTGGACCGTCTTGCCGCTGGACGCGATCAACGCTTGCTGGAAGGAGACGCCGTCCGAGACCTTGACCCCGCCAATCGCGGTGATGCGGTCGCCGGGATAGAGCCCAGCTTTTGCGGCGGAAGAATTGGCGGCCACAGCCGTGAGCTGGATCGTGAACTCCGGCACCGCCAGCGATACGGTCTGCTCCTGCCCACCACGCTGGACGACCACCGGCACGGTCCGTCCGGCGACACCTGCGAGCAGGTTCTGCGCCTGCAGCCAGGAATCGAGGCGCACGCCGTCAATCGCCACGATGCGGTCGCCAGATGCGATGCCGGCCTTCGCTGCGGGCGATGCCGCCGCCACCTCGCGGACGCTGACGGTGGAGCGGATTCCCTCTCCCATCGTGATGCCAGTGGCGCCCTGGTTGGCCGGAGGATTCTCGCGCGGGGTGACGGTGGTTGTCAGCTCCTTGCCGCCCCGGAGGATCGTCACCTCGGTCTGGCCCCCGGCATGTTGGGAGATCAGGTCGCGAAGTTGACCTGTGGATGTGATCGCGGTGCCATCGACCGCAACGATGGCGTCGCCGGGCTGCCAACCGGCATCGAACGCCGGAGAACCCTCGGCAACCTGGCCGATGTAGATCTGGCTCGACTCCGAGGGAAGCCCCTGAAACGCGACGAGCATGACCGAGAGCCCGATCGCGACGAGGAAGTTCATCAACGGTCCAGCGATGAGGAACCAGCCGCGTTGCCATGGCGACTTGGCATTCATCGAATCCGGGCTCATGTCGTTCGCGTCCTCGCCCTTCACCCGGACGAAGCCGCCGAACGGAATCCAGTTGAGCGACCAGAGCACGCCCCGCCAACGCCATCCCTTGGCGCGGGGCGGGATGCCGATGCCGAACTCTTCCACCGTCACCCCGACACTGCGGGCGGCGAGGAAGTGGCCAAATTCATGGGCGAGGATGAGGAATGCCAGGATGGGGATGATCAGAAGACCGAAGAGCAGGCCTTCCGAAATGTCAAACACAGGTATCGCTCCAGATGATACGGCTGAGGCTGCAAGGACCGGCCATCGACGCATCGTCACGGCCACGCGGAAGTCAGCACGCTGCTAATGGTACACCGCCCACGCGCGCGACCCGACGCCGCCAGATGGCGTGATACAATGCCGCCGCCCGGGGATCCAGACACATGCACCCCATTCCACGATTCCGGCATCTCCCCTATCATTGCCGCGAACGTACGCAGCGGCACGCCAGTGTCGTCGTCCTCCGTTTTCCTTGCGCACGAGGTGATTCGAAATGATTGTCGGTGTTCCCAAAGAGGTGAAGGATCGTGAAAGCCGCGTGTCGGTAACCCCGGCAGGCGCGCACGAATACGTGGTTCACGGTCACACGGTCCTCGTGGAGACGGATGCGGGTGCGGGCAGCGGGTTTCCGGACGCCGACTACGAGGCCGCCGGCGCCAGCATCGTGCCCACGCATGAGGGGGTCTTCGAGGCGGCGGACATGATCGTGAAGGTGAAAGAGCCGGTTCCGGCCGAATACGATCTGCTCCGCGAAGGACAGCTCCTCTTCACCTACCTTCACCTCGCGGCCGACGAGGCGCTGACCCGCGTGCTCATCGAGCGGAAGGTCCAGGCGATCGCGTACGAAACGGTCCAGCTCCCCAACCGGGCATTGCCGCTGCTCTCGCCGATGAGCGAGGTGGCCGGGCGCATGTCCGTGCAGGTCGGCGCGTACTACCTGCAGCAGACGAACGGCGGCAGCGGCGTGCTGCTTGGCGGGGTTCCAGGCGTCCCCGGAGCCGAAGTGGCAATCGTCGGCGGAGGCATGGTAGGCGAGAATGCCGCCCACATCGCGCTTGGCATGGGCGCGAATGTCACCATCCTCGACAACAACATCGACCGCCTCCGCTTCCTCGACGAGGTCCTGCACGGCCGCATTCACACCCTGATGTCGAACAAGTTCTCGCTTTCGCAGGCTGTGGCGAAGGCCGACCTGGTGATCGGCGGCGTGCTCATCCCCGGTGCGAAGGCCCCGAAGCTGGTGACGCGCGAGATGATCGCCAGCATGCGTCCCGGCAGCGTGGTGGTGGATGTCGCCATCGACCAGGGCGGCTGTTTCGAGACCTCACGTCCGACCTCGCACAGCAACCCTGTGTTCGAGGTCGATGGTGTGATTCACTATTGCGTGACGAACATGCCCGGCGCGGTCGCCCGCACCAGCACCTTCGCCCTGTCGAACGTGACGCTGCCCTACGGCCTGGCCTTGGCCGATCGCGGACTCGCGACGGCGACGGCCGCCAATCCGGCGCTGGCCGCCGGGGTCAACGTCCTGAACGGGCACGTCACCTATCCCGGTGTCGCCGAGGCCTTCGGGCTTCCGCTCGTCGGCCTGAAGGCAGCGATCGCGGCGGCATAATCGCCCGACACCTGACATAATTGCATTGACCGGAGCGCGGCGGATCGCAGCATCCGTTGCGCCCATAGGTGTGCGCCCCTGAAGTTCCTGGATCGCACCTGGAAAGGATCGTCCTGGTATGGAGGATCGCATCGAGCGGTTCCTGTCCGATCTGCAATCGGAACGCGGCTTCTCCGCCAACACCATCGCCGCCTATCGGAACGATCTGCAGCAGTTCACCGCTTATGTGACGAGTCCGCCGCAGGACGACCGGATCGACGCCGTGAGTTGCTGGAACGAGCTGTCCGAGGCTCATGTGGGCACCTACGTCCTGCACCTGCGGGATCGCTCCTACGCGCCATCGACGGTCGCCCGCAAGACCGCCGCGCTGAAATCGTTCTGCCACGCGCTTCACGCCGGACAGGAGACGCCGACAGATATCGGCAAGGCCCTGAGTTCGCCGAAGGTGGAGCGGTACGTTCCGAAGGCAATCTCCGAAGCGGACATCGCGCGCCTGCTCTCGCAGCCGGGAACGGAGGGCTCGGCCAAGCCCGAGGCAGTCCGCGATCACGCAATGCTCGAAGTCCTCTATGCCACTGGCATGCGCGTCAGCGAACTCGTCGCGCTCGACCTCCCGGACCTCGACCTCGGAGCGGGATGCGTGACCTGCGCCGGCAAGGCTGGCCGCACGCGGACCGTGCCGCTCACCCAGCGCTCGATTCACGCCGTGGATATCTACCTCCGCGACGCGCGGCCTCTGCTGGTCGTGGAGGGGGCAACCCCGCTCTTCGTGAATCATCGTGGCGGCCGCCTGACGCGGCAGGGATTCTGGCTGATCCTGAAGGGCTATGCCGAACGCGCCGGGATCGCCGATATCACGCCGCACACCCTTCGCCACTCCTTCGCGACGCATGCCGTCCGCGATGGCGCCGAACTGCGTGACGTCCAGCAACTGCTCGGTCACGTCAGCCTTGCAACCACGCAGATCTATCGCGAGTTGGCCAGCCAACCTGACGTTCCCGCCTCACCGCAGGGCACCGAGAACGCTGGACCGATCGGGAAGACCGGCGGCGCAGGTCCCGAGGGAGGCGCG
The DNA here is from genome assembly GCA_049841275.1 of Thermomicrobiales bacterium. Lineage (GTDB taxonomy): Bacteria > Chloroflexota > Chloroflexia > Thermomicrobiales > UBA6265 > JASGDN01. Next base: position 46,283 of record JASGDN010000042.1, read on the forward strand.
TAGGCGCTCGCCGGCAATGTGACAGCCGCCGAACGCGACGTTCCTCCCCGCACCTTCGCCCTATCGCCAGCCCGATTCACGTCCATCGCCGCACCGGTCGTGCGGCCAGAAAGCGATCGCTCATGTCTTCCGCACCCGAGAGTGCCGCCATCGACACGCAGGCCCGACCCCGCGCTGCCACAATGGAGAAGATCGTCGCGCTCTCCAAACGACGAGGCTTCGTCTTTCCCGGCTCCGACATCTATGGCGGCCTCGCGAACACCTGGGATTTCGGCCCGCTCGGCGTCGAGCTGAAGAACAACATCAAGCAACTCTGGTGGAAGACCTTCATCCACCACCGACGCGATATGGTCGGCCTCGACGCCGGCATCCTCATGCATCCCCGTGTCTGGGAAGCGTCCGGCCACGTCGTGAACTTCAACGACCCCCTGGTGGACTGCAAGACCTGCAAGGCCCGCTTCCGCGCCGATCACCTGCTGGAACAACGACTCGGGGTCGAGGATGCCGACGGCATGAGCGCCGAGGAGATGTCGCGCCTCATCCGCGAGGCGAACCTGCGTTGCCCGAACTGCGGAAACGCGACGCTCACCGATGCCCGCCAGTTCAACATGATGTTCAAGACGACCATCGGCCCGGTCTCGGAGACCGGCACCGAGGTCTATCTGCGGCCGGAAACGGCCCAGGGCATCTTCGTCCAGTACAAGAACATCCTCGGTTCCAGCCGCGTAAAGGTGCCGTTCGGCATCGGGCAGATCGGCAAGGCCTTCCGCAACGAGATCACGCCGGGGAATTTCATCTTCCGGGTGCTCGAGTTCGAGCAGATGGAAATCGAGTACTTCATCCATCCGGATGAGTGGGAACACCAGTTCGATGCCTGGCTGCAGGCGCAGCAGCACTGGATCGACGCGATTGGCCTCAACCCGGACTACGTCCGTGTCCGCGAGCACGCGCCAGAGAAGCTCTCCCACTATTCGAAGCGCACGGCAGACTACGAATACCTCTTCCCCGGCTCGCTCGGCTGGGGAGAGCTCTACGGTCTGGCCTATCGCACCGATTTCGATCTCCGCAGTCATCAGGAGGCGAGCGGGGTCGATCTCACCTGGTTCGACCAGGCAAACAACCGGCGGTTCCTGCCACATGTGATAGAACCGACCTTCGGGGTCGAACGTACGTTTATTACGGTAATGCTGGACTCCTACGACGAGGAAGAGACCGTCGACGTGAACGGCAAGCCAGACACGCGCGTCGTGCTGCGGCTCGATCCGAAGCTGGCGCCATACAAGGCGGCTATCCTGCCGCTGGCGAAGAAGCCGGAGCTCACGAGCCTCGCCGGCGACATCTTCGCGGAGGTGCAGGGCGACCTCGGCGTCCTGATCGACTACGATGAAACCGGCAACATCGGCAAGCGCTATCGCCGCCAGGACGAGATCGGTACGCCGTTCTGCTTCACGGTGGACTTCGACAGCCTCGAAGATGGAGCCGTGACCGTTCGCGACCGGGACACGACGAAACAAGAGCGGATCGCAATCGGCGACGTGTCGGCCTACATCCGGGCACGGCTTCGCCAATCGTGATAATGCGCCGTCACAGGGTTTCCAACCAACCGGTCCGGGGAGCACGTATCCTCCCCGGCCTATGATTCCGCGAAGGATAGCGACACCGCATGGCCAAGAAATCGCGTGCGAACGCCGCGCCCGGCAACCAGTCTCCTGCATCGACACCTGCCAAGGGCGCTGCTGCAGCGAATACGACGAAACAGCAATCCCGGCAGGAGTATCTGGATCGCCGGCAGCGCCGGCCCCAGGCAGTCCAGCAGAAGAAGGAAGAGCGGCTCAAGACCTACGAGAAGAACAAGCGCAATGCACTCTGGACGAAGATCGGGTTCGGCGTGCTCGCGGTGCTCGTGCTGGCCTGGGCCGGCTGGTGGGGCTGGGGCAAGTGGCAGGTGCATCAGGTCAATGCCGAGGTGACCACCTACTTTGGCGCCGGGGACTTCGCCGGGCTGCATGAGAGTGGCGACATCCTCTACGAGGAGGTGCCGCCGGTCGGCGGTCCGCACAATGCCGTCTGGCAGAACTGCGGTTACTACAGCCTCCCGATCAACAATGTGAACGGCGCCCACGCCCTGGAGCACGGCGCCGTGTGGATCACCTACGATCCGAACCTGCCGAAGGACCAGGTCCAGCAATTGAAGGACCTGACCAAGCAGACCTACATCCTTGTCAGCCCATACCCGAACCTGCCAGGAACGGTGGTTGCCTCGGTCTGGGGCAAGCAGATGGTGCTCGACAGCTTCGACATCGGCAAGCTGAAGACATTCATCTCGGAATACCGGCTGAATCCGGACAACACCCCGGAGCGGGGCGCGCTCTGCTCGCAAGGCACATCCGCCGTGATGCAGTCGGGCACGCCGCAGTCCGAGCCATACCACCGCGCGGACCCGTCCGGAGCGCCAATCGGTGGCGTGACTGTGGATCAGGCGACGGCCACGGCGCAGGCACGTGCAGGCGGCACGCCGGAGCCGACCACCGAAGCTACCGAAACGCCGACGGCTGTCGTCGGCCCGGCCATGCCCGGCACGCCGGTTGCCGGTTCCAGCCCGGCCGCATCGCCCCAGACATCACCAGTGGCCAGTCCCGCGGCGTCACCGGAGGCGAGCCCCGAGGCCGGACATCATGGCTGAGCCAACACCGGCAACACCGGAGGCAGAACGCGATTCTGCCTCCGGTGCGGCCGCCAGGTCGTTGCGGTCCTTCCTGCCAAGAACTCCCGGCAGCTGGCTCGTCCTCGCGCTGGCGGTCCTGATCGCCGCAGGTGGCCTCATCTTCGCCTGGACGCAGTTGCCTCACGATCCGGGCGAGCATTCTCCCGAAGCCGGGTTCCTTCGCGACATGCAGACGCACCACAGCCAGGCCGTGCAGATGGCGATGGCTATCCGCGACCGGACGAGCGACGAGCAGTTGAAAGCGCTCACCACCGATATGGCCTTCGCCCAGGCGGGTGAAATCGGCATGATGCAGGGGTATCTGGACGCGTGGAATCTGCCGGCCACCGGGACCGACGCACCGATGGCGTGGATGGGGCATCCACTGGCGGACGGTGAGTCGATGCCCGGTATGGCATCGGACGAGGGTCTGGCGAAACTGAGCAGCCTTCCAGTCGATCAGGCGGAGATTCTCTTCCTGCAGCTGATGATCCGCCATCACCAGGGCGGAGTCGAGATGGCGCAGGCGCTCCTCGATCGTTCGGACAACGCGCTGGTGCGCGATCTCGCCCAGCGGATCATTCGCACGCAAAACAACGAGATCAACACCATGAACATCTTCCTGCAGGAGCGCGGGGCGCAACCGATCACCGACCCGCTCCCAGCGTCGCCCGACCACAGCGGCATGTAGCCTGAAACCGATTCGATACGGCGACGGGGAAGGCATCAGATGATGGCCTTCCCCGTCGCCGTTCCCGGCGGCAGATACCGGGTGCTATTCCTCTCCGGCAGCCCGCCGCATGACCGCCGCCATCGCTTCGTCGTAGGCGTCGCCGGTTGCTTCGAGACCGGCGATCGCGCCGTCCCGGTCCGATGACACCCGGTTCTGGCTTGCCTTGATCTTGCCTACCAGCCGCGCCACAGGAATCTCGATACCCACGATGTGGTCCAGCTGGCCGGCTAGATAAGCTTGTGGCGCATCGGCCATCTTCCAGTCGGAATCGCGGCGGCGCTCCATCTGGCGAGTGAGCATTCCAGCCTGTCCACGAAGCCATTTCACATCGTCACGAACGATCAGTGACCCACTTACATGCGCGACGGCGTAATTCCACGTCGGGACCACCTCGTGGGTCTCCTGTTTCGTCGCATACCAGGCCGGCGTGATGTAGGCGTCGACCTCCTGGAAGATGACCAGGATGGGACGATCCACAGGATGCGCCTGCCAGAGTGGATTGGCCCGTGCGACGTGACCCAGCAACCGGGCGAAACCGTCGCCGCGCCGATCGAGGACAAACGGGATGTGATTCGCCACGATCTCGTCGCCGTCGAGCGTGATCAGCGTCCCCAACGGATTGCGCTCGATCAGGGCGTGCAAACGTTCGGGGTCGTCCTCACGAAAGTGATCCGGAAGGTACATCGGCGGCGCTCCTCGTCTCAGGGCAGGCGAACGCGGAGGTTGCCAAGTTCGGCAGGTTCCGGTTCGGATACATCGTAGGGGGCTGGTTCCTCGGCGATCATCGCGAGGCCGTCCCGCTCCAGCCCACGCACGACCTCGAAGATCCACGGCAGGTCTTCCTCGGGCTCGAACTCGGGGCGCACCTGCGGCCCGATCTCCGCGAGCGTCATCCCGGCATGCTCGCGGTCGCGATCGCGCAGGAGGTCGACCACACGCCCACGGAAGTAGCGGTTCGATTCCTTGAACGGAACTTCCTTCTTTTTCGCCGATCCCTTCGGAAGCGTCGCCAGGATCGACTGGATGGTTGGGCGAGCGGTGCAGACCGCCTGCAGCGGACAGACCATGCAGAGCGGTTTCCGCGCCGAGCATTGCAGGGCGCCGAACTCGATCAACGCCTGGTTCCAGTTCCAGCCATCGCCCGGAGGAATGATCCGCTCCGCAAGGGGAATCAGCTCGCGATCAGAGGCCACCGGCTCGGGAACCTCCGGACCGACGAAGACCCGATGCAACACGCGCCGCATGTTTGTGTCGACGAACGGCACGTCCAGCTCGAAAGCGAAGCAGGCGATCGCGCCGGATGTGTACTGGCCGATGCCCGGCAGCTCCCGCAATTCGCCGATCGTCTGCGGAAACATGCCTCCCCGGGCAACGACTGCCTGCGCGGTGCGTTGCAGGTTGACCGCCCGCCGGTTGTATCCCAATCCAGCCCAATGGCGGATCACCTCGGCGGTCGGCGCCTCGGCCAATGCCTCGACCGTCGGAAAGGCCTCCAGCCAGCGTTCGTAGTAGGGGATGACGCGATCGACCTGCGTCTGCTGGAGCATCACCTCCGAGACGAGGATGCGGTAGGGGTCGCGGGTATACCGCCATGGAAGGTCCCGGCGGTTCGCATGCCACCATGCGAGGAGGCCCGAACGGACGGCTGCAATCTTGTCGGGGTTGGGAAGAAGGGAAGCGTCATTCATGCCTGGAATTGTAGTGGGAACGCGACGGGCGGGGATGGCTGGCGCCATCCCCGCCCGAAAAGACACCCGCGCTACTTCTTGGGCGCCGGACGCGGGCGCTTGATCTCGAAGACGTTCGGACGCTCGCGCACGACATCGGTGAACTCGTTGAAGAACGTCACCGGGTCGGACGGCATATCGCGGAAGTTGACCTGGAGATAGGCACCGAGGCCGTTGTCGTAGACGATTGTCGGCGTGCCGAAGACCCCGAGCTCCCGCTGACCGGTCGTGAAGTCCTCCTCGATCTGCGCGAAGACAGCATCGGACTTCAGATCCTCACGGAACTTCTCGAGATCGAGGCCTGCCTCTTCGGCCGCCGATTCGAGGACGGACTGCACGGCGAGGTTCCGCCCGTCGATGTGGCGCTTCTTGAACAGCTCCGCGTGAAACTTCCTGAAGGCTTCCTCACCCTGCTGCTTCGCCGCCCAGAACCCCTGGAACGAGCGCAACGTGCTGGAGGCGCCATCATTCGGCTGCTCCCAGACCTTGAACTCCGGGTCCTTGGCGTTCACCTGCTCCAGCGGGAAGATCTTCCAGGTGATGTCCAGCTTGCCGCCGCTCTTTTCGTTGACATCATCCAACCAGACCTGCCCGGCCCAGGCAAATGGACAGGCATAGTCGAAGTACACGTCCAGCTTGACCGGTTCCGTCACGTTCTCGAGCGAAAAGGCCATCCTATCGATTCCTTCCTCACGTGCGCGATACGCCAGACGAGAGCAGGTCGTTCCAGGCAGCAAGCACCTGTCGCCGGGTCTCGTCGAGCGTGCCGCTGTTGTCGATAACACGATCGGCGCGTTCGGCCTTTGTCCGGATGGGAGGTTGGGCCTCGATGCGCCTCCGTGCTTCCAGTTCATCAATCGTATTCCGTTTCATAAGGCGTGTCATCTGGACGTCCGGGCTGGCGACGACAAGCCAGATGGCGTCGCAATGGTCGGCGTGCCCGCTCTCGATGAGCTTCACCGCGTCGACCACCACAACCCCACGCTCGACGGCGTCCACGCGCCGGTCGATCTCGGCGATCACGGCGGGATGGGTGAGCGCGTCGAGTTCGGCCAGCTTCGCGGGATCGGGGAAGACGATCGCCCCGAGCGCCTTCCGGTCCAGCGAGCCATCCGGTGCGACGATCCCCTCGCCGAAGTGGTCGGCGAGGATTTGCAGCAGAGGTTGGCCCGGTCCGACCAGCTCGCGATAGACGAGATCGGCGTCGAAGTGGATCGCGCCGAACTCCTTCAGGATGACCACGACGGCGCTCTTCCCGCTCGCAATGTTCCCGGTGACCCCGAGCACGATCTTGCGCTCCGCTGGCGGGGCAATTGGATCGAATGAACATCCCTTGTAGGGGCGATCACAAGGATCGCCCGAGGCTTCCCCGTAACACGCCGGGCGATCCCTGTGATCGCCCCTACGATCATTGGCGTCGAGAGCAGAAAACTCCTGATCGTGCACAGCAGTTATCCGACCCCCGCCGGGGAAATGGTTTCCCAGCGGGCGTATGCATCGTCGAGGGAGGCCTGCACGCTCTCGTATTCCTCACCAAGGCGGGCGATGGCGTCGAGGTCCTCGTCGGCGCTGGCGATGGCAAGAGCGTCGGAGATCTGGTTGAGACGGCCCTCCAGCTTGCCGATCTCGCGTTCCAGCTGGGCCATCGCCTTCTGCTGGTCGTTCTCCGAGCGGCGGCGCGGCTTGCCCTTCGCGGAGACGACGACCTCGCCAGCCGCCTCGATGGGGGCGGCGGCAACGATCTCGGGAAGGGGGGCCGGTTCGGGCGCGGGATCGGCCTTTTCCGGCTCACGGTCTTCCTCACGATGTCCGATGCTGCGCTGGTAGTCGGTGTAGTTGCCAAGCGAGACGGTGAGGCCGCCATCCTCAACGACCCAGAGCTTGGTTGCGATACGGTCCATGAAGTACCGATCGTGGGAGACGAAGAGAATCGTGCCGTCGAAGTCGCGGAGCATATCCTCCAGCGTCTCGCGCGCCTGGATGTCGAGGTGATTCGTCGGCTCGTCGAGGATCAGGAAGTTCGCCTGTTCGAGCAGGAGCACACCGAGCGCCAGCCGCGACCGCTCGCCGCCGGAAAGGGAGGTCACCAGCTTGTAGACATCGTCCCCGGAGAAGAGGAAGCGCCCAAGGTAGTTCCGTGCGATCTCCTCGCTCATCGGACCGGTGCCGAGGATCACGGAGAGTGGCGTCTCGTTCCCCTTGCCACGCAACTGCTCGTGCGATTGCGCGTAGTAGCCCGGCTTCACATTCGTGCCGTAGGTGTACTGTCCGGCCAGCGCCGGCAGCACCCCGACCAGCGTCTTGATGAGGGTCGTCTTGCCGCTGCCGTTCGGTCCGATCAGGCCGATCCGGTCGTTGCGCTCGATCAGGAGGTCCGGGGTATCGATGAAGACGGCGGGACCGTCCGGATCCTGATAGCCGATCTGCATCCTCGTGGACGACAACACCATCCGCCCGGACCGCACCGGGCTGCCGAGCCGGAGGTGAATCCGCTCGTGCTCCTGCGGCCGCGGAATCCGCTCCAGCCGGTCGAGCTGCTTCTGGCGGCCACGCGCCTCGCGATACCGCTGGCCCGCACCATACTTGCGGATGAACTCCTCCGTCCGGGCGATATATTCCTGCTGCTCCTCATACTCCTTGCGCCAGCGCTCCATGCGCCCGGCCCGCATCGGCAGGTACTTCGCATACGGCGCCGGGTAGTCTTCCAGACGTCCGAACGACAGTTCCATCGTGCGGGTGGTGACACGGTCGAGGAAATAGCGGTCGTGGGAGACGATGATGCAAGCGCCGTTCCAGGTGCGCAGGAAGGTCTCCAGCCACTCGATCATCTCGAGGTCGAGGTGGTTCGTCGGCTCGTCGAGCAGGAGAAGATCCGGCGATTCGAGCAATGCCTTGGCCAGGGCGACGCGCGTCTTCTGGCCGCCACTGAGGCGATCGACCGGATCGCTGAAGTCGGCTTCCGTGAAACCGAGCCCATGCAGCACCGCCTCGGTGCGGTGGTCGATGTCATACCCGCCGCCCAGTTCGAACCGGGTCTGCAACTGCTCGTATTCGTCGAGGAGCGCATCGAGATCCTCAGCGATCTCCATCTCGCGCTCGATCTCGCGCATGCGTGCTCCCGCCTCGAGCACGGGCTTGAACGCTTCTCGCGCCTCGTCGAGCACGGTACCGTTGCTGGTGAAGCTCGCTTCCTGCGAGAGGTAGGTCATGCGCAGGCCGTTGGCCTTGACGATCTCCCCGGAGTTGGCATGCTCGATCCCGGCAAGGATGGATAGCACGGTCGACTTGCCGGCGCCGTTGACGCCAACGAGCGCAACCTTCTCGCGCTCCATCACCTGGAAGGAGACGCCGGAGAAGATGGTCTCCGTGATGAACATCTTGGAAAGGTTGTTGACCGACAGGATGGTGGAAGCAGCCATGAGGATTTATCCGTTGCAGGGTGAGTTCACTGGGAGGAACGGCGAGTGGGTCGCACAGGAAAACGCCGCCAGAATCGCATCGATCCGGCGGTGGCCTCGGGTCCGGCGGCTGGAAGCCGCATCAGGCCCGGGTATGGTGCATCGTCACTGCGTTCGATAGAACAACACGCCTGCGTTCAATCCTCACTCTGCCTGGAGACGACGTGTAACGGCGGGTTTCGCCTCATGAGCCAAGTATAGCAGCGACCGGGAGATGAGAGCGTGCCGATCATGTTCCAACGACTATGATGTCGCGCCGGCCTCCGCAAGAGCGATGTCTCGCGTGCGCGTCCGGTTCCGGAGGTGGCGAACCGAGTCGATCGTCAGCACCACCAACGCGACCCAGACGATCCCGAAGCCGAACCAGCGTACGGGCGGAACATGCTCGCCGAAGATCGCAACCCCACAGATGAGTTGCAGAATCGGGGCGGAGAACTGAAGGAGTCCCATTGTCGTCAAGGGCACACGCCGGGCCGCCGCAGCGAAACAGACCAGGGGCAGCGGCGTGATAATGCCGGTGCCGACCAGCATCAGGCCATGCCAGGGCGCATCCTGCGAGAACGTCCCGCGTCCGGAAGCCTCCAGCCACGCAACGAGGATCAGCGCGAACGGGGCCAGGACAACCGTCTCCGTTGTCATACTCTCCAACGCGCCGATCTGCCCGCCGACCAGCTTCTTGATGAAGCCATAGATCGCGAACGAGAACGCGAGCGTCAGGGCGATCCACGGCAGGCGTCCGTAGTCGACCGTCATGACGAGCACGGCCACGGTCCCCAATCCGACCGCAAGCCATTGCAGTGACCGCAGCCGTTCGTGGAGCAGTAGCACGCCCATCACCACCAGCACAAGTGGATTGATGAAGTACCCGAGCGATGCTTCCACCACGTTGTCCGCCACGACGGCATAGATGTAGATCCCCCAGTTCACCGAGAGGACGAGCGCAGCCAGCGTCAGCAGACCCAAACGGCGGGGCGACCGCAACAATTCCTTCGCCCAGCCGATATCCCGGATGAACGCCCATACCAGCAGGCAGAAGACCATCGACCAGACGATGCGCTGCCCGAGGATCTCCAGCGCGCCGGCCGGCACGAGCAAGTGGAAGTAGATCGGAAAAACGCCCCACATGCCGTAGGCCGCCGCACCGAGAAGGAAGCCCTGCCGGCTCTCCGCGTCGGATTGCGCCGTTGTCTCGTCCGCCATCGTCCCCAATCCTCATCTCCCACATGTCCCGACCTGTTACGGCATGGTGCCATGCCCACGAATGCAGGACAACACGCGCCGGCGTCCCGCACGGTGCTGGACGCTACAATCCCTGTCAGCATCGACACGTTCGTTCCCACATCCACGAGGCAGGCATGACCGCATCCGTTCCCCTCACCACTCCTTCCGTCTGGCCAGTCACGACGACACGCGCCGACGATGGCTCGCTCGTCATCGGTGGCGTGCCGATGCCGGAGATCGCCAGGACCTATGGCACGCCTGTATACATCTATGACGAGGCCACGTTGCGGGAGAACGCCCGCACCTTCCGCGATGCCTTCGCGGCGGCCTACCCGCGCTCGCGCGTCGTATTCGCGGGCAAGGCGTTCCTGAACGGAAGCCTGCTTCGCATCCTCCATGAGGAAGGGCTCGGGCTGGATGTCGTCTCGGGTGGGGAACTGTTCGTCGGCCTGCACGCAGGAATTCCGGCTGCGGAGATGAGCCTGCACGGGAACAACAAGTCCCACGACGAACTGGCGCAGGCCATCGAGGCCGGGATCAGCAAGATCGTGGTCGACAACCTCCACGAACTCGACCTGCTTGCCGATCTCACCGCCGGGCTCGCATCGCCGCAGACGATCCTCCTGCGCCTCAATCCCGGCGTCGACGTCCACACGCACGCCAAGATCAGCACGGGGATCGCCGACTCCAAGTTCGGATTCCCGATCGCGAATGGCCAAGCCGCGGAAGCGGTGCGCAAGGCGCTCGCGATACCCGGCGTCCGCCTCGCCGGATATCACGCGCACGTCGGGTCCCAGCTCTTCGAGGCGCAGGCGACGCTGGACGCAATCGCCGATATCCTGGCCTTCGCGGCAGCGATGCAGCGCGACCACGGCGTGACGATGGATCACCTCTCACCGGGTGGCGGCTTCGGCATTGCTTACGAACGCACCGACGCCCCACTTCCCACGGGACAATGGGCGCAGGCGATCGCGGAGGCCATCCGGGCCGGATGCGCGCTGCACGACCTGCCGTTGCCGATCGTCACGATCGAGCCGGGCCGCGCCATCGTCGGCCCGGCGGGCGTGGCGCTCTATACCGTCGGCGGCGAGAAGCGCCTGCCGGGCATCCGCACCTACGTCTCGGTGGACGGCGGGATGGCCGACAACATCCGGCCCGCGCTCTACAACGCCGTCTACACGGCGGCACTGGCCAATCGGAAAGGCGGCAAGGAACGGGAAACCGTGACGATTGCCGGCAAGTACTGCGAGTCCGGCGACCTTCTGATCGAGGGGATCGACCTGCCACCCCTCCACCCAGGCGACCTTCTTGCGATACCTGCCGCAGGCGCCTACTGTCTGGCGATGGCGAGCAATTACAACTGCGCGCTCCGGCCCGCTGTTGTGCTGGCAGGACAAGGAGAACATCATCTCATCCGGCGCCGGGAAACATTCGACGATCTCATCAGGAACGATATGTCTGTCCGGAGGTAGGCCCGTTCCTTGCATCGGACAAATGTTCGGTGTATCGTCTCACCTTCACCACGGCAGCATGCCCACCTGATCCCAAAGGGGAGGGCGCTGCGTCTCATCGGCGCTGGACCAGGCTTTGGCCTATCATTCCGGCAACCCTGCGACGCTGCCGTGGCCGTGCCGCGGACCCGGACGTCGCGTTTGTGGATCTTCCGAAACCAACCTTGCGGCATCGCGCCGCATGAACAGGCCATCCAGCGCCCACTCCATCGCCGCAGATGCGCTCCGGATCGCCGCCTCCCCGCCTGTGCCCGACGCCGGAATGTGGCCCGGCAGTCGAGCACCCAGTTCGAAGGGGCTCGAACCTTGAGTGATGCATCCCGCACGAACATCGACAGCCGCGAGAGCGGAATCGCCGTCGAGGCGATCGCCGAATCCCTTCCGGTCGTCGATACGGAAAGTGGCGACCTCGACGAACGTCTCGCCAAACTCAGCAGCCTGATCGCCGATGGCGCCATCGATGCCACCGCCCGCGAGACGGAACTCCCGGAAGAGGGCGAACTCGCCAACATCGAGGACGACGACGAATCGCTCGCAGACGATATGCTCAACGGCATCTCGTCCGCCGCAATCGCCGAAAGCGACCTCGCTGACGTCAACCTGGACGACCCGGTACGCATGTACCTGCGCGAGATCGGGCGCGTGCCATTGCTCTCCGCTGCCCGCGAGGTCGAGCTCTCGAAGGCAATGGAAGCTGGAGAATACCTGAACGCCCTGGAGGCCCGGCTCACCACCGGCGCGGTCGAACCCGCCGCCAGCGAGATCGGCCTTGCCATCTATCACGCCTTCCGCGCCGGATGGCCGATTGCCGACACCTTCTGGAACGCCGTTGCCCCGGATGCGGAGCCGCGAACGCGGCCGCAGATACTCGCGGCGGTATTGCCGATCACGCGGTATCCGGAAAAGACGATCAAGCAGGCCGCAGAATCGCTCGATCTGGAACCGAATCAACTGGAGGAGGAACTTCGCCTTCGAACGGTGGAATGGGACCTGCTGCCAAGCCAGATCCAGGCGATGGCCGAGGCAAACGACGGGTGGCCCGCCGAGGAGACGGTTCGGGCATGGTTCGCCGCACGGGAAGCCCGGAACCGCCGCCGCTGGCGTGACCTCCAACTGGCAGGACGCCGCGCGAAAGTCTCGCTCACGGAAGCGAATCTCCGGCTTGTCGTCTCGGTTGCCAAGAAGTACGTCGGACGCGGCATGGGCATGCTCGACCTGATCCAGGAGGGCAACCTCGGCCTCATCCGCGCAGTCGAGAAGTTCCAGTATCACAAGGGCTTCAAGTTCAGCACCTACGCGACGTGGTGGATCCGGCAGGCGATCACGCGCGCCATCGCCGACCAGGCGCGGACGATCCGCATCCCGGTCCACATGGTAGAGACGATCAACCGCCTCATCCGCACAAGCCGCCAGATGCAGCAGGAACTCGGCCGGGAGCCATCGACCGAAGAACTGGCTGTCGTGATGGAGATGACGCCGGAGCGCGTGCGCGAGGTCCTGAAGATCAGCCAGGACCCGGTGAGCCTGGAGACGCCGATCGGCGAGGAGGAGGACAGCAGCCTCGGCGACTTCATCGAGGACTCCAAGATGCCGGCCCCGGCCGACGCGGCGAGCCGCCAGCTTCTGCGCGAGCAGGTGGAAGAGGTCCTGAAGACCCTCTCCGACCGCGAGAAGGATGTCCTCTACATGCGCTACGGCCTGGATGACGGCCGCACGCGCACGTTGGAGGAAGTGGGCAAGCACTTCGGCGTCACCCGCGAACGCATCCGCCAGATCGAGGCGAAGGCATTGCGGAAACTGCGCCATCCGAGCCGCGCGAAGATGTTGCGGGACTACCTCGAAGAATAGACCGGCATCCGCCAGCGGCCTCGCTTCCGTGGAAGCGGGGCCGTTCTGGTATCATCCCCACGCGCATCGCGATTCCGATCCGTCGTCCGCGCCCCGTCGAGGGTGGCGACCGGATCGCGCAGATCGCTTCCCGAGCGCGTTCATCCCCTCGACATCCTGCCCACACCTTTTCCTCGAATCGAATGCTCGTTCCGGAGATTTCCCGATGTTGGTCGATGAAGCGAAGATCTTTGTAAAGGCCGGAAACGGCGGTAATGGGTCGGCCTCGTTCCGGCGCGAGAAGTACGCGCCGATGGGCGGTCCGGATGGCGGCGACGGCGGCAAGGGCGGCGATGTGGTCCTGCGCGTCGTCAACAACCTCACCAGCCTGTTGCCCTTCCAGTATGTGAACCACTACGAAGCCGACAACGGCAATCCGGGAACCAGCCGCCGCAGCTACGGCAAGTCCGGTCAGGACAAGATCGTGAAGGTTCCGAAGGGCACCGTGATCTTCCTGGACGAGACCGGCGAGCAGATCGCCGACCTGCTGGAGGCGGGCGAGGAGTTCGTCGTCGCGCGCGGTGGCAAGGGCGGTCTCGGAAACGTTCACTTCAAGTCGTCGACGCGCCAGGCGCCGCGCATCGCCGAACTGGGCGAGCCGGGCGAGCAGCGCTGGCTGCGGCTCGAACTGCGCCTGATCGCCGATGTCGGCCTCGTCGGACTGCCAAACGCGGGCAAGTCGACCCTGCTCTCGTCCTCCACGCGGGCAAAGCCGAAGATCGCGGACTATCCGTTCACGACGCTCGCCCCAAACCTCGGCGTCGTGGAAGTCGGCGGCAAGGGCGGTCAGGCTTTCGTGATGGCGGACATTCCTGGCTTGATCGAAGGTGCCGCGGAAGGAGCGGGGCTTGGGCACGAGTTCCTGCGCCACGTCCGCCGGACAAAAGTGCTGATCCACGTCCTCGATGCGTCCGGCGGCCTGGAAGGACGCGATCCGCTGGAAGACTTCCGCACGATCAACGACGAACTCTTCAGCTTCGATCCCGCCATGCGCGAGAAGCCGATGGTCGTGGCGCTGAACAAGACCGACCTGCTGGAGGCGCGCGAGAACCTGCCACGGCTGCACGACGTGCTGCATGGCGAGGGATTCCGGACCTTCGATATCTCGGCGGCCACCGGCGACGGATTGGGCGACATCTTCAATGCCGTCGCGGCAACCCTTCACGAGATCCAGCTTGCCGAGGCAGAGGAGCGCAAGCGCGAGGCGGAGCGCCCGAAGCGCCGCGTCTACACGATCGGCAACATCGACGAGCGTGCGTGGGAAATCGAGCGGACCTCGGCCCATCACTGGGTGGTGACGGGTGTCGGTATCGAGCGTTTCGCAAGGATGACGAACTTCGACCAGTGGGAAAGCGCAAACCGCTTCCAGCGCGTCCTCGAACGTGCCGGAATCTTCCGGGAACTCGCGCGCCAGGGCATCCAGGACGGCGACACGGTTCACATCGCCGATTTCGAGATGGAGTGGGGTGACCGTGAAGGCGAGAAGACCCTTCCGCAGGACAACCGCCGTCCATCCGCGATCGCCCGCAGCCATGGCAAGCAGCAGGCCGGGGACGAGGCGGAGGAGATCGACCTCGACTACGAACCGGAACTGGAAGACGAGGACGGAGCGGCCGCGATTGCCTTCAACCTGAGCAACCTCGACAACGATGATGCCGACTTCGAGACGGGCGACGATGATCTGCTCGTGGTCCTGGGCGAGGATGACGAAGACGGGCGATAGGTTCCCTATCCTGCCCGCCTCGAACATCCTTCTCCGTAACGCCACACCCGGAACGCTGGCCAGCGTTCCGGGTGTTCCGCCGAATGCCAGGACGACAACGAGGCAGATCCCTGCAGCAGACTACCGCCGAATCCGGAAAGGGATGTCAACCCAGATAGGTCATTCCGTGTAGGGGCGATCCTCGCAGTGGTTGCTACGGTCAATGATCGCCCGGCGCGTTTCGCGAAAACCTCGGGCGATCACCAGGATCGTCCCTACGGGCAATGGCTACTCTTTCGAACTCAGCTGTAGACGCCGCGATACTGCTCCGGGAGCATTGCGGCGATTCGGCGCATCATCAGCTCCGTCGCCTGATCGGAGGTGACACGCTTGCCGTCGATCTGTGCCGGGATCGTGAAGGGCTCGCCGAAGACGATCTGCGCCCCACGAAAACCTCGCCACGACGCTCCCAGCGCCTTGCTCCCGAGCACGGGCAGCTTCTCGGTCCCGATCACCGCGACCGGCACAATGGGCACGTTCCCGCGCAACGCGATCAACCCGGCACCGGGAAGCGCCTGCTTCAGGGCTCCGGACTTGCTGCGCGTCCCCTCCGGGAACATCCCCAGCGCGATCCCCTGTTCGACCGTCGCCAGCGCACGCCTGATCGCCCAACGATCCGCATTTCCGCGATCGACCGGAAACTCGCCGAACTTCAGCATCGCCCAGCCCAGGACGGGGACCTTGAAAAGCTCTTTCTTCGCCATGAAATGCGCCGGACGCGGACAGGCAATCGACACGAACAAGGGATCGGCATTGCAGAGGTGATTGCTTACCACCAGCACGCCGCCGTTCTTCGGGACGTTCTCCGTCCCCTCGACGCGCAGGCCGATCAACAGGCGAGAAAGCAGCAGGAGCAGGCCGCGTACGACACGAAACCCATGTCCCTGTATCGTTCCGGCCCGGAGATCGGAGAAGTCGGCACTCCTGCTCGCCGCCTCCGCGCCGCTCACGACGTTACCCCGTAGGCGGCCCATCGCGCCTCGACCAGCCGCTGCAACTCGTTCACGATCTCCTCGACCGTCCTGCCGTCCGTGAGGATATGCACGGCATCGTCTGCGGCCCGCAGCGGGGCGACATCACGGCCGGAGTCGTACGCATCGCGACGGCGCAGGTCTTCCAGCACCTCATCGTAGGTCATGCTGGAGTCATGCCCCGCACGTTCCGCCCAACGACGACGCGCCCGTTCCTCCGGGCTGGCATCCAGATAGATCTTGAGGCCGGCGTTCGGGGTCACGACCGTACCGATGTCCCGTCCGACCATCACCACGGGAACGCCATCGGCAATCCGGCGCTGCACGTCGAGCAGGGCCGCCCGGACCTGCGGATACGCCGACACCTGCGAGACATCGGCATCGACCTCCGGCGTGCGAATGGCCCAGGTGACATCCTCGCCATCCACGAGGACGTCGATCAGCCGGCCGTCGTCGATGGATGGACGCGCAAGCTGAATGTCGAGCGCCGCCGCTAGGTCTCCCAACGCATCGCCATCGTCGAGCGAGACGCGGCGGCGTTGGGCGGCCAGCGTCACGGCGCGATAGAGCGATCCCGTATCGAACAGGAGCGAACCAGTGGCCTCGGCAAGCAAGCGGGCGACGGTCGTCTTACCGGCCGCTCCCGGACCGTCGATCGCGATGACCCTGCGATGGTCGTGAGCCGTCATTCGGTTGTGTGCTCCGTTGTGGTGGGCGAGCGTTGCCGCCGCTACGGGACGGGCGGTCGCGTCGGTCGGGATCTCGATCATCGCGCTTCGGCCGGCGGATACGCTCCCCCTGCCCGGCACGCTTCCAGGCGTCCTTTTCCGGCTTCGCGGGCAGAGGCCGCTGCGTGCGCTCGGACGAACCGGACGGCGTAGGATTGTCGTCCTCGGCCGTCCGCGACGGTGGGCGGCGTCCACGTTCGCGACGCGGGACGTGCGCGTATGCCGCGAGGTGCTCCTGTTCGGGTTCGCCAGCCTTCTGCGCCGCCTTTCCGCCATGACGGAAGTCGATTGGCGGGCCGACGTGGATCGTCCGCCCCTGATTCGCCCGGTCGGCATCCTCTGCGGGCAGTCCGACTGCATCGTACAACTGGAGGACCTCGCCGGTGGAAAGATCGCGCCAGTTGGCGAGCGGCAGGCCGGCAAGTGCGATCGGGCCGAGCCGCATCCGGCGCAGACGCACGACCTTGATCCCGACCATCTCCATCATCCGCCGCACGACGTGGTAGATGCCCTCGTGGAGGACGATCTTGATAGTCGCCCCCTCGCCGGTCTCGCGCAGAAGACGGCACTCCTCCGGCACCACGAGCCGTCCGGAAACCATCAGGCCGTCCTTCACCTCTTGCAGTTGGGCGCCAGTGGGGCGTTCCCTTGCGAGGACGTGATACTCCTTCGCGAGGCCGTAGCGCGGGTGCATCACGCGATTGGCGAGGGCACCGTCGTTGGTGAAGAGCAGCAGGCCTTCCGTATCGCGGTCGAGCCTGCCAACGGGGTAGACGCGCTCCGGCACATCCACCAGGTGCATCACGGTCCAGCGTTGCCGCTCGTCGCTGACGGTGGTGATGAAGCCGCTCGGCTTGTTGAGGATGAGGATGCGCGTCTTCTGCGACCGCACGGACCTGTTATCGACCTCGATCCGGTCGCGGAGCGGATCGACTCGCGTACCAAGCTCGCGCACGACCGTGCCGTTCACCGAAACGCGGCCCTCGACGATCATCGTCTCGGCTGCACGGCGAGAGGCAACGCCCCGGCTGGCCAGCACGCGCTGCAGGCGCTCGCCGACCGGCTCATCGGAGGCGGTCAACTCGTCACGATCGTCGTCGAACGAAGCGGATTGCCTGGGCACGGATCAGCCTCCCTCGCCGGCAGTGCCGGCCGCATAGGCGGGGATGGTCGCGATCTCGGCATCGCCGCTGTAGATCACGACCTCGCCCTGTTGGTCACCACCAGGTGGAGGCACGACGAGTTGGAAGGTGGAGTCCTTGGCAAGCGGCAGGACCGGCGGGTCGTGCAGTTCCAGCTCCCAGACAGAGAGCTGTTCCTGCAGGCCGGGAAAGGTGCTTCCGGAAGCATCGATCTGCGTCCAGGTAAAGCGTGTATCCATGTCCTTGAAGATCGAGACGGCATCGTCGTACCGCTTGTCCTCAACGATGGTGCCCGTGTCATTGTACTGGAGCGTCGAGCCAAGGATCACGAGAATGACGGTACTCTGGCCGTCGTTCGCCTTGCGCGCCAATACGACACTTGCCCCGGCACCTTCGGTCGAGCCGGTCTTGATGCCGATCACATTCGGATCATAGTAGGGATCATCGGGTTGGATCATGGAGTTCGTGTTCGTCAGGGCGTACGGGTCGCCATTCTGCGAGGCGATCTGGCCGGATGGCTGGGAGACGATCCACGCGAGATCGGCATTCTTCATGAGTTCGGCGCCCATGATGGCGAGATCGTGCGCGCTGGAGAAGGCTCCCTGATCGTCATCGCCGGCGACATTCGTGAAGTAGGACTCTGTCAGCCCGAGCCCCTTCGCATAAGCGTTCATCTCGTCGATGAATGCCGTCATTGATGTGTTCAGATCGGTGGAATTGGCGAGTTTGCCACCTACGTAGCGAGCAAGGGCGTTCGCCGCGTCCCCACCGGACGGCAACATGAGCCCATTCAGCAGATCGGCAACCGTCAGGACATCGCCGGCACGCAAGCCGACATGGGTGTATTGGGAATCGGGAGGCAGCAGATCGTCTTCCGCGATCGTGACTTGCTCGGAGAGCGCAGCATGATCGACGGTGACGAGCGCCGTCACCATCTTGGTGATGCTGGCGATCGGGCGCTGGTCGTCGGCATTCTTGGAATAGAGGACCGCCTTGGAATTCATGTCGATCGCGTAGACCGCCTGGGCAGACACCTCTGGCGGTGCGATGCCCATCGCGCCACTGGCGTTTCCGGCCTGCGTATCAGGCGCGGCAGACACCGCTCCGAAGCTCGTGCCGAGCATAAGCAGCATTGCAAGCAGGATCGCAGGCAACAGGGTGAATCGACGGGGGCGGTGCGATTCGGCGCGCGTCATCTTCGCCATCAGAACGGACATTCCCACACGAGCCATCCAGGGGTAGGCAGGAACGGGGTCAGACCCACGTCATCCTGCAGGCAAGATTGCGGCACACAACAATTCCTCCTCGTCGTGGCCGGGCAAACCGAGATTCAGTATAGGGGAGGGGCGTAGGCCGGGCCACCGACATCGCCGGGATTCCCCGGTTCGGTGCTGCGGTAAACTTGCTTCTTCACGGGGTCCGCGTCCGCGCCGCGATCCACGTGCCAACCAAAGGAGCAACATCCGCACCGGTGACGAATCCACCTTCGCCTGAACCAGTTCCATTCGATCACCGCAGTGATCCGCATGACGATACCCCGATCCGCGTAGCCGCTATCGGCGATCTTCACCTGCACGACGCGGTGCCGGAGGATCTGGCGGCAGCGCTCCTCGCCGTGAACGACCGTGCGGACCTGCTGGTGATTGCTGGAGACATCACCGACAACGGGCGGATCCCGGAAGGCGAACTCGCCCGCGATTTGTTCGGCGGTATCGCGATCCCGAAGATCGCCGTCCTGGGCAATCACGACCGGCGTGGCGCCCGGCGGATCGCTCTCCGCCGCACCCTCGAAGCGGCAGGGATCGAATTGCTGGATGGCGACGCAACGGTGATCGAGCTGCCGAACGGGCGGCGCGTCGGCATTGCGGGCGTGGGCGGCTATGGAGGCGGCTTCTGGCCGGAAGAGACACCGGACGTGCCTGGTGCCCGGATCAGCAAGGCCGTCGGTGTTCGTGCCCGCAGGGAGTCCATACGCCTCCGGCACGCGCTGGACGCCATCGACCGCAAGGACGTGGATATTCGCCTGGTCGTGATGCACTACGCTCCGACCACATCGACGCTGGGCGAGGAGCCAATCATCAAGTACTGGATGCTCGGGAATTCGTTGCTCGGCCGCGTCATCGACGAACATGCGGTAGACCTCGTCATCCACGGTCACGCGCACCTCGGGAACGAGGTAGGGCGCACGCCGGGCGGAACGCCGGTCCGCAATGTCGCGACCCAGGTGACCGGCGGCCCGGTCCTCTACGATGTCGCGGCTGGCAAGCGCATCGCATCCATCCCGCTCGCCACGACCGGAGGGAGCGCCGTATGACCGCGTTTGCCAACCGCGACCCGCGCCAGCCCCTCATCACACCAGCACCCACGCCGTACCGGCTCGATCTCACCGCGAACCCGTTCGGGCCGTCCGATGCGGTAATCGACGCCATCGCGGACATCGATGCGACATCCTGGCTGCTCCCGGCGACGGACCAGGAGGCCATCCTGCGCGCGCGTCTCGGTGCGCTGGCGGGCGTGCCGTCGTCATGGGTGACATTGGCAAATGGGATCGATGAGTTGCACGCGACAATCGCCGCCTGGCGGGGCGCGGAGGGTCCGCTGCTGCTCTTTCCGCCAACCGATCCCGGTCTCGTGCGCTGGCTCCAGGGCCACGCCGATCAGGTGGAGATGATCCCGCGATCGGCCCGCTTCGCCCTCCCGGTCGAGCCGGACGGCAAGACCCTGCCGCGCGGCGCGACGGCAATCGTGATGTCGCCAAACGACCCAACCGGCACGATCCTGTCCAGCCATGAGGCGGTTCGCCTGAGCCGGCAGTGCGCCTATCTCGTGGTGGACGAACGTCACGGCGGCTATACGCCACGAAGCGCCGTTCCCCTCGCGCGCGAGTTCGAGAACGTGATCGTCCTCCAGACCTTCGAGACGTGGGCAAGCCTGCCAGCACTGCCACTGGCCTGGGCGATCTCGCCGCCGCCCATCGCACGGGAGCTGGCCCGATTCGGACGGCCATCCGGCATCGCGCGGCTGCCGGTGATCGCGGCCCTTGCCACACTGGACGACCGCGACGCCGTCCGCACGTCGGTGCGGCGGGTGATGTCCGAGAAAGGGCGGCTCTTCCGCCAGATGCGGAAGCTGAGCATGGTCAGCCCACCCCATCCATCCTGGGCGAATTTCCTGTTGCTGCGGATCGAACGTGGCACGAGCGACTTCTTCCTGCCACGCTTGCGGGCACGCGGGATCGAGGTCTTCCCGGTGGAGAACCCGGAGCTCCCGAATCATTTCCGAGTGAGTGCCATCTCCGCCGATGCGACGAATGCGCTCAAGCAAGCGTTGATCGACATCGCGCTCGACTTATAGATGGCGCGTCGCCATGCCGCCGGGAAACGCGACATCACATAGCCGGGCAAGACGTTGAAAACGATCGGGGCCTGGCAGCATCCAATCGCCGAACCACCCGGCTGAACATCGGATGTCGTGAGCGATGCCCCAGAGGGCATGAGCGACCACGAACGCGGGAAGCAGGCGATCGTCCGCCTCGGAAGGCGGCGAGACCGCGGTGTATCCCTCACGATACGCAGCCCAGAGCGACCCGGCGCGCGCCGGGTCCGTCATGGCCCGTCCCGCAAGACTGACCATGCCGAACACACGCCACGACCACCCGGCAAGGTCGAAATCGAAGAAGCCGATCTCGTCGCCAGCGACGATGAGATTGTCCAGGGTGGCATCTCCGTGGCAATAGGTCATCGCGGCGCCCTCGCCCCACCGCGCGACAGCCAACGTGATGGCGGATCGCGCAGCCAGTACGACGCGCAGACCCGCATCAGGAGCAACACGGGCGATCACATCCACCGATTCCTCGACCAGCGTCTCATATCCCAGTGGCGATCATCCGGGCTTGGTGCCAGGGTGGACAGGCCTTCGTGCAACCGGGCAACCGCTTCACCGACGCGGCGACGGTCGAATGAGGGCGGCGGCTTCACCCCTGGCAGCCAGGCATGGACAGTCAGCGCCCGCTCGCCTTCGGGTGTCGATACCCCGATCGCCAGGTCACCGGAAGCCGCCCGGACCGGCTCTGGCACGACGATGCCAGATTGGCGGGCGTGCCGAAGAATCGCCGCCTCGCGCTTGGCATCAGGCGCCGAACGCCATCCACGACGAGCGAGCTTGACCGCGTAGGCGCCGTCCATCATCTCGAGACGATAGACCTCATTCACGTACGTCCGATGCAACCGGCACGATGTCACGGGTCCCAGGGTGAAGCGATCGCCCACGATCCGGGCGATCGCTGCCGGACCCAGCACGGTGTGCTGGACCGGAGCAGGCTCGTTCGCGGTCGGGGATATCAGGTCGCCGGCGCGATCGCCGCGCGCTGGGCCACGAAGAGTTCATCGAGTCCGGTACTTGCCAGCGCGAGCATCGTCTCCAGCGTGTGGTAGTCGAACGGATCGTGCTCCGCTGTGCCCTGGATTTCGACGAATGCGCCCTTATCGGTCATCACGATATTGGCGTCCACATCTGCCCTCGAATCCTCACTGTAGTCGAGATCCAGCACCGGGACACCTTTCACGACGCCCACGCTGATCGCTGCGACCATCGCCATGAGCGGATTCTGGCGGATCTTCCTTTCCCGTACCAGCCGTTCGCACGCCAGCGCAAGCGCCACGTAACCACCGGTAATGCTGGCGCAGCGCGTGCCGCCATCGGCACGGATGACATCGCAATCGATGACGATCTGCCGCTCTCCGAGCGCCTTCATGTCCATCACCGAGCGCAACGCCCGCCCGATCAGCCGCTGAATCTCGACCGTGCGTCCGCCCTGGCGGCCCTTCGCTGCCTCACGGCCGGTGCGTTCCTTGGTCGCGCGCGGCAGCATCGAGTATTCGGCCGTAACCCACCCCGTGCCCGTGCCCTTCATCCAGCGCGGTACCTGCTCGTCGACGCTGGCCGTGCAGATGACGTGCGTCTCGCCGATCCTCACGAGCGCAGATCCCTCGGCGTACGGCATCGGATTCGGCTCGATCGACACGGGCCGCAGGCCATCAATAGTGCGCCCGTAGGAACGGCGCATCGGAACGACGATCGTCATAGGGGGAACTCCTGAAGAACACGGACGAGGAACGGCCTCACGATGGGGACGATTCCGGCTTCTCCGTCGTCTGCGCATAGATCTCGCGGATGCGCTGCATCCGCTGGGCCAGGTTGCGCTCGAAGCCACGATCGAACGGGTGGTAATAGGTGCGACCTTCGAGATTGTCCGGGAGGTTCTGCTGCCCGATGATGCCTTCCTCGAAGTCGTGGGCGTATTTGTAGCCCTTGCCGTAGCCACTCTCCTTCATCAGCCGCGTCGGCGCATTCCGGAGATGCAACGGCACCGGATCGTTGCGCGTCTGCTCGACATCACGCCGGGCCTCGCCGTAGGCCTTGTAGATCGCGTTCGACTTCGGAGCGAGCGCGAGATAGACGGCCAATTCGGCCAGCGCCAGCGCCCCCTCCGGCATTCCGATGAAGTGGACGGCCTGCTGGGCGGCCATCGCTAGCTCCAACGCCTGGGGATCGGCAAGCCCGACATCCTCCGACGCGAAGCGGACGAGCCGCCGCGCGACGTACAGCGGGTCGTCACCCCGCTCCAGCATCCGTGCGAGCCAGTAGAGCGCGGCATCGGCATCGGACCTGCGCAACGTCTTGTGCAGCGCGGAAATCGCGTCGTAGTGATCGTCTCCGCCCTTGTCGTAGGTGGCGGCACGGCGTTGGGCCGCCTCCTGCACGAGGGAATCGGTGATCGTGCAATCCTCGCCGACGCCGACAGACGCGAGTTCGAGCGTATTCAGGGCGAAGCGGGCATCGCCATTCGCCATGTTCGCAAGCAGGTCCAGCGCATCGTCGGTAATCGTGAGATGCTGGGCGCCGAGCCCCCGCTCCACATCGACAAGCGCACGCCGGGCGATCGTCTTGATGCTCTCGTCGGACAACGCACGGAGGGTGATGACACGAGAGCGGGAAAGGAGGGGCGCGTTGACCTCGAAGGACGGGTTCTCGGTCGTCGCGCCGATCAGGATCACCGTGCCGTCCTCGACGTGCGGCAGGATAGCGTCCTGCTGGGCCTTGTTGAAGCGGTGAATCTCGTCGATGAAGAGGACGGTGCGTTCACCACGCATGCCGAGACGGTCCTGGGCATCGGCGATGGCGCGCCGAAGATCGGCCACGCCAGAGGTGACGGCGCTGACCGCCTCGAACGAGGCGCGGGTGGCGGTCGCGATGATGCGGGCAAGGGTCGTCTTGCCCGCGCCGGGCGGACCCCAGAGGATGATGGAAGAGAGGCGGTCGGCCTCGATTGCCTTGCGCAACAACGTATTCGGCCCGAGGACATGTTCCTGCCCGACGAGTTCGTCGAGGGTGCGGGGCCGCATGCGGGTGGCGAGAGGTGCGCGGCCTTCCAGCTGGCGCTGCCGGTTGGCCTCGAAGAGGTCCATCAGGCAACCAGATCAGGTGCGGTGTGATGGGGAGGACCGGCCAGGAGCGCATCGCCATGTCGCGGCGGGGCGATCACCGGCATCGCGGTCGTGACGGACTTCGCGCTACTCATCGGTTTCGAGCTCCGCCGCGCGGCGTTCGAGATCGGCAATCAGCGCCTCCAGTTGTTCGCGATTCTCAATCCCGTTCTCGTCAAGGATTTCCAGCACATCCTCGAGTTCATCGATGCGGGAGAGCAACGCATACATCGATTCTTTCGCGGATTGCTTCTGGGAACGATGCTGGGCGAGGATCGTGATCTTGGCAGATTCGGAAGACTCGGTCATGGTCGAATACCCTTGTGACACGCGATGCTCATGCAACAACCGAGAGCAACGCCAGTGCTACACCGGCGACACCGGCGAACTCGATGAGGTCGCGGCCCGCCACGCGGTCCCGCTGGGCCTGCACGAGCATGAGTCCTGCCGTCGCATAGAAGATGGCCAGCAGGACTGCGCCGCCGGTCCAGCCGTATGTCGGCCACCAGTTCAGTGGAACCATCATCGTGCCAACGATCCAGCCACCAAGGATGGCAGAGACGACGCGGCGCGACGGATCGACATTGCCCCGCTCCAGCGTCTCCAGCACGAGCACCCCGGCGATCACGCCAACCGCCGGAGCGGCGAGTGCAGTTGAGAGCTTGTTCAGGTAGATGGCGCTGAAGGCCAGGAAGGCGACCGAATGCACCACCAGCGTGTGCAACGTCGAGGCGATCCGGCCAGACTGTTCGTCAGCCTCATCCAGCAGGTCACGGGAAAGCAATGATCCCGCCACGCCAAGGAAGCCAATGAGCGGCCCGACGATCAGCATCACGCGATTGTGGAACGTCGCAATGAGCAGGACCGCCGAAAGAGTCGCCACGAACGGCACAGCCCACGCGGTAGCCATCGATGTCAGCGGCCGCCCTTCGCCGACCGCCTCCGCAGCCCTGGTCGCAGTGCGTTCGGCAAACTGGGCGCCAATGGCGGCGATCACCAGCACGGCGACCGCAATGATCCAGAAAAGCGCGTCGGTCTGTTCGAGGACCGGCGGATCGGCATCCTTGCCGGTGCCAACCGAAATGACCGCCAGCAGCAACAGCCCGGCGGCGGCCAGCAGGCTGACCACAACCCCTTGTCCGTAGGCGGGTTGGCGGCTCTCCGCGGTGGCGATGCCGAGGCCGAAGACCTTGTGCCGGTCGTCCTGGCTGGGATCGAGCGCCTCGTCGACCTCCGGGGGCAGCGATCGCCGCAACGCGGCCTGAGGATCATCGCGCCGGAAGGAACGTCGCGGTCGTCGCGGATCATGGCTCTGGTTCATCGTCAGGAGATGCTCCTCGATCCGGCTCATTGCCGGAGCGGCTGAACGCCGACCTGGTAGTCGAACGGAAGGCCGCGCATGCGGGTCATTTCCGGGACGAAGCCTGAACGAGACGCCAGGCGGCCTGGATCGTCCCGGCGGGAATGGCCCCTTCCCGGATGATATGGATGGTATCACCTTCGAGCCGGATGACCGTCGACGCCTTGCCATTCCGGGAGATTCCGCCATCGAGAATCAGGTCGAGGCGATTCCGGAGCGGCTGGGAGATCTCGCTCGCCTTTGTCGCGGGCGGCTGCCCGGAGATGTTCGCGCTGGTGGTCGCCAGCACACCACCGACCCGCTGCGCGAGCGTCAGGGCGATCGAGTGCGCGGGCACGCGCACGCCAACCGTACTGTCGGCGGCGATCACCTGCGGGGGCAACGATGGTTTCGCCGGCACCGCGACCGTGAGCGGCCCGGGCCAGAAGCGGCTGGCGAGGGCAAGCAGGAGCGGGTCGACGCCGGTGGAAACTTTCGCAAGATCGCCGGACGACGCCAGGAGAATCGGCAAGGGCGCCTCTGCCTTCCGTCCCTTGATCTCGTAGATCCGGCCGAGCGCTCCCGGATAGTGGATGGACGCGCCGACCCCATACACGGTGTCCGTGGGATACGCGATCACACCGCCCCGCTGAAGCGCGGCAATCGCCTGTTCGAGCGCACGGGGTTCCTCGAGCCGGAGCAGGACCATCGGCAACATCCTTTTCGCCATGCATGGCGACACGATCGAGAACAACAGCAGCGGGAACCGGGAACGCGTTCAGGCCGATCCCAGCGTGGCCTTGATCTGCTCGGCGACTTGCCGGTTGACGCCCTCGACGGCGAGCAGGTCCTCCACACTGGCTTCGCGAATGGCCTTCACCGAACCGAAGTGGCGGATCAAGGCCTTCTTCCGCACCGGGCCGATACCCGGAACGTCGTCGAGACCGGACTTGAACGCCGCTTTCGAACGCTTGGCGCGGTGGAAGGTGATCGCGAAACGATGCGCCTCGTCGCGTACGCGCTGGACGAGGAAGAGCGCCTGGGAATCGCGCGGCAGCATGATCGAATCGGACCGCCCCGGCAGGAAGATCTCCTCGTTCTCCTTGGCGAGACCGCAGATCGGCACGGACATGCCCGTCTCTTCGAGCGCCTCCAGCGCAGCACCAAGCTGCCCCTTGCCACCGTCGATGATGACGAGGTCGGGCAGCGTCGTCCAGTTGCCCTGCTCTTCCTCGTCCATCTCGGCGGCACGGCGGAAGCGCCGGCCAACGATCTCCTTCATCGACGCGAAGTCGTTGGCGCCGACGACGGTCTTGATGTTGAAGCGGCGATATTCCTTCTTGGCCGGCTTGCCATCCTCGAAGACCACCATGCTGGCGACGGGATTGGTGCCCTGAAAGTTCGAGTTGTCATAACACTCGATACGGCGAGGCAAGCGCGGTAGATCCAGCGCATCGGCCAGCTCGGTCATCGCGGCGGTCATCTTCATCTCGTCGGAAAGGAACTTCAGCCGCGACTGCTCCAGGTTCTCGGCCGCGCTCTTGGCGACCATTTCCACGAGGCCGCGCTTGTCGCCGCGCTGCGGGACATGGAGGGTGACCTTCAAGCCATCGCGGCGCTGCTGAAGCCAGGGGAGGATTACTTCCTCGTCGGTCTTCGGAAGCGCATGCTGCACGATCAGCTGGGGCGGGACGACGGCAGCCTCGTCGTAGAACTGCGTGATGAAACTGGAGATGATCTCGACCGGCGTATCGCTGATAGCGGTCTGCATCGGGAAGAACTCGGAGCCGATGATCTTGCCGTTGCGCAGGAAACCGACCTGCACGCCGGCGTCGCCGCCAGCGCTCTGGGCGACGGCGATGATGTCCGCGTTGGTGTCCTGCGATGAGACGATCTTCTGGCGTTCGAGGACGTGGGTCACCGCCTGCAGGCGGTCGCGCAATTCGCCGGCACGCTCGAAGTTCCACGCTTCGGCGGCCTGCTCCATCTCGGCCTGCAGATCCTCGACGATCTCCTCGCCGCGACCGGAGAGGAAGAGCGCCGCACTCTCGATCGACCGCATGTAGGTGTCGCGATCGACGGCCGAGATGCAGGGTGCGCTGCACTGGTGCATGTGGTAGTAGAGGCAGAGTTCGTCGTGACCGGTGATCTTCTTGTCGCATTTGCGATAGGGGAAGAGCCGGTTCAGCAGGTTGATCGTCTTGTAGGCCGCGCCAGCCGAGGTATACGGCCCGAAATAGCGGCTGCCATCCTTCACGATCTGGCGCGTGCTGACCACACGCGGCCATTCCTCGTTCGTGATACGGATGTACGGATAGGTCTTGCTGTCCTTGAGCATCACGTTGTACTTGGGCCAGTACTTCTTGATGAGCTCGTTCTCGAGGATCAACGCCTCGGTTGCCGTGTCGGTCCGGATGACTTCGAAGTCGACGATATGGGCGACCAGTTCGCGCGTCTTCGGATCCTTGTGCCGTTGTGACTGGAAATAGGATCGCACGCGGTTGCGCAGGGCGATCGCCTTGCCCACATAGATCACCGCGCCCTCGGCGTCCTTCATGAGGTAGACGCCGGGAGCCTGGGCCAGGGCAGATAGGCGTTGGGAGAAATCGGGTCGTTCGATAGCCATCTTGCGGTCAAGTATACCGGAACACCCGTTCGGGACGAACGTTGACGCCCTGCCCGTCTGGTTCGCCGGACGGGCAGGGCGTACAAGCGGCAGGTGCGATTTCTGGCGCGGCGGTTGCCGCTACTGAGGGTTGTCGCCGATCTGCTTCTTCGCGTCGGAAACGAGCTGGTCGAGATTCCGGCCCTTCTGTCCATCGCGGGGAGCGCGGGTGGAGTCGCCGTCATCGTTCCCCTTGCTGGCAGGGGTTTGGGACTGATCGCCCTGAGATGGGTCCTCCCCGCCAAGGATCTCGTTGATGGCATCGACGATCTTGTCAACCATTCGCTTCCTCCTTCGCTGCAGGTCCGGCGCCGGAATAAAGATATCCCGGCGGGTTACTTCGTGAGGAACTGTTTCGCCAAGTTGACCAGGTCGTCGGCGCTGTCGATCTGGCCGACGTTCGCCTTCGAGACCTGGTCGATGATGCCGTCCGGCAGACCGGCCTTCTTCAGGAGCGGTCCAAGATCGTCGGCGTCAATCGGGAAGTCGATACCCTTGACCGCCTCCATGACCCCGCTCAACCCGCCGAGTTCCTTGACGATCCCACCGAGGCCACCGGCCTGATCGACCAGCCCACTCAGTTCATTGGAGAGGTTGCCCAGCGACGCGCCATCCGTCGAAGCGGTAGCGGAATCGACTGCGCCTTCCGCCTTTGCGGCGACATTGTCGACGGCGGCAGAAGCATCGGAAACAGCCTTCTCGGCCGAATCCGTCTTCCCCTGGAGGACATCTCCCACCGCTTCCTTGATCTTGTCGAACATAGAGTCCCCTTTTCTGCCGATGCGCCGCGCCAAAAGCTACGCTCTCCATGCCGTCCGTCGGCACACTTCACGCTGGTGCATCTCACGGGAACTATGACGAGACAAGGTACGTTCGTCAACAATCCGAGCAGATCCATCCCCCCGATGGCCCGGTCCAGCCATCCATCATTCCCCGCGCTAATGGGGGAAGAGGGTCGCAAAGACTTCCTCAGCGGAATCGAACCGATCCCGGGTCATGAGGCGTACGTGCTCGATGATCGCCTCGGTTGCACCGTTCGCCTGCAGATGGTCTAGCAGTTCCTCCTTGGACACGGGAAATTGCACATCCTTGACGTATTCGGCGTATCCACCGAGCGCATCGGAATCCGTCCCGGATGCGGCCCCTGTGATGGTTTCCTTGATCTTGTCGAACATGGGTCTATCCCTCCGGTTCAGGTCTGCGATGGCCATCGTTCACACGCCATCGCCAACGGAATCGGCAGGTTGCGTACCACGGTCACCGTTTGTAGCCGGAAGGGGCTATTCGTCAGAGCGGCTGCGGACCTGTTCCAGCGGCGGCTGGAACGGGGTGCTCGGCGCCGAATTCGGCCGAACGCGACTCCTCTTCCCGCCGTTCCATCACGGTTCGCACGCACGCTTCGCCGGGCAAGAACCAGGCAACCGCCAGCGAGAGGGCCACGACGCCGAGCAGACCATAGAGCGCGGCAGGAATGCTGCTCGCGTCCGCGGCGGCCCCGAGGACCGGCACCGCGATTCCGCCCGAGATGAAACCGAACCCGAGAATCAGGCCGGACGCCATCCCGGCGCTCCCTTTCATCAACTGCTGGGCCATCAGGAGAAGCAGGGGGCCGCTGGAAGAGGCGAGGAAGCCAATCATCGCCCCGAACAGGAACGCCCAGGGGCCGGGGAATGTGATGAACGCCCACACCGCAGGGATCGTCATCGTCATGGTGACGAGGATCACCGTGCGCCGTCCAAAACGATCGGCGAACTGGCCGACGCCGAGCGAGCCGACCGCACTGGAAAGCACCATCACCGTCGCGAGCGTGCTGTAGAACGCGGAGCTGTAGCCAAGTTCGGCGTACCAGGTCGGCAGGAATGACTCGACACCCACCACCGGCACCTGCCGCAGCATCATCACGGCCACGACGATACCAACCAGCCCGACGGGCACGGCGGCGCGGGCACCACGCGATACCCGCTTCCGAACCGGCGCGTCGGGCCGGCGGCGCATCACCCGGAGCAGGTACGATCCGATCGTGATGCCTGGCACCAGCATGAGCAGCGTGCCGTGCAGACCGAAAAGCCAGAGGATCACCGCACCGATCACCGGCCCCAATGCGAACCCGATGGTGCCGGCCGAGACATACATCGACATCGAGATATTCGCCTGGTCCGGCGCGGCAAGTGCCGACGCCTCCATCGCCCCCATCGGATGGAACGCCCCGGAGCCGAGCCCGGCCAGACCGGCGAGCACGAGCAGCATGGGGTACGACGGAGCAAAGCCGATCGTGGCGAAGAGGACGGCGCACCAGATCTGCGTGAATCCGATCCAGCGCGTGCCGTACCGGTCGGCGATCATCCCGAAGATCGGCTGGGAAAGCGAGGACGCAGCGGTATACGCCAGCGCCACCAGTCCGACATCGGCAAGCGAAAGACCGTAGGCCGAGCGAAGCGCCGGGTACATGACGGGAAACGTGCCGCTATACATATCGACGGCGAAATGCCCGCTTGCCATTGTCACCAGCGGACGATTCGCGAGGACGGACCGAAACGGACGTGCGGCGGACACGCAGACTCCCTCTCATGCAACCATACCGGACGGATTGGACAGCAATCACCGGCATTCTACGCGCGGGAGGGCGCGCCGGGAATGCCAGCCATGCCGGATTCCCCAGCCGGCGGGCCAGTGCGCGGATTCGGACCCATTTTCCTCAAGGCATGGCAAGCATCCATCCCGTATACTTCACAAGTTTGGACGGTCTCGTTGCGGCATGCGGCTGCGACGGGCATCCCGATTTCCAAGGAGATTCCCCCGACATGGCCCAGCCGACGACATCTCCGGCCACCCTGACCAGCGAAGAGATCACCCATCTGTTGACGCTGCTCCGCAATGCCGCGAGCCCGCTGACGACACAGCACCTTGTGGACGCGCTGAAGAGCCGCGTCAATCAGGCCTGATCACCCGAACTCCATTCCGAAACCCAGCCGGCACGACCGCCCGGACCGGAATCCGGTCTCATCGGTCGATATCCAACACCCCAATCACCAGCACCACATCACGTTCGCAAGGAGTACCCAAGGCATGGCGGCAGACCAGGAGAAGCTGAGCATCGACTTCGCGGGCTCGGCACGCGCGCAGTCGATCGCGGAACAGGCGTTCAACGTGCTGCGCATGCGCGGCATGTTCATGTCCAGCAACGCACCGATTCGCGTCACCCTGGACTCCGTCAAGGAGTTCATGGCAAACCAGGCGAATGCGACCGGCGACGAGGTCGACGAGGCGATCGCCGCCAATCCGGCGGTCTTCGCGGTGGAGACGGCCGACGACGTCACGTATGTCCTGACTACCCGAGAGGGGAAGTCGCCGCTGGACGTCGACGCCCCGAACATCCACACGTTCTCGTCCCGTTTCCACACCCCGCTGCCGAAGCCGGAAGTTCCGGCGGCGCCGAAGCGCGAGCGCGCGAAGGTCGATCCTTCGTGGGCGAACTTCTCGATCGCCGACTACGCAGACCTGCTGGACGAAGACGAGGATGAGATCGAGCAGGCTCCCGCGCCGACGATCGGCGCGGAAGACATCGAACTGATCCTCGAACCGCTGAACGCGGTCACCGTCCCGGCACCGGAGCCCATCGTGGAGAAGGCCCCGGAAGCTCCCGTGGTCGAGACGACGCCCGAGCCGGAGCCGGTCAAGGCCGCCCCAACGGCATCCCAGGTCGCAGGGCTGGACGACGCTGCGATCGCCGATGCGATCCGCGCCGTGCTGCCAAACGACATTCACGTTGCCCACTTCGGCGACCAGTGGATGGCCGAGGACCGCGTGCCCCGGCTTAGCCGCGGCGACCTCCGCCGGATCAAGGACTATATCGAGGAGCAGGAACAGCCGCTGACCGACGCGGTGATCGTGCAGGACATCCTGAATGTCCGGCCGACGGCGCCGGAATTCG
The DNA here is from genome assembly GCA_049841275.1 of Thermomicrobiales bacterium. GTDB lineage: Bacteria > Chloroflexota > Chloroflexia > Thermomicrobiales > UBA6265 > JASGDN01. The sequence continues at coordinate 78,547 of JASGDN010000042.1, forward strand.
AGCTGATGCGATTTGCGCTGAACTTCCGTCTCTCGCGGGAACATCGCGAATTCGAGTTCGTTGGCACGTCCGACCAGCGGTTCTGGAGCACCTCGAACCTGCCGCCGATCGGCACTGCCCGCCGCAAGCCGAACGAGATCGGCACGGATTACCGCTACCTCGTGGATGCGGTTACCGAGCATGAGGTCGCGCCGCGCTCCGTCGCCTCGATCGACCATGTCGTGACCTTCTACGAATACAATCTCGGCCTGCTTCCCTACGATGCCGACATGCAGCGCCTGCTGCCGGCGCCGGTGATCGAGGACCAGAAGACGACGGTGCTCACGTTCGAGATTCCGCAGCTCTACACGACCTACCTCGCCGAACTTCGCTATCCGACGCCGAACCGCGGCGGCTTCCTGCTCGGGCTGGACGACCTCTACTCCGAGAGCCTGGTGCCGGGGTCGATCATTGCGATCAGCGCCACCGAGAATGACGGGCACTACAAGGTCGAGTTCATCGCCACCAAGGACCGCAGCGAGCGCCTGCTGGAGCTGGACGACCGCCGCGCCGCCCGCTACACCTTCCGCCCGATGACCTTCGCCAGCGAAGTCGACGATGCCTGGCTGCTCACAGAAGAGCGCTTCCCGGCGCTCGGGTCCGAGAAGCCGCTGGAGGAGCGGGTCCGCCGCCGTCCGGAGGCTGTGGTCGAGGCAACATTCGGACGCATCGGCCTGGACGACGGCAACGGCGGCAAGATGGCGACCTTCGCCGACCTGCTGGCGGCCGTGAATGTCGAGCGCCCGTTCTCACATGAGTTGCTGATCTCGGTGCTCGAGAACGACGCGAACGTGACCGCCGACGGGGATACCTACACCTATGCCTCGGGAACCACAGCCTGACGACAACGAACAGCCCCTGCATCTCTTCACCGCCGAAGACGGGATGCAGGAGGATGACGATCTCGACCTGGGGGGAGACCCGGATGCGCTACCGCGCCCGGGTCTCCCCGAGGTGATCGCCCATCTCGAAGAAGGCGGCGCTACGCCCAGCATGTTGACCGGACTCTCCGACCTTGGACGCGCGCAGATCGTCGAGCTTCGGCCTGTGTGGGCCTCCCTCGACGAGGCGCACCGGGAACGCGTGCTGCTGGAGCTGACCGAGCTCGCCGAAGACCGGTACGATCTCGCTTTCGGACGGGTGTTCCGGCTGGCCCTGAACGATCCCTCCGCCACGATCCGGCAACGGGCGCTTGGCGGCCTGTGGGACGACGACGACAGCGATCTGCCCGACCTCCTGCTGAATGCGCTGCAGACCGATCCAGCGGACGACGTCCGGATTCAGGCAGCCCAGAACCTGGCGCCGGTCGCCACAAAGGCCGTCCTGGGCGAGACCGACGACGCGTTCGGCGAACGCCTGCGTTCCGCCCTGTTCGCGCTCCTCGACGACCCGATCGAGCCGCTGGCGCTGCGACGCCGGGCCCTGGAAGCGGTCGCGGCTTTCGGCAGCGATCCGGCACTGGACCGGCATCTCGTCGCAATGTACGAGGACGACGACAGCGGCTTGCGATCCAGCGCGGTCTTTGCGATGGGCCAGACACTCGATCCTCGCTGGTACGGCACCGTCCTGAACGAACTGGCCAGCGACGACGCCGAGGTCCGCTACGAGGCAGCGCGCGCGGCCGGGCACTATGGGGATCCGGGCGGGCTGCCCGCACTGGCCGAGCTCGCGACCGATGAAGACGATGAAGTCCGCCAGGCAGCCATTGCCGCCATCGGCGAGATCGGGGGCCGGCCCGCCATGCGGATGTTGCAGCGGCTCGCCGAGCAGGCCGGGACCGATGCCGACCTTGATGCGATCCAGGATGCCCTCGCCGAAGCATCCGTCGATACCGACCCGTTGCTGCTGGACGACGAGGACGAGCCCGACGACGATAGTGTCCCCGATGACGAGGACCGTTGGTAATTCCTGTCGGTTCCCCGTCCCTGCACCCCATTCGACCCCAACAGCTACTTGCCAGGAGGAGGCCCCGATAGTCACGTCACGCCCCACGCAGACGATTCCTGCCAACCTTGTATCTGATGCAGGACTTTGGAACGACGCCGTCGAAGCCGGAAACGGGCATCTGCTCCAGAGTTGGGAGTGGGGTCAGTTCAAGTCCGATTTCGGCTGGGAGGCCGAGCGCATCGCGGTCGAGGAGGGAGACAACCGAATCCTCGCGCAGGTCCTTTTCCGTGGCCGCATGGGGGTCTCGATGGGATATATCCCGCGCGGTCCCGTAGTAGTCGGCAACGCGGCCGCTATCTGGCCATCGTTCCTCGCACGGCTGGATACCCTTGCCCGTCGCCGTCGCGCCATCGTGACGGCGATCGAACCGAACCAGGCACTCGGCCTGACAGGCTCCTTCCGCCAGGCCGGACTCGTCGCCGGTCCGCATCACGTGCAACCGGGGCGGACCGTGATCGTTCCGCTGCACGAATCTCCGGATGCCCAGCTCAAGCAGATGCATCAGAAGACGCGATACAACGTCCGCCTCGCTGACAAGCGGGGTATCGAGATCGAACGCGCCGCCGTCACATCAGCCAATATCGAACGCTTCTACGCGTTGATGGAAGATACCTCCGACCGCAATGAGTTCGGCATTCACTCCCACGCGTACTACGAGGGATTCCTGAACGCCTTTGGGGAACGCGCCACCCTCCTGTTCGCCCACTACGAAGGCCGGGACGCCGCGACGATCATCACGGCCCGGTTCGGCGCGGAGGCAATCTACATGTATGGCGCGTCCTCGACGACGCACCGCGCCCACGGGGCTGCCTTCCGCCTGCAATTCGAGGCGATGCGCTGGGCATGGGAAAACGGGTCCACCACGTACGATCTCTGGGGCATTCCGGACAAGGACCCGGAGACGATGATGAGCGACGAGGGCGAGGGCAAGGCCGCCGGGACCAAGGGCGACGACTGGCGCGGTCTCTATCGTTTCAAGACGGGATTCGGCGGTACCATCGTCTCCTATCCGCCGACGCTGGAGCGCCGCCACGTACCGGTATTACCCGGCATCGCGCGACGCCTGAACCTGATCCGGGGCTGAGAGAGGATGTCCGACACCACGCGCGCGCGCCACTTCCGCGACCTCCTGGCAGATCTCGATGCCGTCACGATGGTGGGTGAGGGCGATCCCGAGATCGCTTTCGTCGAATATGACTCGCGCCTGATGGCGCCCGGCGCACTCTTCGTGGCATTGCGTGGCAGCGACTTCGATGGTCACGCCTTCGCGGCCAAGGCGGTCGCCGCCGGGGCCGTTGCCATCCTCGCGGAGGAACCCCTGCCGCTGGACGTACCGCAAGCGATCGTTCCCGACAGCCGGGCGGCACTCGCGCTGGTCGCCGCCCGGTTCTTCGGCTACCCAAGCCGCGACCTCAAGGTCGTCGGCATCACCGGTACCGACGGCAAGACGACGACGAGCTACATCCTCGAACATGTCCTGCAACACGCGGGAATCGTGACCGGCGTCATCGGGACGGTCGGGGTCCGTATCGGGCGAGACCGGTCGTACGACAACGGGCACCAGACAACCCCTGAATCGAATCGCGTCCAGAAGTATCTCCGCGAAATGGCGGACGCCGGGGTGGAGGTCGCCATCGTGGAATCGACCTCGCATGGGCTCGCCATGCACCGGCTGGATGGGGTGCAGTACGGCTACGCAGGCGTGACGAACATCACGCGCGAGCATCTGGAGTACCACGGCACAATCGAGAACTACCGGGCCGCCAAGGCGATCCTGATCGAGCGGACCGTTCGCAACAAAGGTATTGTCGTGCTCAACGCCGACGACGAGGGCGCACGTTCCATGCTCGGCTGGACCGGCGATCACCCGGTCTCCTGGTTCTCAATGGAGTGCGATACGTCTGTGGAAGTTGTTGCCCGCAACATCGAACCCGAAGCAACCGCAACGCGCTTCCGGATGACTCTCCACGATACCGAAGTGGACGTGAATCTCCCGATGATCGGGCAATTCAACGTTGCCAATGCCTTGTTGGCGGCATCGCTGGCGCACACACTGGGGGTCGGCACCACCACCATTGCCGAGGCGTTGGAGAAGCCACTTTCGGTTCCTGGACGCCTCCACCAGATCGACCAGGGGCAGCCATTCGCTGTTGTTGTGGACTACGCCCACACCCCGGAGTCCCTGCGCAAGATCCTGCTCATGCTCCGCGAGCGCTACCCGGACAAGCGATTGCTCGTTGTCACCGGGAGCGCAGGCCAGCGCGACGAAGGCAAGCGCCCGCTGCAAGGGGCCGTCTGTGCCAAGATCGCCGATGTCTCGATCTTCACGAACGAGGACCCACGCCTGGAAGACGCCGGAAAGATCATCCAGGACATTGCGGACGGCGCGCGCGGAATCGGGGCGGTCGAGGGAGAACGCTTCTCCTGCGTGACGGACCGGCGCGAAGCCATCGGGCTGGCCTTCGACCTCGCCCAGCCTGGCGACTGCGTTCTGCTGGCAGGCAAGGGGCACGAGACAAGCATCATCGTCGGGCTGGAGCACATCCCGTGGAATGAGGCGGAGGTCGCCTCCGACCTCCTTGCCGAACGCGGGTACGAGAGAAACGAGGCGTGAGAAGTGTGGGGGGGGACAGAATCA
>JASGDN010000043.1:0-7302 GCA_049841275.1 Thermomicrobiales bacterium
CTCCCGCCGCGACGTCGCGGCGGGAGGGGGCATTGCCGTGCCAGTCCAGGGATCAGGTGAGCGGCGGCGGGGTTGGGGTGACTTCCTCGAAGACGGGCAATGTCGGCTCCGGAGTTGGCAAGCCGGGTTCCATCGTCGGTGTCGGCTCCGGTGCGGGCGGCTCCATGGTTGGCATTGGCGTGTCAGCAGTCGGCGCGACGGTCGGAACCTCCATCGGGGCGTCAGTGGTCGGCGTGACGGCCGGAGTAGTGGCCACAGGGCCGGATGCCGGGTCGGTGGGGGATTCGGTGATGGGCATCGCGTCCATCGGTAGCGGAGCACCCGCCGACTCCATCGCGCAGGTGACCAGCGCCGCGCTTGCGTGACACCACTGCCCGTCAAGCGAGCCGCCCTCGCAGTGCGTGACGACGCTGGTGCCATCCGGGGCGAGTTGTCCGATCTCCGGGGTTCCCTCAAGCACCGTGCAGGCGTTGACCGATGCCAGGACAACGCCCTGACCTTCCATGGGCGTGGAGACCCAGGCAGTATCGGCGGGTGCGAGCATCGGCTGTCCTGGTGTGTCGGACTGGAGCACGCCGGGCGTATCGGGAATCGTGCTCACGACAGGCGAGGGCGCCGAGCGCACATGGAAATAGCACTCGGAATTGGCCGGGTTCGGTTCGTAGTAACAGGAGATGCCCGCGAGTTTACCGCCACTGCAATAGACCCGGATCCAGGAATAGCCGTTGGAGTCTATGGGCGATGAGGTAACGCGCGGCGTTCCGCCATGCATGCCGCAGAGGACGGCCCAGCCAGTGGCCTGTTCGCTGACCGTGGGGCCGCGCTGGTTTGCCACAACAGCGGGGGAGAATGCACTCGACCATGAGATGGTCAGCACGAGGATCGTGACAACGACTGAGCAAAGGACGGCAACGCGTTTCATGGCAGACCTCCCGGTCCAGCAGGAGCGATGTGACGGTCCATCCATCCTGCCGAACCGGGAGGTCTTCGCCATCGGTAGCTCGTACGCGGTTTCTCGACCGATCCGAGCCATGGAATCACGTACGTAATTCCATGATCTGCGCATTACCCCAGAAACGACGGCAGCGGCAGGCTCACCTCGCACCCGGATGCCATCGACTGCAGCCCCGCCTCCAGGATCTCCTGCGTATCGCGGGACATCTCCGCTGAGACGATCCCCTCGAATGGCTCGTCGTGCAGCAGGCAGTAGGTGAAGTAGTCGATCCCGTTCTTGTAGTGGGCCGGAAGCTCCGGCGCTGCGATCGTCTCGCCCTCGATGGGAAGGCCCTGATGCTGTCCCGGAATCCCCTTCGTTGCGATCTTGAGTTCCGTATTGCTCATCACCGCGATCGCACCGCCGTCGCCGTAGACCATCGGCGGGATGCGCACCGGCACCGCCGGCTGCGTCCACGTCCCCTCCGTGATCGTGTGTCCCTTCGGGTAGGAGAGGATCATCACGGCGTTGTCCTCCACTGTGAAGAACGTCTTGCTGTAGCGGCCGCCAACCCCAGTCACCTTGCTCGGTTGCCCCATGATCCAACGGCTCAGCGCTGCCCCGTAGGAGCAGAAGTCGATCGCCGCACCCGCGCCATTCAACTCGCCGTCGATCAGCCAGCCCCAGCCGACGCGCCCGATCGGGCTACCCGAGAGGTAGTCCTGCGGCGGCCCGCCATGCCCGGCGCGGTGCTGGATCTGCCAGACCTTGCCGATCGCTCCCTGGTCCACCAGCGTCTTCAGGTGATGCAGCGCCGGCGACCAGTTGTTCGGCCAGTTCACCATCAGCCGCACATCGTGCTTCGCTGCGGTGGTGGCCATGGCCTCCGCGATGGCGAGCGAGGCTGCCATCGGCTTTTCCTTCATGATGTGGACGCCACGCATCGCCGCGCCTTCGACCACATCCAGGGCATCGCGGTTGTTCGCGCAGGTCACGATCGCGTTCGGGTCGGCGACCTCGTAGAACTCGTCCGCATTGTCGAATGTCCGCAGGTCCGGATACTGCTCGTCGAACCAGGCGCGCAGTTCCTCGTCGCCGATCACTGCGCCCACCAGCTCCGCGGTCGGAGAGGCGTAGGCATTCTTCAGCAGATCGTTGAAATGGAGGTGGTCGCCCCCGACAAAACCAAGGCGAATCTTCTCAACCATGAGGGAATGCGTCCTTTCGGGACAATGCGTGCAGCCGGTCAGACTCCGACCAGCGCCTCACGCGCCATCGGCAGGTCCACCGGCTGGCCGTTCTCCGCCGACTTGTAGATCGCGAGCACCAGTTCGAGTGCGTCTCGCCCGTCCTCGCCGGTGAGGACCAGCGGAGTATCGTCCAGCACGGCGCTCACCAGGTGATCGATCTTGCGATAGTGCATGTCCACCAGCGGCGGATCGACCGCCTCGATCTCGTGCCACCCCGCGATGTAGTCGGGGTCATTGATGCGCGTACTCTTGATGCGGATGGTGTGTCCGGAGATCGTGAGCGAGCCTTCCCGCCCATCGATCGCGGTGCCGCCGTGGTTCGCCTTCACGGCCCAGGCGCTGTACCAGGTGCCCATTGCACCGCTCGCGAATGAGAGATGCGCGGCAACGGTGTCCTCCACATCGACATCGGTCAGGATCTCGCCACGTACGGTGACTTCCTTGCGGAAGGTCTTGGAGGTCGCGTAGACGCGATCGACCTGCCCCAGCCACCAGTTGATGGTGAAGGCGGTGTAGATGCCCCAGTCGATCAGCACACCTCCACCGGCAAGGTCCTTCTTCAGGAACCACGGTACGCCGTGCGCGGACGGCGCGGAGGAGGCGATGGTGACGCCCATGATCTCGCCAAGCAGCCCGTCGTCGATGATCTGCTTCACGCGTGGCCACAGCGTCCCGAAGCGGGGCTGATAGCCCATGCTGAACTTGACGCCCGCCTCCTTCGCGGCGGCCACCATCGCGTCGGCGTCGGCCAGCGAAATGGCGATCGGCTTCTCGCAGAGGATGTGCTTGCCGGCCTTGGCAGCGGCGATCACCGGTTCCGCGTGCGCTGCGGCCCAGGTGGTGACGCACACCATCTCGACATCCGGGTTGGCGAGCAGGTCGTGGAAGTCCTGGTAGGCGGCGGTCGAGCCGTCGCCATATTCCGCAGCTGTGGCCTTGGCGCGGTCGAAGTCGATATCGCAGACGGCAACGAGCCGGGCGCGCGGGTTTCGCTTGATGTTCGGCAGGTGGGCGGCGCGGGCGATGCCGCCGCAGCCGATCACGCCGATACCGAGTTGACGTGTGTCCCCAGACTGATGCGAAGCGTCCATCGAATTGCTCTTCCTTCACATGGAAGTGGCTGGCGTGATCGTTTGCAGGGAGTCCTGAGCAGAGCCGAAGGACTGCGTGTCGGGTCGATCTCCCCGGTCCGATATCGCGTCCGGTCATCCGGATTCGGTATCAGTCCAACCCGTAGTGCGCGTCGATCTCCTGCTGGTAGGTGGCGACGGCTCCCTTGACGACATCATCGACCGTCACCGGCCGGTTCACCGCGGCCGATTCGAGTACGGTGTAGGCCGTCGCCAGGTCGTAAAGCCCCTCCTTTCCGGATGCTTCCATCGGGTCTCCGGACGCGATGGCATGAACGAAATCGAGCATTTCCAGCGCGAATGCGTCGTGGATACCCGCCGGGAAGGCGGCGCGGATGGCGTCGGTTCCGGCGCCGCGCCGATACAGGTCGATGGTTGTTCCCCGGTACCCGCTGTCGAGCGCGACGTCATCCCCCTGCAGCGATCCCTGGGAGCCGTAGATCGTGGCGCCCTTGCCGTAGCCGCTGCCCGCGCCGTGGCCGGCCCAGCCGCCAAAAGTGGTGCCGATGGCGCCGTTGGCGAACCGCAGGTTGGCGAAGAAGGCGTCTTCCACCTCGTTCTTCACGGACGCGGTGACAGCGCCGGATACATCGCGGTCGAAGCGTTCCGGTTCGAGGATGGCGGTGTAGGCGCTGACTTCGGCGACCGGGCCCATCAGGTAACGGATGTTGTGGAAAAGGTGGACGCCCCAGTCGAGCGAGGGGCCGCCGCCGCCGGGCAGCTTCTGGTGCCGCCACGGTGTGCGCGCCACGATCCGGTCGGGACCCCACTCGCCGCCGCCGAGGCCGCCGGAGATCCAGAGCTGGAGCGTGCCAAGCGTCCCCTGGTCGATCAGCCAGCGAGCGGCGCGGGTTGGCTCGGTGTAGCGCACGCTCTCGGCGACGCCGACCGTCACCCCTTTCGCGGCGGCGGCATCGACGATCTGGTGCGCCGCGCGGACACTGATGGCGAAGGGTTTCTCGATCAGGACATGCTTGCCGGCGGCGATCGCATCGAGCGCGATCGTGTGATGGAGTCCCACCGGCGCGAGGACGAGCACGGCATCGACCGCATCATCGTCGAGCATCTTCCGCCAGTCGTCGTAGAGGGCAGGCAGGGTGTCCGGGTGAAGGTCGCTGGCGTAGAGGTGCGGCGCGCCGAGCGGATCGCGTTCGTTGGTGGAGACGGGCGGGCGCGGTGGCGGTCCCTCGCCACGCAGGCGGAAGGTCTGGGCGTCCTCGATGCGACGGGCGGCGATGGCGGTAACGCGAACGTCGGCCAGCCCGGCGTCGCGGATGGCCTTGATTCCGCGCAGGTGCGCGTTCAGGATGCGGGCCGCGCCGACCACGCCAAGGCGGATCGACGGTGGAGCATCGCCGGAAGGGGATTCGATCATCGAATAGGATCCTTGGTGGGAACTGGGCATGCTCGGGGCCGGGTGGTTGCGATCGGGGTGAGGTGCTGCTGGTCGTGTGGGTCGATGCGGAAATGCGTCGATTGTCGTTTGGCGGCACACTCTACGGCGGTCGTCGGGGGATGTCCATACGGATTGGAATGTATCCGTAGCGATGGATTTGCGTGGGGCATACGCGATGAAAGGAGCGTGGCATGACGCAGGAATCGGGGACTTCGGGAGGCGTCGTCGTCGAGCGGTTGGATCATCTGGTGCTGACGGTGCGGGACATGGATGCGAGTTGCGCCTTCTACACGGGGGCGCTGGGGATGACGGAGGAGCGGTTCGCGGGAGACCGGCGTGCGCTTCGGTTCGGCATGCAGACGATCAACCTTCACCAACTGGGGCACGAGTTCGAGCCAAAGGCGGCAACGCCGACGCCGGGATCGGCTGACCTCTGCTTCATCGTGGCGACGCCGCTGGACGTGGTGATGGATCGCCTCGCTGCGTATGGCGTCGCGTTGGAGCTCGGGCCGGTGGCGCGAACTGGGGTGCTCGGAGAGATCGCGTCCGTCTCTGTGTGTGATCCGGATGGCAACCTGATCGAATTACCGAATTACGTATTGTGAAAATCTGTCAGGTGTGGGGGCGTCTGCTTGAGGAAAGACGACACAATCAGAAGATCGTTCCGATTGCAATCCGTTAACAGATCGTTATTATTTGAATGACAGCACACGCGGCCGTCCGAGGCACTTGCTGGTCGATTCCGGCATTCCGTAGCAGCGTAGTTTTTGCGGCATCTCCCTTCCGGTGTGTCGCATCCTCCTGCGGTGTCTCGCAAAGGACCTCGTGATGGTGTTGTCCCGATTCCTGCCGAAGGACGAGGAGTTCTTCGGATTCTTCACCGACGCGGCCACGAATGCGGCCGAAGCGGCCTCTATCCTCACACGTATCCTCGATCCCGCGTCCGTGGCGGATGACGATCTGGCCCGCCACGTCGGGCATCTGCGCGCGCTGGAACATCGCGGTGACGAGATCAGCCACGATATCTTCCATGCGCTGCACAGCACCTTCGTCACCCCGCTCGACCGGGAGGACATCCGGCACCTTACCACCGCGCTCGATGACTTCCTCGACCGCATCGACGAAGTGGGTACCCGCTTCCAGCTCTACCGGCTGGGACCGTCCACCGACCTTGCCGCTCGCTTCTGCCGCATCATCGGGGAGCAGGCGACGGCGATGCAGGCGGTCGTGCCATTGCTGGAGCAGGCGAAGAAGCATCCGCGCGAGATTCGCGATGCCATCCTCACCATCCACCGGCTGGAGAATGAGGGCGACGACCTCCTGAACCAGGCGCTTGCCGGGCTCTACGATGGCGTGACCGAGGTATCGCAGTTGATCTCCTGCCTGCGCTGGGGCGAGCTCTACCAGTTGTTGGAGGATGTGACCGACAGCGGAGAGGATGTGGCCGATGTCATCGAGGGGATCTTGATCACTTATGCCTGACGCCGCGCTGATTGCGCTGATCGCGATCATCATCCTCGGCCTAGCATTCGACTTCATCAACGGATTTCACGATACGGCGAATGCCATTGCCACGGTTGTCGCCACCCGCGTGCTGCGGCCAGGCCAGGCCGTGCTGATGTCGGTGGCCCTCAACATCGTTGGGGCCCTCACTGGACATGCAGTTGCGGCGACGGTGGGCAAGGGCATCGTTGCTCCGGAATTCGTCTCCCAGGAACTCGTCGCGGCGGCGCTGGTTGCGGCGATCGCCTGGAATCTGGTGACGTGGTGGTATGGCATCCCGTCCAGTTCCAGCCACGCACTGATCTTCTCGATCGTGGGCGCGGGTATCGCCGCAGCGGGGACGGGAGCGATCATCCGCGATGGGGTGACGAAGGTGCTTGGCGGCATGGTCTATTCGCCGCTGCTGGGATTTGTGGGGGCGTTCCTCTTCCTCGTGTTGCTGCTCTGGATCGTGGCGCGCCGGTCGCCGCGCATGGTGAACGGCGTCTTCGGGCGGTTGCAGATCCTCTCTGCCGCCTTCATGGCCTTCAGCCACGGCAGCAACGACGCGCAGAAAACGATGGGGGTGATGACGCTCGCGCTGGCAAGCTATCACGGCTGGACCGGCAGCGAATGGCATGTCCCCCTCTGGGTGACGCTTGCCGCCGCCGGGGCGATGGGACTGGGGACGGCGACGGGCGGATGGCGGATCGTGAAGACGATGGGCCTGAAGGTGGTGGAGCTGCGCACGATCGATGGTTTCGCGGCGGAGACCTCGGCGGCGGCGATCATCGAGATCGCGAGCCGGCTGGGCATCCCGGTCTCGACGACCCACGTCATTTCCTCCGCGATCATGGGTGTCGGCGCGACCCGGAGGGCTTCGGCGGTGCGCTGGGGCGTGGCCGGACGGATCGTGGCGGCGTGGGTGGTGACGATCCCCGTCTGCACGGGAATCGGCTGGAGTGTCTTCCACGTCATCGATGCCGCGAAGAACGTCTTCTGAACGTACCGGTTTCTATTGAGCATCACAACCGGGGAGGCCCGGCACCACCTGGGGCAGGGGCGCCCCCGGTGTGATGCGCGGGTGGGTATCCGCCCAAGGGGGGAGAA
>JASGDN010000044.1:0-24745 GCA_049841275.1 Thermomicrobiales bacterium
GCCCAGGAGTCTCCCCCCACCACGTCACTGCCCTCGGGCACCCCCGCTCCCGCGACGGCTCACGCAGTATACTCACCCCCTCCCCCTCCTCGCAAGGGGATGGCGGATTTCTGTGCGAATTCGTCACAAACCTGTCCGTTCACCCAAAATCCATGCCATGCCTACTGTCGTAGAGACCCCATTTCGCCACTTCACATCCCGACAGATAGCCAAATCACCTGCCGATATACGACATATTACAGCACCACGCCGCCGTGCGACCAAAAGTCACCGCCATCGCCCTGCGGGCACATTCCTGGATTTCCGCACCCAAACCACCTGGATCCCGACCCCACCTTCGACGAGCGGATGACGAGCAAGATGAAAGAAGTGAAGTCGCCCCTCCTCCCGCACTATGGAGTGACACGGACGCGTTGCCACGCGTCGCGCAATGCATCGCCCCATCACGCAAGGGAGACCCCATGCCCGATCCCACCCGGACAGCCGCCGCCCTGGCAATCGAAACCGAGGGCCTCGTCAAGACCTTCGGACCGAATCGCGCCGTCGATGGCGTCACGCTCACCGTCCCTACCGGGGTCGTCTATGGCGTCCTCGGCCCCAACGGCGCCGGCAAGACCACGACCATTCGCATGCTCGCCACCCTGCTCAAGCCCGACGCCGGCACCGCCCGCGTCCTCGGCCACGATGTCATCCGCGAGCCGGACGCCGTCCGCAGCCGGGTCAGCCTCACCGGCCAGTTCGCCTCGCTGGACGAGGATCTCACCGGCCTCGAGAACCTCACGCTCCTCGCCCGTCTCTGGGGCTATCGCGCAGCGGCGGCAAAGCGTCGCGCCGACGATCTCCTCGCCGCGTTCGACCTCACCGACGCCGCCGCTCGCCAGGTGAAGCACTATTCTGGGGGCATGCGCCGGCGGATCGACATTGCGGCGAGCCTCGTCGTCACACCCGACCTCATCTTCCTCGACGAACCCACCACCGGCCTCGATCCGCGCAGCCGCAACCAGGTCTGGGAAATCGTCCGCACGCTCGTCGCCGAGGGCACAACCGTCCTCCTCACGACGCAATACCTGGAAGAAGCCGATCAGCTCGCCGACCGCGTCGCCGTCATCGACCACGGCAAGGTGATTGCCGAAGGCACCACCGGTGAGCTCAAGGCATCCGTCGGCGCCGGCTCACTCCACATCCGGCTCCACGACGCCGCCCATCGCCCGCACGCCATCGCCCAGCTCATCCCATTCTTCCATGGCGCCGTCGCTCCCGAAACCGATCCCGTCGCCATCACGGTCCGCCTCGACGGCAACGACCATGTACGCGTCGGCGACGCCTACAACATCCTCGCCGCTGCCGGTACTACCCTCAGCCAGTTTGCCCTCGGCCAACCCAGCCTCGACGAAGTCTTCCTCACCCTCACCGGCCGCCCCGCCGCCGATCCCACCGACGATGAATCCCTCACCCAGGAGGAGACCGCCGCATGAGTGCGTCCACGACATCATCCACGCACCACGCCAGCCCCTTGCACCGCGTCGAAGAGCACGAGGCCCTGCGAGGCATCCTCGGCTCTCGCGACCGCCCCGCACGCCCGAATGCCCTTTCCACCGCCATCACCTTCGGGTGGCGCGCACTGCTCAAGATCAAGCACGTTCCGGAACAGCTCTTCGACGTCACGGCATTCCCGATCATGTCGACCCTGATGTTCACCTACCTCTTCGGTGGCGCACTCGCCGGATCGGTGGACGCCTATCTCCAGTTCCTGCTGCCCGGCATCCTCGTCCAGACCATCGTCATGATCTCGATGTACACCGGCATGGGCCTGAACACCGACATCACCAAGGGCATGTTCGACCGCTTCCGCTCGCTCCCCATCTGGCAACCGTCAGCCATCGTCGGCGCCCTTCTCGGCGATGCCGTCCGCTACACCATTGCCTCCGTGCTCATCGTCCTGCTCGGCGTCATCCTCGGGTATCGCCCCGATGGCAGTGTGCCGGAAATCCTCGCCGCCATCGCGCTCATTCTCGTCTTCGCCTTCTGCCTCTCCTGGGCGTGGACGGCGCTCGGCCTCATCGCCCGCTCCCCGAACGCCGTCATGAACATGAGCATGATGATCCTCTTCCCGCTCACCTTCATCTCGAACATCTTCGTCGACCCGGACACCATGCCGCGCTATCTCCGCGCCTTCGTCAACATCAACCCCATCAGCCTGCTCACCACCGCCGTCCGAGGACTGATGGCCGGCAATCCTTCCACCAACGACATCGGCCTCGTCCTCGCCTGCTCGGCCGCACTCCTGGCCATCTTCGCGCCGTTGACGATGCTGCTCTACCGCCGTCCCCGCTGATACCGCACCCAGCGAGAAGGCCGCAGCGGATGTCACTCCGCCACGGCCTTCTCGCTATCGCCGCATGATCCGCCTGCGGGGTCATCCCGCCGGTGCGACCTCCGGCTTCACCGCACGCACAAACGCGCTGAAGATCGCTCCACCGCTCTGTTCGAACCGGTCGAAGGCCGCCTCATCCCAGTCACGCGCCATGCCTGTAGATGGGCCGCAGCAGGATCCACCCTCCGCCAGGCGCTCGCGAAGATCACGCGGTTCGTAGCGTCGCGTCTCCTGAATCTCGATCTCCGTAAATCCGGAACCAGCAAGCAAGCCGCGATAGACCGTCTCGTCCAGCGCCCCGGCAACACACCCGATCCACGCCTCCATGTCCTGGCGAAGATCCTCGGGGAGTGCGCCGCGCACGACGACATCCGACACGGCGAACCGCCCGCCTGGCGCCAGGACACGATAGGCCTCGCGCAAGACCCTCCCCTTGTCCGACGAGAGATTGATCACGCAGTTGGAAATCACGACATCCACGCTCGCGTCGGGAAGCGGAATCTCCTCGATATGCCCCTTCAGGAACTGGACATAATCGACACCAGCATCCTGCCGGTTCCGCTCCGCGATCGCCAGCATCTCGTCGGTCATATCCAGCCCGTAGACGAACCCTTCCGGCCCGACACGCCTCGCCGAAAGCAGGACATCGATCCCGCCGCCCGCGCCCAGGTCGAGCACGCGCTCTCCCGGACGCAACGCCGCAAGCGCCGTCGGGTTCCCGCAGCCCAACGATGCTTGCACAGCCAACCCCGGCACCTGCCCAGCCTCCACCTCGCTGTAGAGATCGCTCGTGATCGGATCGGCTGCGATGCTGCCACAACACCCGGGACCGCACCCGGACTGCGTCTGGACAGCCGCCTGCGCCCGCTCGGCGTACTTCTCACGCACGGTATCCCGGATTCGATCGAACGAAATGGTGTCGGGCGGCATCGGACTCCTCCTGCGCGCATATATTGACAGATATCGATATATGCGCCGAACAAAAAGCGACGATCAACGAACCCCGGTTTCCTCCTTCGTGACGCCCAGCACACCGTCGACCAAGGCACGCACCGCCTCGACACCGCGCGGGTCGACCGCGTAGTAGGCCCAGGTGCCACGCCGCGAGACGGTCACGAGGCCCGCCTCACGCAACTGCCGCAGGTGATGCGAGATCGTCGGTTGCTGCAACGGCATCCGCTCCACGATGTGGCAGACGCAAAGCGGCTCGGACTGGGCTGCGATGAGCCCGAAGATTTCCATCCGGCTCGGCTCGGCCAGTGCCTTCAGCGCCCGGACCAGCCGCTCCCGATCCATCGCCGGCAGCGGTGGCGCATCCTGGATGTGCGGCTCGCATGGGACAACGCAACAATCGCTCATGATCCCCACCCTATCCCATATATCGACGACTGTCAATATATGAATGCTCCCAATCCGAATATCGGACTCCCGGACAAGCTGCCAGAACACATCAGATATCCTTACGCCCGCCGACCCCTCTACAATCGCGCCAATGCGAAGGCGACGCCGCCAGCCGCGATCAATCACTACTCGGAGCGCCGAACCATGTCGAACGAGTCAACCGCCGATTCCCCGGCCCCCACCCCCGCCCCAGCCGCGAACTGACGATGCTGGGCGAGAAGCCCACCGTTCATCCCAGCTCGCGCATCCGCGACACCACTCTCGGCGTCTGGACGGACATCGGTCCGAACTGCTCGATCGGCGAAGCCGCCATCGACGACTACACCTACTTCGCCGGCGATGCCCAGGTGATGTACGCCACGATCGGTCGCTTCTGCTCGATCGCCTCCCACGTCCGCATCAACCCCGGCAACCACCCCATGACCCGCGTCACCCAGCACCACATGACCTACCGCCGCTCCATGTTCGGCCTCGGCAAGGACGACCCCGAGTTCTTCCAGTGGCGGCGCGATCACCACGCCGCCATCATCATGCCCGGCGTTACCATCGGCGACGGCGCGGTGATCGGCGCGGCGGCGGTCGTCACGAAGGATGTGCCTCCATACACCATCGTCGGCGGCGTTCCCGCGAAACCGATCCGCGACCGCTTCCCGCGCAAGGTTGCCGCCCGCCTCCAACGCATCGCCTGGTGGGATTGGTCCCGTGCTGAACTGGAGTCGCGCTTCGACGACCTGCTCGATCTCGATACCTTCCTCGAAAAGTACGATCCGGCTAGAGACTCCCAGTGACCACAACTCTTTCCAAACGCCACGGGGAGTCACCCTGCGCCGGTCGATCGGATACGTGTTGCAGAACGTCGACTATCGTTTCGTGACCATCCGTTCCGTCCTCGACGAACTGGCCGCTGGGTGCCCTGAGGCAACGCTCGCCACGCTGGTGTAACAGCGGCAGGCGCTTGGCGAATGGAGCCGGGAATGTGTGGCTGCTACCACGCCTACAGGGCAATTGCATGCTCAGCATTCCCTTCGGCCAAGCGGGGTTCCGCGGCATGATCGGCGCGCCACATTGGGCGCGCCGTACGAACGACCGGGTCCCGCCCGGCGTCTCGTTCGTACGGCGGCACCAACGTGTGCCGCCTCACCACGATCGCGACCCCGATGCCTCGCGAGAATGCGATTGCCCTGACCACGCCTATCTGAGAGCGGCAGGGGACACCCGCAACCGCTATCCTGAACATTCAGAAAGGCATGCCTCATGACCGCATCCACACCCTCCAACTCGGCCACCTTCGACTTCCACGCCTTCTACCGTGACCTTCCCCGCCGCTATCTCGGCTCCGGCGCCCTCATCACCGACGACGCCGACCGTATCCTCGTTGTAGAACCGGTCTACAAGGAAACCTGGGAGATTCCCGGCGGTCTCGTCGATGCCGGGGAAGCACCGCGTGCCGCGTGCGCCCGCGAACTCCGCGAAGAACTCGGCCTCGTCATCGTGCCGGGGCGCCTGCTGGTGATGGACCACCAGACATTGCCGCCGCCCCGCTTCGATTCCATCATGTTTGTCTACGACGGCGGTCTGCTCACCGACGCGGCCACGATCACGCTTCAACCGGACGAACTACGCAGCTTCCGCTTCCTGCCCGCCGACGACCTGGAAAGCGTCCTGAACCCGCGCCTCGCGGGCAGGATGCGCGAAGCCCTCCGCGCCCGCCACGAGGGCATCCTGATCGAGCGGAACAATGGCGAGATCATCGCCTGAAAGGCCCCCATGATCCTGGAGGTTCTCGGCAGCGGCGGCGCCTACCCCACCCCCATGCCCACAAGCACCCATCCCGCCGACATCGAAGCGCGAGAGAAGGGCATCCCATACGCCCGCACCGGACTCAGCGTCTTCCTCCACGGTCCAGACATCCTCTTCGATACACCGGAGGAAAGCCGTCTCCAGCTCGCCCGCGCCGGCATCTCCCGCGTAGACGCCTGCTTCTACTCCCACTGGCACCCCGATCACACAATGGGTCGCCGCGTCTTCGAGGCCCTGGGCTACTCCGAACAACGGGACCGCGCCGCTCGCCACCGCACGGACGTCTACCTCCCCCAGCAGGTCGCGGAGGACGCCCACTCGCGCCTCGCCCTGTGGGACCATCTCACCTTCATGGAGGAGCAAGGCTACGTCCGCGTCCACACGCTGGCCGCCGGCGAGACAGTGCGAATCGGCGAGGTCAGCGTCACGCCGTTCCGCCTTGCCGAGGATTACGTCTACGCGTTCCTCGTCGAGGACCACTCGGCGGACCGGCGCATCCTGGTCGCGATGGACGAACTGATGGGCTGGACGCCGCCGGACCTGGGCAGGCTCGATCTCGCGTATTTGCCGATCGGCATCTTCGCGTTCCACCCGCGCACGGGCGAGCGCCGCATCCCCGCCGATCATCCGCTGTTGCAGGAGGAAGCGACCTTCACCGACACGATCGCCATCGCCCGCCGGCTGGACGCGAAGGAGATCGTGCTCGGGCACATCGAGGCCCCGGACGGCTTCAGTCACGATGAGTTGCTGGGGTTCGCCGCAGACCTCCACACCGACGGTCTTCCCGTCACCATCGCCTACGACGGTCTGCGCATCACGCCGTAGGAATGCAACGATGACCGATGGTTCACCCGTCCGGGAAGCCGGCGATCATCCTCAGTGCCCCACGCCCTGGTAGCGATCGACCGATTTTCGCCACGACCAGGCCGTCACGCCGACAAACATCGCCGTCACCAGCGGGGTCAGGTAGCCCAGCCAGCGCACCGGGGAGTTCTTGTCCAGCAGCACGAGCACCGGGTAATAGCTGATGAATGCAAAGGGGAGCACCGCCGTCACCCCTACCCGGATCAACCAGCCATAAAGCTCGAGCGGAAACTTCACCAGCTCCACCAGGTTGGCGATCATGAACGGGAAGGCGCTCGACGTCCCCGGCTCCCAGAACCCGATGATATTCGCCAGGTAGGCCACACAGCTCACGATCACCGTGCCACAGACCACCGTCAGGACCACCCAGAACACGGTCCACGGCGTCCAGGCAAGTCCCACTCGGTGAGCCGCCACCAGCAGCACGATCCAGCCCAGCGCGGCATTTGCGATGCCGTGGATACTCGCGATCAGCGTCGCGGTCTGGAGCGCTGGCGAGAGCGGCCGCACCAGCAACCGGTCGAATTCGCCCTTGTTGATCGTCGCCCGCAACGTCCACGGCCCGTCGCAGAGCACCTCGCGCGTGCCATAGGCGATCAGCGTGAACCCGTAGAGCAGGGCGACCTCCCACAATGTCCAGCCGCCCACCGACGGCAGGCGGCTGAACAGCGCCCCGATGAAGACGAGGCTCGACCCCTGCAACAGCGCTGCGCCAACCATCCCAATCCAGAAATCGCCCCGGTATTCGACGAAGGTCCGCAGTTGCAACCCGATCAGCCGCCAGTAGATCCGCACCAGGTAGCGCATCTTCGCCCAGCGCGACGCTTCCGACGGCACCGCACGCGGGGTAAATGCGGGGATGGGAACAGATGCGTCCGTCATACCCATACCTCCGCCCCATCACACATGGCATTCGACACGCTCCGCCCAAACCCACCATCCCATGTCATGTTGAGCGAAGCGAAACACCCCCGTGCGAAGCACTTCCGGCGGACCACCAGCCGGAAATCGATGCTGGCAGGAACAATCCCTTGCGATCCCGATCGTCCCACCTGGAGTCCATCTGTGGAACGGGGATATCGACCTTCGGCCGATTGTGCTTCGCACGGGGTCCTCAATAGGCGATCGCTTGCGATCGAGCGGAGCGGCCCATTACTCCGTTCAGGATGACATGGGAGGATTCGTTCATTCAAAAGGCGCAGTAGGCGACGTTCGGCGCAGATTGTTCCCCGTTTCTCGGTCCTCACTTCTCGGTTCTCACTTCTCTTTCCTCGCGTGTCCCATGCTCATCCTCCCTGGATTTCCACAGCGCGGAACGCCCGCTTCCATGCCCAATCGGCGAAACACCAGAGCACTACCACCCAGGCCAGTTGCAATCCCAGCACCAGCCAGAGCCGCATCCCCTCCTGTTGCCCGAGATAAACCCCAACCGGCGTCGAGACAATCCCACGCAGGGGCAGCCACGCCGCCACCGTAGCCAGCCATCCCGGCAGGAACTGGATCGGGATCAGCACTCCCGCCAGCACATTCACCAGCGCCGTCTGCGCCCAGTTCAGTCCCACCGAGCTCGTCGTCCAGAAGACCAGCAACGACACCGAGAAGATGAAAAGGAACTTCGTCAGGAAGCCCAGGCCCACGCTGAATGCGAAGAGGACCGCGTGCCCCGGCGAGGCGGGCGGTTGCAGGTCGAGGAAGAGCGCCCCCACCCCCAGTGTCAGCGCGAAGCTGATCGCCCCTTCCACGATCGCCAGCCCGATCGTGGACGCCAGTTGCGTCCCCAGGTAGTTCAGCGGGCGGATCATGTCGATCACGATCGTGCCCTGGCGGATCGCCTGCATCATCTTCGAGGCCGAACTGAACCCCACCATCGCATTGATGCCGTAGGCGAGCAGGATATAGGTCTGCATCTGTGACCAGGTGAAGCCCTCGATCGTCCCCTGCTCGGCAAAGGCCGCCCGCCAGAGATAGAAGAGGATGACCACCCACAGCATGTTCGCGACGATGCTCGTCAGCGCCATCACACGGTAGGCGATCGCCTGCTGCAGGGCAGCATCGAGGATCCCGAGATACTTGTTGCGGGGCGTCACCCGGCCCGACATAGTCGATGCCGTCGGCGTGGCAGCGGTCGCATTCACCGCGCCCCTCCCTCGTCGAAATGCAACTGTCCCTCGTACAGGCGACGGATGATCGCCTCTGCCGTCGGCTCCTCGATCCGGATGTCCGCCAGCGGCAACTGCGTCGCCAGGTCGCGGATCAGCTCGCCGGAGGTAGCCTCCCGGCTGTCGAACGCCACATCGAGCCGCGTCGGGTCTGGCTGCGTAAGATCGATCCCGCTCCGGTTTGCCAGTGCCTGCGACGCAATGGAGACCGCATCCACCACATCCTCGGTGAAGGCGAGATGGAGCGAGCGTTCCCAGCCGAAGCGCGTCGTGATCTCGGCCAGCGCTCCGTCGTAGACGATCGTGCCACGATCGATCATCACCATGCGATCGCACAGTTCCTCGATGTCGCCGAGGTCGTGCGAGGTAAGCATCACCGTCAACCCACGTTCGCGATGCATGAAACGGATGAACTCGCGAAACCGCGCCTTCACCGCCACATCGAGCCCGATCGTCGGCTCGTCGAGATAGAGGATCGGCGGCGAATGCAGCAGCGACGCCGCAAGATCGCACCGCATCCGCTGGCCGAGCGACAGCTGCCGCGCTGGCACGCCCAGCAACGGCCCGAGGTCGAGCACCTCGGTCAGGTGCGCGAAGGTCCGCGCGTACTCATCGGCGGGAAGCTCGTAGATGTCGCCGAGCAGCCGCAACGACTCCTGCACCGGGATGTCCCACCACAGCTGGGTCCGCTGCCCGAAGACGACACCAATGTTCCGGGCGTTTGCGATCCGGTGCGTGTACGGCTCGATGCCGCAGACGGAAATCTCGCCGGATGTCGGCACGAGGATGCCGGTCAGCAGCTTGACCGTCGTCGACTTGCCCGCCCCGTTCGGCCCGACGTAGGCGACGCTCTCCCCGGCGTGGATCGCGAGGTCGATCCCATCCACGGCAGTGAAGTCGGTCCACGACGGGCGGACGAGATGCCGCAGCGCGCCCTTCATGCCCGGCGGTTTCACGGCCCGGCGAAAGCGCTTCGTCAGACCTCGCGCTTCGATGATCGGCTCCGCCACCGTCGTCGATCGGGCACGATCGGGTGCTGGCGCAGGGGACAATTCAACCATCGAATGACCCGGCTCTTTCCATCACGATTGCCTGGCCAGCGCGGCGGGGCAGTCGGCGACACATACGGGCGAGCGACGATGATAGCAGACCTGCCCGCGCGCCGGCGGCCCCATGCATGCCGCGCACCGTTTTTGAGCCGGTTCCCGTTTACCTGTCAGCAACCGGCGATGAGCGGCAAGCGCGGAAGGAGGGGACGTGCCGACGGCGACCACCAGGAACCGGCACGACACGTCCAAAACCGGGGACCAGACCGGATGCCCGACGAGCTGTCCGACCTCGACATCGTCCTGCGATCCCGGACGAATCCCGATGCCTTCGGCCTGCTCTTCGCACGCTATTGGCCTGCCATCTTCACCTACTGCCTGCGCCGCCTGCAGGAACCGGATGCCGCCGATGACGCCGCCTCATCCGTCTTCGTCAAGGCCTTCGCTGCCCGCGAGCGGTTCCAGTCGTTCCGCTCGCCATCCGGCCACAACGTCCGCAGCTGGCTCTTCTCGATCGCCCACAACGTCGTAGTTGATGCCTGGCGCAGCAATCGGCAAACGCTTTCCGTCGACCGACCCGGCTCGACGATCGCCGCCACCCTGGCAGACCGGGGTACGCCACCGGAGGACGAAGCCCTGGATGCGGAAGAGGCTCGCGTCGTCGCAGCTGTCCTCACGCATCTTCCGGAGCGGCAACGGAGCCTCGTCGAACTTCGCCTGTCCGGGCTGAGCACCACCGAGGTCGCCGAGATCCTCGGCCTGTCGGTCTCGGCCACGAAGTCGCTGCAGTTCCGCGCCTACCGTGCGCTCCGCGACGTTCTGCGCGCCAATCCGGCCTTGCTCACCCGGGAGATTCCATCATGAATGCCAATTCGCGGAATGCTCATTCGCGCTCCGATGTACACGACTCCACCAACCTGTTCGCTGCCTGGCTCGATGCGGACGGTCCGGGGAAGGCGCCCCCCGGTCCCCTCAGCGATGCCGAACTCACCGATGCCTGCGAGGCCGCACGCCAGATTCACGACCTGGACGGCGGACTCCGGTCCTACGCTTCCGCCGTTGCATCGCAACGCACCCGTTCCTGGGAGGACATCATGCCGACCAATCCAGCTTTCGCGGCCCCAACCCGTACCCCAGCCTTCTTGCCCGCATCGCCGCCATCACCAGCGCCCCGGAACCGGAACCGCTTCGCGCGATCATGGCAACTGGCAATCAACGCCGCACTGGCCGCCATCCTCATCCTCGGGCTTGGGGTCGGACTCTGGCGCGAGTTTGGCCCAACCTCACCGACTGGTCCGGACGGGCAGAACGGCCTCGCCGCATCCGGCACGCCCACGGCAGACACGGTGTCCTCGTCCTTCCCGTATCCGAACGGTGACGAATGCACGGTTACGCCGCTCACCCAGGACGAGGCGCGAGCCTTCTTCGAGGCGGTGAATGTCGCCACGCCTCCGCCAACGGTACGTTACGAGCATGCCCTCGTTCCGTCAGCAGAGGATTCGGCGGCCATCATGTCCACATTCCGGATGTGGCAGGCCTGCACCCTCAGCATGTGGCCAATGGCCTATAGCCTCCCGTTGATTACACCATGGTACATGGCCAGGCATTCAACCTGGTTCATGGATGGCTACGTCGATGACCCCGAGGACGCAAAAGACAAGCGCCCGGTTTCCGATCGGACCATCGAGTACCTCACCAAGATCTCGACGGCAGACGAGACGCAGAGGGCCACGATCACCGCGGCCTATTCCGACCTCTTCCCGACGCCGACGTCGTCTGGAACCCCCATGGACGGTCCGCCAACCGCAACATACGTTCCGATTCCCAACGGTGCGACTCCGATTGCCAGCCCGACCACAAGCCCAACCAGAGGAAGAAGCGCCTTCCCCAGCATCTTTGCCAGGGACATCACCATCATCGGCCCGGATCGGGCAAGTGCCCTGGTCTATTCGGTCGATGAACGCAGCGGCGAGATCATGCCGATAACACCGCGGGTTGCCGAGTTCGTCAAGGTTGATGGCCACTGGCTCCTTGACGACTTCTACGAACCAAACCGCGGCTGATCTGCCGCATGAACATGCGAACGCCGGGCGGAATCCCCTCCACCCGGCGTTCTCGCACACCAACAGGCCCATCTCGCTCAGAGCGATCCCGGTGCGAACGGCAGCAAGTCCCGGTTCATCAGCACCGCCTGCCAGAGATTGCCCACCCCGCCCTGGTCGAAGTCGAACGCCGCCACGGTCGCCTCCTCCGTGGAAACACTCGCCTCGACCAGCGTCATCACCTCCGCATACGGCTCCATCCGTACGGGCGATTCCAGAATCTTCCAACGCTCGGCTGCGATATCAACCGCCTGCTTCGCATCCTCCTCCGAGGCCATCGCCAGCCGCACTTGCGCCCGTTTCACCCCGTCAGCCGGCGTCCCGGCCGGCAACGCCTCCGGCGTTGCCGGCGCACCGGCGTCCGAGACGTTCGTATTGGTCACACCCGCTTCCACTCCGAACGCCGCCATCAACGCGGCCGGCATCTCCGGACCGTCACCGCCCATGCCAGGGACGACGATCTCCGGCGTCCCCTCCTTGGCGGCACTCGGAACGTTCAGCTGTGGAGACGGCATCAGCATCGCGGGACTCACCACGATCGATGACGCCGTCGCCGGCAGAAGCGACTGGATCACGGTTTCCACATGCGGCATCCCCAGCATCGAATCGCCGGACGCTGCCGACTGGGCCTGCTTCGCGACACCCCGGACGATCTTGCCCATCCGGGAGATCACCAGCGTCCGGCCGTCGTCGAGGAGCAGGAGGTTGTTGAGCGCCCCTGCGCCGATCCGCATGACGGGGTCCTGAACATTCAAGTCCCCATCTTCACCCTTGCTCCACATCGTGAGATCGCCGTCGAGCTTCACCGACGCATAGCCGGCTGCCTTCCAAGCCGATTCCAGGTGCTCGCGGTCGAACGAGCCCTGCAGGAGCGAGAGGTTATCCGGCGGCACGCCAGTCTCCAGCGCCCGGTCGAGGTCAAGAGGCTGAAAGCCGATCGCCTCGACCAGCTCATCGGACATCGCGTACTGGAACACCGGCGACACCAGCGCCAGCGGGATCGTCATCTGCGCGATCGGTACCTGCTCGATCCAGTCTGGCGCCGTGCGATCGACCCCCAACGCGTCGAACTGCGCCTTCAGGTCGGCGTGATAGAAGAGCACTCCTTGCGACACCGCCTCGTTGGCGACCGATCCCGGCACCAGCGCCACCAACGATTTCAGGGCATCGATCGGATCCGGCCCGGTTGCAGACTCCGGGGTGGATGCCTGCGCCCTCGCGAACCGAACGGCCGCCGGGGCCATCGCTGCGCCCAACGCGGATGCTGCAACACCGCGGAATAGGTGTCGCCGGTCGAACATCGTGGCGCTGCAAGCCTCCGCACGGAACATCGTTCGCGACGCATTTCTGTCATATCGTGAATCCGCCATCCGGACGGCCCTCCTTGCGTGCTGGACATCATCGGCCTCCCCACGGGCTGGCCTTCACGATCAGGACGTCGTCCCGGCTTCGGTCGTTCCCTCACATTCCGCCAGCCGAACCGCCTGCCTTTCCAGACACCGCCGTTCGGGCACGTTCCGCACCAGCCTTGCCACCTCCCGACAGGCCCTCCGCGCACCCCATCGAACCTCGTTGCCGCCATGAGATTCTGCTAGCATTCCGGACTGCATACAAACGATACAATCCCCGCCGTAACAGTTATCGACAACCATCTTGCTGCCGCCCACACGATCCAGGAGGTTCTACCGATGACCACGCTCGATGCCGCACTTGCCCGACTCCCAGAACCGGCGCAGGGGCTTGCCCGCGACTTTGCTGGCCTCTTCGAGTCGCTCGACATCTGGCCCGGCGTCGTGAGCATCAGCGGCTCCACCAGCAAGGGTACCTGGGTCCCCAGCCAGTCCGACATCGACTTCCGCGTCTACCTCAGCCACGACATACCGCCCGATGAGGTGGGTCCCCGGCTTGTCGATCCCTTCGAGGAGTTGGCCGACCACTGGCGCGCGAAGGGATTCCTCCTCGATCACATCGGCCCCGGCAGCAGCCTCTGGATGGACGAGCAGATCGACCGCTGGCTCGCGGGCGATCTCGATGCCGTCCAGTACGTCTGGACCATGTGGGGTTACCGGCCGATGCCCGATGTCCTGAACATGGTCGCCGTCGCCGGGGATGTCGACATCGTCGAACGTTGGCGGGAACGCGCCGCGCGGTATCCCGATGTGGTGCAGCAGGCCATCTACGCGCGGTATCGCGAGAACCTCGAGTACTGGCCGCAGGACTATCACTACCGAAACAAGGTCGGGAAGGAAGATATCGTCTTCCTCCACGGCGTGACGGACAAACTCGTCAACGCCATCGCCGAGGTCCTCTGCGCGCGCAACCGACGCTGGTTCACCGGTGATGGCAACCTGATCCGCACGCTCGACGGATTGGAGGTAAAACCGGCCCGCTGCACCGAACGTATCCGTGCGATCCTCTATCCCGAACCGAGCCCCGATCTCTACGCCCGCCAGCGGGAAGACCTCTGCGCACTCGCGAACGAGACACTCGCCCTGATCGACGCATGACAGCTCGGCATTTCCACCGCTGAAGACCTCTCGACGAATCAACTCATCCGTCCCCTCAAGGGAAGACCTGCTAGCATCTCCTCCGCACCGATCGGGTACACGCAGAGAGGAGACGCGCGATGCCGTCGCCAAACGAATCTGTCATCCAGTGGGTTGCAAAAGTCGTTGGGGGAAACGCGCAAGTCACCGTCCAGAGGAGCCTGCACGGGGCCGTGAGTCCATGGCTCCTGACAGTCGCGCACCGTGGACGACGCCAGGACATGATCCTCCGGATTCCGGTTCCAGGCAGGATCGCTCCGGCCGGGATTCTTACCAATGCAGACGCGCTTGCCCTGGCCGAAACACGCAATGTGGCGGCTCCGCGTTTGATCGCGTGCGACCGAACGGGCCAGGAAGCGGACGTGATCGCGTCGCTGGAAACGGCGCTTCCGGGAGTCAGCGAGTTCCCCGACGATCTCGACGCCGAGCAGCTGCGACGCATGGGAGCCGCGATGGCGCGAGTCCATGACATTGGGCTCGAACCGCAACCGTTTCTGGCCCCACGCACACGACCAATCCAGCCCGACGATTACGCCACGGATCGGCGCTGGGCGGCACTCTACCGGTCAAATCCAGGAGATCGAGACAACATTCTCGCCGCCTATCTCGCAACGACGGAGTTCCCGCTCGACGAACCTCGGATACTGCTGTCGCGGACGACATCGACGCCCCTACTTCTCCTGGCCGATGATCTCGTCCGGGACTACCCCCAACCCACCGAATCCAACGTACTGGTTCATGGCGATCTCTGGCCTGGAAACACGAGATGGCTGAGCGGCTGTTTCACTGCCCTCATCGACTGGAAAACAGCCGGAGTGGGAAATCCCGGGGTAGACCTCGGGTCGATGCGCATGCAGGTAGCGTTGCGGTATGGTCTGCCTGCAGCCGAGTTCGTGCGCGAAGGCTGGGAAGCGCATATGGGACGGCCAGCAACTGACGTTGCCTATTGGGACGCCGTGGCAGCGCTGAATACGCCAACCGTCATGGAAGGATGGCCCGGCTGCGATCCCACCTCCCATCCCTTGGGGTCGAGAGCCGTGACAGCGCGCCGCGATGCATTTCTCCGCCAAGCCGTCGATCCCATGACATTAGGCCTTGTTCCGTGACCCACCACTTGCGGGCTTTATGTCTCGTCCAGCACCGCCAGCTTCGCGACGCACGCAGCGTGTTTCCACACCTGCGACGGATCGGGATCGCCCGCCGTCGCCTCCACACCGCGCCGATACTGCTCGCGCAGTCCCTCCCGGTGCATCATCCGCACCGGAAACCGGTCGATCCGCACCGCATCGTAGGGTCCGGTGAGGCCACTATTCCAGACCTCCTCGGCGCCGAACTCGACCTTCAGGTCGTCACGCCGCGCCTGCAACACATGCCACGGCCTCACCTCGCAGAAGATCCCGGCCGCTTCCAATCCCCGCTGGAGTGGCGCGAAATCCGCCTCCGGACACCCGAAATCGACATCCCCCACCGGGAACGGCACCCCGCCAAGATGCACCTGCAAGGCCAGCCCGCCGTCCATCACCGGGTCAACGCCTGCTGTCTCACAGGCGGCCAACACATCTTCCGCGAAGGCGATGAGACGGGCGAACCGGGGATCGTCCCAGCACGAATCCGGAATCTCATGGATCGCCGTCCCTGTCATCGCGCGTCCTCCTTTTGACGGCCCTACCGGACAGACGCCCCAACTCAGCCCATCAGGCCCCCGGTTCACCGCTCATTCCATTCCGTCCACGAACGTCCGTAACACCATCGCCTCCCGGCGCATCCGCGCCGCCCGCTCCGGGTAGCCGTGCGCAATCGACCACTCGGCCGCGGCGTCCCGCTCGCCGACCTGCGCCAACATCAACGCACGCACCTCGCCGAACGAAAGATCGCGACGGACTACCTCCGTCGAGCCGACACCTGCCATCGAGCCCGCGACGACGCCACCCGATACCGAGCCAACGCCATCCGGCAGGAAAACCGCCTCCGCGTTATCGATGGCGGCCATCGCGCCCCGTAACACCGTGATGGTATCCGTATTGCACGCCTTCATCGCCGCTATCAAGCCAGCCCGCAGACGCATACGCCATGCATCCGCGGCGCTCATCCCTTCGCCGCGAACGACGTGACGAGGTTCCAGCCGAAGCGCGTGCCGAACCCGACATCATCCACATGCACGCGCTCGTTGTGGCCATGCGCCAGGCCCATGTACGCCTTCACCCGCTCGCTTGGCAACGTTGGCCAGAACCCGTACGTCTTGATCGACTTCAGGTGCGCCGCATCCGTCCGGCCGCCGATCAGCGTCGGAATCACGCGCGTCCCCGGCAGGAGCTCGTCAATGGATGCCTGGATCGCGTCCGCGAACGGTGAGGCCGGATCGAAGGCAATCCCCTCGTTCCGGGTCAGCAATTCCACCTCGCCGAGGTCGCCCACAACCTCCTGCACGAGATCGCGCCACCCCTCCGCCGTGATCCCCGGCAGGATCCGGCAATCGACATCCACCGTCACCTCGGACGGGATCACGTTGATGCGGTCGCCCGCCACGATCAGCGTCGGCACGGCGGTGTGATGCGTCACCGCCCAGAAGCTCTGCCGCTCGCGATCGCTCGACAGCACCGCCGCCAGATCGCGCCACTGCGGATCGCCGCTCTCCAGCAGGGCGTCCAGCTGCGCCTTCACTTCGCCCGTCTGGATTGCGGCCAGCCCTTCCAGCGTCCGCCGCACCGGCGTCGTGATCGTGAAATCTGGCTCCCATGCATCCAGCAACACCAACGCGCGACCCAGCTTTGCGACCGCCGTATCCGGGATCGGCGTCGAAGCGTGGCCCGGTTTGCCCCGGAACGTGATACGGACGATCGACTGGCCCTTCTCGCCCGAGCCCAGCCCGAGGAAGGTCACGCCGCCGACCGTCACCGGGGAGCCGCCACCCTCATTCAGCGCGTACTCCGCATCGCCGATGAGGTCGTTGCGGTTCTGGTAGACCCACCCGGCGCCAAGTTCGCCGCTCACCTCCTCATCGGCGAAGGCCGCGTAAATCACATCGCGGTCGAGCGGGATCCCCTGCCGCTTCAGTTCGAGGAAGATCGTCAGCTCCCCGGCAACCATGCTCTTCATGTCGAGCGCGCCGCGCCCCCACACGAAGCCGTCCACCAGCTCGCCGCCAAAGGGATCGCGCTCCCACTTGTCCCGCTCGACGCTGACGACATCGGTGTGTCCCATCAGCAGGATCGGCGGTGCAGTCGGATTCTCCGCCTTCAGGCGCGCCACAAGGTTCGCCCGCGTCGGAGCAGATTCGACGATTTCGTAGGGAATCCCCTCAGCATCCAGTTGCGCGGCGATATAGTCCGCCGCCAGCCGTTCGTGACCCGGCGGCGAGGTCGTGTCCAGTTTCAGGAGCGCTTGCAGGTGACGCACCGCTTCGTCCTGCAATTGCTGCGCGAACGCGTCGGATGCCGTGTAGTTGGTCGCCATGTCGTCCCTCCCGTACTCGTGAACGCCGGTCCGATGCGCGCATCCTATCCGCCGCATCGCGATCTGGCCATTCCAGACGCGTCACCGTTCGCCAGCCACGGGCAACCGATCGGTCATCAGGGCATGTGTGGACGCATCGCCGGATTCCGCCCTGGATCGCGCGCTATCCCACTTCGTCGCGGCGACGGATCAGGTAGGCGACCTCGGCGGTGTTGCCTGCCAGGCCGATCGCTGCGTCGTAGGCAGCGGTCGCCTCCTGCCACCGCCCAAGTCGACGCAGCAGATCGGCCCGGGTCGCGTGATAGGCGTGATAGCCGGCCAACGGCTCCACGAGCCGATCGACGATCGCCAAAGCCGCCACCGGACCGGACAGCTCACCCACGGCGATCGCCCGGTTGAGGGCGACCACCGGTGACGGGTCGATCCGGACGAGCTGATCGTAGAGCGCGACCACCTGCGACCAGTCGGTTGCGCCGACATCGCGCGCCGAGGTATGCACGGCGTTGATCGCGGCCAGGATCTGGTAGCGTCCCGGCGCTTCACCGACGGCCAGACGCTCGCGAACCAGCCGGTGCCCCTCGGCGATGGCCGCGGCATCCCAGGCGGTGCGATCCTGCTCGGCGAGGGGAACGAGTTCGCCACTCGTCGAGACGCGGGCACCCCGCCGCGCCTCAATGAGCAGCATCTGCGCCAGCAGCCCGGTTGCCTCCCCATCCCCCGGCACGAGGCCGTGGATGAGCCGCGCGAGCCGGATCGCCTCGGCAGTCAGGTCGGAACGGACCGGGTCCGTGTCGGGACTGGTCGCGAGGTAGCCCTCGTTGAAGATGAGGAACAGGACGGCAAGAACGCCGGTGAGCCGCAACGGCAGATCCTCCGCCGACGGTATCCGGTAGGGAATGCGGGCCGCTGCGATCTTGGCCTTCGCGCGGGTGATCCGCCGCGCCATCGCGGCCTCCTGCACGAGAAAGGCGCTGGCAATCTCGGGCACGGTCAGGCCACCGACCATGCGCAGGGTCAGCGCCACCCGCGCCTCCATCGCCAGCGCCGGGTGGCAGCAGGTGAAGATCAGCCGGAGCCGGTCGTCATCGATGACCCCGCCTGCATCGGCGGGATCGTCGTCCATCAGGTACGCCTGCATGTGCTTGTCGTCCCGCTTCTGCTCGCGCCGAATGCGGTCGATGGACTTGCGGGTGGCGGTCGTGGTCAGCCATGCCCCGGGGTTCGGAGGGACGCCATCACGCGGCCACCGCTCGACGGCGACCGCGAAGGCCTCGGCTGCAGCATCCTCGGCGGTATCGAGATCGCCAAACCGCCGGGCCAGGGCCGCAACCACCCGCGCCCACTCATCCCGATGGGCACAGGCGATCGCGGCCTGGATGTCGGTCATGCCGGCTCAATCGCGAACGGGCGCACCTCGACCTTGCGGTTGCAGGCTTTCGATCCCTCGGCCGCAAGCCGGAGCGCCACATCGAGATTCGGCGCATTGATGATCCAGAAGCCGCCGATGAACTCCTTCGACTCCAGGAACGGGCCGTCGGTGATCACCGGCTCCGCACCCCGGTTGTCGATCACGGTGGCAGTGGCAGGATCGGCGAGGCCATTGGCGTACACCCAATACCCCTCGGCCCGAAGCCGGTCGTTGAAGACGTCGACAGCAGCCATCTCGGCCTCGGCGGCGGCGTTTGCGCCCACAGCCTGCGCCTGTCCATCGTCGATCACGAAAATCACGTAGTCCATCGCCGTTCGTCTCCTTCGGCTTGGGAGCGCCCCCATCGGGCACCCTTCATCCATACAACGAACGGCATGATCCCGATCGGACACCGTTCCTGGCTTCGCTGCGAGTATTCCCTATAGTCTACCGACCCTCGCAGTGGTTGTTGCGGTCAGTGGTCGCGACCACCATCGGCCGCAGGCCGATCAAGTGGGACGAGCCCACCGCGATACCCGGCTTCGCGGACGAGCCAGACGAGCCGATGGTTGCCCGCTACGGGATACGCTAACTGGATCTCGCTTTACCCACGCGGCGGAATGCTCTGCGCGTTCTGGAAGAAGTTCTTCGGATCGTATTTCGTCTTCACATCGATCAGGCGCGACAGGTTCTCCGCGTAATACTGATCGGCAAAGTCCGCAATGTCCCGGTTCGGGAAGTTCTGGTAACTCTCGTTCGGGGTCAGCGGCGTCAGGATGTCGATAATCCCGTCCGTCCAGGCGTTCAGGCCGTCTGCCACCGACGGATCGGCGGCGTCCGGCCAGACCGTCGTCGGCCGCCACAACGTGTGTGCGTCGCGATGGACGTAGGCTGTCTCCGTCCGCGAGAGCGATCCGATCACATCGCCGCCGACCCACCCCAGCGACCAGACCGACCCGTTCGCATCGTCCGTCCGGCTCGGGCACTGCGCCAGTAGGTCGATCATCGCCGAGATCGCGGCCTCCGGCAGCGGCTCCTTCGCATAGCGCGAGATGTCGCCAAACGAGTGCGACGCCGGTTCGGGGGTAGCAATCATCCGCTGGACATCCCAGAAGGTCATGTCCTGGATAGTGCTGGTCGTCGGCGTGCCGATCGCAGCAAGCGGTGCAACCAGTTCCTTCAACTCATCGACTGGACCGATGTACTGCCCGCGCGACATGGTATGGATCGCGTCGCGTTCATCCCCGCCCGCGTCGATCGGCGTCACCTCCGACATCGCTACCGCGTTCAACGCGGCGGGCGCCTCGGACAGCAGCTTGTCGAACGCTCCATGCACCGCGACTGCCGCATCCGACCCGGTCCAGTCGAAGCGGTAGAAGGAGACCTCCTGCGGCACCTCCTGCAAGCGGAAAGTGAAGTCGGTGTTGATCCCGAAATTGCCGCCCGCACCGCCGCGACAGGCCCAGAAGAGATCGTTGTTGGTTGTCGCGTCGATCGTCAGCGTCTGGCCATCCGCCGTCACGATCGTCGAGGCCAGCATGTGATCGCAGGTAAGGCCCGCCCAATGCGCGTTGTAGCCAATACCGCCGCCCAGCGCGAGTCCCCCCGATCCCACACCGAGGCATGTCCCGCCCGGCAGGAAGAACGGCCCATTCTCTGTCGCGGTGAAGAAGTCGGCATTGAGCGCCGCACCACCTGACCGGACCGTACCCGCCTTCCGGTCGATCTTCACATGGTTCAGCCGCCGCAGATCGAGCAGCAGTTCGGTCGTGGTGGAGAGGCCGGCGTAGCTGTGTCCTCCCCCACGCCCGACCAGGCGCACACCGTTCTCGTTGCACCACTGGATCGCCGTAACGACATCGGCATGGTCGGCCACCCGCGCCACCGCCGCCGGCTGTACCGAAAGATATCGCCCGTTCGCCGGGGCGTTCGCCGTCGCGAACCCGCTGTCGCCCGGCACCATCACCGTCCCGTTCAGCCGGGCACGCAGGTCATCCAGCGCCGAGTCGTCGATCGCGCTCGCCCGCACTACCTCCGACCAGCGGTCCGGGGCGGCGGCCGCGCCGATCCCGATGCCACGCCCAACCGCGAGCGTCGATGCCGCAGCAGCGCCCGTTGCCAGCAACGATCGTCGAGAGATTGTCATTCGGTTCATAGTGCATAACCTCTTTGAGAGGAGTGAGGACCGAGAAGTGAGAAAAGAGGACGACATAGGCATTCGTGCCGACGTGATTTCGCGATGAGATGCTGCCCTCCGCAGACACAATTCCCGCTCGCTACCGTGTTTCGCATTCCTTTCCCGCCTCACTCCTCACTTCTCACTTCTTGGTCCTCACTTCTCGATCACGGGAGGATCTCGAGCATCTCCATCATGCCCAGGTCCTCGTGCGAGAGGACGTGGCAATGCTCGACAGTCCGGCCGGTGAAGTCGGTGAAGTTGTGGACGAAGGTGAACGAGTCGCCATTGATCCCGGTGAGAATGAAGGTGTCGCGCCAGAAGGGTCTCGCCAGTGGCTCGCCATTGATGTGCGTGACCTTGAACGGGTTCACATGGATATGGAAGTTGTGCGCGTGCTCCGGATACTTCGGATCGCGCGCGTTCGTCAGCGTCCACTCCTCGGCCGTGTTCAGCTTCATCTGGTAGGGAGGATTCGCCGGATCGAACGGCTCGCCGTTGATCCCGAAGGTGTAGAACGCAATCTCATCCGGCCCCCGCTCCACGGAATAGGTGAAGTCCCGTTTCTTCGCGATCGGCAGGATCTCCGGATCGTAAGCCGGCAACGCGGCCGGCAGCGCCATCTCCGGGCCTTCACCCTCCACCACGATCGTCAGGATCGGCTGCGGGATCAATTCCTTCGTGGCGGGCGGTGTTCCCATGCCGGGCATCGTCGGGTGCTGGCTGGAGGCCGGTGTCACGATCATCTGATAGGTGCCGGGCGCTCCCGCCTTCACCAGCGCCTCCAGCCGGTTCCCCGACGAAACCAGCACCTTCGACGCCGGTTCCGGCGCATCCATCGTCAGGCCGTCCCAAGCAATCTGGTAGAGATCGTGACCTTCCAGCGCGAGGTGCATGAACTTGCCCTCGGCGGCGTTCAGCATGCGCAAGCGTTGCACCTCACCGGGATACATCGTGATGGTCGGGTTCAGGATGCCGTTGGCGGTATAGAGGATGTGCTTGCGTGGGTAGAACGCTTCCTCGTTCTGCGGGTAGGGAATCGGATCCTGAAGCGAGTAGTCCTCTCCCACCTCGATCGCCTGGAAGACGAGAAGATGCTCCTTCGCCGCCGCAATCTCTGGCACCTCGTCGATATCCCCGCGCACGACGATCGCCCCAGCCAGTCCGGCTCGCACCTGCTGGCACACCCCACCATGCTTGTGCGGGTGATACCAGAAGAGCCCGGCCGGGTGATCCTCCGGCACCGCGATTTCGTAGGACTGCGACTCCCCCGGCGCGATCTCCAGGAAAACGTTGTCGCTGTTCCCCTCCGGTGAGACGTGCAAGCCATGCGTGTGAATATTGGTCGTCGTCCAGGCGTGAGGACGCATCATGTCACGCTCGCCATGATCCTCGTGAATCGCTGGCAGCCCGTTCACGACATCGAACTTCAGGACATCGCCTGGTTTGATTTCCCACGTCGGCCCCGGCACCATGCCGTTGTAGGCCCAGGTTTTCACCGGCTGCGGGGCACCCATCTCGATCGTGGCCGGAGCGGGCCTGAGGATAGCCGTCAGCACGCCTCCCTCACTGGCAATCACCTCCGGATAGGGGAGCGCCTGCGTGCTCTCTCCCGGCGCCACCGCGCCTCCCAGCGAGACCCCGGATGTCGGCGCCGGGGTCGCCTCATGCCCATCGTGCGCGCTGCCGGCCGCCGGTGCCGCTATCGTCGGCAGGGCGGCGATGGCCGCCGCCCGCCCCAGCACCTCCCGGCGCGTCATCCCGGATGCATCCACCGCTCCCTGTTCCATAGGTCACCCCCACCTGTATTCAGATTTCCGACACGTGGCCCAGGCCCATGCAGGCAGCGCTATCCGCGCGGTTGCCACGGTAACGCCCCGTACAGCCCAACGACGCCGGCATCGCACAGCGTCACGAATTCGGTGACTTCAGGTAGACAGGCCCCATATGCAATGATTATCTCGACTTCATGTCCCGATGTCGTTATCCATGCGTCCCATTGTTCTGGAACGGACCGCTCGATCCCGGAAACGAATCGCCGGGAGACCGCCAACAGGCCCGCCATTGCCCACCGAAAGGCCATCCGTGTCGAAGCCGAAACCCATAGCGAACGACCTTCCCCATATCAAGCAACGGAGCCGTTGGCCGGAAACCGTCCTCATCACGAGCGTTGGTGCGGCGATCCTGACCTTCAATCTCAGCCCCCGGCCGGGAGCCTGGCTGATCCGGCGCGTGTTCGACCGTGGAGCCAACCGGACACGGGCCGAGATGGTGAGGCACGCCCCGGCCAGCGGCATCGCCTCGATCCGCGACGTGCCCTATCGCTCCGGCGACAAGGATGCGACGCTCGATGTCTTCTTCCCGGAGTCGGTCGGTGCCAACGAGCAGCTTCCGCTCCTCGTCTGGATTCACGGCGGCGCCTGGATTTCCGGCGACAAGGACAACAACACGCCGTATTACGAGATCGTCGCCAGCCACGGATACACGGTGATCTCGCTGAACTATTCGCTCGGCCCACACGCGCACTACCCGACGCCGGTCTTCCAGATCAACGACGCGCTCGCCTACATCCAGGAGAACGCCGCCCGTTTCCACGCCGACATCGACCGCATCATGATTGCGGGGGATTCCGCCGGCGCCCAGCTCACCAGCCAGATCGCCGCGCTCGTCACGAACCCGGCCTATGCCGGCGAGGTCGGCATCACTCCAGCCCTGCGGTCGGATCGGCTCCGGGGCGTGATGCTGAGCTGTGGGATCTACGACATGGCGACCTTCGTCGGCGAGGGCGATCCCCCGGCCCGAACGACGTTGGAACGGATGCTCGTCTGGGGCGTCGGCACGACGGTCTGGGCCTACACGGGCAGACGAGGCGGCGCACCAACAGCGATGACGCAGATGTCTCCCATCGACCACGTCACGAATGCCTTCCCCGCAACGTGGATCAGCGGCGGCAATGGCGATCCGCTGACGGACAAGCAATCGAAACCGATGGCGGCAAAGCTGGAATCGCTCGGCGTGCCAGTCACCGCCCTTTTCTGGCCGGAAGATCACGATCCGCGCCTTCCGCACGAGTACCAGTTCCAACTCGATACCGAGGAGGGCCGGACCGCACTCGATGGGATGCTCGCGTTCCTGGATGAACGCATCGGACCCAGCACGATGGAGCCCAACGGCACATCAATCGCCTCGCCCACCCACCAGGCTGTCGCAAATAACGACAGCACAACCGCCTTGTAAGCAAAGAAAATGGCCGATTCCTTTGCTTAGCCCACCCTCCACCATCTCGTTAACTAAGAGTGCCTAACACAACCGGGTGATGGCGTTGAAGCAGATGAGGCAGCAACCGAGCGTGGTGAAGGCCTGATGGATGTCGACGCGACGTTCGTACCGAATGGTCAGCCGCCGATACCGGTTCA
>JASGDN010000045.1:0-80939 GCA_049841275.1 Thermomicrobiales bacterium
CGACCGGGCGCGCGTGGGGGGCGGCGTTCGCGAACGCCGCCACCCACGCGGTCTGGGCCAAGGGTGGTGCGAGGGCGTTGTGATGCCGGGGAGACATCGCCTCACGCGAATGCGCTCAGTATCCATCATTCCAGGCGTCTACGTCGCAGTAACGGCTCGATTGTGATGCGCTGACATCGTTCGTATCCGGGGCGCATCGTATCCTGATAGTGTGAGGCGCACGGAGCTGCCCGTGCCCTGTCGTGCTGGAGTCCCTGGGAGCTGACCTTCGTGCCCTCCATCTATCCGTCGGCTTCGACGTCGCCGGTCGTGCGGGACATCTTTGGCGATCCCGACACCGACGTACGGGATGCGCTCTACGATCTCGTCCCGCTGAACCGGCGAGAGATCGCCCTCATGAGCACGCCGGAGTTCCTGCGGCTCGACCGTATCCAGCAGCTCGGATTTGTCTCCCGCGTCTGGCCGGGCGCGAAACATACGCGTTACGAGCATTCCATCGGCGTGATGCACCTCACACGGTTGGCGGTCGCCCACCTTGCCGAGCAATCGGCCGGGGCGTGGATTTCCGTTGCCGATGCGCGGACGGCGATCGCGGCGGCGTTGCTGCACGACATCGGGCACTATCCCTTCTCCCACGCCATCGAAGAGCTTGGGCCGCCGGTTCGCACGCACGAGGAGGTCGGACGTTCGTTGATCGAGCGGGGTGAGATTGCCGATGTCCTGGCACGCGCCTGGAATGTCGATCCGTCACGAGTGGCGGCGCTTATCCACGCCGGGCGGGATGAGTTGCCGGAATCCGATCGCGTGCTGCGCGGGCTGCTGTCGGGGACGCTCGACATGGATAAGCTCGACTATCTCCCGCGCGATGCCCACGCGTGCAGCGTGCCGTATGGCGGGGTCGATGCGCTCCGGCTGCTCGGCGCGTTGACGTTCGCCGACGTGCCAGAGACGCTTCAGGCGTCGTTGCCGGCTCCGTCGCCGATGGGGGCAAAGCCACGGCGCGGAGGCCGGCGAAGCAAGGGTGGGCCGGGTACTACCACGACCCGTGTGGCCGTGACCGAGAAGGGGATCAGCCCGCTTCATTCGTTGATCAACGCGCGCCAGGAGATGTTCGACAATGTCTACTGGCACCACACGAACCGCGCTTGCATGATCATGCTGCTTCGCGCCGTGCAGGAGGCGTTGGTGGCAGGTGCGATCACATCGACGAATCTCACCGCCCATGACGATGCAACGTTGATGGCGTTCATGCGGTCGCCGGACATGCCGGAATCGACGCGCCGGTTGGCCGACGCCCTGGCGAACCGTCGCATGCACAAGCGGGCGGTGGAAGTGAGTGCCCGCGCATTCGAGCTGTACGCGCGGCTGGGCAATCTCTGGTTCGACCCGTCTGCACGGCGTTCGGTCGAGCTCGATCTCTGTCGTGGGCTGGCGGACATGCTGGGCGAGTCGGTGCCGGACACGGCGATCCTCATCGATATCCCGAAACCGGAGAAGTGGAAGACCGATGTCTGGGTGCAGTTCGCGCATCCGCCGGTCGGGTATCATCCGATGATGACGTGGCAGGAGGTCGCCGGGCTGGCCGATGATGATTTCAAGCGCTATGAGGAGCATCGGCGCCTGATCCGGATCGTCACTGAGGAGCGGTACCGCGAGGTGGTCGCCGATCGCTGGGAACAGCTGGTCTATCCGCTGCTTGGCGGTGCGTTCTAGCACGATCGCCGCAGACGGCATCGTTCGGGGAGAGCGCTTGGCGTTTACCCCGCGTGTCATGCAGTTATCGCGGGGATCGGGATCGCCAGTCCGGACATCGGCCTGGTCTTTGCTCCAGGGTTTTGGGAAGCCGTTGTGGTCCAATGCCGCCGCCCGTGCAGCGGGACAGGCCATCGTGCGATGACAGGAGATCGCGAGCATGAGCAGCAACTCGTCCAATCGGAGCGCCGCGCAACGGGAACGCGAACGTCGTGCCGCCGCCAAGGCGAAGCGTCAGGCTGCACGGACGGCGTCCTCCGCCGTTCCATCCGCGCCGCCAGTTGAGGCTACCCCTCGGGCCGTCGCGACGGCGAAGAAGCCCGCGCCAGTCTCCCGAAGGGAGCAGAAGGCGCCGGTTGCCATCGAGCCGGATGCCGTGACCGTGCCGATGGGCGATCCGCATGGCGATGTCGCCGTGTGGATGATGCTGGCGGTCGTTGTCCTGTTGGCGCTGCTGGTGATCGCTGTCGCCGCAGCCTCGTAACCCTGGATCCCGCGAACGGTGAGGCGAGATTCCATCACGACAGACAGCAAAGCCGCCAACGGTCTGACCGTTGGCGGCTTTGCTGTCTGTCGTGGCCTAGCTGACCGGCGTGGCCACGCTGTCGTTGCAGGAGTCCTCGGCGGTGCAGATGCCCGCTCCACCGGGGATCGACTCACCGCTCTGGCAGCAGACGAGCCCATCGTCGCAGGCATTCTGCACGCCGCCATTGCAGGCGCAGCCGGCGCCTGTGCAGGCTTCGGGGGACGCGGGCACCGCTGTCGGGTTGACCGGCGCAGCTGTTGGGGTCGCGGCGGGGGCCGGGCCGGAGCCGCAGACCTGATTCGTGTTGAGCGCGAAGATGACCGCGTTGCCTTCGCTGCTGTCGGTCAGGTCGGGAAGGACCGATCCTAGGTTCTCCTCGATCCAGCTGGCCAGCGCCTCCGCGGCGGCGGTGAAGTTGGCCTGGCTGTCGAAGACGGAGATCGTGGTCAGCACATTCTGGTCGGAGACGACGACCGTGTACTGGAGGAATCCCGTCTGTTGCTGAAGCTGGGGAAGGTAGCCGGTGTTCAGGGCCTCCACAGCGGTATCGGGAGTCTCATCGAAGGCGTACATGCGCAGCACGGAATAGGGTGTGCCGGTCTGCGCCGTGACGGAGCGTGACGAATGCATCCCGGCTGATGCGGCCAGGGCGGCCGCGACGCCGACGCCACCGGTTCGGACGGCTGCACGACGAGAGAAACGGGACGAGAATGCACGGGTGAGGCTGTCGAATCGGCGTGGATCCACGATACATGTCCTCGCTACGAATCTCCCGTCACCGACGACCGGGCGGTCGGGCGCAATCGGGTGCGCTGCCAGCACACGTTTGCACGATGGCATTGGTGCCGTTGTACGAGAAACCTGCGTTCCGGTCAAGTCGTGGGGTTCGGGATCCGGACGTCACACCGTCGGATCGTCCATGAGAGGTCATGTTCTCGGAAACTGGTCAGCGGGTTTGTGCCCCAGGCGCCAGCCCTCGGAGCGGGCGGGGAATGCGGCGCGAACGGGTCGTCTCCGTGTTTCATTTGTGTGGCGGTCTTTCATCAACTCCGTGGGGCACGTTCAGGAGCGCGCTCTGCCCAGCCCGGCATGAATTCATCTTGGGTTTACCGAGGTCTTGCCGTGTCATCCTGAGCGGTCTGTCAAGGCCAGACTGTCGGGTGATCGCGAGCGGACCGACACGCGGTCGGTCCCTCCAAACGACGATATCCCCTGACGCGTCGTGTGTGTGGGGGCCGTCTTCGTGGCGACCCTGAATTCCAAGCATGTCAGGTTGGCGTTGATAGTCCACTGAGCGGAGCGAAGGATGATCGGGGAGGATGAGCGCAGCCTGACCTTGATGCATTCCACGTGAGATGGGAGGGTGCCGTCGGTCGGCTAACAACGGAATCGCCGCAACGGCTGGGCATCCCCGGATCTCGGGGAGTATCGAGGAGAAATCTCCCGGCGGCATTGCGCCACCGGGAGGATCATGGCGAGCGCCAGCGCACGGCAGCTATCGCGGGCGAGCGCCCTGGACATCGAGCAGGTCGACGCGGGTGATGGCACCTTCGTTGGCCTGGCTCACGGTCGCCGCGTACTTCGCGAGCACGCCGGAGGTGTAATGCGGCATTGGCGGCGTCCACGCGCTCAGCCGGGCCGCGAGTTCGTCATCCGACAGCTCGACGCGCAGTCCGCGGTTGTCGACATCGATCACGACAATATCGCCCTCCCGCAGCGCGGCGATCGGGCCGCCAACCTGTGCTTCCGGGGCGACATGGCCGACCATCACGCCGCGCGTGGCGCCGGAGAAGCGGCCGTCCGTGATGAGCGCGACGGTCTGGCCGAGCCCTTGCCCAGTGAGCGCTGCCGTGATGCCGAGCATCTCCTGCATGCCGGGACCGCCCTTCGGGCCTTCGTACCGGATGACCACCACATCGTTGTCGACGATCTGGTTGTGCAGGACGGCGTTGGCGGCGTCCTCGGCCGAGTCGAAGACGCGGGCCGGACCGCGATGGTAGGTGCGCTCGTAGCCGAAGAGCTTCACGACGGCGCCATCCGGAGCGAGATTGCCCTTCAGGATGTGTATGCCGCCGCTCTTCTTGATCGGGTTGTCGAGCGTGCGGACGACATCCTGGCCCGGTGTTTCGATGGCCTTGGCGGCCTCCTCACCGATGGCCTTGCCGGTGGCGGTGATCGGCGAGCCGTCGAGGTAGCCGGCGTCGATCAGGCGCTGGGCGATCAGCTGGGTGCCGCCTGCCTTGTCGAGGTCGGCGGCGGCGTACTTCCCGCTCGGCATCAGATTGGCGATCAGCGGCGTGCGGCGGGAAACCGCGTCGAATTCGTCGATCGTCAGCGGTACACCAGCCTCGCGGGCGAGCGCGATGAGGTGGAGTACGGCATTGGTGGAACCGCCGCTGGCCGCGACGCCGGCGATGGCATTGTCGAACGCCGTGCGTGTCAGGATGTCCAGGGGGCGGATGTTCTGGCGCAGCAGTTCCATGATGAGCTCGCCCGCCTGCTCGCCGATCGCTTCCTTGCGGGCATCGACCGCCGGCGCGGAGGCGGACCCGAGCGGCGAGAGACCGATGAACTCCATCGCCATCGCCATCGTGTTCGCGGTGAACTGGCCTCCGCAGGCGCCTGCTCCCGGGCAGGCGACATCTTCCAGCGACTTCAGGTCTTCCTCGGTGATCTTGCCGGCCGCGAGGGCGCCGATCTGTTCATAGACGGTCTGGACCGTCACTTCCTGGCCGCGCCAGTAGCCAGGCATGATGGTGCCGCCATAGATCAGGAGGCTCGGCACGTTCAGGCGGGCCAGCGCCATCGAGAGGCCAGGCAGCGTCTTGTCGCAGGCGCCGAGGCCGATGATGCCGTCGAACATGTGGCCGCGCCCGACCAGTTCGACCGAGTCGGCGATCACCTCGCGGGAGACGAGGGAGGCCTTCATGCCCTCGGTGCCCATCGTCACCCCGTCGGAGATGGCGACCGTGTTGAACTCCATCGGCGTGCCGCCCGCAGCGCGCACGCCGGCCTTCACCGCCTTTGCGAGGCGGCGGAGGTTGAAGTTGCAGGGCATCGTCTCGATCCAGGTGTTGGCGATGCCGATGATGGGCTTCTTCAGGTCCTCGTCGCTGAAGCCGGTGCCCTTCATCATGGAGCGGGCGCCGGCGCGGCTCGGGCCGTCGTAGAGCGTCTTCGAGTTGAATCGCATATCGTGGGCGGGCTGTGCGTTGTCCTGGTTGGTCGACATGGGAGCCTCCTGAATCCGGATCGGGGATGGGCGGGACGCGAGAGACAACCGCGTATCGCGGGGTATTCCTGCGCTCCGCGGCACAGACATCGGGCGTGTGTCGTGTCCCGCAGTGTCGGCTTATTGAGAAGAATTGGCAAGAGGAGGCGTGGCCGGTCCCTCCGCTATACTTTCCGAACGGCAACGGGAAAGCGACGGACGCTGCATGACACTCGACCCGTTTCCGTGAAGGTCAGGTGAAGCACACGGTGGATATCGTCAGTCTGGTTCTCTGGGTTCTTAACATTCTCAGTCTTCTGCTTGTCGGCCGGGCGCTCATTTCATGGGTGGATCCTGGCTACAACTGGAGCATCAGCCGCGCGCTGTATTCGGCAACCGAGCCGATCCTGCAACCGATTCGCCAGGTGATGCCGCGT
Organism: Thermomicrobiales bacterium; assembly: GCA_049841275.1. Taxonomy (GTDB): domain Bacteria; phylum Chloroflexota; class Chloroflexia; order Thermomicrobiales; family UBA6265; genus JASGDN01. The sequence continues at coordinate 5,927 of JASGDN010000045.1, forward strand.
ACCGGCATGTTCGATTTCTCAACCGTGATTGCGATCGTCCTTGTCCAGATCCTCTCACGGCTGATCGTGAGTTCGTTCTGATTCCCGGCCGGGGACGGGCATCCGTTCCCGGTCCGGTTCTCTGGACGGGCTGCGCTGAATCCCGTACAGTCTTCACATACGTCGGAATGGTCGTTGGTGGAAAGTCGTGTTCCTGCCGGGGCCTTCCGGATGACGATTGGCAATGCATGCGGAACCGGCGCTTGGTGGGGAGCCGCGCCGGCGATCGACGCAGGATTGGGGGCGTACCGTGTTTCTTCGATTGTTCCTGATGTTGTCGTTGCTCGGCCATATCGGCGAGGACGCGCGTGACGAGTCCAACCTGGGTGGCAAGGGCTTCGCGAACATCCTGTTCCTTGTAGTTCTTCTGGGCGTGGTTGCCGTGATTGCGCTGATCGTGGTCATGATCATGGCGCTTGATGGGCAGTTCCTGAACGACCACCTGCGTTCGCTTACATAGACTCAGGAGTATCAACGTGCGAGACCGCCGGAACGATTCCCGGCGGCCTCGTTGTGTCTGGAGAAGAACGCGGGTCAGGATGCGAGGCGTTCGGGATCGAGTGCGATGCCGATGCCTGGCGTGTCCGTCGGGCGGATGAAGCCGTCCTTCGGGAGCGGCGCGCCGATCATGTAGGGGAAGAGTGGGCGAATCGGATCGTCTTCGCCGGCATTCCCGACAACCACCCACTCGGCCTGCGGGCAGTTCACGGTCGAATACATGAAGTGCAGCGACCACGGATGAAGGCCGCCCGCATGCGGGATCACATCGAGCCCCCAGGCGGAAGCCATCGCCGCGATCTTCTTCGCCTCCGTGATGCCGCCGACCCAGGCAAGGTCCGGTTGCAGGATGTGGCAGCAACGGCGTGCGATCAACTCCTTGAATCCCCAGCGGGTGTACTCGTGCTCGCCGGTGGCGACCGGGATCTGCGATTTCGCGGTGAGTTCGGCATACCCTTCGAAATCGTCCGGCGGCAGGCATTCCTCGATCCAGCGGATGCGATACGGTTCGGCAAGGCGGCTCATGCGCAGCGTGTAGTCGACGTTCCACGCCATGTAGCAATCGAGCATGATCTCGCTGTCCGGCCCGACAAGTTCCCGTGCATGCTCGATCAGTTCGACGTTCTTCTTGAGGCCGTCCCAGCCGTCGGCGGGACCATAGGGCATGGCCAGCTTGAACCCGCGGAACCCGAGCGTTCGATAGAAGCCGACATCATTGCCGGTGCAGTAGACCGGAAGCGCGGCCTTCGTCTCGCCGCCGAGCAATCGCCAGACTGGTTGTCCCAGCGCCTTGCCAACGATATCCCACAGCGCGACATCGACGCCGCTGATTGCCATGATCGGCAGGCCCTTGCGGCCGTAGGGCAGCGAGGCCTTGAACATCTGGTCCCAGAGCTTTTCGATGTCGAATGCGGACTGCCCGACCAGCAGGTGCCGGAAGTGATCTTCCACGATGGCACGGGCGCCACCGGGAATGGCGCAGCCGATGCCCTCGATGCCGTCCTCGGTCCGGATGCGGACGACGAGTTCCGGGCCGAACTGCGCGGTCCACGACGAGCGGCGGGCCTTGTACTCGGGGTAGATCGACATCGGGTTCGCGACGACCGATTCGGAGAGCCAGGACTTCGGTTTCGCGGTCTCCTCGGGTTCGGGTTTGATCGCGGTGACGGTGACCTCGGTGATGCGGAGTGATCCTGAACTGACAGGGACATCGAACGGGGTTTCGGATGCGCTCACGATACGGTGATTCCTTCACTGGCTGCGCGGATGGCGACGGTGCTGGTCCCGGTATCGGCGCGAGGCTTCCGCGCCGCCGGGAAGGTGGATGAACTCGGTGGCGGCATCGTACGGCGAAGGGGTTCGGGAGGCAATGGGGGTGGATGGCGGAAGGTTTGCTCTTGGCGGCAGGTCACGCTGGGCCTGCCCTACGGCAGAATCCCCAAGGGTTGCCAACCAGGATGGGTCGTTCCGTGTAGGGGCGATCCTCGTGATCGCCCGGAGTTCCCCTTGACGCGCCGGGCGATCACAAGAGCCCCTACAGGTAATGGTCACTATTTCGAACTCAGCTGTAGGGTCGACGTGCTGTTGTGGTTCGCCGCATTCTGGCTGGGGGCGACATGGATCGATTCTCGCCGCGCATGGCGGCTTGTTACGCTTCCGGAAGGCCGAAGCCGAGGATCTCCATCAGGGCCAGCGCGTTCGACGAGGTCGCGAGGCCGTCTCGCAGCCGGTAGTCGAAGGTCATCTCCGGGCCGTCCACCGTCCGCCGGAAGGTCTCGGCAAAGTGAACCGGCATCGCCATCGCTTCTAGCGCATTCCCCTCCAGCAGGCCAAGATCGTGGCTGGACACCGCGCCGATCGCATTGCACGCGGCGAGTTGCGCCAGCACCTGCCGAGAGGCGATCTGCCGTTCTGCCGTGTTCGTCCCCTGCAGGATCTCATCGAGCAGGTAGAGGAGCGGACGATCCGTCGCTGCCCGTGCCGCATCTACCACATCCTTCAGCCTCAGCAGTTCCGCCATGAAGAACGAAACGCCGCGCGCCAGCGAATCTTCCACGCGCATGCACGTCGCGATGTCCACCGGGGGCATCGTCAACGCGGACGCCGCGACCGGTCCCCCTGCCTGCGCCAGGACGGCGTTCGCGCCGATCGCCCGGAGCAGCGTGCTCTTGCCAGACATGTTCGAGCCGGTGACGAACAGGAACGTGCCGCGCGGCCCGACCGCCACGTCGTTGGCAACGGCGTCCCCTTCTGCGATCAACGGATGCGCCAGCGCTCTTGCGGCGAAGCGATCCGTTGCCGGATCGACCTGCGGAAACGTCCATGTGGGATGGTCGTGGGCAAGCACGGAGAGCGCCGCCAGCGCCTCCCACTCCGCCGCCGCATCGACCCAGGCGCGAACGTCCGGTCCTGCCGCCGCCTGCCAGCGCTCGAGCCGGTGCAGGACGTGGATATCCCAGAGCAGGCCCATCTGGAACGGGAAGTAGAGCATCGAGCCGCGCGGGATCGCCATCGTGCTGGCCCGCGCCAGGCGGTTGCTCTGGGTCATCGCGCCATTCGGGCCGCTGCCGAGGGTGTCCGCGATCCGCTGGAGCAGCGCTGACTTTGGCTGTGTGCTCGCGATGGCTGCGAAGACATCGCGATACCCCGCGATCTCCGCGTGCAGCGGGGCGACTCGTGCTACGAGCGTTGCCGCCTGTGCCCCGGCGATCTGGAAGACGAGGACATTCACGGCGATCGGGATCAGCCAGAGTGGCCATGCGATGAGACCCGTCACCTGGGCGATCAATGCGACGACCAGCACAACAGGCGTGATCCATGCCAGCGCCACGAGCCAGGGCCGATGCGTGAGGAATCGTTCTCCCTCCGCCCAGGCGATCAGGTCCTCCGGATCGGCGATGAGGCCACTTTCCCGATGGGCCGCCGTCTCTACCGCCTGCCGCCGATCCAGTGCGGATGCGAGTTCGCGCACGGCGGGTTGCCGTTCGGTGACGGCGGCAGGATCGGCCGGCGCGAGCAGCCAGCGACGCAGCGTTTCCCGACCCCTGCGGGTGGCGGGTGTGCCGATGCGCTGCTCCAGTGAGGCGCGGCCAGTCACGTTCAGGTCGTGGCTATAGGAGGGCGTCGCGGAAGGTTCGCGGAGTGGTTGCGGGGTGTCGGGATCGGTCGGTGGCGCGGGAAGATCGTCCCAGGCGAGCGCGAGGCGTTGCCCGGCGAGGGCGTTCACCGTTGCCAGGCGTCCGAGGCGGTCGCGCTCGCGGCGGAGACGGCCATGCACGATCACAAGACCGACGACGACGGCAAGCGCCAGGAGCGTTCCGCCGGTGACGAGCGCGCCCGTGCGGACGAAGAGGAACTGCCAGAGCATGATGCCAAGGATGACGAATGCGACCAGCCGCAGGTTCGCGACCAGCAGCCAGCGACGATGGATGCGCTCGCGCTCAGCGGCGAAGGCGACCTGCCGGCTGGCGTACGCCTCCGCGGCGGAGCCGGCGGTGGGTAAGGGGCTGGATGCGGACGGCGACGGGAATGGGGACGAGGGAGCGATCGGCGGCCTCCGGAGCTGGCGAACGGTCCGTTCATGTGGGGAATGGACCGGATCAGATACATGCTGGCGGCAAGCGTACCCGACTCGGCTTGCATGGTGGCGCCCCAGCTGTGCAGGGAGGATGCTACCCGTCGTCGCGGAATGAGAAGAAGAGATTGTTCAGTCCCTCGGCCAGCGTGGGATGCGCCCAGATGCCGTCGCGGAGCGCCGTGTAGGGTACCTTGCCGAGCATCGCGATCTGGAGCATCGCCATGATCTCGCCGCTGTCCAGCCCGAGGATTGCGGCGCCGAGGATCTGCTCACTCTCTGGGTCGACGAGTACCTTCATTATGCCGCGCGGCTCGTTCGTCTCGTAGGCGCGGGCGACCCGCTCCATCGGCATCGCGGCGACGCGGTAGACGATCCCTTGCGTCTTCGCCTGCGATTCGCTGAGGCCGATCCGTCCGAGTTGCGGTTCCGTGAAGACCGTGTACGGTTCCTGCCGCCCGGTGATGGATCGCGATCCGCCGTCGATCAGGTTCGTCTGGAGCACGCGGTAGTCGTCGTAGGAGATGTGCGTGAACTTGAGGCCGGGCCAGACACCCGGCACGGTCGTTTCCAGCGTGTCGCTCGTCGGGATGTAGCCCTTCTCGTCCGGTTCGATCCCGGCGGCGTCGAGACCGAGATCGTCCGTGTTCGGGATACGTCCGGCGGCGGCGAGCAGGTGGCTTCCCTGGATTGTCCGCGTCCCGTCCGGACCGTCCCCACCGCCGTCTCGATCGTGACGCCATCATCGTCCGGCGCCAGTGACGAGACCGTCGCCTTCACAAACCGCGCTCCCCGACGCCTGGTCGCCGCCGCGCTCTGTCCCGGCTTCGAGATGAATCGTGATGTCGTCCTCCTCGAGGATCTTCTGCATAGCCTCCGCGATATCGGGGTCCTCCCTCGGCAGGAGCTGTTTCCCGTGCTGGACGATCGTGACCTCCGAGCCGAGACGGCGAGAGACCTGGCCGAACTCGAGCCCCACGTAGCCGCCGCCGGCCACGATCAGGTGGCTCGGAAGCACGTCGAGCTGGAGGATGCTGGTCGAGGTCAGGACTGGCGTTTGCGGTGCGACCTCGCCCCGGAGCGGTCCTGGCCGTTCGCCCACATTGATGACGATGGTATCGGCGCTCAGCACGCGCTCCCCCCACCGTCGAGCGAGACGTGGAGCCGTTTCGATCCAAGGAAACGGGCCTGACCCTTGATGAAGGCGAGACCTTTCGTGCCGAAGATGCCCCGTTCGCTGCCCTCGCGCCAGATCCTGACGACTTCGGCGACGCGGCCGCGAATGGCAGGCATGTTGGCGGCGACTTCGCCCGTTTCGATCCCGAACTCTGCGCCGCGTTGGGCGCGCCAGGCGACGGCGCCGCTTGCGATCAGCGTCTTCGTCGGCGTGCAGCCCTCGTTCACGCAGGTGCCGCCGATGTGCTTCCGCTCGATCAGGACGGTGGTCTTGCCGGCGTTGGCGAAAGCGGCGGCGAGCGGCCCGCCCGATTGCCCGGCGCCGATGATGGCGACGTCGAAATGGTCTTCGGTTGGAGTGGTGGACGATGCGCTCACGCTATCTCCCTGCTGCGATGCCAGGCGTTCAGCCATCACCCGAGTCGCATAACCATTGCCAGAGGTGAGCGCTTGCCTCGTCGTGTAGGATGGGACGCACGCGAGGCGCTTCGAGCGCGCCTGCGGATGGATCGGGACGGGCGATGTTCTGCCAGCGTTGCGGAAACCCAACCGAAGAACGCGAGATCGATGGGGCGATGCGTCCCGTCTGCGTGTCCTGCGGTGCGGTAACGTGGCTCGATCCGAAGGTGGCTGTGGCGGTCGTCATCGCCCGGGACGGTAATGTCCTGCTTGGCAGGCGGGCGCGGCACACGCGGGCACCGGGAACGTGGAGCTTTCCGGCTGGCTTCGTCGATCGTGGCGAAGTGGTCGAGGCGGCGGCCCGGCGCGAGGTCCAGGAAGAGACGGGCCTGGCGGTGACGCTGGGACCGGCACTCGGCGTCTTCTCGCAGGCGGGCGACCCCGTCATCCTCATCGTCTATCCGGCGATGGATGTCGTCGGCGAACCGGCTCCCAACGACGATCTCACCGATCTCGGCTGGTTCGCTCCGGCCGACTTCGCAGCGCTCGAACTCGCATTTCCCCATGACATCACCATCCTCGACGCCTGGCAGGAGTGGCAGGCGGGGAACTGGCGCGCCGTGCGCGCCGTTTCCTGATCCCCACCAGGGGCGTATGCCTGCCCCACGCAGCTGCCATGCCTATCATGCCCGGCTTTCGCCGGGAGTGAGGATGCCACCATGTCTCCCGTGCTCGAAACACCCATCGTTCCGTCTGCCGTCCCCGATGTCCCCGTGGAGCGAATGCCCGGCAATCGTCCACGCCTGCTGACCGGCGACCGCCCGACCGGCCCGCTTCACCTTGGGCATCTCGTGGGGACGTTGCAGAATCGCGTTCGCCTTCAGGAGGCCTACGATTGCACGTTCATCGTTGCTGACCTCCACATGTTGACCACGCGTTCCGCCCCCGAGCAGATCGCGGAGATCGACGCGAATGCGCGCAGTCTCGTGCTGGACGCTCTCAGCGCCGGCATCGATCCGGCGAAAGTGACGTTCTACCTGCAGTCGCTCGTGCCAGAGGTGATGGAACTCGCCGGTCTGTTCCAGAGCCTCATTACCGTCAACCGACTGGAGCGCATCCCATCGTTGAAGGAGATGGCGCGCGATTCCGGGCAGGAGATGTCATTTGCACTCCTCGGCTATCCGGTATTGCAGGCAGCGGACATCCTTGCTGTGCGGGCGGAAGCGGTGCCGGTGGGCAAGGATAACTACGCCTATGTCGAAGTGACGCGGGAGATTGCGCGGCGATTCAATGCCCGCTACGGCGAGGTCTTCCCGGAGCCGGAGACCATCGCCGGCGAAGTGCCGACTCTGGTTGGCACCGACGGCCAGCGCAAGATGAGCAAGAGCCTGGGCAACGCGATCGCGCTCAGCGATCTGGCGCCGGTAGTTCGCAAGAAGGTGATGGGGATGTTCACCGATCCGAACCGTCTCACCGCCGATACGCCGGGACGCGTCGAGGGGAATCCGGTCTTCGCCTATCTGGACACGTTCGGAACGGACGATGCGGCGATCTCGGCCCTGAAGGATCGCTATCGTGCAGGAGCGGTCGGTGATGTCGAGGTGAAGGGCTATCTGGTAGAGGTGCTGGAAGCGGTCCTGCTGCCGATGCGCGCACGCCGGGAAACATTCTCCGCGCCGGGCGTCGTCGAAGCGCTGATCGTGGAGGGATCGGAGCGCGTACGGGATCAGACGCAGGAAACGTTGTATCTCGTGCGGTCAGCGATGGGGTTCTCCGGCGTTCACAAGCGGATCCACCGGAGGGCTCGGAAGGTTGATCCGGGCTTGCGATAAGGTATCCACGCGTGGAACACTGGACTCTCAGAGAACGTCCAGGCACGGTCAACCTGCTCCCCATCATCGGGGCCGATACTCGATCCATCTATCGGAGGCCGTGGATATCGATCGACGGATGTACGGAAATGCGTATCGCCTTCACGAAAGGACGAATCGTCTCATGAGTTCCCGAATGCGCGCCCTGGCGCTCGTGGTCATGATGCTGCTCGGTGTAGCCGTGGCCGTTCCGTATGCGCACTCGCAGGCCCAGGAGTCCGCGAGTACCGAAGCCACGGCAACGCCGGATGCGTACGGCGGTACCGTCGAGAAGGACGTGCTGATCGACGACAGCAGCGATGCCGGCGCGCCCGGCGAAACGCTCTCGCTGACCCGCTACACGATTCCGGCTGGGGCGACGCTGCCGCTGCACTACCATCCGGGCGTGCAGCTGGCCTCGGTCGAATCGGGCGAGCTGACCTATCACGTTGTCGAGGGGGAGCTGTACGTCACGCGTGCCGATGGCACGACGGCAACCTACCAGTCCGGCTCGACTGTCGTGCTGGCTGCCGGTGATTCCTGGGAAGAGCCGGAAGGTATGATCCACTACGCAGAGAATCTCACCGACCAGCCGGTGGTGCTGATCTCGACGGCGTTGCTGGATTCCGACCAGGACGCGACGATCCTGGTGGAGGGAACGCCAGCCCCGAATACGGCGACCCCGGTCGGATAGGTTCCAACGGGATCGCGCAGACAACGATACGACCCGGCTCTGTCAGAAGAGCCGGGTCGTATCGTTGTCTGCGTCGCTGATGGACAGGCCCGACTGGATGTACCTACGATGGCGTGGGTGGCTGGGCTGGTCCGGGGAACCGGGAGTCGAAATCCACGACCTTGATCCAGGTCGGCCTGATTCTGACAAGCGCCATGTTACGGTTCTCGGCCCGCACCGCTGCTTCCCATTCAGGCATGCGCTCCTCGCCCACGATGCGGCGGGACGCCTCCACATACTCGTCCGGCAACCCCTGATCGAATGCGATGCTGGCGATGCCCCGGACCGAGAGGATAAGCGGGGGGAAGTCGTTCGAATCGACGGTGAAGGCCACCTTGGGATTGGCCTCGATTGACCGAACCTTGTACCAGTACGGAGGCGAGGCGAATACGAAGTCCTCGCCATTCCACAGATAGCTCACCGGAACGACTCTTGGCGCACCGTCGAGACCGATGTAGGCCAGGCGGGCAGGGATCGGTGCCTCCAGGAGTTTCTGGACATAGGGATCGGCGTTCAACGTCTTGACGATCTCGTCGTAGGTCATGGTCGTCCTCGTTCGTGGCGATGCCGGCGATACCGTGTTTCTCGTCTCATCGTCGCACGAACGAGGACTGCCCGGCTTCTTCCTGGTTGCGGTAGACGCACATGCATGCCGCCGATCGCGTATGGCCGAAGACGCATCGTGCCCCCGGATACCGCTATCCGGGGGCACGATGTGTCCTTCAGGATGAGGGAACTACTTCGGCCAGTTGTCGAGGATCTTCTTGGTCTCGTCGCGGTGGGTGCTTTCGTCGCTCACCATATCCTCGAGCCGGATCTTGAGTCCGATATCGCCGAACGCCTCCGCCTGCTCGATGCGCTTGCGGTAGTTCTCGACCGTTGCGGCCTCAGCTTCATAGATGAATTGCACCATCTCGCGCGTGTCATCGGAGACGCGCACCGGACGGGGGTCGACCACCGGCTGCCCACCGAGGGAGGCGATCTTGTCGGCGAGGTACTGGGCGTGGCCCTGCTCGTCCGGGATCTCGGATTGGAAGAAGGCGACGATCTGCGGGCGGTACGGCCCGGTCACCTTCGCGGAATACTGGATATAGCTGATGATCGCGTTGTATTCCCCGGCGAGGTCATCGTTCAGGCCGGCGATCAGGTCTTGCAGGGTCACAGTGTCGCTCATGAGACTGGCATCTCCTTATGCTCTCGCGAAATCTCGACGGCATCGGACGACGGCGGGTGTCCGGCGTCCTCCGTTTCCTGCAACGATTCTCGCAAAGTCAATGCCATGCGCGCAAGAAGTTTTCATATCTCTGATGCGATCGTTGGAATGCACATATTTCGTAGGTGATTATGAGATTCGTTCTTTGTCGCCGAGGCGAACGGCGGCAGGCGGGCGTGTGCCGGCCGTTTGCACGGGCCGCTTCTGGACGCCCCTGTACTTGACGAGAGGCATGCACGGTTGATACGTTTGTCGGTAGATACGTAACTGCACAACAATGCTCCGCCGATTGAGGATTCGCAACGGCCGATTGTCGGTGGCGAGACAGGAATGGGAGATAGGCAATGGCAGGAAAGAAGTCCAAGTCCGAGATCGAGGCGATTCGTAGCGAGCTTACCGAGTTGACCGAGGCCATCTACGCGCTGCGCGAGCAAGTGCGGATGGAGTCGGCGGCCGTCGCGGCCGCGACGGGCATCGACTCCAGTGTGGCCGATGGTGTGGAGGCGCTTCCAGCCGGCGAGTCGCTTGGGGAAGGCGAGATCGTCCTGCGCGGATCGGTGCGCTTGCCTGCTGCCGGGACCGGAGGAAGCGATCTGGCGATTGCGTGGTCGTCGGAAGGGCTGGATGCCTCGCGTCTGGCCGGGCAGGCGAGCGATGACTTGGCGAAGGTGCTGGCAGCCATCGGGCATCGACAGCGGCTCGCGATCCTGTTGGCCGTGCTCGGTGGCCCGAAGTCCGCCGCCGACCTGGTGGCGACGCTCGAACTCGGCACGACCGGTGCAGCCTACCACCATCTCAACGTGCTTTCCGGCGCTGGCCTCGTGACGCAGGTGGAGCGCGGCATCTTCTCCATTGCCCCGGACCGGGTTGCGATGCTCCTCACTATCCTGGCCAGCCCGCTGGTTCGTGCATCGGCGACCGAGATCGAGGATCTTGTGCCCGATGCCACCGAGGCGCCAAAATCCAAGCGATCGCGGAAGGCGGCGTAGGACAAGAGCCAGACGGGTGTCCCGATGCACAACGACGCCGGCAGGAACCTTCCTGCCGGCGTCGTTGTGTCGATGAGGGCGTTACTCGCCGGACTCGGGGCTCCGGGAATGCTCCGCACCGTGCGTGCGATGGGTGATCCAGGTAAAGAGGCTGAGCGAGGCTGCCACGAGGGCGATGGCAGCGCCTTCAAAGAGGATGTCTTTCCCGGACTCGAACTCCACCAGGTCGGCCAGGAAGGAGACAGCCATCAGCACAACGATCACGCTGATCAGGTGACTCTTCAACTGTTGCAGGTTCTCGACCCGCATCCAGCTTGGCACCGGGATCCAGCGGTCGATGAAGAGCTGATACATGCCGAGCGCAACGACGTAGAGCACCATGCCGAGCAGGAAGATGTCGGTGAGTTCGATCAGGTTGACGGCGAGGGAGTTGGCGCCATGCACGTCGAGATCGTGGTCGACGAAGGCATCATAGATGATGTCGAGCAAGGCGAGCAGCGCGTAGATCAGCATGATCACCGAACTGATCGACACGCCAAGGATCGCGATGAAGATCCAGATCCGGCCGGCGCTGACGAGCCGCGACAACCGCTGGTATGGCCGTTGGTCGCGCGGATCGGGCAGGAGAGACGGATCGGACGGTAGTTCGGGGCTGGCTGCGGCCTGCCTCGGCACGTTGTGCCTCGGTGCGATGGACGGTGTTCCCACCAGACTCTCCTCTGAGCGACGGCTTTCATGGTCGGCGAACGCAGTGTGTCGCACGTATTGTTGCCGGGAGTCGCCCGGTTGTGCCATAGCCGAGGAGACCCACCAGGGCGGTCGCTGATCGGGAGCCGAGCGGACATGCAACGACCCCGGCCGCATATGGCCGGGGTCGTTCGGGCATCGGGCAGATCAGGCGAGTGCGGCCTGTTTTTCGCGCTTGGCAGCCTTCGCGCGCTCGTCCTGCGTGAGCAGGCGCTTGCGCAGGCGGTACGCCTTTGGAGTTACCTCCAGCAGCTCGTCGTCCTGCAGGAAGTCGAGCGACTGCTCGAGGCTGAAGACGGTGGGCGGCGTCAGGCGAACCGAGATGTCGGCATTGCTGGACCGCATGTTCGTCAACTTCTTTGCCCGGCAGACGTTCACGGCGAGGTCGGTCGGGCGCGGGTTCTGGCCCACGATCATGCCCTCGTAGACCTCAGTGCCCGGATCGATGAAGGTGATGCCGCGCTCCTGGGCATTCGCGAGGCCGTTCGCCAGCGCGGTGCCGCCCTCGGATGCGACGAGCGCGCCGCTGCGGTGCTGCTGGATGGGGCCAAGCCACGGTTCGTAATCCACGAGGCGGGACGACATGACGCCGGTGCCCTTGGTTGCGGTAAGCACGGCGTTGCGGAGGCCGATCAGGCCGCGCGTCGGAATGGAGAATTCGAGGCGGACCATGCCGCGACCGTCGTTCACCATATCGGTCATGCGGGCCTTGCGGTTGCCGGTCAGCTCGGTGACGGGGCCGACGAAATCCTCCGGCACGTTGATCACAAGGTGCTCCACTGGCTCGTAGACCTGGCCGGTGTCGTCCTTCCGCGTGATGACTTCCGGGCGGGAGACCTGGAATTCGAAGCCTTCGCGGCGCATGGTCTCGATCAGGACCGAGAGGTGCAGCTCGCCGCGACCCGCGACGGAGAAGACATCCGGTTGGTCGGTCGGCTCCACGCGGAGGGAGAGGTTCGTCTCCAGTTCGCGGCGGAGGCGGTCACCCAGCTGGCGGGAGGTGGAGTACTGGCCGTCGCGACCGGAGAACGGCGAGGTGGAGACCCCAAACGTCAGCTTCAGCGTCGGCTCCTCGATGGCGACGGACGGCAGGGCCTCCGGCGCCTCTGGGTCGGCGAGCGTGGAACCGATCCGAGCGTCGGCGAACCCGGTGAGGGCGATGATGTCGCCCGCCTCTGACCGCTCGATCTCCTTGCGGCCGAGCCCTTCGAAGGTCATCAGCGAGGAGACGCGCAGGCGCGGACCATTCTCGGTGTCGGCATCGACCAGGGTGACGAGGTCGCCCATGCTGACCGCGCCGCGATGGATGCGCCCGATGGCGATGCGCCCGCGATGGGAGTCGTAGTCCAGCGAGGTGACGAGCATCTGGAAGGGGCCGGTGATGTCCACCTCCGGCGCGGGCACGACCTCGAGGATCGTGTCGAGCAGGGGAATGAGGTCGTCGGCGAGGGCGTCCGGCCCGAGGCCGGCGCGACCGGCCCGGCCGATCGCGTAGACGATTGGGAACTCGAGCTGGGCGTCGTCGATGGCGAGGTCGAGGAAGAGATCGTTGACGAGCTCGATCACCTCGTCGATACGCTGGTCGCTCCGGTCGATCTTGTTGATGACGACGATCGGGCGCAGGCCGAGCTGGAGCGCCTGGGCGAGCACGGTGCGCGTCTGCGGCATCGGGCCTTCGGCGGCATCGACGAGCAGCAGGCAGCCATCGGCCATGTTCAGCACGCGCTCGACCTCACCGCCGAAATCGGCGTGGCCCGGCGTGTCGAGGATGTTGATCTTCACATCCTTGTAGATGATGGCCGTGTTCTTGGCGAGGATGGTGATGCCGCGCTCGCGCTCCAGGTCGTTGGAGTCCATGATCAGCGTGCCGGCGGCATCCGGATCGCGGAAGATGTGCGACTGCTTCAGCAAGCCATCGACGAGGGTGGTCTTGCCGTGGTCGACGTGGGCGATGATGGCGATGTTGCGGAGATCGGCGCGGCGCGTGAGTCGGGAACTGAAGGGCATGGACGTCTTGCTCGATTCGTGGTGATCGTTGCGATGCGGTCGTGCTCGTTGCCCGCGGGGCGGGTCGCCGGGGAGGCGATCGGGGGACGACGGCCCTCGCAACGTTCGGGGCTCGGAATGGGGTAGTCGGACGGATGACGGTCGATCGCGGATGTTGGCATTGGATGCGATCGGGGAGCACACGACAAGGCCCGTGCCGTTGCGCCACGGGCCTGCCAGCGCTCGCCGCTGTTCTCCTACAGGATAGCACATGCGTTTTCTGCCGCTCGGGTCTCACGATTCTCATTGACGATGCGTGGTGTGATGCCTGATGATTGATGCGTGATGCAGATAGGGATTCGTGAGAGGGAGGAGCATGAGTATTGGCACTCCGTCCAGAACTGTTCCAGCGAAGGCGACGCGCACCACGCTTGCGCTGGGGAATGATGTCCTCATCCTGATTCGTCAGCGAGCCGAGTTGACGGGACAGACGATGGGTGAGGCAGCCTCCGATCTCATCCGAGAGTCGGTGAATCGCGACAACGATCGAGAGCGGCGTGTCGTGAACGGGATCCTGTTGCTGCCGGACAGAGACGATCGGGGGACCCTCACCATGGAGACGGTCAACGAGTTGCGGGACGAATGGCCGTGACCCGCTACCTCCCCGATGTCAACGTCCTCGTCGCCCTGATCGACGGGAAGCACGTCCATTTCGAGCGAGCGCAGCGCTGGTTCGTTTCTGATCGGGAGTCGGAGTGGATCATCTCACCGCTGGTGCAGCTTGGTGTCATCCGGGTTGGAAGTAATCCGGGCTCTGGCTCGTCTGCTCGCCCCTGCGATGTCGTGGAGAGTCTGCGGACGGTTCTGGATCAGCGACGATGCATCTGCGTTCCCGACGACCTTGACCCGCTTGATCCCGAGTCTCTGGACCACGCGTCGATTCTCACCCATAACCAGGTGACCGATGTCTATCTCGTAGCGCTGGCAGCGCGACACGGAGCAGTCCTGGCAACATTCGACCGAAAGATCGTGATGGATGCCGTGTGCTCTCCAAATGCCGGGATCTTCCTGATTCCTTGAGAGCCGCCTCGTCTACCCTCGCGCGGGTGTCGCGTTGATTGAGGCGACATCGACTTCGCGGCCCAGTTCTGCCGAGCGGTAGCACGCATCGACGATCGCCTGTACCGTGAGGGCCTGCTCGAAACGCACCGTTGGCGTCGACCCAGTCCGAATCGCGTTCACGAGGTCCGCGATCTCCGCGACGACGGACCCGCCCCAGTCGTCCATTCCGGTCTGGCTCGTCTGGACCGGTGGCAGTTCCGGCGTGATATCCACCGGCACCCCGTCCCGCTCCTCGACCACCCGCAGCGGTGCGAACTCGATCGCTGCACGGTCTCCCACCAACTCGAAACTGTAGGAGTAGGCCGGTTGATCGTGTGACCAGCCGCCGGTCAGCGAGAGGAAGGTGCCGTCCGTGAAGCGGATGTGGGCGTTGAACGTGTCCTCCACGTCGAACTCGGCATGCGCTTCCGGTGTCGGCGCGGTGACGGCGCGTTTGTGTGGGTAGAGCGTCGCCATCGAGCAGGAAACGGTCGTCGGTGTCGGGTTGCCGCGCATCCAGAGCGCGAGGTCGAGGATGTGGACCGCCGTGCTGGCGAGCACGCCGCCACCGGAGATGGCCTTGACATAGTGCTTGCCCCACCAGGGGATGTCGGTCGCCATCGTCCAGGCGTGACCCCACACCGGCGCGCCGATGCCTCCCTCGTCCACGTACCGTTTCAGGTACTGGGCGGCGGGCAGGAAACGCATGTTGAAGCCGACGGTGAGGAGCTTGTTGTTGCGGATCGCCGCCGCATGCATCGCCTGCGCTTCGCCGAGATTGAGCGCGGTCGGCTTCTCGCAGATCACGTTCGCCCCGGTGTCGAGCGCGGCGACGGTCATCTCACGATGGGAGACCGGCATCGTGCAGATCGAGACGATGTCCAGCGGACCCGCATTCGCCAGCAGGTCCCGATAGTCGGCGAACTGCCCGGATTCTGGCACGCCGTACTGCTCGCCGGTGGCGGCGCGCCGTTCCGGGTTGAGATCGCAGATCGCGGCAATCTCGATGCCGGGCAGCTTGGTGTAGGCATTGAGGTGGTTGCGGCCTTGCGCGCCGCAGCCCAGGACGGCGACACGCAAAGGGGCTTCGGCGGCATCGGGTGATGTCGGCATGGAAGGAGTCTCCATCTGGAATGGTTAGAGGATTGGGACGATCAGGTCGGAAAGGGATTTTGGGAACGAGGTGATGATCTCGCACCCGTCGGCGGTGACGAGGATTTCGTCTTCGATCCGCACGCCGCCGACGCCCTCGACGTAGCAGCCGGGTTCGACGGTGATGCATTCGCCCTCGCGCAACGGACTGCGATTACACGGCGCGATCAGGCCGAGGGAGTCGCCAGCCAGTCCCAGCGAATGTCCGGTGTTGTGCCGGAATCCACCTTCCAGTCCGGCGGCACGGACCGGCACGCGGGCGGCCTCGTCCACATCATGTCCGGGAACCCCTGCACGCACGGCGGCGATGCCGGCCGACTGCGCCTCCAGTACGAGCGCGAGGAGATCTCGCCCTTCCGGGGACGGTTCGCCAACGGCGAGGGTGCGGGTAAGGTCGCCGAAGTACCCCTGGAAGGTCGGGCCGATGTCGATCAGCACGAGGTCGCCAGCCTCCAGCACACGCTGGCCGGCGTAGGTGCTTGGCATTGCGGAGCGTGGCCCGCTCTCCACCTTCGTCTCGAAGATGCGGCCATCCATGCCTTCGCGTCGCATCGCGAGTTCGGCCATCGCTGCGACCTCGATCTCGCGCACGCCGGGGCGGATCGTCTCCCGTGCGGCGGCCATGCCGGTCTCGACGATGCGTGCGGCCTGCCGGATCAGGGAAAGCTCGCCGGGTTCCTTCACGCGGCGCAAGTGGGATGTGATGCCCGGTTCCATGCGTACGTCTCGGCCTTGCGCGATCAGCCAGAGGTGCCTGCCGGCGGAGAGTGCTGGCGTCAGGATCGGTCCGGAGGTGCCTGCCAACGCGTCGACAAGCAAGGCACTGGCATCCTCGTTCGGGAAGAAGACGCGCACGTCCGTCTCGATCGCTTCGGTCATGGCCTGTGGCGCGTCGTGGGCATTCGTGATGAAGGTTGCCTGTCCATCGGCGTCGATCAGGAGCGTGCCGCCGGCATCCATGCACCCCATGTAGTAGCGGATGTCCGGCATCGCCTCGCTGAGGAACAGCGTAGCGCCGCGTTCACGTGTCGCTGCAGCGAGAGCTTCCCTTCGTACGGCGATGATCGGTGGTGAAACTGATGCGGTCATGTCTCGAACTCCGTAGAGGGTCAGCTTGTCTGACCCATCCGGCGAAGTGGTTGCCGGATACTGTGGCCATGCCTGTGCGACTATCGGCCTGATAGATCGGCCGGTGGCTCAGACGAGCTGAGCCGCTACGGAGAGTCGCGCCATATCAGGACGTGAGCGGCAGCGTCACCGGCAGCCCCGTCCGCGAGGACTCGTAGATGGCGAGGATAATCTCCAGCGACTTGCGCGCTTCCTTGCCGGTGACGGCGGGTTCGCGGTCGTCGCGTACGGCCTCCAGGAAGTCCTCGATCTGGGCGATGTGGAATTGCGGGAACCCCTTGATCTCGTCGTCCTCCTGGAACCATTGCTCGCGCAGTTCTCCCTCGCCGGGGATGCTCCAGAGGTCGTTGACTCCCAGTTCGCCTTCGTTGCGCTCCCACATGCTGACGGCTGCGCCGGAATCGCCGTGGACCGCAACGCGGAAGCCGAACGCGGGCTGGAAGGTGGAGCTGGCTTGCAGGACGCCGAGCGCGCCGTTCTCGAAGAGGATCGTCGCGGTGGCAGTGTCCTCCACATCGATGTAGGCGCTGTGGCGGAGGGTTGCGTACTTGCCGTAGACCTCCACCGCGCGGCCCATGAACCACTGGAAGTGGTCGATGGAGTGGACGGCCTGGTTCATCAGGATGCCGCCGCCCTCCGTCGCCCACTTGCCGCGCCAGGGATCGAGCGCGAAGTAGTCCGGACCGCGCCAGAGGCGAACGGTGCATTCGCCGAGGGTGAGGTTGCCGAGCTTGCCGTCGTCGATCGCCTTGCGGATGCGCTGGGCAGCGGGCCAGAACCGGCGCTGGAAGATGACGCCGAACTTGACGCCGGCCTCGTCGGTCGCCGCGATCATGCGGTCCGCTTCGCCGATGGTGGTAGCGATCGGCTTCTCGCAGAGGACGTGGACCCCGGCCTTCGCGGCCTTCACGACGACCAGTTCATGCACTGGATGCGGCGTGCAGCAGAGCACGGCCTCGACCATGCCGCTGGCGAGCAGCTCGTCGAGGTCGGAGAAGACGTTCGGCACGTTGTACTTTGCAGCCATCTCCTGTGCGCGCTCGACGTCGTGGTCGCAACAGGCGACCCAATCCGCGACCTCCAGGGTGCTGAGGGCAAGCGCGTGGGTCTGGGCGATCTTGCCGCAGCCAACGAGACCGACGCGAACCTTGCGTGTTGCTTGATCGGACATGATGAGGCTCCTTGCAGGAGGTGTGCTTGCTTGTCGGGGCGATCCTCGCAGCCGCGACCGGTGATCGCCCCTACGTGGGAAGATGCGACTTCAGATCGGAGCGGGAGCGCTCCCCTGACCGGGAAGCAGGCAACCCCGCAGGTAGTCGGCGGCCCATTTCACACCAGGTGTACCGGGGCAGAGCGGGTCTTCGTTCTCGATGGCGATGGTTCCCTCGTAGCCGATGTCGCGAAGGGCGCTGAAGAGGTCCTTCCAGTCCACCGCGCCGAGGCCGGGCAACCGGTAGCGCCACCACGCGCCGGAGAGAATGCCCTCCCGCGCCAGGATCTCGGGCAGGATCTCGGTGTCCTTGCCATCGATGTGGTAGATGCGGCAGCCGTACTCGCGGACGATGCCGGGAATGTGCGGGATCTGCAGCCAGACGAGGTGCGACGGATCGAAGCTGAGCCCGAGCGCCTGCGAGGGGACCACCTCGAACATGGCGTCCCAGAGGGCTGGACTGTGAGCGAGATTCCCTTCGCCACCGCCGCGGCCGGCTGTCTCGAAGGCGATCCGCAGTCCCTTCTGTTCGGCCTCGTCCGCGAGTGGTTCATAAACCTCGCGGAAGATACGGAGGTTGTCGGCGACATGGTTCGTCGCATGGCCGGGACCGACTCCCGGCAGGCCGTGGAAGTGCATGCCGTATGCCGAGCCGGTGAAGGTAACGATGGTGTCTACGCCGAGCGCGACGGCGGCATCCATTGCCAGACGGAATTCGGCGATGCGCGCTTCCCGTTTCGCGAGGTCGGCGGTGAGCAGGTTCGTCATCGGGGCGAGTGCGGAGAGGGCGATCCCGTGAGTGGCAAGCAACTCGGGGATGTCTCCCGGACCGTTGCGGGCGATAGCGGCCAGATCGAGATGCCCGCCATAGGGGGCACCGGCGATGGGGCGGTAGCCGGACCCGACGTTGACCTCGATGGTGTCGAGACCATTGGCACCGGCCCAGGCGACGAGATCGGTGAACGGCATCGGTTCGACGCCGACGAGCGATGAGAATCCAATCTTCATGATGTAGCCATCGGATTCATTGGCTCCTGTACGGAGCGGGCGGGCGAACACAGACGATGTGGTCCCGGACGGTGGATGTGCGGTGTGGTCGTGAGGTTGTTCGCGATGTGGCTGCCTATGCGGTTGTTTCTCTGGGGAGGCATTGTCCGGCAGGATCGGAAAAGCGCAACCCCTTTCGCCGAATTGACTTTTGAGGGATGTATCGGGATGCTTGAGGGGTGAGGTGCTCGAACACGAGCGAGGAGGTCAGGCAATGGTTGCGAAGACACGCGATGATGGCAATGAGACCGGTCGTGGTTCGACGCGCACGACGCTGACGCTTGATAACGATGTGCTGGTGCTGATTCGCCGGCGGGCCGAGGTCACCGGCGAGAGTATGGGCAAGGTTGCCTCGGATCTGATCCGGGAGAGTCCTGCGGCCGACTACGGCGAAGAGGAGGAACCGATTCCGGGGCAGTATTACAAGGGGATTTTGCTCGTGCCAAAGCATGGGGAACGTCGTACGATCACGACGGAGTTCATCCGCGATCTGATGGATGAGTTCCCGTGAGCCGGTATCTCCTTGATGTGAATGTCCTGATCGCGCTGATCGATGTCGATCACGCGATGTTCGAGCGGGCTGGTAGTTGGTTCCATGCAGACCCAGCGCTGGATTGGCTTATCTGTCCAATCGTGCAAATGGGCGTGGTGCGAATCATGAGCGGCCCGCGCTACAGTTCGCCGTTGCGGCCGGCCGAGGCGATGGAGAGCCTCCGTAGCGTCACTTGTCTTGGTGGGTGTCGCTTCGTCGCTGATGATCTCGACGTGCTGGATCGCGTTGCTTTTGACGATCGATCCATGCGAGGGAGCGCCCATATCACCGATACCTATCTCCTTGCGCTCGCGGCCCATCACGGGGCGGCGCTTGCAACGTTCGATGCGCGGATCGGGACGAATGCCGTGAGATCTTCCGACGCGGAGGTATTCCTGATTCCCTGATGGAGCGGCAAACGCAAACATACGCCGATGCCCCGTCTGCGCAGAGGGGGCGCAGACGGGGCATCGGGTGGGGGAGAAGAGGAGTTCTGGCCGGGTGACCGGTCAGATGACAGGTGACGTGGTGGTGGGTGCCGCGGCATCGGCGGCGGCTTCGAGGTCGGCGATGACGAGCTTGTGCATCTGGAGCATGGCCTGCATCGCCGCGCTGGAACGCGCCGGATTCGGATCGACCAGCAACTCGATGAGACGGTTGGGAATCACTTGCCAGGAGAGGCCGAACTTGTCCTTCAGCCAGCCGCACTGGCTCTCCTCGCCGCCATCGGCGATGAGGCCGTTCCAGAAGTGATCGACTTCCGCCTGGTCCTTGCAATCGATGACGAGTGAGACGGCTTCGTTGAAGGTGAACATCGGCCCGCCATTCATCGCGGCAAGGACCTGGTCGCGGAGGCGGAACTCCCCGGCGAGGAAGGTTCCCGCCGGAGCTGGGCCACCTTCCGGCATGCGGGCGGCTTGCAGGAGTTCGCCGTCGCCAAAGACGGAGATGTAGAAATTGATCGCCTCCTCGGCATTGTCGTTGAACCAGAGACTTGGTCGAGGGGATGGCATCGAGGTATACGGCATCGGGGTGTCTCCTGAGCGCTGGTTGGCGGTACGTCTGTAATGTGCCTCCATCATGCGTCATTCGCCGATGCATCGCTTCTTCTCGCTTGCGATTCGCGTAACCAGAACGCGGCACCCCTCATGAGGGATGCCGCGCGCGTTCCGGTTGGGATGATCGCTGAGTGGGAGAAGACTACTACTACTTCGGTTGGAGCGCCGCCATCTGTTCGTCGATGATGGCACGTACGCGCTCGACAATCGTGTCGCGGGACACCATCTCCGATTCCGACCCCTCGCGCAGGCGAAGTTCGACTTCGCCCGCTTCCAGCGTGCGCTTGCTGATCGAGAGGCGGATCGGGTTGCCGATCAGTTCGGCGTCGTTGAACTTCACACCCGGCCGTTCGGTCCGGTCGTCGTACAGGACCTCGATCCCGGCGGCGGTCATGTCCGTGTAGAGGGCGTCCGTTGCGGCGATCACTGGCTCGTCGGCGCCGATCGAGAGCAGGGAGACGTGGAATGGCGCGATGGACATTGGCCACAGGATGCCCTTGTCGTCGTACCGTTGCTCCACCACCGTCGCGGCAGCGCGCCCGACACCGATACCGTAGGAGCCCATCACGATCGGGTGCGATTCGCCCTCGGCGTCGAGATACGTCGCCCCGAGTGCCTCGCTGTAGCGCGTGCCGAGCTTGAAGATGTTGCCCACCTCGATCGCGCGGCGGGCGACCATCGGCTCGCCGCAGACCGGGCAGGGATGCCCCTCCGCTGCGGAGGCGATATCCGCGACCTGGTCGGCCTGGAAGTCGCGCCCGAGGTTGACGTTCCTGAGGTGCCAGCCGACCTTGTTCGCGCCAGCCACGAGGTTCGGCGAATCGGCAATGCTCTCATCCACGATCACATAGGCATCGTGGACGCCGACCGGCGAGCCGTAGCCCGGCTCGGCCCCGATTGCCCGGATCTGTTCGACCGTCGCCGGCACGATCTCGCCTTCCTTGATCGCGTTGCGCAGCTTCGTCTCGTTGATATCCAGATCTCCCCGGATCACCGCGAAGATGAAGCGACCCGACCCGGCCATGAAAAAGACGGCTTTCGCTGTGCGGCTCAGCGGCACATCAAGGAACTCGGCGAGCGCCTGGATGGTGGTCGCATTCGGCGTCTCGACCCCCTCCATCGGCAGCAGATCCTCGGCCGGAACCGGATCGCGGCGGAAGGTCGCAACCTCGCGGTTCGCGGCGTAATCGCCATGCGGACAGATGAGCAGGATGTCCTCGCCGTTCGGCGAGAATGCCATGTACTCCTCCGACTTCGAGCCGCCCATCATGCCGACATCGGCGCCGACCTTGATGAAGTCCATCCCCAGCCGTGTGAAGATGCGGTCGTAGGCGGTTGCGTGCGCCTCGTAGGAGACCTCCAGTCCGGCCTCATCGACATCGAGGCTGTACGAGTCCTTCATCGTGAACTCACGCACGCGGATGAGGCCACCCCGAGCGCGGGGTTCGTCGCGGAACTTCGTCTGGAGGTGGTAGACGATCTGCGGCATCTGGCGGTAGGAGTTGATCTCCGTCGCCGCGAGGTCGGCCACGACCTCCTCGTGCGTCATCGCGAGGACCATGTCGCGGTCGCCACGGTCCTTGAGGCGCGTCATCTCCGGGCCGACCGATTCGAAGCGGCCGGAGCGCTTCCAGACATCCGCCGGATGCACGACCGGCATCAGCATTTCCTGCCCGCCGATGGCGTCCATCTCCTCGCGGACGATCGCCTCCACCTTGCGGATCACACGGTAGCCGAGGGGGAGCAGGCTGTAGATGCCCGCGCCGAGGGGGCGGATCATGCCCGCGCGCACCATGAGCTGATGGGAGATCAACTCCGCGTCTGCCGGCGCCTGCCGCAGGGTCCGTCCGAAAAGGTGCGCCATCCGCATGAGGGTTTCCGTTCTCCGTCGTAGGTGGTGAGCGTCAAGTTGCCAGAATGTCCCGAAAACACCGGCAAAACCGGGGGAAGCCTACCCGCGATCCACACGCTTGGCTAGGGTCGGGCCGCCGGTGATGGCGATATCCTCCGCGCGGGCGAGGATGAAGAGCAGCGACGAGAGCCGGTTCAGGTAGCGCAGGATCTCCGGATTCGGCATCTGTCCGTGCTGGTCGAGATGGACGGCGACGCGCTCCGCTCGCCGTGCGACCGTGCGGGCGACGTCGAGCGCCGCGCCGGCCACGGTATCACCCGGCACGACGAACTCCCGGGGCAGCGTTACGGTGGCAGCGACGGCGTCCGTCTGCTCCTCCAGCCAGGCGACGCGCTCGGCCGGAATCCGCCAGGCATCCGGCCGCGTGGCATCGGTGAAGGCAAGTTCTGCCATGATCGTATAGAGGTCGCGCTGGACAGTCAGGAGCGCCTCCTGCGTGCGGGATTTCTGCGCGTGGGCACGGCTGAGGCCGATGGTGGAGGTCGTCTCGTCGAGTTCGCCGAGGAGGTCGATGCGGGGATCGTCCTTGCCGACGCGCTCTCCGAGCAGGTCGGTTTTTCCCTGGTCGCCGCGTGCGGTGTACATCTTCATGGGGAAGCTCCTTGGTGGAGAGATGAACGAATACCCTTTCATTATCGTAGATGCGACACGCATGACCCGTCGCCGTCATCCTCTGCGTCCCATCAGTATCGGCTTGCCACGTGCATTCGGGCCTGCGATTGCCCAGCGGGATGGGATGCTCGGGGAGCAAGGCTATAGCATGTCGGGACGACGGTCCCTGGGCTGTTGAGGGGAACGGGTGCCGGGTCGCCGGGGCGTATGCCACCACGCACAGTACGCCGGGTTCGATGGCTCAATTGGGTGCGCTCAGTTCGGGGTGGCATCCCGCACGGGGCTGAGGTCGGACAGTGGAACGGGCATTCCGAGCAGGTGCCCTTGCCCGAAGTCGCAACCGAGCTCCCGGAGCAGCAGCACCTGCTCCTCTGATTCGATCCCCTCGGCGAGGACGGCGACATCCAGCGCCTTGGCAATGGCAATGATGGCCGACGCGATGGTGACCTCGCGCGATCCTGTCGCGAGCCGTATCACGAATCCACGATCGATCTTCAGCGCGTCGATCGGATACGTACGAATGGTCGCCAGGTCCGAGTAGCTGGTCCCGAAGTCATCGATGGCGATTTGGATTCCCAACTCATGCAGCTCTCGGAGTGCTCGCATATGGTCCGGATACGCCATCAGCGCGGCCGACTCCGTTATCTCGATCAGCAGCATCCGGGGATCGATTTCCCATGCCGCCGCAGCCTGCACGATCCGTTGCGCCAGGGCCGGGGTGTGGAGTTGCGCTACCGAGAGGTTGATGGCGATGGGCAGGGAGAGGACCCGAATCGCCTCGAAGGCCTTCTGGATCGAGAATTGGGTGAGAGCCATATTCTTCGATGGCTGCCAGGATCTCGGCGGGTTGCAACAGCCCCAGTGTTGGATGCTGCCAGCGGATCAGGGCCTCATAGCCAACTGCGGCTCGCGTCTCCAATGCTCGTATCGGTTGGAAGTGGAACTGCAAGGTGCCGGAGTTCGTCGCTTCCACGAACGCTCGGGCCAGACGCGCCGTGCGGTCGTGGCTGCCATCAAGAACCGTGTCATAGACTGCCCATCGGCCGATCTTGCCATCCTTGACGCGATAGAGCGCCCGGTCTGCGGCCCGGTAGAGCGACCGGAAATCCCTGGCATGGTCGGGCGTGCAGGCAATGCCCATGGAGGCCTGGACCGGGATCGCGTGGTCGCCTACCCAGCAGGGGTCGGTGAAACAGAGCAGGTAGTCGGTGGCGCGCTGGATCACCGAGTCCATATCGTTCGCCGACACGATGATGAGGAATTCGTCACCGCCATAGCGGGACACGAGTTCCAGCTCACGCTGTCGGGCTCGGAGCCGGTTGGCTATCTGGGAGAGCACCGCATCGCCGGCCGCGTGTCCATAGTCGCTGTTGAGATGGTGGAACTTGTTCAGGTCTACGTTGAACAGGGCGATACGCTTGCCGCTAGCGAGCAACTGGGCAGCATGTTGCTCGAATGCCGCCCGATTGGCCAAACCGGTCAGATGGTCGTGGGTCGCTTCGTAGTGGAGCCGGTCCTGGTTGAGCCGATATTCGGTGATGTCGACGCTGGTGAAGACAATCCCGGCGATCTTGGGGTTGTCCAGCATGTTGGTGGCTTGAAGCGAGAGCCACCGCCAGGAGCCATCGGTATGCTTCACCCGGCATTCACAGGCGCGTACGGTCGCCGGGTCGTCGATGAGCTGGTAGTACAGTGAATGAAGCGTGGGCAGATCCTCCGGATGAATGCGAGCAGCGATCTCCGGCATCGAGAGCGATTCGAGCTCGGCCCCGTCGTAGCCAAATGCCTGTTGCATCGAGGCGCTGGCATAGAGAATCCGGAAGTTGGCGCCGAGCACGGTGACGGACTCACGCAAATGCGCCCCAAGCGCTCCGAGCCACGCGTGGTGCCGGTGATACGTCCGGTCGCCCTGGATCCCGGTAGCGATGATCGCGGCCACGGCGGCCACTTGCGCTTGCCGAATCGCGCGGTCGGTGTGCAGGGCGGTGGTATAGCCGAGGACGGCGATGCTGGAGCTGTCGGATGGCACGGTGTGACTGGCAGCCAGCAACATCCATCCCTCAGCTGATATGTATGACCTTCCAGACTCATTGCCCGCCGATTCGAGCACATCGGTGAGGAGGGCATCCCATGCTGGGGGAAGCGTGTTGCGTTCTGCTTCCACGGCGTCGACGCGCTTGATAAGCGTGGGACGCCCTTCGGTATCCTGCCCAGCGACGATCATGGTGGCAAACGCGCCATCGATCAGCAGAAGGCGCAGCAATTGGGCGAGGGACTCCCCGACCATGAACCCCTTTCCGTGGAATGCCAACCGCGGCGCGGCGGGCGCCGACGCCTCGACGGTCGTGGGAGGCAAAGAAAAGAAAGGAAGCTTGCCACTGGGGAATTGCCTTGTTCGCGGGATGACGACCAGATCCGGAAAAGGATTGCCTTTGATCCATTATTCGCCACCGGCTCCGGAATGAACAGGGGAGGATGCGTCCATGTTCGTATATGGGCATGCACGTACCGGTGTCCCAGGACTATCGTGTGCTCGGAGGAGTGAGCAGGCGGGCGTTTACGGCAGGTCCCTGTGGTTTCGCCCTGCGGACGACCGCCTATTTTGAGTAGTTGAATAGTGGATCGAGGCCGAAGCTGCCGTTCTTCAGACCTGGTTTCGTGCGTGGGGGCGCCCCGGTAGCCGATCGCCGGGCATGCGATCGCCCCGCGCGACGATTTTCCGTCGCCGAAGCTCAGAGCCCGCTGTGGTAGGATGGATGATCGAAGATTCGGGGGTGTCCGCCTGTTCCGTTGCCTGCCGAACCGGCGTGTCCCTGCCGGCGTACCCGCGTTTCGCCGAATGCCGATCCTGCATCCGGTTCGCGTCTTCCCTCTGTTGTGTGCATCCACTTTCTGCCCTGGGAGATTGCGTCCTCGATGGACCCCTTGCCATATCGCCCATTCGAGCGCGACGCTCGTCCGTCTCGCGCTGTCACTCACAAGGGGCCGATCCGTGTTGCCATCATCGGCACCGGATTCGGCGCAGCAGTCCACATCCCGGCCCTGAAATACGTCGAGGATACCGATGTCATTGCGGTCTGCTCCCGGCGGATCGAGCGGGCGCGGGCCGTCGCCCAGCGCCATGCGATCGAGATCGCCTCGGATGACTGGCGGGATATCGTCAACCATCCGGATGTCGATGCCGTCGTAATTGCGACGCCGCCCTACCTGCATCACCAAATGGCGATCGCCACGCTGGAGGCCGGCAAGCACATCCTGTGCGAGAAGCCGCTCGCGCGCAGTCTGGCCGAGACGCGCGATCTCGTGCGTCTGGCGCAGATCGCCAACGTCGTGGCGATGGTCAATCATGAGTTTCGCTACCTGCCGGTCCGTCGCCGGGTGAAGGAGCTGATCGGGGAAGGGTACGTCGGGGACGTGCATTCCGCTTCCGTCATCGTCTACCGGTCCAGTCTCTCCGATCCGAATGGCCGCCCGTTCGGCTGGTTGATGGAACAGGATAAGGCCGGCGGCATGCTTGGCGCGTCCGGCTCGCACCACATCGATACCCTGCGCTGGTGGCTGGGCGACATCCACGGTGTTACCGGAACGACATCCACGGCCGTCACGCACCGGCGGCTGCCCGACTCGACCAATATGGCCCGCGTCGATGCCGACGACAATTTCGCCTTCATCCTGAAATTCGCCTCCGGGGCGATCGCGACCGTCCACTATTCCGCGACGGCCCCGACCGACGCTGGCGAGGAGACGACGATCTCCGGCTCCGAAGGCATTCTCATTGTGCAGGGCGACGGCCAGCTCTACGGGGCCCGCAGGGGCGATGTCAGTCTGCGCGAGATCCAGATCCCGGAGCGCCTGAAGCTGAAACTGCCGGAGTTCGGTCACTACCTGACCCGCCCGACCATCATGCTGATGGAGGACTGGGCGAACGCGATGCGTCGCGGCGATGGCGCGGAGATCTCACCCTCGTTCAGCGATGGGGAGAAGGTGCAGGAGATCATCGACGGCGTCATCAAGTCGAGCACCCAGGGCCGCTGGATCGATACCAGCGGCACCCGTTGGGCAACCACAACCACCTTCTAGCCAGGCTTGCAACGCGTCGAAACGGAGGGACGGCATGGCGCACATCGTCATCGTGGAGGATGAGCGCGAACTGGCGCAGTTGATCGCACAGACCCTTCGTGAGGACGGCCATGTCACCGACGTCATACCGGACGGCCAGCAGGCGCTCGATCGCCTCACCGGATCGGGGAGCGTCGTGCCCGATCTCATCATCCTCGATCTCATGCTCCCCCATGTCGACGGACTCACGATCTGCCGCAAGATCCGTCAGGAACGGATCGTTCCCATTGTGATGCTGACCGCCAAGGGGACCGAGCTGGACAAGGTACTCGGCCTTGAACTGGGTGCCGACGACTACCTGACGAAGCCGGTCGCGTTGCGTGAACTCCAGGCTCGCGTCTCCGCCATCCTCCGCCGGGTCGAGATGATGCGGGTCGAATCGCAAACGCGTGAGGTCACCGACGAGCCGATCGAGCATGAGGGGCTCCGTATCGACCCGATCGGGCGTGAGGTGCTCGTGCATGGCGAGGAAGTGATGCTCACCGCCAAGGAGTTCGATCTCCTCTACCTGCTGGCGTCTCATCCGGGACGGGTCTTCAGCCGGAACTACCTGCTGGATCGCCTGTGGGGCGATTCGTTCTCCGGGTTCGAGCGCACCGTGGACACGCACATCCAGCGGTTGCGGCGGAAGCTGGGGCGGAGCACCGGCGCTGCGGATCGCATCGTGACGCTCTGGGGTGTCGGTTACAAGTACGAGCGGGACGGCGCACCGGCATCGGCGACCGCATCGGACGCATGATCGTTCACGAGCCGCTCGACCAGGTTCCCGACGGCGAGGATGACCGGCCCGCTCCACAAGGCCGCATGCGCCGCTGGCTTCATGCCATCTGGTATGGCATGGGGACGCCTGTCCGCCTCTTCCGGCAGCGGACGGCCATCCAGCTTGTTGTCAGCTATGTCGCGGCGGTGATGATCGCGATCGTCCTGCTCCAGGCGACGATCATTGCGGCGCTTTTCTGGCAACCCGTCGCCGAGCTCTTCGACTACGACCAGGTCCTGCTCAATCCATTCCTCCGTGAGGAGAGTCGGTCCTACGCCATGTGGGTGGGTCAGGAGCGGCTCGTCCTTGCCATTGACGGCGAGCGAGACGCCACGAGCGAGGTCGATGCCGCGCTGGCGCAGATCGTCGGTGGGCACGTCGTCGGCTTCGAAACGTCCGGTTCCCGCTTCCCCGGTGAGGCGGAAATCTCGCATGCCGTTGTTGTGGATACGCGTGGCAGCGTCGTGGCGTCGTCGAATCCTGACTATGCCCAGGTCGGCGAGTCCGCAGAAGGGATCGGAGATGGCGAGTTCAGCCGCGTCATTCGGCGACTGTTGGCGTTGAACGGGGCTGTCGACCCCGATTCGCTGAGCCTCTCCGTCTCGATGGCCATTGATGGGCGAAGTGTCGCGGCCTACCCGATCCTTGCCGAGGACGGCACGCTGCATGGGGCGTTCCTGCTGGAAGGTCCGACGCTGCCGGCGCTGCTCGGTCCAATGCGTACCGAGATCATCCGTGACTACGCGCTGGACAACGCGAAGCAGTTCTGGCTCTTTTCCATCCCCGCCCTGCTGGTAGCGATTCCGTTTGGTGTCTGGCGTGCGCGGTCGATATCGAAGCGGCTGGACCGCCTGGCGAGCGCGGCCGATGCATTGGCCGAGGGCAAGCTTGACACACGCGTGGTGGTACGCCGCCGCGACGAGATCGGCCGGTTGGGCGAGCGCTTCAATGAGATGGGCGAGCGTATCGCCTCCACCGATCGGTCGCGGCGAGCGTTCATCTCCAACGTCTCCCACGATCTACGGACGCCCGTCTCGATCATGCAGGGCACGGCGGAGCGGATGGTGGAGGCGCGGGATCACGGGCAACCGGTCGACGTGGCATCGATCGATGTCATCCAGCACGAGACGCGCATGCTGGCCCACCTGATCGACGATCTCTTTACCCTCGCCAAACTGGAGGAACACAGCCTCCGCCTCGATCGCGTCGCGATGTCCGTGCCGGATGTCGTGGGCGAGGCCGTGATGGGGATGCGCGAGCTGGCCTGGTCCCAGCAGAAGGTGACCGTGGAATCGCTGGTCAATCCTGACATTCCGGCGGTCCATGCCGATCCGACCCGTGTGCGCCAGGTCATCAACAACCTGCTCTACAATGCGCTCCGGCACACTCCGGAAGGCGGCCTGATCGTCGTGCAGGCCGTCCAGCGTGGCTCGACGGTGGAGATCGCGATCTCGGATACGGGGAGGGGTATTCCTCCGGAGACATTGCCCAACGTCTTCACGCGGTACTACCAGGCCGAACGCTCGAAGCGGAAGGCGGGAGGCAGCGGGTTGGGTCTCTCCATCGTCAAGCAGATCGTGGAAGAGCACGGCGGAACCATCGTCGTTGAAAGCCAGCTTGGCCAGGGAACCACATTCCGCTTCTCGTTGCCCGTCGCCTGATTCTCCCGCTATTGCGATTGCTCGAACGGACAGGAGACACATTCCATGACCTTGCGGATCGTTCAGGCCGGAATCGGTGGCCACGGCAAGACGTGGCTGACGCTATTGCAGCGGGAGTCGGCGGAAGCAGACGCGATCGATCTCGTCGCGGTCGCCGATCCGTCCGATTGGGCGCGTGCCGTTGCCGAGGAAGACGGCATTCCCTCCACGCAGATCTATGCGTCCCTGGGCGAGGCGCTCCGGTTCGTGGATGCCGACGCGATCCTGATCGTGACGCCTCCCGCCACGCATCGCGCCGTCGCGACGGCGGCGCTTCAGGCGGGCAAGCATGTCCTGATCGAGAAGCCGCTCGCCACGACGATCGATGATGCGCGGGCGCTGGCTGATCTCGCGGCGGAACGTGGGCTCACCCTCATGGTCAGCCAGAACTATCGCTACCAGGCTCCCGTGCGAGGCCTGTGTCGCTTGCTCGACAGTGGTGACTATGGAACGCCGGTCGCCATCGAGATCACCTTCATGAAGGATTCGCGGGCCATGTGGCCGGCGGAGAACTTCCGCTATGCGATGGATCATCCCTTGCTGCTGGACATGTCGATCCATCACCTCGACATGCTGCGGGCCATCACCGGCCGCAACGCCCGGACGATTTCCGTCGAGAGCTGGAAGGTGCCGGATAGTCCGTATCAGGGGGATGTCTCGCTGGCGGCGTTGATCCGGATGGAGGACGATCTCCCGGTGGTCTATCGCTGCAGCTGGGCGAGTGTCGGGCCGCAGACGACGTGGAATGGCGACTGGCGTGTCCTCACCGATCGGGGGCGGCTGGCGTGGGTCGGCTGGGCCGGGCAGGATCACGAGGATCAGCTCGTCTGGCAGCCGTTCGACTGCCGTGGCGAGCCGGAGGTGTTGCGTCAGGAGCAACTGGCGCGTTCCGGGTTCGCTGGTTCGCTGCACGCCTTTGTAGAGTCCATCGCCACCGGCAGCGTTCCCCAGACGAGTGCAGCGGACAACCTGCACAGCCTGGCGATGCTCTTTGCGGGGGTGGAATCGGCGGAACGTGGCGGTAGCGTCACTATCGGATGACCGTTGCCGCGCGGATGGTCGGAGGGATCGCCCCGCATGGAGCGGGTGTTGTGCGTCAGGCGCGGGCGTCGGTGAGGCGCTGGACGGACAGCGCTGGCGCAACCGGCGCTGGCGCGGCACGACGCTTCCAGATCAGTTGGGCGAAGACGGCCCCGACCACGACGGCAACGGTGTGGACCAGCGCCGGGCCGAAATCGAGGAAGCCGATGCTCGCCACGTTCCAGAGCAGGACGATCGCGAGGGCGATCTTGGCCAGGCGGTTCGGGAAGAGCAGCACCAGGGCCGCTGAAAGCGTCGCCAGGCCAGCCGCGGACGACCCCGCGTCGTATTCCGTGAACCCTTCGACGATGCGGGCGATGTCGAGATGTACCAGTCCGCGCAGGAGCGTTGCCGTGACGATGGTGCAGATCCAGTCGCAAGTAAAGAAGGTCACCAGCGTTCGCCAGGTGCCGATCTGGAGTTCCGCCAGCGAGAGGCCGGAGAGCAGGAGCGCCAGCATACCCGGTCCGATGCCGGGGTCGGACTGGATGAAGGTGACGGTGAACATGTGCCAGGCATCGTGGGACCAGACCTCGGCATAGCTCATGCCGATCTGCGATAGGAGCCGCTCGTAGTCTGGCTCGGAAAGATTGCGGGTCGCGACGCTGGCGGTGGCGACGATCGTGGTGAGCGCGATCGTTGCCGGGAAGGTGTGAAGGATGCCCCGGAGGGAGCGATTGGGCAGGCGGTCGTGGACCAGCTGCCGGAGAGGGGAGAGGACATTCATGGTCGATCCTGACGATGCCGAAGGGCCCCCTGCAACGAGCCATCGATGCACGCTTCGTGTACGGCAGGTATATCTCCATGGACGTATGGTTTGCATATGGCTGCGGGGTTGGACGGTGGACAGCGCACACGCCGACACGACGTACGCTCTGTCCACCGTCGCGATGCCGGCTAGCGGACCTTGCCGCGTGCCGCGATGGGCCAGATATCGACGATCCTGCCATCGCGCACGATCGTGAGCTCGTCCATCAGGTTGACAGTCGGGCAGACGTGATTCGGGATGATTTCCACCCGATCGCCGACCGCGAATCCGGTCTCGCCTTCCGGCACCTCGCAGACGCCGTGTTCCTCACTCAGCTTTGTGATGGCCACGTCCGGATGACCCACGATATATCCGTGGCCGGGATGCGACGGACTCTTGTCGAGACCAAGGCATTTCTGGCCGGTGTCGAGCACCGCGTGCGTGGGCGACTGCCGGCTGACGACGGTCGCCACGAAGCGGGCGGCGCACTGGTTCGGCCCGATCCGTCCGTGCCGGAACACGGAGTTGTCATTGAAGACGTATGTGCCCGGACGCATCTCGGTGATGCCGGGAACGGTGGGCGTGTAGATCGCGGCCGGGGTGGACCCGACGCTCACCGCCAGCATCTCGATGCCGTGGCTGCGGATGCGCTCCGCCGTTTCGACCATGTCGCGTCCGGCGGCGAGGGCCGCGGCCTCGATCTCATCGGGCGGCAGGCTGTTCGTATGGCCCTCGTGGGTCATGATCCCGGCGATGCGCAGGTTCGGCAGGCGGGAGATAGCCTGGGCGAAGGCCACGGCCTCGTCGCCAGCGCGCACGCCGGAACGGTTCTGCCCGGTATTGACCTCGATCGAGATCTCCAGGACGCGGTCGTATCGCGACATCGCGCGGGAGATGGCTTTTGCCGCATCCATCGAGTCGACGGCGACGATGATGCGCGCCCTCTCCAGCAACTCCACGATGCGCCGGAACTTGTGATCCCCGATGGTGGGATAGGCGAGCAGCACGTCCTGCACGCCGGCCTGCTCGATCATCACCGCGGCCTCGCCGACCTTGGCGCAGGTGATGCCAGCGGCGCCGGCCGCCAGCTGGAGCCGGGCGATCTGCGGGGTCTTGTGCGTCTTGATGTGGGGCCGGAGCGCGACGCCGGCGCTCTTTGCGAATGCGGCCATCTCGGCGATGTTCCGGTGCATGATCGTCTCGTCGACGATCAGGGTCGGAGTGTCGATATCGGTGGCCGGATCGAGGATCAGCGCCGATTCGAGGGCGGGGGCGACCATGTGCGGGATTCCTCCAGGAGATGCGGGTGGGCGATGTTACGTCCGCACATTCTTGCACCTGGCGGCGAATCCGGCAAAAGGAGGCATTGGACCAGGCCGTCTCCGGACGAGGAAAAGGGACGGTCGCGTTTGGCTGGAAGCGACCGTCCCTTGTGGGGGAGAGGGGTGTCGATGACGGGCATTGCCGAAGGGGGATCGGCGGGGGAGGCGCCTCGTCGTTGACACCCTTATCATAGGCTGGGAGTGCTGTCGTTCTTTGGCGGAGTTGTCACGAAACTGTGACAACCTGGGCAAGGCCTCGTTCGCAACAGGAACGCCCACGGCTGTGCCATACTTTGCACTGGATTGTGAATCCGTTGCGGCCATTGGTGCGTTTACATCAGTGTGAATGTGTGCCGGATGGTGTCGCGATCCCGCAGGTCGCGACCCATGGCCTTTCGTTCGGAAAGCCGGGGCTGATGGGCCGTCGTTTCGCGACGATCGGAACCGGACGCCTTGCCTGCAAGGGCGAGTTGCTGTGACGGTTTGGACACGCACACCGCACGAGGAGATGGATGACCGGTTGGCGGGGTGAGAGACGCCGGGCGGTCATTGGTTGGGACACTTGGGGAAGATATGGCGCAGCAGACAACCGTTCCCGCTCCGGAGGTTGCCGATTCATCGGCGGGCGCATTGGCGCATGTTGGTTCGACCTTCATTACCAAGGTGACCGATGCGCTGGGGCTGGGGCAGTCCTCGGAACGCCCGCAGGACCAGGCGCCGGATGACGGCAGCCAGCATTCGCGATCGTTCTTGCAGCAGGCAGGCATAGGGCTGACGCGGCTTGGCGTTGCGGCCACCGCGTTGCTTCTGGTCGCCGCCATTGGCCTCTTCGCCTTCCGGGCCGTCTATGCCGATCGCATCTATCCCGCCGTGGTGGTGGGCGATGTCGAGGTGGGCGGGCTCACCCCGAGCCAGGCGACCGAGAAGGTCAGCGCCCGCGCCGACGCCCTCGAGCATGGCCTGATCTCCTTCTCCTACGGCGGCAAGACCTGGACGCCGACGCTTTCCGAGCTTGGCGCAACGGTCGATATCGACGGTGCGATTGCCGAGGCCAACGACCTCGGGCGCACGGGTGACACCGCTGCCAAGCTCAACTTCACGAATGAGATCCTGCGTGGCGACCAGACGGTGCCCCTTCGCACCAGCGTCGATCGCGATGCCCTGAATGCCTGGTTCGATTCGGTTGATGCTGGCATCGACCAGCGCGCTGTCGATGCATCTATCGTGATGGACGGCTCTGCGCCGAAGATCGCACCGGAATCCGATGGCACGATCGTCGATCGCGATGCCGCGACATCCCAGATCCTGGCGTCATTGCAGTCGTTGCAGCCGCTATCGGGCGAGTTGCCGGTGATGGTGGAGCACCCGGAGGTTCGCGCGGCGGATCTCCAGGCGCACTACGACGAGATCGAAACGGCCCTGAACTCCACGTTCACCCTGACCTTCGAGGATCAGTCCTTCTCACTGGCGGCGAAGGACCTGGCGCCCTATGTCATCGTCGAGACGGCGAAAGGCGCGGGCAGCGCGGATGTTCGCGTGGCGCTGGACGTGAACGAGCTTGCCGGGTTCCTGAACGATACCTACGCTGGCCAGATCAATCGCAAGCCAGTCGATGCCACCATCGTCTGGGGCGGCAGCGCCGTCGAGGCGACCTCGCCCAGCGTCGATGGCGTCACACTCAAGCCGAAGGCGCTTGCCGATGCCCTGAGCGACGGCTTCTTCACCGGAAAGCCAATCGCGGTTCCGGTTGCGGTCACGAAACCGGAGATCGACTCGAACAACCTGGCGGCGCTCGGGATCGACGGGCTCATCAGTCAGGGCGATTCGAACTTCGCCGGCGGTGGTGGCCCGCGTGACACAAACATCTACATTGGCGCGGAGCTTGCCAACGGCACCCTGGTGCGTCCGGGCGAGGATTACTCCTTCAACGGCGCGATCGGGGCGATCACCGAAGACAAGGGCTACGTCGTTTCCAATGTGATCTTCGGCGACACCGCCGGCACGGACATCGGCGGCGGTATCTGCCAGATTTCGACCACGGTCTTCCGGGCGGCGCTGATGGGTGGCTTCCCGATCACCGAGTGGCATCCCCACGCCTTCCAGATCGCCAACTATGAATATGATGGCTGGGGAGCGGGCTTCGACGCCTCGATCCTGCAGGTTGGCGACCCTGCCACCTGGGGCGACTTCAAGTTCACCAACGATACCGGCGGCTGGCTGCTGGTTCACACGTGGACGTCGTATCCGAACGTGTTCGTCGAGATTTACGGCACGCACATGGATCGTACGGTCGATATCGAGAACTACTGGACCGGCGTCCAGGATTCTGGCGCTACGTCGGCCGGCTTCACGCGGGTGGTCAAGAATGCCGACGGCACCGTGCTCTACGAGCGGGACTTCGAAACCTACTTCATGGTGCCGAAGTAGACGCTATCATGGTGGCAAGCGCGGCGGGCAGCGACGATGTTGTCTCTGGATTGTTGCCGGTCGTGTCTGTTCCACCCGCTTTCCATCGCTCGCGTAGCAATCGCGTCGGTCTCGCGATGCACTTGAGATAACGGGTTCCCATGGCTCAACGAAGCAACGCATCACGCACAAACAGCCTGCCGGGCTCTACCCCTCCTCGCTGGAACGGCCGAACGGCCCCCCGGCCGCCGGTGACTCCGGTTGCTCCACCAAGGCGAACCGCTGGCGTGTCGTCGTGGTTCGCCGGCTCGTCCCCGCGCGGCCAGCTCTCCCAGCGCCTGCGACGGACGATGCCCCGTGTGGGGCTCGTCATGGCTGGATTATTGCTGGTGCTCGCGCTTGGCCTGCTCGCTTTCCGGGTCGCCTATGGCGACCGTATCTATCCGGCCGTCGTCATCGGCGATGTCCCGGTTGGCGGGATGACCCCGGCCCAGGCGCAGGCTGCCGTCCAGGCGCGTGCCGATGCCATCGACCAGGGGACGTTCAGCTTCTCCTATGGCGGCAAGACCTGGACGCCGACGCTCAGTGAGCTTGGGGGAACGGTCGATGTCGGTTCTGCCCTCACCGAGGCCGAGCATGTTGGCCGGACCGGTGATGCGACCGACAAGCTCTCCGTCACCGGGTCGCTGCTGCGCGACGACAAGATCGTCCCGTTGAAGACCTCGCTCGATCAAGCGAAACTCGACGCCTGGTTCGACAAGGTCGATGCCGACATCGGACATCCGGCAGTGGATGCGAACCTCGTCGTGAATGGCGGGAATGTCACGATCACGAACGATCAGGTCGGGACGGTCGTCGACCGCAAGGCGGCGACCCAGCAGATTCTCTCCGCCCTGCAGACACTGGAACCGATCTCGGCGGAGATGCCGGTGGTTCCTGCCCAACCCAGCATCCGGGCGAGCGATCTCCAGGCCAACTACGAGATGCTCTCCGCCGCGGTCCAGCAGCCGATCACGGCCAACTTCAACGGTACGCCGTTGATGATCGACCCGACGACGTTGACGCAGTATCTGAAGGTCGAGGCGACGGTTGTCGATGGGGCACCGCACGTCTCCCTCGACATGGATCGCGATGCGCTCGCCACGGCGCTTGGTAACCAGTTCAGCGGCACCGTCAACAGCGATCCGGTGGACGCTACGGTCTCGTGGAGCGATGGGGTCGGCCTGGTGGCCGATACCAGTAGCCAGGATGGCTACACGTTGGAGCCCGACAAGTTCGCCGATGCCGTGGTTGACAGTTTCCTGGGGAGCAACAAGTCGTTCGATCTGCCGGTGGCGGTGACGAAGCCGGATGTCGATTCCAATAATCTCGGTGCGCTGGGCATCACGACGGAACTTGCGACCGGCGACTCTGACTTCAGCAATGGTGCCGAAGCTCGCGATACCAACATCTACGTCGGCATCGGTCTCCTGAACGGGGCGCTGGTGAAGCCGGGCGGCGAGTTTTCCTTCAACGGCGCGATCGGCGCCATCACGGCGGACAAGGGCTATGTCGAGGCGGGTGCGATCCTCGGGGAACGCGTCGGCAAGGATATTGGCGGCGGCATCTGCCAGGTCTCGACGACCATGTTCCGGGCAGCGCTGCTGGCCGGTATGCCGATTGGGGAGTGGTATCCACACCTCTTCCGGCTCAAAGGGTATGAGGCCGACGGCTGGACCGAGGGATTCGATGCCTCGATCCTGCAGGAAGGCGACGATCCGCAGTACTGGGGCGACTTCACCTTCACGAACAACTCGCCGGGCTGGCTCCTGATTTCGGCCTGGACGGAGTATCCCAAGGCCTATGTCCGCATCTACGGAACCGATGACGGTCGCAAGGTTGATATTTCTGACTTCACCGAGAGTGCGCCGATCACCGATAACAAGGATGTTGAGGTGGTGGATGATACCTTGCCCGCTGGCACGATCCAACAATCCGAGTGGCCGCAGGACGGCATCAATGTTGGCTTCCAGCGGACGGTTACCGACGCCTCCGGCAATGTGATCGACACGCACTGGTTCGAGAGCGACTATGCCGGACGCGGCAATGTCTATCAGGTTAGCCCGGACATGGTGGGCAAGTCTCCGGCCGGTGACAATCGGTCTGATGGAAATGCCACCGATGGCGGAAACTCGGTCGACGGCGCGGGCTGATCCTTTTACCCCGTAGCCGCGTGGACAGGGAGGTGTCACATCGCAGATGCGGTGTCTCCCTGTTGGTCTGGGCGGATGGAGGACTACCGGATGGTGCCAACGGCACTGCTCGTCGTGCGCCATCCCATCCCGAGTCCGGAGAGGGCTGGTGTATGCTGGATCCAGCATTGCGCATCAGCCGGGCGATCCTGCGGCATCCTGGACCGACATGTGGGGTCGGGGGTCGCGTCAGCGACTGATGAGTTTTGGCGAACGCTGCGCTGAACGAGGAGCGTGGCGCAATCATCAACGTTTCGGGGGAAAGCAGGGCCTCATGTCACAAGATCGACCCGTCGACGATCTCGCTCCATCCGATCCTCAGCACGACGAGCATCACCACCATCACCACGCTCATTCGTCCGGGGCGCCTATCGTCCGGCGTCCAGTGAATCGCCGGATCATCATGCAGGCCTCTGCTGGTCTCGCCGCCATCGGCATGGCTGGCGGCATTGGTGGGCGCACGGCCCTCCGTCCTGTGCCAGCAGGCGCGCAGGACAGTGGCGGCACGCGTGCCGGGCGCTTCACGCCGGGATCGTCGGACACCTTCACCGCCGCGTCCATCGGCGATTTCCAGACCTGGCAGGCGGATTATCCGTTCTACGCGCTTGGGGCAAACTGGAACGGCAGCGTCGGCACCTGGCCGGTGATCGAAGTCGAGATCAGCGTCGATGGTGCGACCTGGAGCGACACCTACCGGATTGCCGCCAACACCGAGGACGGCGGCCGCCCGACACGTGAGAACCGTCTCTTCACTCCGCTCATCTTCACGAACGGCGAGGTCTACGTTCGCTATCGTACGGTCGATCAGGATGGCAATCCGGGTACCGTCGATGGCCTGTCGTTCACCTATATCGACGCCACCGATGGGCCGTGGGCCAAGGATGTCGATGCCGAGGGCGACCAGAACGTCACGGCAGCCACATCCGACGATCGCGTGCCGCCGCGGGTTGTTACGCGCGAAGGCTGGGGGGCGAACGAGAACTACCGGTTCGACACCTACGGCGAGATCTGGCCGCCCGAGTACGAGACGGTGACGCACGCTATCGTGCATCACACCGACACCTCGACCGCGCAGGACCCCGTGGTGGCCATCCGCTCGATCTACTACTACCATGCGGTCGATCAGGGCTGGGGCGACATCGGCTACAACTACCTGGTCGACAAGAACGGCCGCATCTACGAAGGTCGCTATGGCGGCCAGAATGTCATCGGCGGTCACTCCTACGAGTTCGCCATTGGCAGCTCCGGTATCTGCATCATCGGCGATTACCAGGACTCCCCGCCATCCACCATCTCGGTTGCGGGCCTGGTCGCCATCGTGTCGTGGGTCGTGCGCGATCTCGATCCGCTCGGCAGCGGTCCGATCCAGGAGGCCGCAAACCTGCCGACCATCTCCGGGCACCGTGACGTCAATGCGACGACGTGCCCCGGCGACATGCTCTACTACGACCTTCCTGACATCCGGAGCATGGTGGCGCAGACGCTCGCCAGCGGTGACCTCGAAACCGGCAATCCCGGCGGCATTGCCGTGCGCGACCGCGTGATCGTGCAGACGGACGACGGACAGCCGCTGAACGTTCGCAGCGAGGGAAGCGCGACGGCTTCCGTGGTCGGGCAGATCGACAATGGCGCCATCGCCACGGTCATCGACGGTCCTGTAATCGGCGACACGGACAACTGGTACAAGCTCGACTGGACCGGCCCGGATGGGTGGGTCTCTGCCCGCTATCTGATCGTCTCACCGCCGGAGCCGCCACCCGTCGAGGACGGCGACTACGCCTACGGCGTGAATGTCCGCTATACCACCGAAACCAACATCCGGACGCAACCAAGCCTCAGTGGGTCGATCGTCGCCTCGGTGCCGCGTAACGCCTGGGCCTTCGTGATGGCCGGGCCAATCCAGGCTGATGGGTACGACTGGTACCAGCTGCGCGTTCAGGATGTCGGCGATGGATGGTCGGTGAAGACCAACTTCGCCGCTGCGCCGGTCGACGAGAACCCGAACGCGAAGTTTGCGGTCGGTGACACCGTGCAGGCGACCTCGACCATCAACATCCGCCCGCGTCCAGGGATCGCGCAGACGATTGTCGCGACGGTCGGCGCCGGGGTGCCTTTCACGATCACGCAGCCTCCGATCGGCGTGACCGAGTACATCTGGTACGGTATCTTCGGGAGCTTCGGCGGCGGCTGGGTGGTGGAGAACAACCTGGTTCTGGCTGGCAACCCCGGCGGCTCCAACAAGTTCGTCGTCGGCGACACGATCCAGGTGACCGATGCGGTCAACTTCCGGTCCGCGCCGACCACCTCGGCATCCGTGATCGCCCTGCTTCCCGCAGGAACGACCGGGACGGTCGTCGGCGGACCGCAGTCGGCCAGTGGCTACACCTGGTGGCAGTTCCGCACCAGTGGCGGGACGGTCGGCTGGTCGATCCAGGATTCGCTTGCGAAGGCGACGACCACAACCACGACCACCACGACGACGCCTGCACCGGGCAGCGGCAAGTTCGTTGTCGGCGATACGTTGCGTGTCACCGATGACATCAACTTCCGTTCGGCGCCGGGTACGTCGGCATCGATCATCGCGCAGTTGCCGACCGGGACGACCGGTACGGTGACCGGCGGCCCGCAGACGGCGAACGGGTACACCTGGTGGCAATTCCGAACGGCAGGTGGCACGGTCGGGTGGGGCGTGCAGGACTGGCTTGAGAAGACTACCGGCACGACGACCACAACCACGACGACGCCCGCCCCGAGTGCCAAGTTCACGATCGGCGATTCGCTCCGCGTGACTGAGGATGTCAACTTCCGTACCGCCGCTGGGACATCGGCGTCCGTGATCGTGGTCTTGCCGGCCGGCACCACTGGCACGGTGATGGGCGGCCCGACCTCAGCCAACGGCTACGTCTGGTGGCAGTTCCGCACGAGCGGAGGTACCACCGGCTGGGCTGTGCAGGACTGGCTCGAGAAGACATCCGGAACCACAACGACGACTACGACAACCACGACCACCACCACGACCCCTGCGCCGGGCAGCGGCAAGTTTGTGGCCGGCGACGCCATTGTCGCGACGGAGCCCGTGAACATTCGCACTGCTGCCGGAACCTCGAATCCGGTTGTGACGTTCGCGAACGCTGGTGGTACTGCGACGGTGCTTGGTGGACCACAGACGGCCAATGGGCTGATCTGGTGGAATATCAGGCTGGCGAACGGCCAGACGGGGTGGTCGATCGAGGACCCGTGGGAGAAGGCCGGTTCCACGACGCCGGCGCCCGGCAAGTTCGCGATCGGCGACGCAATCCGGGTGACCGAAGCGGTCAACTTCCGCTCGTCAGCCGGGACATCCGCCTCCGTGGTCGCGGTGCTTGCCGCAGGTACGACGGGTACGGTCACCGCTGGCCCGACCTCGGCGAACGGCTACACCTGGTGGCAGTTCCGGACCAGTGGCGGCACGCTTGGCTGGGCCGTTCAGGACTGGCTGGCCAAGCAGTAGCGCTATCCATCGAGTGAATGAGAGAACCGGGCAGGGATTCCTGCCCGGTTCCTGCGCGATATTCGTGTTCGCCGTTCGCATCTCGGCGAGCAGTGCGTTGCCGCGTGTCAGCCGGCAGTGTCCGGGACGCGCAGGAAGACGAAGATCTCTGCTGGCAGCCCACGTACGACGACGTGCAACGTCTGCTCCCATACCAGCCCGGGACGGTCCCTTGCCGTCGCGCGAAGCAGGCGTGCCTCGCTCGTCAGCAGGACCATCCGGCCGCCGGGCTTCAGCACGCGTATCCACTCGTCCAGCAACACCGGATAGAGCGTCTGGTTGCCCTGCCGCGTGCCGATCTGCTTGCCGAAGGGAAGGTTGCAGGCGATTGCCCCGATCTCGCCATCCGCGAACGGCAACGATCGTGCATCCCATTCCCGGATCTCGATTGGCTTGTAACGCGTGCCGATGTTTTCCAGGGCTGCCTGTACCGCCGCGTGCTCGACGTCGCCGCCTTCGAGCCGGGCGTAGCGGCCAGCGTGCGCGCGCTCGATCAGGATCGTGCCCGCACCGCACATCGGATCGAGGAAGACATCGTCGTCACCCGGCTTCGTGAGCAGCGCCATCGCCCGTGCGACCGTCGGTTTCAGGGAGGCGGGCAGGTTCGCGAGTTTGTAGGCGCGCTGGCGCATCGTCTCGTCGGAGAGGCGGATTCCGGCGACCAGGCGATCGCCCACCAACTGCGTCCAGACTTCGATGCGGGCGGGATCGGCCAGCACCCAATCGGGATGCCGTCCCGCGATCGCCTTTTCCGCCGTGGACCGGAGATCGGTCCGGCGGTAGGCATGCTCCCCTGCCTTGCGTGCGATGGCGCGATAGGTCGGTTTCCTCCGGTTGCCGGGCCGGATCGGGTTGGCGATGCGGAATGCCTCGTCGAGTGCCGGACCTGCGACAAGGCTCGCAATCACCTTCAGGGCGGCCCGCTCGCCGCCGATCCCGGCGCGATCCACGACAAGGGCAAAGACATCCTCGAAGAGCGTCAGATCCAGCAGGTCCGATGCGTCACCGCTGTAGCCGAAGAGCAGCAGGCTGGTGCGGTCGTCGAACTGCTTCAGCGTCTCGATCACGGCGACGTCGTCCAGGGTGTCGCTCAGCTCCCGTGCGGCGAGCCGTTCCAGCCCCGGCACAACGTGACCGATGTAGACAGGCCCCTTCGCACGGGCGGCCTTGGTCAGGTGCGGCGTGGTGCGCGGCGCATCGGTGGCGGCGGGGCGTTCGCGCCGGGGCCGGGATGTATCGCGGGACGAATGTGAGCCGGACGATGAGGCCACGCCTTGCGGCTGGCCGGTTGGTGTCCGTTTGGCAGGCGTACGGGATGTCTTGTTTGGGCGACGGCTGGGTGTGCGCACGGGCGGGTCCTGTGAAAGGGCGATGGGTGAACGAAGGGGTGTTGGCGAGGCCGTCCGGCTGGCGGTGCAGGGCCTGACGTACGGAATCGGTGCCCGGTCATCGGTCCCGGCGATCCGGGCAAGCCTGCACGCGGCTGGCTACGTACACCATACTTGATGGCGGAAAACCTGGGGGCATCGCGAGCCCGGACGGCAGCCTTGGGAGGAACGAGATTCATGACGCCGGGACGATCTGCACGCCCTGACGAGCCTTCCGCCCGCCCGAGTTCCTGGTTCGAGCGTCACAGCTTCGATCTGTTTGCCATCTCCGTGCTGGCGCTGCTGACGTTCATCGTCTGCTGGCATCGCTTCACCTACGACAACTGGCTCAGCCGGCACGACCTCCTCTCCTTCTTCGTGCCGTGGTATGGCTATCTTGGCGACCGCCTCGCGTCGTTTCAGCTGCCGCTCTGGAACTCCCATCTCTTCAGCGGTGCCCCGTTCGCCGCCGATCCCGAATCGGGCTGGATGTATTTCCCGGCGATGCTCGCCTTCTCGATTGCGTCCGTCACGACCGGGATGAAGCTCTACATCCTGATCCAGCTCATCGTCGCGGGCATCTCCACCTATGCCCTTGCGCGAGTGCTTGGCCTCGGGGCGATGGCCGCGATGCTGACGGCCACGTTCTTCGAGTTCGGCCCGTTCCTCTACACCCAGACCGACTGTTGCACGGTCGGCGCCCAGACCAATACCTGGATTCCGGTTGCCTGGCTTGGGGTGGAGCTCGCCTTTCGCGCTCGTGACTGGCGACCCCGGCTCGCTGCCATCTCGCTTGCCGGGATCGGGATCAGCCAGCTCTGCGCGGCATGGCTGGGTCAGGGCATGTACAACGCGCTCCTGATCGTCGGCGCATGGGTCGTATATCGCGGCCTGTTCTTCGGTCCCGATGAGGAATTGCCCTGGTTGCGCCGGGTGATCGAGACAGCTGCCATCGGCTTCGGCGTGTTCGGGTCAGGGTTCGCGCTGGCCGCCGCCGGACTCCTGCCTCGGCTGGCATTCAACAGCGCGTCCACCAACCCCGGCGGGACCTACGAAGGGTTGGCAGGCGCCGCGGATTCGCCCTTCACCCCATTTTCCTGGCTCGTGAAGATCCTCTTCCAGGATACCTACGCCACGCAGGGATCGAGTCTTGGCGGTGTTGCGGTGGTGCTGGGTATCATCGCGGTCATTCTCGTCGGGCGACGCTACGGCGCGTCCTACTTCGCTGGCGTCACTGCGACGATCTTCCTGTTGGCGATGGGGACGCAGCCGTTCCTGTGGTTGTTCGAGCGGCTTCCCCTCTTTGAAGGCATGCATATCCATAGCCCTGGGCGTATCACCTGGCTGATGGAGCCGGGCATCGCCATGCTCGCGGGAATCGGGTTCCAGGGCGTGCTCGACCGGCGGGGGCGAGCGCGGCTGATCCCGCTTGCCTTCCTGCCGGTCGCCGTGGTGGTGGTCGCGGGAGTGTGGATGGCCTCGCGCGCTACCTGGATCGGGTGGAGTCCCTATCTCGCGGCCGGGATCACCACGGCGATCGTCGTGGCGATCCTGGCGATGCCCGTGCGTGGCCGTTGGAAACGTGTGTCCTTCGAGCGCATCGTGCAGGGATTGTCGTGTGTCGTCGTCGTCATGGCGTTCTGGTTTCCGGCAGGACGGAATATTGTCGATGCGCAGCTGGGGTTGCAACCCGATGCGACCGCGCAACTGATGTGGTCGTCCGATCCGGTGACACAGGCCTCCATTGCGCGGAATCTCGCCCGCAGCGAGCCTGGCACCGGCGC
Source organism: Thermomicrobiales bacterium (assembly GCA_049841275.1). Classification (GTDB taxonomy): domain Bacteria; phylum Chloroflexota; class Chloroflexia; order Thermomicrobiales; family UBA6265; genus JASGDN01. The sequence goes on from JASGDN010000045.1 coordinate 49,929, forward strand.
CGCATTCCTGCAGGAGCAGGAAGCGACCCAACCTCCCTTTCGCTACGTCGGATATGGCGGTCGTTACTACGAGAACGAAGGGAACTTCACCTATCCGGACCGTCGCCTGTGGCCACCGATCATGGCGATCATGACGAATGGACGGCCCTTCCGGCTCGGGCTGGAGCAGACGCAGGGCTACAATCCGCTTCAGCTCAAGGCCTATGCCGACTTCATCCTCGCGATGAACGGGCATTCCCAGAACTACCACTACCTCGACCTGATCTGGACCGGTGCGCAATCGCCGTTGCTCGACATGCTGAACGTCCGCTATATCGTGGTGGACGCTACGCTTCCCGCCGACCGCGCCGATGTGCAGGCGATTGCGAAAGACCGCAAGGAGGTCTACCGCGATGCCGAGGTGGTGGTCTACGAGAATCCGCGCGCCTACAGCCGGGCATGGATCGTTCACGATGTGCGTCCTGACGACAACGGTGCAGGCCTCGCTCAGCTCGCGACCGGACAGGTCGATGGCCACACGGTTGCCTTCGTGGACGGAACGGTGCCTGCGGTTGCACCGCTGCCGTCCGGGAGTTCTGGCGATGCAGCGACTGTCACCTCGACAGCACCGGAGGCGATCTCCGTGCAGGCGACGCTGAACGCGCCCGGCTTGCTCGTCCTGAGCGAGGTCTACGATAAGGGCTGGAATGCCTACGTCGATGGTCGGAAGGCGGACGTCCTGAAGACGAACGGGGCGCTGCGTGGGGTCGCCTTGCCGGCGGGAGAGCACACGGTGGTTTTTCGCTACGAGCCTCGCGAGGTGACGATCGGCCTGATCGTCACCGGGATCGCGGTCGTCGCAATGCTGGCGACATTCGTGCTGGCTGGCCTCCACGCGATCCGGCGACGTCGATACGGTGGAGTCGAGGATGAGCGCTACCCATGCGTCATGCGTCGCTGGACTAGGCGGTGGAATAGCGGTATGTTGTCATAATCGAATCGGTGCGTACGCGGTGAACCGACGGCATGAGGGGCGCTTTGCTGGACCGAAATCCGGTTTGGTAGCCAAGAGGCAGGGCCATCCACTGTAGGGGCGATCTCGCAGTGATTGTTGCAGCCGGTGATGCCCATACGCGGAATGACCCATCGGGGTTGGCACCCCTTTCGGATGCTGTTGTAACGCGAGGAACCGGCTCCCACCTTGGGAGCCGGTTCCTGTCGATCGGAGATGTCGCCGGACGCGCGATACGGAAAAGAGGAAGACGCCCGTCAGGGCCTTTCGGTGGGGGTGCTTTCGGATTCGAGCATCTCCCCCTCGGGGTGGTCGTGAGAACGGGCGAATGCGGTGAGGACGAACGTGAGGATGAGCACGACGATGGCGAAGAAGATTCCCACGGGCAGCCCTCCGGGGTGGGGTAGGCGTCCGGTCGACTGTGCCTTGAACGTCGCGATACCGGGGTCGGTTTCGGCCGGCGGTGCCGGGTTCGGCACTGATTCCCGGTTCTCGTCCGATGTTTCACTCCGGGACAGGGAATCCCTCCGGAATGCATCCACATTCCGGAGGGATTCCCTGTCTATGCGTGCGTGAGACGGCGGGTTACGAGTTCTGCACCACCGTTACACCCGTGACGCCGACCGGCTGCGTCGGGACGGAGGATTCACCAGTGGTCGGTGAGGTGGTGACCGGCGTGTTGCCGAGCGCGGAGACGATGTCCATGCCGCCGACCACCTTGCCGAAGATGGTGTAGTTCTTCTGCAACTGACCGGAGAGGTCCGCCAGCGTGATGAAGAACTGGCTGCCGTTCGTATTGGCGCCGGAATTCGCCATCGCCAGCGTCCCTGCCGTGTAGTCGAGGCCGTCGCCGGGCAGCTCGTCGGAGAACTGATAGCCGGGGCCGCCCATGCCGGTGCCGGTCGGATCGCCGCCCTGCACGACGAAGCCGGCGATGATCCGGTGGAACTTCGTCTTGTCGTAGAAGCCGTTGCCTGCAAGGCAGATGAAGTTGTTCACCGTGGTCGGGGCGTCGCTGGCGAGCAGCTGCACCGTGATGTCACCGGCGGTGGTGTGGATGATCGCGGTGTAGTGGCTGGCCGGATCGATCACCATCTGCGGCGGGGTCGACCACTGCTCGAAGATCGTGTAGCCGTCCGACATGCTCATCCACGTGCCTGTGCTGGCATCCGGCCAGCAGCCGGAGACATCCACCGGCGTGCCCGTGACGGCTGCCGGGGAGGCGACGGGCGAGGAGGCTGGCGATGCTGACGGCGTTGACTCCTGCGCGGTGACACTGGCGACACCGAAGAGCGACGACGTGAGGACGACGGCAGCCGTGAGGGAGACGAGTCCGCGGCGGACGAGCGCCGAACTTCCGAATGGCACGGAGAACTCCTGCGTGTGAGTCGGGAACGGTCCCGATACGAGACGACAACGGAGAGATGTTGTCTGCTATGGTGCCACGTTTCGGTGGCGCTGTCCGGTCGGGCCATCGGACTGGCAGCCTGACGCGACGGTGGACGATCAGGAGGACGGTGTGGCGCGTTTCAGCCAGGCCGTGCGCATCCCGATGGCCCGGACAGGAGGATACCACCCGTATTCCTGCAGGCGGGATGTCATCGCATCGTAGTAGTTCGGGAAGAAGAGCACGATCAGCGGCACTTCCGTCAGCAGTATCTGCTGGATGTGTTGGTAGATCTCGGCACGCGTTGCCTGGTCGGGGTCCGCGATTGCGCGCTCGATGAGGCGGTCCACCAGCGAGTTGCTGTAGCCCATCAGGTTGTCCGGCCCTTCCGAGTGGATGAGCGGGCGGACGAGCTCGTGGGGGTCGAGCCAGGCAGGTGTGTAGGTGATGAAGAGGTCGTAGTCGCGATTCGCCAACGTCCGGCGCAGGGCCTGTTCGTCCAGCAGGTCGAGCGTGATGGCGATGCCGACGTAGGAAAGCTGTTCCTGGATCAGGACGGCGGCGTTGGCGGCGGATCCATCGCGTTCGTCGGCAATGAGACGGAGGGGCACACCGATCGGGTAGCCGAGCGAGGTGAGGAGATCGCGCGATGCTGCCCAGTCGGATGGCTTGGGAGGCTCGTCGAGTCCAGGCCAGCTCGCCTTCGGAAACAGCGTCTGCTCGTCCGCCGCTTCCTTCGCCGCTGCGTAGCGCACGATGGCCGAACGATCGACCGCTTCCGCGATCAGGCGGCGAAGGCGGCGGTCGGCGGTCGCACCGCGCTGGTAATTCGTGAGGAGCACGCACGCGCGATTGCTCGGGCCGCCGACGAGGGTGATGTTTGTATCCTCACGCAGGCTCCGGATATCCAGCAGGGGGGCATCCACGATCATGTCAGCCGCACCGCTGACGAGCGCGACGGTCCGTTCCGTATCCTCCTCGATTCCGGTCACGGTGAGACCGCGCAGCCGTGGCCGTCCAATCTGCCAGAAGAGATCATTCGCGTCGAAGCCGAATCGTTCGCCGTTGGCAACCGTTCCTGGGATGAACGGACCGCTTCCGGCCGGAAGGTCGGCGATCGTCCACGAGCTGCGTGCGGCAAGTGTCGCTGCAGGGAGGATCGGGATCGCGGGATCGGCCATGCAGGCGGTGAATGCGGCGTCCGGCTGCGTGAGGGTGATCGTCACGCCGTTGGATGCTGCCTCGATCCGGTCGAGATGCTCGAATCGCCAGGCGGCGCCGTCCTGGGCGGCATGGTTTTGGGCATGTTCGATGCTGGCGACGACATCGGTTGCGGTCAGGAGGCTTCCATCGGGGAAGACCACGCCCGACCGCACGGCGAAGGTGAGCCCGGTGCGGTCCGCGTTCCAGGCCGGCGCGATGGCGATCCCGTTGGTGAGCGTTGTATCACCGACGGACGACGTATCGGCGGTCATCGTCGGGACGAACAGCGTGTCGTGGCAGAGGCTCCCGATCCACCCGGCCTCCGGACGGCGTACGCCGGCGATGCTCGTCCCGACCGGGAGCCGGGCGAGTGCTACGTCCAGCTGACCGCCGCGTTGCGGTTGCGCGTCGTCCTGGGCGGCCCGCAGGATCGCGGGAGGGGAGAATACCCCTCCGAGCGCGACTCCTGTGGCCGCCAGTCCAGTCCGGAGGATGGTGCGACGGTCGAACGTCGGCCCCCGGTCCGGAGGCCGTTTCGTGCTAGGCATCCGCGCCCAGCACGGCGGCGAGCGTCGTCAGGAATTCGTCGACCTGCGCCTGCTCCCAGATCATCGGCGGCAGGAGGCGGATGACCAGCGTGCCGGCTGGCAGCGCGAGGACGCCGCGTTCCTGCAGGCCCTTCAGGATCGGGCCTGCCTTGCCCTTGAACTCGATGCCGATCATGAGGCCGCTGCCGCGCACTGCGCGGATCTTCGGACTGTTCAACGCCTCGATCCCGGCGATGAGCGCCGCACCGGTCGTCTTCGCGCGCTCGTAGAGACCGTCCTCGCGAAGGATGCGCAATGTCTCGTACCCGGCGCGCATGGCGAGGGGATTGCCGCCGAACGTCGAACCGTGCGCACCGCCCGGCAGCGAGGCGCTGATCGTCTCGGTGGTCAACGTGAGGCCGATCGGGAATCCATTTGCCAGCGCCTTTGCGGTGACGATGATGTCCGGGGTCACGCCCTGCGCGATGCTGACGAAGGGATCGCCAGTGCGGAAGCCGCTCTGGATCTCGTCGGCGATCAATACGGCGCCCGTCTCGGTGGCGATCTGGCGTGCGGCCTTCAGGAAGTCGACGTCGGCCGGATGGATGCCGCCCTCGCCCTGGATCGGCTCGACCACGATGGCGGCGGTGGTGTCATCGACAGCGGCCGCGAGCGCCTCGGCATCGTTGAACGAGACGTGCGTGGCCGGGATCGGCAGCGGCTCGAAGGCCTCGCGGTATTTCTTGTCCGCGGTCGCGGAGAGCGCGCCGAAGGTGCGCCCGTGGTAGCCGCGCTTGAGGGCGACCAGCGTGCTGCGCCCGGTCGCGGCGCGCGCGAACTTCAGCGCTGCCTCCACGGCCTCCGTGCCGGAATTGGAGACGAAGGAGTACTTCACGCCCTCCGGCGCGACGGTGTCCAGCTCTTCCAGGAAGGCGGCGCGGACATCGTTCCCGAAGCTCTGGTGGCAGGTGGTGAGCGTCAGCAACTGCTCGCTGAGCGCCGCGGCGAAGCGCGGGTGGGCGTGCCCGAGAACCGCGACGCCGTAGTTGCTCATGGCGTCGAGGTAGCGATTGCCGTCGCTGTCGTAGAGGTAGGCTCCCTCGCCGCGCACGAGGGCGATGTCCCGCTTCGCGTAGAGGGGAATCTGATGCGTCTTCTCGACCTCAAGGATCTGATCGACGGCGGTCGGGAATGGGCTGGTGGTGGCGGTCTCGGTCATGGCATTCGGTCCTGGACGGGAAACGGGCGATGCGGTCGGTTGGCGATGGCGGTCAGCATCGACGGAAGGCGAGTCCGCCGTCGGTGTGCAGGTCGTCGCGGATGGTCATGGCGTCGGCCAGTTCGTCCCGCCAGCGGGCGAGCGGAACCTGTCCATCGTAACGCAGTACATCCGCCTCTGCGTCCGGCGGCTCGAATTCGCCGGCGATGAGGCGGAACTCGTCCTCTGGCACGTCGGGACGGGTGGGATTCGCGCGGTTGCGGCGCAGCCGGTCCAGCGCGACAGATTCCGGGGTCGCGATCCAGAGGAAGCGGATACCGGTTCCGGCGTCTCGCGCGATGCGGCGCAGGCGGTCCCGTTGGTGCCGCCGATGGTTGACGGCGTCGAAGATGACGAATGCACCGCGCGCGAGGTTTTCGGCGATACGGCGGTGGGCAAGGCGATAGCGAGCGATCCACATGTCCTGCTCAGTCGCGCCATCGCGCAGCTTCACCATGACGTCGTCAACCGCGATCGGGTCGGCCATCAGGGCATCCGCCAGCGCGCGGGATGCTGTCGACTTGCCCGAAAAGGGCAGGCCGATCATCGCCAGCAAGCGTGGCGGAGCGGCGAGGATGGCGTCCATCGCCGGAGCGTCATGTGCGATCATCGGCCTCGATCCGGTCGATGATGTCCTCGATCTCCGCTAGCGACGTGATCGTGTGCTGCACGCGATGCGCCTGCGGCCATGAGGAGTGGATGTAGCCCCACGGGCCGCGCTTGATGAAGACGGCGTGCATGCCCAGTGAGAGCGCCGGGAGCACATCGTTGTCGAGTCGGTCGCCGACATAGACGATTTCGTTTGGCGACAGGTTCAGGTGCGTGACGATCTGCTCGAAGAAACGCGGGTCGGGTTTGGAGACGCCGAGCGTGCTGGACGAGGCGATCAGGTCCAGCGGCAGGCCGAGGACCGACAGTTGCTCCACGACCCCGGACGGCTGATTCCCGGCGATGCCGAGACGCAGCCCCCGCGCGTGAAGCCGGGTAAGCGCCTCGATACCGTCCGGGTAGAAATCGTCGAGTCCGAGGACGTAGCCGTGCTGAAACGGTTCGATCGGGGCGATCCCCAGTTCGTCGAAGACAGCACGGTGGGGCGTGCGCCGTTCGATCCCGGCGCCGAGCACGCCGGCGAGCGTGAAGAAGGGGACGCCGGACACCTTGGCGACGGTCTCCCACATGCGCGTTTCGTTGACCAGTGTTTCGCCGAAGTCGAAGACGACCGCCTGCACCTTGCCCACGCCTATGCCTCGTTTCCTGTGGTTGTGGTGGCAGGGGCGATCGGAGCCGATGCCTTCACCACCGTGCCTTCGCCGGCCAGCGCCCGCGTGACGGGACGCTCGACCCGCGCATCCGAGAAGATGACCTGTCCGACGCCGCGCTCGATGGCCTTGATCGCCGATTCGACCTTCACGACCATCCGGCCCGCCGCTGCCGCGAGGGCTTCCTCGGGATGCGATGCATCGAGCGAGCGGATGAGGGTGGATTCGTCGTGCCGGTCGGCGAGCAGGCCGGGAGTGTCGGAGAAGAAGAGCAGTCCGCGTGCCCCCATCGCCTCGGCAAGGCCGAGTGCGAGCTTGTCGCCGTCGATGTTGATCGGCACGCCTTCGTCGGAGAGCGCCGGCGGCGTCACGAGCACAACGTACCCCGCGTCCATCAGCACCTGGATCAAGGTGGGATCAAAATCCTTCACCGATCCGGCGTGGTCGTCGCGGAAGATGCGGGCCTTGCCGTCCTCGGTGCCCCGGATGACCGGCTTGCGCTTGCCGACCGCGATGCCGCCGTCGATCGCGCTGATGCCGACGGCATTCACGCCAGCGTGGCGGAAGGCCGCGACGAGCCGCTTGTTCACCTTGCCGGCGTAGGCCATGAGCATGGCGTCCATCGTCGGCGCATCAACGTAGCGGGAGACGCGCCCGGAGGACGATTCGAGCATGCGTGGCGGCATGCCGAGCGCCTCGGAGAGTTGGCTGAACTCGGCGTTGCCGCCGTGGACGATGACGAGCGGCTCGTCGATGGTGGCGACGTCTGCCGCGAACCGGGCATAGGCATCCATGTCGATGGCCTTGCCCCCTCCGATCTTGACGACAAGCATTGGCTGGTTACCCCTCCTGGCGGTATTCCGTATATCCGGACGGACCGACACAGGGTCGGTCCCTACGTATTTCCTTCCGACTCCCGAAGGTTCTGTGCCAACGGTCCGCGTAGATGCGGTCCTTATGGCCGCGGTAGTGAGCGATCAACGCGTTTCTGCCGAATCCCACCACCCATGTCATCCTGAGCGAAGCGAAGGACCCCCGCGCGAAGCGCTTCCGGCGAAGCCGGAAATTGGTGGCGGCATTCATCGCGCATCCGCTTCGTGCCGGCATCCGCTATTCAGATGTTGGCCCCGAAAATAGCGACCTGCGGTCGATTGTGCTTCGCACGGGAGTGTTGACCGTCGCTCAACATGACATGGAAGGGGACGAATGCAGAGACGCAGTCAATGGGATGTTCCTCTGCATTCGCCCCCTCACGCAAACTACACCGGATGCAAGCCTGGGAAGTCGATCGCCGTCTCCTCCGGGAAGCCCATCCGGATGTTGAAGGCCTGCACCGCCTGGCCGGCGGCCCCCTTCATCAGGTTGTCCGTTGCCGCAATCACGACCACGCGGTTCGAGTGCGGGTCGATCTCCCACCCCACGTCGCCGTAGTTGGAGCCGGAGAGGATCTTCGGTTCCGGATAGCGATGGATGCCGCTGCTCTCCTTCACGATCCGCATGAACGGCTCGTCCTTGTAGGCCGCGCGGTAGATCTTCCAGAGGTCCTTGTCGGCCAGCTTGTCGGTCGTGAAGACGTGCGAGGTCGCCACGATGCCGCGCACGGCGTCGGTGGAGGTGGCCGAGAAGGAGATGCGCGGCGTCACGCCGTTGAAGGTGCATTCCTGGACGATCTCCGCCGTGTGCCGGTGTCCGGTCGGCTTGAACGAGCGGACCACGCCCGCGCGCTCCGGGTGATGCGACGAGAGGCCTGGCGATCCGCCCGACCCGGACGATCCCGTCTTCGCCTCGACCACGACCGGGATGGCGGGATCGACGACGCCCGCCTGGAAGAGCGGGTAGAGGCCGATGATCGAGGTCGTGGACATGCAGCCGGGGCTGGCGATCCAGTCCGCCGTGCGGATCTCCTCGCGGTGCAGTTCCGGCATGCCGTAGACGAACTTCCCGAGCGCTTCGAGGTCATTGTGCTCGTGGCTGTACCAGGTCGGATAACCGGCGGGATCGTTCAGCCGGAAGTCCGAACTGAGGTCGACAATGACCGGGGCGATGTCGCGGACCTCCGGGAGCTTCTCCATCGAGACGCCATGCGGCAGCGCCAGGAAGAGGACATCCACCGGTTTCAGGTCGGCGCTCTTCATGAACTTCAGCGTGGTGCGCTTGCGCAGGTTCGGGTGGACCGAGTGGACGAACTTGCCCGCGTTCCGCTCCGAGGTGACTTGCGTGAGATTGACTCCCGGGTGTCCGAGCAGGAGGCGAACCAGTTCCCCCCCTGCATAGCCGGACCCTCCGATGATGGCGACATTCAGCATGTGGCGTATGTTCCTCCGGGGAATGGCTTCTATGGCGACAGAACGGTTGGAATGGACCGGGTTCCATTCCGTAACAAGTCAGACGAGCTGACCCACTACGGGGTCGGGGGCCGTCTCCAGGCGGCGGGCTCGTGCCGCCGCGCCGACCTCCAGGACATAGTCGACGATCCTCGCCGGGATGTTTACCCCGGTCGTGTCGATGCTGTTCCGGAACTCCATCGTGTAGTTGACCTCATTGACCTGAAGCCCGTGTGATGTCTCGAACAGGTCAATGGCGACCACGCCGCCGCCAACTGCGGCGGCGGCGGCGCTCGACAGTTCGGCAAGCTCCGGCGTGATCGGACAGTTGCTCGCCTTCGCTCCGCGCGCCGTGTTCGTGATCCAGTGCGGCGACTCGCGGTAGATGCCGCAGATTGTCTCGCCGCCGACCACGAAGGTGCGGATATCGCGTCCCTGCTTCTCGACGTACTCCTGGATGTAGAACGCGCCGTGGTGGAACGATCCCAGCGTTACCTTGTGTTCCAGCAAGGCTTCTGCCGCGTCGCGGTCGTTGACGCGGGCGAGCAGGCGTCCCCACGAGCCGACTGCTGGCTTCAGGACGACCGGATAGCCCAGCTCCTCGATCGCCTCGATCGCCGATTCCGGTGTGTAGGCGATCCGGGTGCGTGGCGTCGGGATACCCGCCCGCACCAGCGCCGTCGTGGTCAGCAGCTTGTCACCGCAGATGTTCGCCACGTCGTAGGTATTGACCGTCGCGATACCCCAGTCGTTCAGCACGCGCAGGGTGTAGAGCGCGCGTAGGTGATTGATGCAGCGCTCCAGGAAGACGTCGCAGGCGAGCATCGCCGGCGAGGGATGCTGAATGTCGAGCGTGAACTCGCGGTCGTCGAAGCGGACGACGGTGACGCCGCGCGCTTCGAGCTCGGCCAGCAGCAGCTTCTCCTCGACGCGCACGCGGGAAAGGAGCACCCCAACGGTGAGCGGGGCATCCGGATCGATGCGATTGGCGAAGGGCTCGAGAATAACGGACACGGAACGTTCCTTTCCGGCGGGATCGTCCCGCCGAAGTACCTGCATCCCCTTGCATGAGGATGCAAAAAGGCGCGGAGTCCGTCGTCCAAAGGACGGCGGACTCCGCGCCGTGGTACCACCTTTGTTCGCTGTGCCATCGCTGGCAACCGCCTTTTTGGGTGCCGAACCGGCCCGCATGCGGACCGCCCGAACACCCTTCGCCCGATATCGGGGGCGACCCGGCCGGTTCTACTGATCGGTGGAATGACTCCGCCGAGGTTCTTCCGGCAGCTCCGGGGTCTTCTCCGGATCGTGCGCACCTGCGGACCTCACACCATTCGTCCGCTCGCTCGTGGGCGCCCTCGATCCGGCCCTGTCCCCTTCCGCGCTGCAACTCTTCCATTATGCCGAATCTGTCCGGCGTTTGTCAGTGTTCGGTCGTGACCGAGTCTTCCGCCTGAACCCACTCCCCATGTCATGTTGAGCGAAGCGAAACACCCCCGCGCGAAGCGCTTCCGGCGAAGCCGGAAATCGATGTTGGCATGCAGAACCTCTTGCAAATGAGATGTTGTCGGCAGAAACTGCAACATTGCGACACGTCACGATATCGGCCTGCGGCCGATGCGCTTCGCGCGGGGGTCCTTCACTTCGTTCAGGATGATATGGGAAGGGCGCGTATTTTCGGGCGTGGCTCATGGTTACATCGCCACCACCTTCGGTTTCAGGTCCGCGAGTCCTTCCTCTGCCACCCGGACCGCCTCGTCCACGATCTCCCCGGCGATGTCGCGGTCGGTGGTCGTCATCAGCCCCTTGAATTCGCCGCCGGTGTTGATCTCGATCACCTTCAGGCCCTCGTCCGTCTCGATCAGGTCCACGCCGGCCAGCCGTGCCCCGACGACCTCGCAGGCTCGCAACGCCAGGTCCTCGATCTCCGGGGTCACCGGGCATGGCACCGAGACCGCCCCGCGTGCTGCATTCGTGATCCAGTGTTCCGAGGTCCGGTATGACGCCGCGACGATCTTGCCGCCGATCACGTAGGCACGAATGTCGCGGCCCGGTTTCTCGATGAACTCCTGGATGTAGTAGATCTCGTGGTGAAAGGAGCCGTGCTCCGATTTCTGGGAGATGATCGCCTTCGCCTGCTCCGGGCCGTTCACTTTGGCGATCAGGCGCCCCCACGAGCCCGTAACTGGCTTCATGACGGCCGGGTAGCCCAGCGATTCGCAGGCCGCCAGCGCCGATTCCACCGAATAGGCGACGAACGTCTTTGGCGAGGGGATACCCGCCGCTTCCAGGACCATGCTCGCGCGGGCCTTGTCGTCGCAGACAGAGACCGCCTCCGCCGAATTCAGCGTCGGGATACCCCAGCGCTGCATCGCGAAGAGGGTATAACCCGCGCGCGAGTGGACCACACTGCGGTCGAGCAGCACGTCGAAGTTGACGCCGCTCTCCTTCGCCGTCGGCGCCGAGAGGTTCAGCACCAATTCACGGTCGAAGACGGCGGTGACGTCGATGCCGCGCGCGCGGGCAGCGTTCAGGATCAGTTTCTCTTCCTGCCGGAGGAAGGAGACGAGTATGCCGAGCTTCAGGCCGTGCCCGCGGCTGATGGTGACCATGACGAAAGACTCCTGCGGGAGACGCGGTGTTTGCACGTAGGGGTGATCCTTGTGATCGCCCGGCTCGGCACCCGCAATCTCGGGCGATCACAAGGATTGCCCCTACAATGGCAGATCGTTCCTAGGCAAATGAGGCGAGCACCCGGCTGAGGACGCGGATCGCACGGAGGTACTCGTCCAGCACGATCCGCTCGTCAGGCGTGTGGTCCAGCGACGAATCGCCGGGGCCGTATGCGGCGATCGGGCATTTCCAGACCGGCCCCACCACGTTCATGTCGGACGTGCCGAGCTTCACCTTGAATTTGGGCGACCCCTCTTCCTCACGGATTGCGCGCAGGAAGGGCGGCACCAGCTTCGATTGTTTGGTGGTGCGATAGCCTTCCTGCAGCCCTTCGACGCTCACGGATGCGCCGCCAGCCGCGGCCAGCTCCTCGATCCGGCCGAGCAGGCCGGGCACATCGAGGCCTGCCGGGAGGCGGATGCCGATGGAGAGATCCGCCGATTCGGTCAGGCCGTCGCTCTGCGTGTTGAAGGCGCGGAGTGAAAGTCCGATCTGGTCGAACGCGCCCTTTGCCCCCTCGTTCCTGGCGTCCGCCTCGGTTACAAGGGCGTTCCAGAAGGCGACCGCCGTCTCTGCGATCGATTCACCTGGACCTGCCGTGTGCCGCATGGATGCTTCGGCGCGATAGAGGAGGGAGAGCGATCCCCGGTAGCCGAGGCAGAGCGCATCCCAGCTGCTGGGCTCGCCGATGATGCAGAAGTCCGGCGCGTCCCAGGTCGCGACTTCGGTAGCGCCGAGGGAATGAATTGCCTCCTCGCCGACCGCACCCACGACGGTGATCCGCGCTTTCAACTCGCTTGCCGCCGCGCTGGCTGCCGCCACGAAGGTGGCCAGAGGACCCTTCGCGTCGACCGCGCCGCGTCCCCACAGTTCGCCATGTTCGATCCGGACTGGAATCTCACCGGGAACAGTGTCGATATGGCCGAGCAGGACGATGTGCTTCTCGCCGGAACCGATGGTGCCGATGGCGTTTCCGGCCTTGCTCTCCAGGATGGTGAACCCGCGTGCGGCCATCGCGCCGCGCAGGAACGTCACCGCGTGCGATTCGTGGCGGGAAAGGCTCGGGATCGACACGAGGTCCTGCAGGAGCTGGATATCGGCCCGTTCCTGCGCCGTTGCGGTGGACACCCCTGTCGATGGCTCAGGCGCTGAGGACGACATTGTGCCGGTCCTCCCGTTCCGTATCCCACCACGTGCGTGTCAACCGATCATCGGGCAGGGACGCTGCCGCACCGATCGATTCGCGCCGTGTGCCGGCCGTACTTGCAGAAAGGGCGATACGCGCGATCGCGTCGGCCATCGTCTCTGCGCCGAGCAGCGTGGCTTGTCGGAAGTCTGCGACCGGCTGCACATCCCAGACGACCGGCTGGCCGTCGATGACCGCGATCTCGATCCCGGCGATGCTGGCGCCGATCGTATGCGCGGCCTGTTCGGCCAGCGCAATGGTCGCTGCGTTCGGCGCGAGGCCATCGAACGCGATCGCCTTGCCACCGACGACGTGAACGGTCGCCCGTTCGCTTGCCACTGGTGCACCCTGCTGGATGAGGACGATCGCCTCCGAATCGGTGCCGAGCACCACCCGGTGCTCGATCACGGCGTCGGCGGTGTCGTCGTCGTGGAGTGTTGTGCCGGACTCACCCGGTGTTAGCGGCATGAGAGTCGCGGGAAAACCGATTCGCCGTGCCGCCTCGATCCCGGATTCCTCCGAGAAGGCGATCAGGGTGTTTGGCCGGGCGATCCCGGCGATGGCAAGTGCGCGGGCGACATCCAGACGGTTGCGGTCGGCGGCGAGGCCGGCATCGAGCACGGGAATGCCGCTGGCCCGGAGGATCGGCAGGGTGATGGCTGCGATCGTCCGGTTCTGGCAGCGGTCGATCAACGCGGAAAGCGTCGAATCGATCGCGACATCTTCCTGGGACGATGTCGACACCTGCGCGATGCCCAGCGTCGCCAGGTCGAGCGACGCCGGGCCGGGAGGCAGGGGCGTGCTGGGAGGAGGCACGGGCATCCCGGCCGCGCCGGCAACGCCGACCGCCGCGATGATCTGCTTCTCTTCAACCCGCACCCGGGCGCACAGCACGCCTACTGCCTTCACGATGTCACTCCTTGTCCGTCGGATGGGCGGAGGTTCCCTCACGACCGTCCTGGCCGGGCCGACATGCGGTCCTTCGGCTTCGCTCAGGACCCCCTACGAACGACCGGGCATTGCCAGGTCACTCGCTCGCATGGCGAAGCCAACCGGCCCCGCCATGGAGGCTACTCGCCCCAGTCCTCGCCCTCTTCCGGCGCAAGCGCCAGTTCGAGCGGATCGGTGTTCACGACTTCGAGATCGGCGCCGCACTCCGGGCACGGCACGATCTCGCCCTTCTCCACGCCTTCGAGTTCCAGTTCCGCTCCGCACTCCGGACAGGTCGCTGTGTCCATTTGGTGTGATCCTCCTCAGATCGTTCTGGTAATTGTCCCCGGGGCACGGCGCCCGGCGGGGTCTCCGAATCCTCGTCGCACCTGACCCGGTCAGGCAACCGAGGCGGCAGGTTCTTCCGCCGCGACGCCTGCCTGACGCTCGTCATGCAGCACCTGCAATAACACCGCCTTGTGGACGTGGAGCCGGTTCTCGGCCTGGTCGAAGATGATCGACTGTGGACCATCGGCGACCGCCGCCTCGACTTCCTGTCCGCGGTGCAATGGCAGGCAGTGCATGAAGACCGCCGTGGGCTTGGCCGCCGCCATTACCTTCGTTGTCACCCGGTATGGCGCCAGCGCCATCAGCTTGCCCGGGATCACCGTCTCGCCCATGCTCTCGTGGACGTCGGTGTAGACCGCGTCCGCGCCCTCCGCTGCTTCGAATGCATCCTCCGTGAAGACGATCGTGGCGCCCGATGCCGCCGCCAGGTCCTTTGCCTTCGCGATCACTGCCGGATCGGGCCGGAACGCTTCCGGCCCGGCGAAGGTGACGCTCACCCCGGTCGCCGCGCAGGCGAGGAGGAGCGAGTGGGAGACGTTGTTGCCATCGCCGAGATAGGCGAACTTGAGGCCTTTCAGCGTGCCGAAGCGTTCGCGCAGGGTCATCAGGTCACTCAGCGCCTCGATTGGATGATCGAAGCTTGTCAGTCCGTTGAAGACAGGGACATGTGCGCCTGCCGCGAACTCGTAGAGATCGGCCGGATCGGCAATGCGCGCCGCCACGGCGTTGACATAGCGGGAGAACATCTCCGCGGTGTCGCGGATGGTCTCACCTCGCTTCAGTTGCAGGTCCTGTACGCCCAGGAAGATCGCCTGTCCGCCGAGCTGCTCCATGCCGGCCTGGAAGGCCGTGCGCGTGCGGGTGCTCGGGTGCTGGAAGATCATCCCCAGCGTCTTGCCAGCCAGCCAGGGATAGGCGATGCCGGCGTCGCGCAGTTCCTTCAGCCGTGCGGCGGTGTCCAGCACGGTGAGGATCTCGGCCGGGGAGAGATCGGTGTCGGAGAGGATGCTGCGGCCACGGAGGTTCGCATCGAAGGCGATCTCCGGCTCGGCGAGGATGATTTCTGCGTCTTCCCCGGCGTCCTGCATCGACTGGGTTGTGTCCTGATCGTGGCTCGTTCCGGTCACCGAGTGATCTCCCTGGGACGATGTCATTGTGTCTGCGTTGCTCGCTGGTCTAGCAGAGCGTCGAGAGCAGCAGCGCCTTGTGCATGTGCAGCCGGTTCTCGGCCTGGTCGAAGATGATCGATTGCTTGCCGTCCGCCACGTCGGTCGCGACTTCCTCGTCGCGGTGCATGGGCAGGCAGTGCATGAAGACGGCTTCCTTCTTCGCGTTCGCCATGATGTCGGCGGTTACCTTGAATGGGGCAAGGGCGACGGCGCGGCCGGCGGCGTCCTCCTGGCCCATGCTGACGTGGACATCGGTGTAGATGGCGTCGGCATCCTTCGCGGCGGCGTAGGGATCGGTGGTGATGGCGATCGTGGCGCCCGTGTGCCTTCCGACCCACTGTGCGTGGTTGACGACCGACGGGTCCGGTTGGAGGTTCGCTGGGGCCGCAACCGTGACCGAGACGCCCATCGC
The DNA here is from genome assembly GCA_049841275.1 of Thermomicrobiales bacterium. Classification (GTDB taxonomy): domain Bacteria; phylum Chloroflexota; class Chloroflexia; order Thermomicrobiales; family UBA6265; genus JASGDN01. Next base: position 65,593 of record JASGDN010000045.1, read on the forward strand.
TGCACCGGAAAGCATCAGCGACTGCGCCATATTGTTGCCGTCGCCGAGGTAGGCCAGCTTGAGGCCCTTCAACTCGCCGAAGGCTTCCTTCAGGGTCAGCATGTCGGCATAGGCCTGCAACGGATGGCAGCGGTCGGAGAGGCCGTTCATCACCGGAATGGACGCCGACTCCGCGAGCGTGACCAGATCGCCGTGATCGGCGACCCGCGCCACGATCGCATCCACATAGCGGCTGAGGATCTGGGCCGTGTCGCCGATCGATTCGCCGCGCTTCATCTGGAGGTCGTTGACACCGAGGAAGATCGCCTGGCCACCGAGCTGGGCCATGCCGGCTTCCAGCGAGACGCGGGTTCGCGTGCTCGGGTGCTGGAAGATGAGGCCGAGCGTCTTGCCGGAGAGATAGGCGTGCTGCTGACCGGCACGGAAGGCGCTCTTGATCCGGGCGGCGGTGTCGATGAGCTCGTCGAGCTCGTCCGGCGAGAGATCCGTATCGACCAGGACGTGCCGGCCGCGCAGCCGCGTGCCAAGGCTGAATGCCGGTTGATGCAGTTGGTGCGGTCCGCCGAGCACGACGGTGCGCTCCTGCGCGGAGGCACCAGGAAGCTGCTGCACGCTGGGCACGGTATGCAGGATGGTGGGCTCGGTCTGCTCGATGATGGCTGGTTCGGCAACGGACGGCTGGTACACGCGGATCTCCCTTCGATCACGGCTCGCAACTACTTGCGGACGCCGGTCCGGCATGGGGCGAAGCGATCTTCGCCAGATGTCTGGACCGAAGGGGCGAGCGGCGTCAAGGCTCGCGGTACCACCCTTCTTGCACGAGCGGATCGCCACGATGGCGACTGCGCGTGCATCTCTCGGCTGTTGTGACCGTGGGAGCCACCCACCCGGACCTACTTGCGCGCGACGCATGTTGCATACGTCGTGGCTTTCTTCGGCCGGCCGCTCTAGGACGCGTTCGGAAGCCATCCACCGATCCCGGGCTTGCACCATCCCCAGGTCGCTTGGGTGGGAGAACCTCGTACTCTTCCCTGTCTGCACGGAATGTCGAGAGGCGATCGGCGAGGAGGCCGATCGAGCGAAAGCGTGTCTGCTGTGCGCTAACGGACGGCGACCGTCAGCGCGTCGTACGGAGGCGACGCGCCAAAGGCCGCCATCGGGGGTGGCGGGCGGCGCACCCCGGCACGCCAGTGGGTTGTCGATAAAGCTCGATCATGGCCGTCATTGCTCCATCCGCACGTGATGACCGTGGCCACCTCGCCGTTCTGGAAAACGATGAGCGGGCGTCCTGGAGACACCCCACCCCGCATTCGTGATCGCTGTCACGAGTACAAACGGACGATACCCGAGTTTGGACGCATGTGTCAAGCAGCAACCGCTCATGAGACTATTTCGCGTATGCCATCGCGCGCTGGCCGGTACCCGGCATGCCCTGGAGCGGCCAGCCATCCATTGTCGGGAAGGACCCGGAATGCACTCGGACCACGCCTGGGATCGCCATCTTCCGCCATTGCCGGAACCGTACGCATCGGCCCTGCGCACGGCGAGCACGCGCGTGATGGCGGAGTTCGCGGTGTGCGGCTTCCTGGTGGGGGGATCCGTCGTGCGTGGTGAGGGGTACGCGACGAGCGATCTCGACCTGGTGGTAGTCCACCGGGAGCGCTAGCGGCAGCGCATCCAGTTCTGGGCCGCCGGGGTGCCGGTGGAGGGTTTCGTCAATCCGGAGCACGCGCTGCGGCAGGCCATGGCGCAGGAGGTTCGGACGGGCCGCCCGGTCATGATGGGCCTGTTGGCGACGGGCGTCATCGTCCTCGACCCCGCTGGTATCATGGCGTGGCTGCAGGCGGAGGCGCGAACTCTGCTCAAGCGTGGGCCGCAGATTCCCCCGGCTGCCGTGCAGGCCCAGCAGTACGCCATTGCCTGTCTGCTCGACGACGCGGTGGACCTTCGCGACGAGGACATGGACCGCTCCCGCGCGATCGCCTCGCAGGCGCTGAGCGACGCCGCCAACCTCCATTTCCTGCGCCAAGGGCGCTGGCAGCCGCGATCGAAGGCCTTGTTCCAGGCACTCGATGCCGATAACCCTGCACTGGGTGCCGAGTTTCGGGCCGTCATGGCCTCGTGGGAGGCACCGGACACACCCAACCGCGCCCGCGCCCTGCTGGAGCGGCTGACGGGCGTCTCCGGTTTTTTCGCGTGGGTATCGGTGCCGGAGGAGATGCCCTCGTTGGACTGATGCGTCTGACGGCCGTGTCCGATCGCCGGAGGCGTCAGTCAAAGCGGGGTGGGGCTAGCGTGAAGAGGTCACTGAGGTCGGCGAGGATGCGGTCCAGCTCGGCTCGATCGTCGGCGTCGAGCGGATTCCCGGCGTAGTGGCGCAGGTAGTCGCTTGCGATGACGCCGCGCCGCTTCAGCACCGCCTTGTAGACGCCCGGGTAGCGGCCCTCATAGTTCAGCAGCGGCAGCAGCCGCTCGAACAGGCGTCGCGCTGTCGGCTCGTTACCTGCGTCAAGCGTATTCCAGACCTGCACGTGCACGTCCGTCACTTCACAGGCCGGCATCGTGCCCACTGCGCCGCGCCGGACCTCGTCGAAGAGGTAGCGCCCCGCGATGCCACCCATGATTCCCTGAAGCTTCGGCCCGGCTTTCGCAATCTCGGTCGAGATCGCGTGACCGGGCGGGACCGTCTCCTCCTTCACCCAATCGACATGCGGCAACTCGCGGACCAGCGACGCCACGAACTCCGGAGCGAGGCGGGTGCCATACGGCGCATCGTGGTTCTGGATCACGATCGGGATCGTGGTGGCATCGCTCAGGCGCCGGTAGTAGTCGCGAATGGCGAACGTCGAAGCGGCGGGGCCGGTCGGCGGCAAGGCGATGACGCCGTCGGCGCCGATGGCCATCGCGTGTCGCAGGAAGAGCAGTGAGGTCTCGACTGATCCCGCCGAGATCCCGATGATGGCGGGAATACGATGGTCGACGGTCGTCACGATTGCCTTCGCCACGATCAGGCGTTCGGCGTCGCTGAGGGTCCACGCCTCGGATGCGTTGACCGGACCGACGATCCCATGAGCGCCAGCCTCCACACAGAAATCGACGAGCTGCACGAGGCTCCCCAGGTCGAGCTCGCCGTTGTCGGTGAATGGGGTCGGGGGTATGGTGAAGACACCGCGCCAGGTCATGCGGACCTCCGGAAAAGGGATGTGTCGCCTCGCCTTGGGCCAGACAGGATGATCGCCAGCGTGCAACGGGCATCCTCCCACAGGAGGTGTGCCATGTCGATGGCCCGAACGGCGCCCGATCAGTTGAGGGCAGGGACTGGCGCACGCACGGAGCGCTTGCCATAGCTGTGCGCCACGGTTGCGAGACCGGCGATGCAGACGGCAATCGCGATCGCGATCGGCGTGACACCGAAGATGTCCATCGCGATGCCCGCGATCAGCGTCGGCAGCAGCGAGCCGATGTTCCCGATCAGGCCCTGCGTCGCGATCACCTGCCCGCGCAGCGTGCCCGGCGTGCGGCGAAGCAGGATCGATCGCGCCGCCACATTCACGATTGCCGAAGCGAATCCCGCCGGGACCGACACGATCATCGCCATGGCCACCAATGGCGGAATGCGCAGCAGGTTCGTGATGTCGTCCAGCGGCAGGTTCAGCGTGTCGTCCAGGAAGAGATACGTCGCGTTGATGAAGCCGAGTGCCGCCACACAAACCGCGAATACGAAGAGGCCCATCGTGGCGGTGAATTGCTCCCCTATCGAGCGCCCGAGCGTTGGCGCGAGGCGCAGGCCGATCACCAGGCCCAACGCAGCCGGAGCGAAGACGAAGACGGTGTTCTCCTTGGATGTACCGAGGACACGTTCCAGGTAGAACGGCAGGATCACGATCAGGGCGCTCATGCCGACGCTGACCAGCACATCATCCACGACGGCCTCGAACGTCTGCCGGTCGCGCTGGATGAAGCGCCAGCCATCCCCGAGCGATGCCCGCAACGAGCGATTCGGGCGGCTCATGACGGCGCCGATCCGCTCCCGTGCGGGGGGCAGTGTCGCCACCAGGGAGCCTGCGATGAGGAAGAGCGCGCCGCTGAATGCGAACACCAGGCGCGGCCCATCGATCTTGAGCAGGATCGGAGCAGCGATCACGAGGCCGATTGCCTGCGAGATGGTCAGGGCGAGATTGAACATCGCCTGGGCCGAGGTGTAGCGGGCCGGCGGTACGGTCTCCGCGAGCATCGACGATTCGGCGGGTGAATAGAACTGGTGGATGATCCAGATGCCGAGGGTTGCTGCGAAGACCCCGGCCAGCGATGCCTGGCTGCCGACGAGGAAGAGCATGAAGGCGAACCGGAAGCCGTTCAGCAGGACCATGAGCGCCTTGCGCGAGATTGAATCGACCACGACGCCGGCGGCAAGCCCGAAGACGATGGACGGGATATTCGAGCAGATGACGAAGAGCGAGTTGTAGAGCGACCGGTTCGACAGGTCCACCACCATGATCAGCAGGGCATAGAGCAATGCGCCCTGGGCGGTCTGCACCATCAGGCGCGAGAGCCAGAGTGTCCGGAAATCCGGATCGGCCATCACGGAGGGTTGATCGGCTGCCCGGACGGAGCGCGCGGGACGGCGAATCCGGGTTCCGATTGAGGAGGGGACGATCTCCGGGAGATCGGTGGATTCCCCGGTGGCGAAGAGGCCGCCGAGATGGTGTGTGTCGAGATCGGGGGCGATCGGGGGCACGGTCGCCTGAACGGCGGGACGACCGGTCATCGTGCGGGTCGGCGGCCGACGAGCCGGTTGGGTGGTGGGCGGTGCAGATCGGCGTGCACCGGCGGACGTCGAGGCAGGATGGGACCGTGCCGCCCGCTGGTCCGTCATCGCCTGCTCCCTTCCCGTTCATCGGATTGCCCGTGTCGCCTGGCCGCGTTCTGTCCCTCACGATCCTACCGAACGTTCACCCCCGATTGTCAATAGATCTCGGGCATCGTGTTGTGATACCCGGCAGGGGATCAGTCGGTGAAGGGCAGGATGGCTTTTAGCCCGTTCTCGATGCCATCGCGAATATCCTGCCAGCCAGGCAGGATCTCGCGCAGCGCGACGAAGAGCAAGATATCCGCGATCAGCAGGATGGCGAAGATGGCGATCGGGCCGATCCAGCCCAGGGCATCCATGAACCGCCCGAGTCCAAGCGCGTTCAGGCTGAACAGCAGGAACATGACCCAGCCGATCCCGAGCAGCCAGGAGCCGAAGACGAGCCCGTCCGGATGTCCCGGATCTTTCCAGATCAGGATGCAGACGATCCCGACGATCAGCAATGCTCCCGCGAGCACGGCAAGGGCGACCAGCCCCCAGGACCGCTGCGCCCAGCGGGCGCGCGGAACGAGCTTGCCGGGGCGCCGCTGATTCGGCCAGGCGCCTTCGACAGCGGTCTCGACGGCCTGGACGGTGAAGACCAGCGCGACGAACAGGGCGATGAGCAGCCACCACAGGCGCGTGTCGAAGGGGCCGAGCGGGATGCGGTCGAATCCCAGGTCGATGAGTGGCAGGGAGAGCCAGGACGGCATAGGCAGGCTGTTCGCTCCTGGTCCGGCGCAGACCCCGGCGGAGTCTGCGGGACGGCGGTGATGGGACGCAGCAGATCAAGGTGCGGCGTCGGGGCAGGACGGACGGCGCCGGCGTGAGCCGGGAGGGACGCAGGACGATCGTTCGCCGCGTCGCCAGCGGGAAGCATACCAGCGCCACTCCTGCCTGTGACCATGTCCACGCCGATGGGTTCCGATCGGTCCTGCCGGGGTATACATCCGTCGTCGCGGGACGGGCTAGCCGTAGACTTCCTGGCGGATCGCGTCGCCGAGGCGCCGCACCCCTTCAACAATGCGGGCCGGCGTCACCGTGGAGAAGCTCAGGCGGATGCGGTTCTTCATCGCCTTGTCGTGATAGAACCAGTCGCCCGGGAAGACAACCGTCCCGTGCTCGGCGGCTGTGTGGGCGAAGGTCGTCACATCCACCGACTCCGGCAGCGTGATCCAGACGAAGAACCCACCCTCTGGCTCCGACCAGGTGACATCCTCCGGCATGTACTCCGCCAGGGCGTTCAGCATCGCGTCGCGGCGCGGGCGGTAGATCTCGCGGGCGCGGGCGATACGATCGTCCAGTTCGGTGCGTGCCGCCGCGAGCACCGTCCGCTGGGTGATGCGGTCGTTCGAGATGTCCATCACCTCGCGGGCCGATAGCATCATCGCCAGGATGCTGGCTGGTGCAGCGGCCCACCCGGTGCGGATGCCCGGCGCGATCGTCTTGGAGAAGGTGCCAAGGTAGATCACGTCGTTGGAAAGAGCCTTCACAGCCGGGACCGGTTCGCCGTCGTAGCGCAGCTCGACGTACGGATCGTCCTCCAGGATGACGACGTTGTGCTTGCGCGCCAGGTCGATCAGGCGCTGTCGCCGCTCCAGCGGCATCGTGATCCCGGTCGGGTTGTGGAAGGTCGGGATCGTGTAGATCAGCTTCGCACGCGGCTCGCGGGCCAGCACCTCGGCAAGGACGTCCATATCCATGCCATGCTCGTCGATCGGTACGCCGACGACGGTCGCTTCATAGGTCGCGAAGGTTTCCAGTGCACCGAGGAAGGTCGGCTCTTCGACGACGACCACATTGCCAGGATCGAGGAAGACGCGGCAGGCTAGTTCGATACCCTGGGTGCTGCCAGCCGTGACGAGCACCTCGCCGGCGTCCACCTGCGCCCCTACGCGTTCCATCCGCTGGGCGATCAACTCGCGCAGCGCCGGCACGCCCTGCTGGTCGCCGTAGGCGAGCACGTCCAGTGCGTTTGCCCAGACCTCGCGGGAGGCCTCTTGCATCAGGTCGAGCGGGATCGCCTCCTTCGCCGGAGAGCCGTCGCCGAAGTAGACCGGATCCGGATGTTGCTTCAGCAGGGTGAGGATGTCGGTCCAGATCGAGCTGCCGCCAAAGGCCCTGGTGCGGGTGGCGAACCGTGGCGTTCCGCGGTCCGCGCCGGTACGGGCATCGGCGGTGATCGCGCCGATGTCGGCGGCCGACGAGACCTCGGTGGTTGTGGTGGTGGTCGTTGTCATGATGATCCTCGTGGGGACTGGTGCGCGATTCGGGAGTTCTGGCGGAGCGAGCGCGCAATGCCGTATATCCGCCGGGTCCAGCGGCTCCTTCGACTTATTGAGGGAGCGATGGATTGGAACGGAATGCGTCCATCGGCATGCCTGTATCGAACCCGGCGATCGAAACGATCGCTGGCCGATCAGGCGCCGGTAGGGGGATCGATCAGCTTGACCTTGAGGGGGTGACCATAGAGGAGATGGCACAGGGGATGGATGGAGGGCGCAAGGGCCTTGGCCGGTGCGATGCCCGGCGGATCAGCGTGGGTGGAGGTGGCAAGTCCGTCGGTCACGGCGGCGTCCAGTCTCACGCGAAACAGAAAAGGCGCTTCCTGCGTTCTCATATACGGACCGGGCATGCACCTGCAGGATCGAATCCTCGATAACCATGCGTCCTTCTGGCCATGATAGGCGGGAACCCATTGCCGGCGCAAGGTGCGATCGCCGGGTGCAGGACCGGTCGGTCCAGGGGCAGGACGCGGTTCCAGGACGATTGTCTGCGGGCAACGCCCGTTCGCGCCCTTGCCAATGAGGAACAACCTCTCTATCATCCCTATGTACGTACACCCTGAATGTGGCTGTTCGGGCATTGGGGTGAGAGCCGAACCTGGTTCTGGGGAACCGGATTCTGCGCAGGGAGAGGGACGATGGGGACTCCGTACCGCGCGCGTACTGCTGCGCCGGCATTCGTGCATCCCGACGATCGCGTCGATTCATACGATCGATGGGACAGCAAGGGCTGTGTGGTTCTGCATCGCTACGAACATCCGATCGACGTGACCGAGCATCCAGGTATCTGGAGCGAGGAGCGCCGGCCAGGGCGGCATGGCGATGGGAACGCGGGCATGGTGGGCATGTATGCCGCGCGCACGGCCCGGCAAGGCATCCGGTTCCGCGGGCATGATCGCTCGCAGGCGGAGTCGGTTCGCCAGAGTCACGGCGTGGCATTGGTCGTGGAGCCGGTCCCCTTGGGACGGCGGACCAGCGATCACTATCGGGCAAAACGGCAGGCGCGGTCGGCGATCCGCCGCATTCGGCGAGAACAGGGGAGTGGGGACACGATGACCGGAATTGTGGGGAAGGCGACCGGACCGGCGCGCAGGGCATGGTGGATGCTGCTTGCGCCGCGGCAGGCAGTGGTGGCCGGGTTGGCGGCGCTGGCGCTGTTGCTTGGGACATTTGCCACCAGTTTCGCCCAGCAATATCGCTACGAGGTGCAGGAGGGCGACACGATCGAGTCGATTGCCGAGACATTCGGCGTCGACCCTCAGGCGATCCGCCAGTCCAGTTATTTGCCGAATGGCGACGACCTTGTCGCTGGGCAGGCCATTGTCATTCCGGGCGTCGGCCAGTCTCCGGATGATGCCGCGCAGGAAGCGGCGGCGAACGAGGGAACCAGCCCGTGGGCGGTGACCGCGCACTGGGTGCAGGCTGGCGAGACGGTGAGCAGCATTGCTGCCGAGTATGACCTGACTGCCGAAGCGCTCATCTCCTTCAACGGCATTACGGATGTCTACGACATCCAGCCGGGTACGCGCCTGGTGATTCCGCCGTCCCGCGAGACATCGAGCGGTATCCAGTCCTTCAATCCGACGGTCTCGGTGCCGAACGTTCCGACCTATTCGCAGGCGCGGAACCTCAGCTGTGAGTTTGCCTCGGTGCATATCGCGACGGCGGCTTTCGGCAATGCGATCCCGGAGAGCGTCTATATCGAGAACACGCCGATCACGAAGAATCCGCACAAGGGATATCGCGGCAATATCGACGGGTGGTGGGGCAACACCGACGACTACGGGATCTACGCCGAGGCGCTGGTGCCGGTCCTGAATCAGTGGGGCTTCGTGGGTGAGACCTTCTATTCCGAGGGCTCGACCGGGCAACTCACCGCGCACCTGGACGCCGGGCATCCGGTCGTCGTCTGGCTCGGTTTCTGGGGCGATACGCGCGTCCGGCTTTCCGATGACGGCAACTACAGCGTCGCGTCCGGGATGCATGTCGTGACGGTCTGGGGATACGACGAGAACGGCGTGTACGTCTCCGATCCGGCCAAGGCCGCGTACGAGTTCTTCGACTGGAACACCTTCATCGCCATGTGGCAGGTGCTGGACGGGCAGTCGTTGGCGATCTACCCGGCGCAGTAGTTCGTATTTGCATACAACAACGGACACCCCCGACAGGATCATTACCTGTTGGGGGTGTCCGCTGTTTTCGCTATTCGAAACAGAATCTACAGCCGAATTCCAAAGGCTTGCTAACCCGGATGGGGTCATTCCGTGTAGAGGCGATCACCAGGATCGCCCGGCGCATACCGCCAAAACCCTGGGCGATTACCGGCCGCAGCGGCGAGGATAGCCCGATCATGGTTGACCATGCCTTTGGGTTACCATCGCGAATCTTGCTTTATCGGGCCCGGTCAGGAATTCACCGTCACGCTGCCGCTGCTTGCTCCCTGCCAACCGCGGGCCTGCCGATTCCTCACGCCGCCTGCTCCGCCTCCGCTGGTTCGAGCGCCTCCACCGCAGGTATCGCCGTCGGAGCGGGGTGGTCCAGGTCCTTGAGCGATGGGGAGAACAGGCAGACGGCAAACATGGCCATCACCGTGCCTCCGCTGATCAGGAACGATGCCCCCAACCCGGCGCGAGAGACCACCACTCCGCCGAGCAACATGCCGAGCGGGGTAGCCAGCATCGCGCCGGCACCGAGCGTTCCCCAGACCCGACCCAGCATGTCCGATGGGGTTCGTCCCTGGATGATCGTGGCGATGAGCGGGTTCGTGATTCCGGAGCCCAGTCCCACGACGAAAAGCAGCCCGATGATGACCGGCAACGACGATGTGAGGCTCACGGCCGCCAATGGAAGTCCCAGACCGGCTACGGCAGTGAGCGCCAGCCTGTAGGCGCTCACCCGGTTGCCGATGGCGCCGTAGAGCAGCGACCCGGCCAGGAGCCCGGCGCCGACTCCGCTCATCATCATGCCAAGCGCGCTGGCATCGTCGAACCGGTTCTTCGCCAGCACTGGTACCGCGACCCCGAACACCGGGGAGAAGACCATGTTGACGATCAGCGAGACCAGGATCAGCGTCCGAAGCATGCCGTTGCTCCAGACGTAGTGGAGCCCGATCTTCACATCCGCGAGGAAGTCTTCGCCGGAGGGCGTCGCCATCGGCAGCGGCGGGACGAGGAGGGCCATGCCAAGGATGGAGACGACGAACGCGCCGGTCGCGAACCAGAGGACATCGACCGCTCCCAGCCAGGCGATCATCAACCCGGCAATTGGCGCACCCGCCAGCATCGAGACGGCCTGGTTGACCCCGAACAACGAATTGACGCGCTCGAGGCTGACACCGCCGCGTGCGGCCAGGTCGGGCACCATCGCCTGCCGGGCGGTGGCGCCGGGCGAGTCGAAGATCGCCCCCATGAACATCATGGCCAGGAGTGTCGGAAAGGACAGCCATCCCATCAGGTGCAGGACTGGAATGGCGGCCAGGAAGATGGCGCTCATGACGTCCGCGAAGATCGAGAGGCCGCGCCGGCTGGTGCGATCCACCAACGCGCCACCGAAGAAACTCATCACGACCGTCGGGACGAGGGCCACCGCGGCGGTAAGGCCGGTCCGGCTCGCGCTGCCGGTCGTCCCCAGGACAAACCAGGGGACGGCGAGCGAGGTCATGGTGTTCCCCAGCGTGGAAATGAGATTGGTAGCCAGCAAGGTGGCGATGGGGAGGCGGCGCATGGAAGTCGGTCCCGGTAGGGGGGTGGATGGATCGGACAGCACGCGCGTCATTCAGGCGGCGCGGCGGAGACGATTGGCGTCGAGGACAGCGGCCTTGCCGCGTTCGGCGGCGATGGCCTCGAGTGTGTCGCGGTGGATGCCACCGACGCGCTCGCCCAGGGAAATCAGCATCCTGCCCATCGTCTGCCGGATCGGGGCCGGGACCGTCACCAATCCCGCCTCCGTCGTCATCCGCCGGTACTCGGCGTCCGCGGCGATGGTCTGCTGATGCGTGTCGATTAGGAGATCGTACATGGAAGGATTCATCTGAAACTCCTTTGCCAGGCAAGTCGGATTGAGACAGGCAATGCGATCCCGGACCCGGCGAGCAGCAGCGTCGCGGGCGTCGTCCAGGCAGATGGATGATGTGTGGAGGGTGAGGGCCACCTGGCGCCCGACCGGGCGCCAGGTGAAGGGGTGATCGGTCAGCCCTTGGCGCTGTCCGTCCCGTCGAAGCGGGCGAGCGCCTCGTCGATGTCGATCTCGCCACGCTCCACGGCTTCCAGGATGCGCAGCCGTTCGGCCCCGTCCTGATCCGTGAGCTGCGTCGTGTCGGCCGGCGCATCCGGATCCGGCGTGGACGCGCTGGCGGTCGCCGGCTCCCCTGTCGTGGCGTTGGGAGCCTCCGCGCTCTTCGGAACGAAGGTGATCGTCCGCTTCGGTGCCTCGTCCGAGCCGGGTGCGTCGGCTGGAGCGGCCTGCGCGGATGGCGGAGTATGACGCTCCTGGGCGGCTGGCGGTTGCATCGCGGGGTGTGGAGCCCGCGCCTCCGGGGCGTCCAGCGGCGCGACCGGCTGCTGGAAGGAGGTGACGACGTGCCGCGCGGTTTCCTCGACGGAACGTGCCGTGGCCTTGATCCAGTCCGGCCAGTCCGCAGGCGGCGTGAAGATTGGTTCGGACGGCTGCTCGGACCGGGAGTCCCGCGCACCCGTCGGCGGGACGGGCGGAACCGGGGGAACGGGCGGCACCGGTGCGGTCGAGGAGGTCGTGAACGGTTCCGTCTTGTCGTCTGTCATCACGAAGGTCGGTTGGGGTGGCGTGTCGTGACGCGTCGGGATCGATGCTTCCGGATGTGCGTTCAGGCGCAGGGACCCGCTGACCGTGCGCACCTTCAACACCGGACCCTGTGGGCCAGAGCCGGCACTCCAGGAATTCTTGCCGGTCATCACGAAACCATTCGGCTTCGCGCTGCCGGACATCGACTTGAACTCCAAGGTGGTGGTGCTGTCCATCGGCAGGACGACATCCATCTTCACGCTTCCGCTGACCGATTCGAACTGGTAGTCGGCCGTGTTGTTGACGATCGCCGTGCCCTTCACGCTCCCGCTGACGGTCGTGATGCGGGCACTCTTCAGGGTGAAGCGGTCGACCGTCACGAATCCGCTGACCGAGCGCAGCGCGGTCCATGCCTCACCGCCTTGCAGCGAAATCGAGCCGCTGGCCGCGTTTGCCTCCAGCTTGCCCGTGATGTTCGCAAGGGCGATGGAACCGCTGGCCGTGTGTGTCGCGATCTGCCCGTCGAGATCCGATGCCTCGATGCGGCCGGAGGCAGTGACAACCGTCACGTTGTCGCGCAGCCCTTTCACGCTTACCCTGCCGGAAGCGGTTTTCACGTTGAAGCGGGAGCCATCGACCTGGTCGCGCGGTACCTCGACCCAGATGTTGTAGTCCAGGTCCGGCGAGAACTTCAGGTCTTCGAATTTCCAGTCGTTCGTGTTAAGGCCGTTCTGCAACTGATCCTTGAGCTTCCTCGCGAAGGCGGAAATCCCGCTGGCCGCCACCCAGGACGGGTGGATGGAGATCTGGTTGCCGTTCACCGAGACGACGACCTGGGGCTCGTCCTCGTGCTGGCCGTCGGTGCGGTTGACGATGACATGCACGGTCTGTGTCTCGGTCGCGACAACTTCCGCGCGGCCGCTCGCATTGGTGACCGAGAGGTCGATCGGGGAAGACGGATCGACGCGGATGTGCTGCTCGAAGGCATTGGAATCCTCGATCGGGATCATCGCGGTCGTCGTCGTGGTCGAGGTATCGGACATGCTGTCCTCGCTGGATGTCGTGGCGGATGGGATCGGCTGGGTTTCGTTGTCGCTCACGGGATAGTGATCCTTTCGTGTGACGGAACGCGCCGTTGATGACGGACGGGGCAGGCCTACTGCCTGGCCTCGATCAGGATTTCCACATGTTGGCCGTCGTCGTAGATGTCGAGCAGGGGGCCAACGAACCCTTCCTCGATGCTGGTGCGGATGTCGCGGGAGTCGAGCAGGCTTTCCGGGGCAAACCGCTTGGCGAGTTTCAGGCCGGAATCGATCAGTCCGAACGGAATGACGAGGTTGAGCTGCGTTTCGCCGTCTTCGGAGATCCGGATCCGCACGTTGCGCGGTGCCGGCATGGCGCCGCGCATGGCAGCTGGCGGCGGGGGTGGCGAGACGCTCGGACGTGGCGGCGAGATCGGTTCGGTGGCCGTGTTGCCGAAGGCGAATCCGAGCGGATCGGCACTGATGCGGTCGGCCCGATCCAGGGTTTCGAGGATTCGGCTGGCTTCCTCGACCGACATCAGACCGTTCTCGACCAGGCGAAGGATCTCCAGGCGATCCTCCGGGAGGCCCCCGCTCGATTCGGGGGTGGAGGGTGCATCGGTCATGCGGTCACCTTCTTGTCCCCGAGCGCGGCGAGCCTGATGGACGCCTGCTCGGCGCTGATCTCCTTGTTGCGCAGCGCCTCCAGGATCTGGCGGCGCTCCTCACGCGCCTGGCTGGGCCGCATGCCGTCCTCCTGGGCGGGGAACCCGAGTGCCCGGATGACATCGTCGAGGCGGGCGCGGACGGTGGGATACGAAATCCCGAGTTCGGCTTCCACATCCTTGATGATTCCCCGGTTCTTGACGAAGGTTTCGAGGAAGGCGAGATGATCGGGGCTGAGGCGCGAAAAGCGATTGAGCCGGAAGTGTCCGTCGATACCGGTGCCGCACGTCGCGCATTCGAGACGGGTGACGTGCAGCTCCGAGGCGCAGACCGGGCACTGGCCGGGCACGGTGTGAAGAGGATGCTGATGGTTCGGGACGAATGGTCGGGACGGGTCGGACATCGGCTGCGTGCTCCTCTGATGATGCGTAGCGTGGGCCGGCAAGGATCTGGCTCCGGATCGGCTGGTTGGCGGATCGCCCGCGCCGGGGGGCGCGGCGGATGTGGTCTCGAACCGATCCTGGAATCATTCTAAGTCCGACATTGATATTCGTCAACACTATATTGATTTTATTGATAGACGGTTCTGGATTGTCTTCGCGAGGCCGGACAGGCCCCGGTCTACGTTTCCCCAGGGGCCTGGATCCCGCATAGCCGTGTGGCGATCGGGAAGCGGCGCTGTCTGGCGGCCGGTATACTGTCCGCAGACGACGAGAGGGGATTCCCGGCGCGAACCGGACGGGCGGGCGCGTGCGGGTTGAGTCGGGTGGCATTGGCAGAACGTGAACGAGGGAAGCGGGCAATGGCGCGATATGCGGTGGGCGATACGGTGACGGTGCGGATGCCGCGAGGTGTCAACAAGCGGGGGGTGATGGGCATCAGCGTGATGTACACCACCTCGCAGGAGGCCAAGTTCGACGGCGCCTCCGGCACGGTGGTGGAGATCAACCCGCGCGGCCCCTACGGGATTGCACTCTACCTGGTCGATTTCGCGGGACACGAGAACCGCACGTCTATTCCATGGATGGCGCAGTGGTTCCGCGAGGAGTGGATCGTCGCTGCGAAGAAGCGCGAGCCGAAGATCCAGCCAGCGGACCCGACCGCGGCGGCGGGGTTCGCCCGCTCGCAGACGGGTGAGTCTTCCTGAGAGGGTGTCAGGGGGCAAGGTGGTGGACTGGATATCCTGCCGAAATACCGATCGTTTGTAGGGGCCGGCCGCGTGTCGGCCCGCTAAGAGCTTGCGCCAATAGGTGAGGAGGGCGGACACGGAATCCGGCAAGATGGGAGGGGTTCAACGCCGTTCCATCCCGCTGGAGGTCTCCCGTGCCCGCGCTGCCATCATGGCTCATTGAGCCCATCTGGGACCAGTGCCAGGTCCTGCTTCCCGTCGTCGACGCCCACCATCCCCTTGGCTGCCATCGGCCCCGGATTCCCGATCGGGTCGTGTTCGACAAACTCGTCCAGATCCTGGTCTTTGGCTGTGCCTATCATCGCATCGCCGACGCGACCTGTTCGGCGACCACGCTCCGCCGTCGGCGTGATGCCTGGATTGCGGGTGGCGTCATGGATCAGCTCCAGGTGATGGTCATTGATGCCTACGACCGCATGATCGGCCTGGTGGTGGAGGACCTCGTGGTCGATGGCTGCATCACGAAAGCGCCGTGCGGGGGTGAGGTCGCGGGTCGGAGCCCGGTCGATCGCGGCAAACTCGGGCTCAAACGCTCCGTCGTGGTCGATGGCAATGGCATCCCGCTTGGGGCGATCGCC
>JASGDN010000046.1:0-55601 GCA_049841275.1 Thermomicrobiales bacterium
GTTCACGGGCATCGTCGGCAACAGCGGTTCAATGCGATTCCAGAGATCGTCCGGAAGCAGGGGCTTGCTCATGCCCCAGCATCCCGCATGGCCCATGCCATGGGAGGGTTCTGTTAGGCGCTCTTAGATCCAAGTTTGTCGAGGGCTGTCGCCGAGCTTTCGGGGTATTCCCCCGATGTGTCGGCCCTGGTCGAGCGTCTACGGCTCATGTGTGCCAACGTCCCGCCACCACGCGAGGCGCCGGACATGGTCCATGCCGATTTCAAGCCTGACAATGTCCTGGTCCGTGACGGAGCGGTGGTGGCTGTCTTGGATATCGGGAACGCCGGGAGCGGCACGCGGGCGACTGATCTCACCACCCTCCAGTGGTACACGTTCGAGGATCCGCTGGACAGTGCCCGAAGACGGCTGTGGACAAAAATCATCGACCTGATCGGCTGGGAGGGGGCGGCGGTGCTGACAGCGGCACACATCCTCTTGAGGCTCGAATGGCCCATCCGTCGTGGGGATCACGACGCCGTTCCAGGGGTGATCGCGCGTGGCCATCGCACCCTCGACGAGCTGGACGCGCTTCGCTGACCGCCGCCGGTGGTGATGGTGTGCGAAATGGGGACTTTCGACTGCTATCAGCCGGCATCACGTGCAACACCCACGCAGGCCATACCAACAAATACGGTCTCGTGGTGTGTCACTCGTCAAATGCCAACGACGGACGGCACCCCACAAGAGGTTGCCCTACGCACACGACGAAGAGGGGAACGCATTCGTACGGAGGGGCGAACCCTCGTGCCGCACCAAGGCCAGTGGCACATGAGGCATGACAGACCACGAGATCACCAGGCGATATAGACGATGACCGCGATGCCGATCGCCAGCAGAATGATGGCGGGCAGGAACATTCCGAGCGACACACCGAACATTCGTCGCATACCGTGATAGTTCGGGTCACCCGGCCTCGCCGGGAATGCAGGCAACAACGGCCCGGTCGAGGCATCCGAATGCGGGACGGCGCCATCGTCGCCGACGAGATGAAGGTCGGGCCGCTGTCCGGTCGTCGACTCGGAACGGATATCGGAATCGGGCGGCGGTTGTGGATCTTGCATGAACTACTCCTTCGCGGGGCCGTTTGCCCCGTAGTCCCGACCATGCAGCCTCCGCGCCACCGCGAATCCAACAATACCCTGATGGCCCCTTGATGCCATGGCGATGCCGTCGGCGACGTGGCGACCATCAGGCAGATGTGGCAGACTTCGCCGTTGCATCGTCGGCACGCCGTCGCTCATCCCGAAGGCGATCCTCAGCGCCGGCCCAGGACAGGAACTCCCGGACTCCGCCGGAAAAGAGCCGCCATGAACACCACTCCACCTCCACCGGATGTCCCCGATCCCAGCAAGCGCATCGACGACTCGCCGCTGAGCGATGTCGTATCCGCCGAGACGGAACGTCCCACAAACAGCACCGCCGCCGGGTCCGGCTGGACACCGGAGCCGGGCAACGACGTGATCGGCGCCTGCGGCCACAAGATCGGCGAGATCGTCGAGCGCCAACCCGACCACATCGTGGTCGAGGTCGGATTCTTCAATCCGAGCGATCTCTATATCCCGACCTCCGCGATCGCCGGACACCATGGCGACGATGTGACGCTGTCCGTCTCGAAGGACGAGGCGCTCCATCGCGGCTGGGAGCACGACCCGCTGGAAGAAGAAGCCCCTTCCCGATCGCGCTGCTGACACCCGACACGACGCGGCTGGGAACGACCCGTCCCCCTCTGGACCGCTGCCAGCCCGAATGCGATAGTGCGAACCACGTCCGGCAACGCCGCCCGATGCACGGGCTGGGCGCCGGGCGTTCTGGCATCTGCAACCGACATGACAGGCAGGATCGATGAGCGAACGAGCGAGGGTTGCGTTCATTACCGGCGGCGGGTCCGGCATCGGCAGGGCCATCGCCCATCGGTTTGCGGCCGAAGGCGTGCGCATCGCCATTGCCGACTGGAACCTTGCGGGTGCGGAGGAGACGGTCGCCCACCTGGCCGCCAACGGGCACGAGGCGATCGCGGTTCAGGCCGATGTCCGTATGGTGGATCAGGTGAATGCTGCCGTGGATGCGGTTGTCACCCGGTTCGGACAGGTGGACATCCTCGTCTCGAATGCCGGATTCTCCGATGGCCTGGACGTCCTCTCCACCGAGGAGGAGCGCTGGGATCGCAACTTCGACGTGATCGTGAAGGGCGCCTATCACACGATCCGCGCGACCGTGCCCGGCATGATCGAACAAGGCAGCGGCGCGGTCCTCACGATCGGCTCGGTGAATGGCCTCTACGGCATCGGCGAGCATGCCTACAGCGCCGCCAAGGCCGCCCTCATCAACCTGACGCAGAATGTCGCGGTGCGCTACGGGCAAGACGGTATTCGCGCCAACTGCATCTGTCCCGGCTCGATCAGGACTCCCATCTGGGATGACCAGCTCAAGGCCGATCCTCACGCCTTCGACAACCTCGTGCAGTGGTATCCGCTGGGCAGGGTCGGCGCACCGGAGGATGTCGCCAACGCGGCGTGGTTTCTCTGCTCCGACCAGGCGAGCTGGATTTCCGGCGTGACGCTGAATGTCGATGGGGGGTTGATGGCAGGGAATTTTCCGTTCAGCGAGGACCTCTCCGGCAAGCGGGAGAGCCGCCCGAAGAAGCATCGCTACTTCCCACCCAGCGAGCCGCGATAGGCACGCTCCGATCCGGTCACCTGCCAGGCACGATCTCCCGGAGGAATCGGTCATGCCCGCCAATCAGGGGCGGCACCGCCGTCAGGGACGTCCAGCGAAGCAGAAATCGCACGGGAGGCCCACCATCCGCCGGGGTCTCCTCGATCCGCTCCCACGCCTCGCGATGAGCCTCGTCCGGGTCCACGTCCAGTCCCAACTGGAAGAACCAGCGATCGTGCTGTTCCTCCCTGCCGAATGGACGCATGTCGACACGCGCCCGCCCAGGAAGGCAACCACCCGCAATCCCGCCAGACCAGTCTCCTCGAACACTTCGCACAGCACGGCGTCCCCCGGAGTCTCCCCGGCCTCCATCGTCCCCGCCGGAACCTGGATGCCGGCATCCGGATGATCGGGATGATAGAGGAGCACGATCTGCCCCGCGTGAACGATATAAGCGAAGGCTTTCCTGCGGATCTGCATCACACACGCCTTTCCTTCCCGACCGGAACATGTCGGTGCCAGGCCGACTGACACACCGTCGACCGCGCGACCATCGCCGGGAACGTTCCCAGCAAAACGATCCCCGCATTGCCACGTCCCCGGATGACGGGGCAGAGGAGGTCACGATGAACGCACGCCGTCCTCCGGAACGCCCGCTTGCCTGGTACTTCGCCCATCACTCGGCCGCCGATCGGTACGATGCCGGACGGCCCCGGTTCCACCACGAGCTGCTCCCAGCCATCCGGGCATTGATCGGTGACCGGGAACGGGAGCTGGCGCTGGATGTCGGATGCGGAACCGGGCATTCAACCGTCATCCTGCCAGGGTTGGCACACCACGTCATCGGATGCGACATCGCCCCGGAGATGCTTGCGCTCGCCCCGAAGCACGATGCCATCGACTGGATCGAAGCGCCTGCCGAGTCCCTCCCGGTTCCCGATGGGAGCGTCGACCTGATCACGGTCACCATGGCGTTCCACTGGTTCGACCAGCGCCGCTTCCTCGCCGAGTCCCGCCGCGTCCTGC
This sequence comes from Thermomicrobiales bacterium, assembly GCA_049841275.1. GTDB lineage: Bacteria > Chloroflexota > Chloroflexia > Thermomicrobiales > UBA6265 > JASGDN01. Next base: position 3,724 of record JASGDN010000046.1, read on the forward strand.
GCGACGATGGCTGGCTCCTGCTGGTCAGCAACGGGTTCAGTGGCACGATGAACGGCAATCCCGCCTTCACGGACTGGTGTCGCGACGTGCTCTACCGACGCTATCCGACCCCGCCTCGCAGCCCGTCGGGCATTACCGACGACGATCTGCGGATTGCCGGTCTGGCGCATGTCGCCGACGAGCCGTTTCAGATCGATATCCCGTTCACCCGCGAATCCCTCACCGCGTACTTCCTGACGCAGAGCAACTTCATCACGCGCATCGAGTCCGGCGAAGAAACGATCGAGGACGTGGGCGCATGGATCGCCGAAGGACTCGCGCCGTTCTTTCGGGACGGGACCGAGTCCTTCGGCTTCCGGGGAGTCATCCGCGCCATCCGCCCGACCCCGGCGGAGCATGCGGCAATGCACTGACCACGATCACGGCAAGGCATTTCCGGAGCGACTCATCCGGGGTGGCAATCTTCCGGATTCAGTGGCGCAGGTCGCTGGCAACAGCCTCCACAACCCGGAACCCGATGTTCCCCGCCGTGCTGTCCGGTGTATTGGAACTGCGCGAATCGACGCGATAGCGATTGCAGTACGACCGGTGACAGAGGTAGGAACCACCGCGCATCACGCGCGCCGTCCCGGACGCCGGTCCCGGCGGATTGCCCTGCGGCGATTCGGCGTAATACGTTGGAGAAAACCAGTCGGCACACCATTCCCACACGTTGCCGGTCACGTTGAAGAGGCCGAACGGATTCGGCGTGTAGGTACGGGCAGGCGCAGTACCGAGGTAGCCGTCCGCGACAGTGTTCTTTTGCGGAAACTGCCCTTGCCAGACGTTCATGGCGTGCTTGCCATTCGGAATGAGATCGGCACCCCACCAGAACGGCGTCGCCTCTGTGCCGCCACGCGCTGCATACTCCCACTCCGCCTCGGTTGGGAGCCGTGTCCCCGCCCACGCGCAGAACGCCTGGGCATCGTCCCACGAAACATGGACGACCGGATGATCGAGCCGTCGCGCAACGTCCGACTGCGGCCCCTCCGGATGCCGCCAGTCCGCCCCGAAGACCTGCCGCCACCAGGGAGCCGCGGCCACGCCTCGGGTGGGCGGAAAATCACGCGGCAGCAATCCAGCAAACACGAACGACCACCCCTCGCGCTCGGCGGTCGTGCGATAACCGGTTGCCTCGACGAACATCGTGAACTGGCGAGCGGTCACCGTCGTTGCGCCGATCGCGAAAGGCGGGAGCTCGACCGGGTGAACGGGGCCTTCGCCATCGGCGGGATAGCCGTCACTTCGGGGATTCCCCATCGCAAACGAGCCTCCGGGCAGCCGCACGAACCGGATATCGGGCCGCGCATCCGGCAATACAGCCGGTATCGGACCAGATTCGGAGTCTGGCCTCGGGGAGGCCTGCGGCCGGGTGAGAGAGCAACACGCATGATCCATGAAGGCATATCCAGGAGGGTACGAAGCACATCATCGACAACTGACCGAGACCTTACGCCCTCGCTCCCCGGACGGCAACCGCCGGCCCCTTGCGGTGGGCAAGGGGCCGGCCGATTGTGGTCCCCTGTTGACAAGGCCGACATCACGCCGCATGATCTCCTGTAAGACATCTTACAGGAGATCATCGTTCGACCGACCCGGAGAGCGCACCCGTGCTGACCTCGCTCAGTCGCGAACCCATCCATAACGAGCTGATCGTCCGCTTGAAGGACCTCATCACGACCGAGGGCCTGAAACCGGGTGACCGCCTGCCCGGCGAGGAGCAGCTTTCCGAACGGCTCGGCGTGGGCCGCCCCGCCCTCCGCGAAGCATTCCGCGCGATGGAAGCCGTCGGCGCCATCGAAACGCGCAAGGGCGTCGGCCGCTTCGTCGGCTCGTTCGCGCCGGAAGCCTACGTCCGCAACTTCACGACCGACTCGCTGATCGCCAGCTTCAGCGAGCAGGAACTGGCGGAAACACGCTGCCTGCTGGAGATCGCCGCCATCCCCACCGTCATCGACCGCCTCACCGACGGCGACATCGAGGAGCTACGTACGCTCCTGGCGCGCATGGAAGCAAAGGTTCGCCGCCGCGAGGTCTTCCTCGCAGAGGACCTCGGGATGCACCGCGTCCTGATGCGACACGCGGAGAACCGGTTGATCGCAACCATGCTCGACGCCGTCTACGCCCTCTCACTGGCCCGCATCCACCAGGCACCCGAATCCGTGACCGCCCAGTTCGACAGCGGACGCAGTGCGGTCGATGTCGCGCAGCACGCCCGGCTCGCGGAAGCCGTCTTCGCGCGGGACAGCGCACTGGCCCAACACCGCCTGATGGAGCACTTCGAAACCACCGCCGAACGGCAGGGATTCACCCCGCTATGGAAATCCCTGCCCACCCCGTCGCTAGCGGATGCTCCCAGCCGGGACACCGAAGACTAGCCACCGTCACGCCGAATCACATGGAGGAGGAACGCCGAGCCGATACATCCCCGGGTCTCGCCGATGCGTCCGCGTTCGCAGCACATCACACAGGGAGCAATTCCCCATGCACCGTTCCAACGACGACCCCACCCTCGTATCGCTCTTCACGTCCGGCTTCCTGAACCGGCGATCCTTCCTCAAGTACGCCGCGGCGGCTGGTCTCTCCGCGTCTGCCGTCGCTGGCGCCCTCGGTTCGGCGCCGCGCGTCGCTTTCGGCCAGAATGCGCTCCCCGACCCATCCACGCCCCGTCCGGACGGCACCCCCGCTTCCGACGATCAGCAAGTCCTGCGCATGGTCACGCCATCGCCCTTCCGCATGGATCCCGTCACCTACAGCGGCGATCTCTGGCAACTCCAGATGATGGTCTTCCAGGCACTCACCCGCGTGGAAACCGACGGCAGCATCGTGCCCGGCATCGCCGATACATGGGAATCGTCCGCCGACGCCAAGACCTGGACCTTCCATCTCAACCCGAACGCCATGTTCTCCGATGGCACACCGATCACGGCGAAGGACGTGAAGTGGACCTTCGACTGGATCGCCAATCCCAAGTCGACGTCCACCACCGCCGATATCGCCACCGGACGCATCGCCGGGTATCAGGACGTGCGCGACAGCAAGACAACCGAACTCTCGGGCATCAAGGTGGTGGACGATCACACGATCGCCTTCACGCTCTCTGCGCCCACCGCCTATTTCGAGGCCGTGGTCGGCCACTACTCGCTCTCCATCCTGAAGCAGGACAACGTCGAATCCGGCGGCGAGGAATGGTGGCGTTCGCCGGTCACTTCCGGCTTCTTCAAGGTGACGGAGTACACCCCCGGCGACCAGGCGACGATGACGCTGGAACGCAACGAGCACTGGTTCCGCGAACCGGCCAAGCTCAGCAAGATCACGATGGCGCTCGTCGCCGACCCGCAGACGCAGCTCGTTCAATACGACAATGGCGAGATCGACGGCATGGTCTGCCAGCCGGCGGAATTCGCCCAGGCGATCAAGCCGGACGGCCTGCGTGCGGCCGATCTCTACTGGGACATCGCCGATGCCACCTGGTACTTCGGATTCGCCATCTTCAAGCCCCCGTTCGACGACATCAAGGTACGCCAGGCCTTCGCCTCCGCCCTGGACCTGAACGCCATCTCCATCGCCGGCCTGAACGGGATCTATCCGCCCGAGCCGCGTATCCTGCGTCCCGGTTTCCCCGGCGGAGGTGACGAGCAGTGGCAGCCGACCTTCGACGCGGACAAGGCGAAGCAGCTCCTGGGCGAGTCCACCTACGGCAGCGCCGACAAGCTCCCGAAGACGACCATCATCATCTCGGAGCAGGGCGGCGCCACGGCGCTCGGCACCTGGGGCAAGGTCGCCACGATCATCCAGCAGCTCCTGCAGGAGAACCTCGGCGTCTCGGTCGAACTCGTGCGGCAGGTCTTCAACTCCGTTCCGGAGCAGGTGGACTACATCAAGAACCTCGATGGCGGCGCCATCTTCCGTCTCAGTCTCGGCGCCGGAATCCAGGATCCGTCCTACATCTCGCCCCTGGGCAAGACGGGCGGCAGTTCCAACATCACGGGATATTCGAATCCGGACCTCGACAAGCTCATCGACCAGGCCGACAGCAGCACCGACGCCGACAAGCGCCTGGAGCTCTACGCCCAGATCGACAAGACGCTCTCCGAGGACGCCATCTTCCTCGCACCGTTCCGGGGAACCTCAACCTGGTTCTTCAAGCCCCAGGTCCGGGGCATGACGGTCGTACAGGGGCGCATCTGGAACAGCATCCACAAGATGTACATCGCCGCGTCATAGACCCGGCAGCGGCGAGCGCCACGACGCGCGCTCGCCGCTGAGCATATCCGGAACCGGGAGCAGGAAGGCAGCTCCCGGTTCCGTCGGAGGAGTCCATGCTGGCGCTGATCATCCGACGCATCCTCACCTTCATCCCGATGCTGCTCGTGCTGGCGTTCTTCACGTTCGTCCTGAGCTACTACGGTCCCGGCGATCCGGTGCGCCTGATCATGGGCGAGAACTGGTCGAGCGAGGATGTCTACCAGCAGCTCCGCAAGCAGTACGGACTCGATCGCCCGCTGCTCGTGCAGTTCTGGGACTACATCACCAAGGCCCTCCGTGGCGACTTCGGGCGCTCCTACGTCCAGCGCGTCAGCGTCGGCGAACTGATCGGCAAGGCCCTGCCGATCAGCGCCCAGCTTGCCCTTGCCGCGATTCTCATCATCGGCGTGGTGGGCATCGGCCTCGGGATCGTGGCTGCACTCTGGCAGCATCGCTGGCCGGATTCGCTGATCGGCCTGGTCGCCGTGATCGCGCACAGCATTCCAGCGTTCGTGCTGGCGCCGGTCGTCCTGGTCACGCTGGTCCTGAAACTGAAGATCATCGCGACACCGACCGGATGGCACGGGTTCTTCAGCGTCCAGACCTTCGTGGCAGCCAGCATCATCGCCGCCGGCCCGTTGCTCGGCGTGATCCGGCAGACGCGCACCAGCATCGCCGAGGTCCTGGGCGAAGATTTCGTCCGAACTGCCCGTGCCAAGGGACTGAGCGAGCGACACGTCCTGGTCGGGCATGTCCTGCGCAACTCCCTGGCGCCGGTCACCACCAGCCTCGGGCTCACCTTCGGCTATCTGCTCGGCGGCTCGATCTTCGTCGAGAGCGCCTTCGCCATCCCCGGCCTGGGCCAGCTCTTCTTCTCCGCCATCCGCACCAGCGACTACCCGCTGCTCACCGGCGCGACCATTGTGAGCGCCTTCTGGATCATGGTGATGACCCTGATGGTCGACGTGCTCTACGGCCTCTTCGATCCGCGCGTGAGGCTGTCCAATGGCTAGCCAGCTCTCCTCTCCCCCAAGCGCGCTCGGTCCCGCGACCGGCGTCCTGCCCGCACGCGTGTATCGCTCGCGCGGCCCCTGGCGTGCGGCATGGGGACGCCTCATCCACAACCGGATGGCGCTCCTGGGCGGCATCATCGTCCTGTTCTTCGTGCTTCTCGCCATCTTCGGATCGGCACTCGCCCCCTACGACCCGCTGCATCAGGACCTGCTGAACCTGAACCAGGCACCGAATGCCAAACACTGGCTCGGCACCGACGAGGTCGGACGCGACTTGCTCAGCCGCATCATGGGCGGCGCGCGGACCGCGATCCTGATCGCCACGCTGGTGACGCTGATCTCGGCCGGGTTGGGCACGGTCATCGGCCTCACCGCCGCCTATATCGGCGGAATCGTCGACTCGGTCCTGATGCGGTTCGCCGACCTGTTGCTGGCATTTCCGGCCTTCCTGCTTGCCGCCTTCCTGAACGCGACGCTCCGGCCGCCGGTCGCCCGCCGCATGGAGGCGTGGAGCGCAACGCCGGGGTTCGGCTTCCTCGGCAATCGCGAGATGATCGACTTCATCGTCGTCTTCGGCGCGCTGTCACTCGTTGGCTGGTCGGGCTACGCCCGGCTCATCCGCAGCCAGGTGCTCTCGATCCGCGAACGCGAATACGTGGAAGCCGCGCGCTCGATCGGCGTATCGACCCCCGCCATCCTGCGCCGCCATATCCTGCCGAACAGCATCGCCCCGGTGATCGTGGCGGTGAGCGTGAACTTCGGCAATGCTGTGCTCTCGGAATCGGCGCTCAGCTATCTCGGCGTCGGCGTCCAGCCGCCCACCCCCAGCTGGGGGCAGATGATCAACGCCAATCTCGACCAATGGCGCTACTACCCGCACCTGATCCTGGTGCCGGGCAGCGTCCTGGCACTGCTGATCCTCGGCTTCAATTTCCTCGGCGATGGGGTGGCCGATGCGCTGAACCCCAGACAGCGAAAGGCATGAGACACCAGCGGACCGACACACGGCCGCCCCCTACCCCCCCGGCGGAAGCCAGGGGATCCTGACAACCATCCACCCCGTACGTCCAGCTCGTACCTATCCCCGTTCCTGGAGGATTCCGTGTCCATGCCCGACCCGGCCACACGTCCGCAACCGCGCCCGCTTCGCTGCGGACTCGTCGGCCTCACGTTTATCGCCAGTGCGCCTGCCGTGCCCACCATCACGGGAGGCCGCGGCATCCTGCCCTACTCCCACGCCTCTGCTCTGGCCCGTATGCCCCACCAGATCGAGCTCGTCGCCATCTGCGACATCGTACCAGCGATGATCGACCGCTTCACGGAACAGTGGGGCACTACCTGGCCGGACTTGCGCACCTATCTCAATGTGCACGAGATGATCGCGAAGGAGGATCTGGACATCATCGCGGTCGTCACGCCGGACGACCGCCACGCCGACATCGTGGTTGCCGCCGCCAACGCCGGGATTCCCGCCATCATGTGCGAGAAGCCGCTCGCCACCACCCTCGCCGACGCCGACCGCATGATTGCTGCAATCGAGGCAAACGGCACGCTCATGACGGTCGAGCACACGCGACGCTGGGACCCCTACTACCATCAGGTGAAGGCCCTGATCGAAGCGGGCAAGATCGGCGAGGTTCGCACGATCGCCGGCACGCTGCACGGCGGGCGAGCGATGCTCTTCCGCAACGGCACGCATATCATCGACCTGATGAACTATTACGCCGGGGCACAGCCGGTCCGCGTCTTCGCACGGCTGGAACCCGGCTACGAGGACTTCGTCGCCTATCGCGGCGATGGCGGGCACGATCCCGCCTCCGAACCCGGAGCCACCGCCTACATCGAGTATGCCAACGGCGTGCGTGGCGTTTACAACGGCGAGAAGGGTGCGATCGGCCTCACCGAATGGGACATCCTCGGCACGGCGGGACGCATCCGCATCAACGCCGGGTTCGCCGAGTACTGGACGCTGGACCGGGAGAACGGCGACCTCGTGCAACGGCCGTTCCCAGCCACCCTGATCATGACGGGCGCCATCCAGGCCGCCTACGAGGAGCTCGTTTCCGCGCTGACCGCCGGGGGCGCAATCCGCTCCACTGCTCGCGATGCCCGGCGGACCCTCGGCGTGATCGACGCGATCCTGCGCTCCAATCAGGCCGGCCAGCTGGTGGATGTGGACGTGGAGGTTGATCGGGAGGCGGTCGCATGATCCGCATGGTGCAACTGGGCATCGACCATCCGCACGCAGCCGCCTATCGCCAGACACTCGCCCTCTTTCCGGACCGGATCGAGGTCGTCGGCTTCCTCGCCAGGGCGGGCGACACGCCGGCCGTCGATCCTCCGTTCGCGGAGGTGCCCGTCTTTCATTCCCTCGACGACCTGTTGAATGGCGTGCAATTCGACGCCGCCCAGGTGATGGTGCGCGAGCACGAGATGGGGACGACGATGCTCCAGCTTGCGGAAGCTGGCGTCCATCTCTGGGCCGAGAAGCCGATCGCCCGGCGTGCCGCCGACCTCATGCCGGTGGCCACTGCGATCAAGGCGAAGGCACTCACCTTTACCGCCGGATATCAATCGCGCTTCTATCCCACCACCCGATACGCGCAGGACCTGATGCGCAACGGCATCCTTGGGCCGCTCACCTTCGCCCAGATGACGACGACGACCACAACGGCCGCCCTCCGGCGACCGGAGGGACCGCTGGGATACCTCTTCGACCCGGCGACCAGCGGCGGGGGAGTCTTCCATTGGCTCGGCTGCCACATGGTCGATCTCCTGCTGGCGATCCTCGGTGAGACACCGACACAGGTCACCGCCGTCATCGCGCAAAACGGCGAACGCAAGATTCCGGTCGAGGACCTTGGCACCGTTACGTTGATGTTCGCGAACGGTGGAGTCGCCTCGCTGGCCTACGGCTACCTGCTGCCAACCGCCGAGCCGTCGCCCTTCGGCGACGACAATCCGGAATCCGCCCTCCACGGCCATCGGGGCTGGGTGCGCTGGAGCAGTTCGGCCAACGACGCCCGCGCCTTCAGCACCGATCCACGCTGGCAGGAATCGCCGTGGCAACGCCGGACCTTCGCGAATCCAGCCACCGGCGGCTACGGTCACGCGGCATGGTGCGCGATGACGAACTTCCTCGATGCCATCGATGGCCTCGCGCAACCGGAATACACCATCGAGCAGGCAATCGCCGTGCTCTCGATCATCGAAGCGGCCTACGCGGCGGCGGGAGAGCAGCGCACCCTGAACCTCGCCCTGCCGCCAGACATCGCCGCCGCCTACACTCCAGGAGCATCCTCATGCGATTCGTAAGCATCCGGGCCGACGACGGCAGCCTGCATCCCGGTATCGTCACCGAACGCGGCATCGTCCCCCTTTCCCAAGCCGCGTCCGCACTCGGCATGCCGGCTCCGGCCTCGATCGTCGAGGTCCTCGCCACCGAGGCCGCGACGCCCGGCACGATATCCCGCCTCGCGGACGCCGCCGCAGGAATGGACGCGCTCCCCGACACCCTAGCGCTCGGTCCGGCGATCGCGAACCCGCCAAAACTCTTCTGCCTCGCGGGAAACTATCAGTCGCATCTCACCGAAGGCGGTGGGCAGGGGGTGAACAAGGCCGAGATCACCCCACGATTCTTCATGAAGCCGAACACGGCCATCGTCGGGACCGGAGATCCCATTCGCATTCCGGTCGTCTCGGAGACGGTCGACTACGAAATCGAGATCGCGGCGGTGATTGGCACTGGCGGCAAGGAGATCCCGCTGGAGGTCGCGGATTCGCATGTGGCAGGCTACGTCGTCTTCAACGACATCTCTGCCCGCCACCTGAAGGGGCTGGAACACCGCATACCACGGCACATGGACGACTTCTTCGACTGGCTGGTGGGGAAGTGGTGCGACAGCTTCGCGGTGGTCGGACCGTATCTCGTCACGCGCGACGAGATCCCCGACCCAACGCACCTGGAGATGTCGCTTCACGTGAACGGCGAATTGCGCCAGCACTCGTCGGCAGGCGAGATGATCCTCACCGTCCCGGAAGCGATCGCCTGGATCTCGCGCTTCCTCACCCTCGAACCAGGCGACCTCATCTGCATGGGGACGCCGGGCGGCGTTGGCGAAACGACGCAGACGTACCTGAAACCGGGCGATGAAATCGTGGGCGCAATCGAGCACTTGGGAAAAATCGCCAATCCTGTCGTCTGATCGGCAAGCAACGACAAAAGCGAACGCCGGTCCTGTGGGGGGACCGGCGTTGCTTTGGGGTGGGGGAGGAGAGTGGAAGATCGATATACTCGGGGAGCTGTGTGGGTCAACCCCCGTCGCTCTTCACAGTCATCATGATAGAGACGCTTCGTGAAGGCATCGTGAATCGACCCTGAGCGTTTCCTGAAGACGTTTCCCCTGCCGCTCGCTCGCCCCTTCCCGGAAAACGGGCCGCAGGGACGCGCGTTGTCGCCCGCATGCCAACTGGATCGCCGAGTAGGATTCCTTCCGCACATCATTCGCGTCCGGTCCCGGACTCGCCATCGCAAGGATCGATCATCGTATGACCAACGTGGCCGTACTCGGCGCAGGATTCATGGGCAGCACCCACGCCCGCGCCTACGCAAAGCTCGACGGTGTGACCGTCTCCGCCATCTACGCGCATTCCGGCACGCGTGCGCAACCGCTCGCCGCCGACCTGGGTTGCCGCTGGACCAACGACCTGGAGGGGATCCTCGCCGACCCGGAGATCGACGCCGTAGACATCTGCCTGCCAACGCCGGAGCACCGGCCGATGCTGGAGGCGGCACTCGCAGCCGGCAAGCATGTGTTGCTGGAGAAGCCGCTCGCCCTCACCGTGGAGGACGGCCGGGCGGCGGTCGATGCCGCCACACAGGCCGCGGCAAGGGGACAGATCGTGATGATCGCCCACGTCCTGCGGTTCTGGCCGGAATATCGGATGGCGCAGGAGATCGTCGCCAGCGGCGCCTTGGGGGCGCCGATCTCCGGCTTCGCGAGCCGCCGGCAGGCATACCCCATATGGTCCGCGCTCTTCGCACAGAGCGACCTCACCGGCGGCGCGATCGTCGACCAGATGATTCACGACCTCGACGTGCTGAACTGGGTGCTCGGGCAGCCACGAACGGTGATGGCGCACGGCACCCTGAACCCGCGTTCCGGTGGCTTCGACCACAGCCAGGTGCTGATCGGGTACGACGCGGCATCCGGCGCGACCGATGGCGGCATGGTGATGCCGGATTCCTACCCGTTCTCCTCCCGCTTCGAGATCCTCTGCGAGTCCGGCGCCGTGGAGTACCACTTCCAGGCAGGCGGCCGCTCGGTGGAAGTCGCGGGCGGCAAGAACGCGTTGGTGCTGTATCGCAATGAGGCCGATCCCGAGCTGGTGACGGTCGAGCAGACCGACGCCTACGAGAACGAGATCGCGGCCTTCATCGCCTGCGTGCGCGAGGGAAAGCAGCCGGAGCAGGGCACCCCAGCAGATGCCTTCACGGCGTTGCAGGTGGCGGTGGCGGCGAAGAAATCGGCGGAGACCGGCGCGCTCGTCACGCTGGGATAGCGAAGACGCCATCAGACTTCACGAACGGCAACGGAGGCTGGCGATACTGCCAGCCTCCGTTGCCGTTCGTGGGGTTCGCCTGCATCGCATCGACGACACCTTCTCACGGGCACGAATACCCAACCATTCTTGTCGGATATCGTTCTGTCACGATATTCTATTCATGCTCGAGCAGCCTTCCATGCGTCGGCGACCAGGCCAGGTGGTCGGCGCGCTCAGGATCGACCATGGCTTCCCGCCAGATACCGCCCTCCGATCGTGCCGACGACGCGTCTCGTTCCCAGGCCGAAGCACGGCAAATCGCCCAGGCCATCACCGCCGCCCGCAGACAGGCGGGGATGACCCAGAAGGATCTCGCCCTGGCGATGAACACCACCCAGAGCGTGATCGCGACGCTGGAAAGCGGCCGCTCGCTCCCGCGACTCAGCAGCATCCAGCGCGTCGCCCGCGCGACCGGAACGTCAATGGACCTCTCGCTCCGGCCGGTTCAGCCCCACCACTCCCAGCAAAGGACCTCTTCGATGGACTTCGACCCCCGGAACCCGCCCACCTTCCTGCGCGCGCTGACCTCCCGCCGTTCCCTGATCGGCGCGACCGCCGCCCTCGCGACCTCCGCCAGCCTGATCGGCACGGCCAGCGCCGCACCGGCCACACCGGCTGCATCCCCCGCCGGCGATGCCGTCCCCGATGGCGTGCAACCGGATGGCAGTTGGGCCTTCACGGACGATCGCGGCGTCACCATCACGCTACCATCGCCGCCGGAACGCGTCTTCGCGAACATCAACGCGGCCGCCCCACTCTGGGACTTCGGCATCCGCCCGATCGGCGTCTTCGCGGGGCAGACCGCTGCCGGCAATGTGGCGTGGGGCCAGGTCGATTCGTCGCTCCCCAACCTCACCACCGGCGAAGGCACGCTCGATATCGAAGCGCTGGTCGCCCTCCAGGCCGACCTCTACATCACCGTGACGTGGTCTCCCGACGAGCCGACGTACCAATGGGGCATCGAGCCTGCACGCTACGAGAGCGTGAACGCCATCGTGCCGTACCTCAGCCTCGCCGCCACGAACGACATTCCGACGAGCCTGCAGCGATTCACCGACCTGGCGGTGGCGCTCGGGGTCGACCGGGAATCCCCCGAGCTGATCGCCGCGCAAGATGCCTTCGCCAACGCCGTCGAGTCGCTTCGCGCGGCCGCCGACGCTGCGGACACTACGGTGCTCTTCACCTACATCGGCGAGGAGGATGCCTGGTACGCCGCCCTGACGAGCGACTGGGCCGATCTGCGCTTCTACGACAGCCTCGGCACCACCATCGTGCCCGTCGACGCGGAGCCGGGATCGTACTGGCAGGAGTTGAGCCGCGAACAGGCGCTGGCCTACCCCTCCGACATCCTGATGAACTCCGGGCGCGATGGCATGTACACGCTGGACGAGCTTCAGGCCGATTCCACCTTCTCGGCGCATCCCGCCGTGCAGGCAGGGCAGGTCGGGCGCTGGAACCAGGACTTCATCATGAGCTATCCGGGATTGACGGAGCCGCTGGAAGACCTCGCTGCCATCCTGCGCACCGCCCGGAAGGTGTCGTAATCCGGATCGACCTGCAATCCGCGCAAAAACAAAGGGCGGCGCCGGTTCGGCGTCGCCCTTTGCGTGGGGTGGGGAGAGAGATGGAAGACGATGAGCGGTTTTGGGGGATTGGGGTGGGATGGAGCACCCGCTCACCGTTCCATGCCCTTATGGTAGGGTCGGATGCTGAACGCAGCCTGAGCGATCTGTTGCGATTGTGTGGCAAATCGCCGATGAATTCGCACACGGGAGCGCGGCCATCACCAGCCCGCGTCCTATACTGGATCACAGACACGCCAGCCAGGCACCCTCACCTCGACCGCAGGGAGTTCCGGACGTGACCGACGCCCCCATCACCAACCGCCGCAATCAACCGCCCGTCGCAGGCGGCCCGGACGAAGCGCCGGCCACCGATTCGCTCGGCGTGCTCTCGCTCTCCTCCGCATCCACAGAGCAACCGGAGTTCGACCCCGGCAACGCCCTCATCGCCGCCGCGACCGCCGAGGACGGTTCCGTGGAGGAAGTCGTCCTCCTGCGCCTGCTGGTCCTTCGTCGCGCTCATCCGGATGCCGCCGTGCGCACGCATCTCGAACGCGTCGAAGGTGAACAGGTCGTCGTGCGGGCGGAGGTCACACTCTCCACCGGGGCATCGGCATCGGCCTACGCGACGGCGGACGGTGGTGTCGCCAGCATCGAGCGCACGGAATATCGCGCGATCGGGCGCGCCCTGGACGCCCTTGGCGAGGCGGTCCTGGTAGACATTGCCCACAAGGACAACAACTCCGCCGCCCAACAGCCGGCTAATGCCGTCGCCGAGGACGAGCCGGAGACTGTCCTGCCCGATCTCGATGATTGGGCCGACGACGAACCCTATCCAGACACCCTTGCCGGCGAAGACGACGAACCAGAGGCCGGGACAGGGCAGGAACCTCCGGAACGGGAGATCCCCCCGGCCCGGTTCAGTTCATCGTCCCAGCACCGGAGCACCGCCACCCGGTCCGAACCAGCGCCAGACCGCACTACGGCACCGCCGCCAGCGGTCGTCGATGCCGTACGCCGGGCGAACCTGCGCCGGCATGCCGCGGGCCAACCCGAGCGCCAGCCAGCACGCGAGTCCTTCGAGACAGAGGCGCCGACCGACACCGGCGCAACCATCGCCCCAAGGGCAGGATCGCCCCGTCAGAGCCCACCGGTATCCACACCCACCGCCATGCGAGGCGCATCGGACGACGAAGCCGCCGACGAACCGCCATTGGAGAACTACTCCTGGACCGCATTCTGGCGCGTCGCACGTCCCCTCGGCCTCGACAAGATGAAGGTCGAGGAGATCATCGGCGGCCCGATCACGCCGTTGACGCCGCTTCAGGTGCGCGAAAAGCTGCGAGCCGCCGGCATCGACATCTGAATCCTCCAGCTATCCGGCCGCACGAACGTGGAGGCGACCTCTCGATGAGGTCGCCTCCACCTCGCTTCTGACCGCTTGGGCACAATCGACCCCGATCACCCGCCCAAACGATGACGTGAGCCTCCCCACTCCATCGCTCCCCGAGCGGGAGCGTCCCGCCCCTTGCTCGCAACGCCGCCTGTATCGTTCGTACAGTATTGACATGCACAGCCGTTCTCCTCCTGGCGGCCCAGGCGAAAATCGCAGATGTACGGACTGTACGAATCCTTACCATCGTCATGCCAGGACGGCACCGAACACCCGAAGAGTAAGGACATAGCTCGCCCAGAAGACTCATTATTTGCCAAAATGGCACCGAACGTACTCTTGTGACAGATAGACGCGGCTTGTAGGCTGGCCTCATTCGCGACGCGTGCCGGGGCAATCGCGCCACGCACCGCGACTTCGTACGACCAGCAGAACCTGGTCGCGATCGTCGAATGGGGACGATGCCGCGGCTCGTTGACGCCCGTCGCACCCGTTCCGGGAGGTCACCGTGGCCTCCTTCGTCATGCAGACGCGCTTGGGGAGAGTGTCGGAATGGCGCAGACCACACCGCCCGGGACCCGCATCCCGGAATCACCACCTACCGATTCGGATACATCGCTCCGGCGACGGCGTACCGGGCTTCGCTCGCCACGGCTCCATGCCATCATCAGCGTCCTCGCTGCAGCGGTCCTCGCCCTCGGCATCATGAAACAGGCGTCGACCTGGGCGCAGGATTCCGGCACACCCGCCGGGAGCCCGGCCGCATCGCCGACTGTGGCTATCACGCCAGCGCCAGATGCACCGCGGTTGACCCTACCCTTCGAGATCCTGAACGATTCCGGCCTTTCCGGCACCGCCACGCTTTACGAAGCGGGGGACAAGACCATCGTCGACCTCGACGTGAAGAACACCGGCGACGACCAGCCGGCCCACATTCATTCGGGCACCTGCGGCAACCTCGAACCGGAGCCAGCCTTCGACCTCACGCCGTTGCACGCGGACGGCAAGAGCCGGACCGTGATCGACACACCGCTCGACGGATTGCTCAACGGCCAGTTCGCCATCGATATCCATCTCTCACCGACCGAACTCGGGACACTGAGCGCCTGCGCCAATATCGAAGGCACACCCTCCGTCCCAAACGGCACCGCCACCCCCGAGACCGGATCGCCGACCGCCACGGTCACCCCGATCCCGACTGGTCAAGGCGGCGATGTCACCACACCGACAGCCACCGCAACCACGGCATCGGTCTCGACCGTTGCCCCAACGACCGCCGCGACGACGTCTGCGCAGGCGACCACGCCGACAACTGTCGTCACCACCCCAACGGCAACGACCGCAGCATCGGGCACGACCAATACGAACGGTGGACATGGCGACGGCACCGGCGGCTCCACAAGCGGCACGACCAGCACCACCTCCACAAGCAGTACCGGTGATGGCACCACGGGAACGACAAGCAGTACGGCCAACACCTCATCTGCGTCGACATCCGCCAGCACCACGAACGCCGGTGACGGCACCGGCGTCGGCGGCGAGACCGCCAGCGGTTCCACCTACATCGCCACCAACGGCACCGTGCAGACAGCCTCCATGGCGGCGTCCGGCACCGGCCCGCTGGGCATCGTGCCCGAAGGCATCGATCCGGCCATCGTGTGGTCGGTCGTCTCCGCCGCGATCGTCCTCTTCACCGCCGGCATCTGGATCTGGATCGGCGAGCGCCGATCGTCCCACCGACAACCTCCGCGCTGGTCCCGGCTCGGGATGTGACCCCGTCACCTGGTCAGCCCGCCAGACCGAGCCCACCAGCGGCTCCCCGCAGAACGCGAATCCGGTTTCCCGGATTCGCGTTCTGCTGTCTCGCGCACCACCGGCAACCGTTGACACCCGGTGCCGTTCCTCCTACACAGGATCGACACCGGATTCGTTTCATCCTCCCTGCAAGGAACCTTTCCACATGCGCATGCTGCTCATCCGTCACGGCCAGTCGCTCGGAAACATCGAGGGCCGCATCCAGGACGCTGTCGATCCACTCACCGACCTTGGCCGCGTCCAGGCACGCGCCTTGGCGACGGCCCTCGCCGACCGCAACGACATCACGCACCTCTATGCCAGTCCGCTCGCCCGTGCACAGGAGACGGCGGAGATCGTCGGCGCGGCAATCGGCATCACGCCCGTTCTTGTGCCTGGCCTCGCCGAGATCGATGCTGGAATTGCCGCCGGGCAGTTGTGGGTGGACTGGACCGCCGCCAATCCCGGCCTAGCAGCCGCGATGGAGCGAGATAGCTCCGTGCTCGAATCCTGGCCGGGCGGTGAGAACGCCGCGATATTCCAGCGGCGCGTCCTCAACACCTTCCAACGACTCGTGACGGATCATCTCGACACGGACGATGTCGTGGCAGTGGTCGCCCACGGGGGATCGCTTGCCTGGATCGCGGCGCACCTGCATGGCGATCCGCTGGACCGCTGGCCAAACCGTCACGCGACCCTGGAGAACTGCTCGGTGAGCGAGCTGGCGTCCGGAGCAGACGGCTCGCTCGTCTTCGCGTCGTGGAACGAGATCGCCCACCTCACCGCGCCGGATACGGCTCGCCAAGCGTGAGCATGAGCCGGTTCGCGTTCGCGAAGAAGGCCGTGTAGTTGATCACGTCCAGAATGCCGAGATCAGTGAACCCCAATTCGCGCAATGCCACGAAGTCGGCCTGCGACAGCGATTCCGGCGCCAGCGTCACCCGCGTCGCCAGATCGACCACCGCGCGCTCCACCGGCGGTAGCTCGGCATCGATGCTGTCGCGCAGCAACGCTTCGGCAGCCTCCCGTCGACCCGCCTTGTGCGCGTATATCCGCGCATGCACCGACGCGCAGAAGACGCAGCCGTTGAGGCGTGAGGCCGTCGTTGCCCCCAGCTCGCGCCAGGCAGTCGGCTCCGGTTCCTCCGAGGTGAAGAGGTGGTGATGCACCTTCGCCCGCCCCTTCAGTGACGCGAGGTCGTTCGCCAGGGTCGCCTGGTAGATCGCATTCGGCGACGTTCCGACGAACGCCTCCACCTCAGCGCGTCGCTCGGGCGCGAGGCCCGTTTCGTACGCGGTCTCCAGCCACGGCTTCCACGCGAGCAGATCGAGTGTGAATTCCGGCCGTGCCTCGCTTCCAAGGGCCGGACGGACGCCATCTTCGGGAGCCGCAGGAATCGCGAACGGGACTGCTGCCGTCTCGCGGAGGAAGGCACGGAGACCGGCCACGAAGCGCACCTGGTAGGCAACGAACGCGATCACCTGCGAGAGCGCAAGAATGCCCTGCGGCGAGAGACCCGCCGCCTTCAACGTATCCACATCGTCCTTCGTCGTGTCGACGAGGTGCGTGGCGACGAGATCGGCCCGGCGAATCGCGGCGCCGAGAATCGTATCGTCGGTATCCGGCGTGGCAATGTCCTTCGCCGACGCGATCTGAGCATCTGTCGCCCCGTGCTCGCGGGCAACGGCCTCGTACCAGGCAACGACCGCGTCCGATCCAGTCTGCGAGGCAACCCGGATGGCGACCAGCGCGCGGTCGAGCACCAGGAAAGCGGCGGCGGAATCGGGCTCCGGCGTGAAGAGACTATCGTAGTAGGCCTGCAACTCGTCGATCTGCTGCGGCCGATCGGCACGAAGCGCGACGATGGGCGAATCGGCAGTCAGGCGGAGAATCTTCGAAACGACGTCGTCGGTCGTTACAGGGGTGGTTCCGGAAACGGACGCGCTCATGCCTTGCTCCTTCTTGCGCTACTGGATGCCGAGTGCCTGCTTGCCGATCGCGGTCAACGCAACGTCGTCCATCGGCGGGTTGCCAAGTCCGGCGCGAACATCGCGGAAGTAGCGCTCCAGCGGCTCGCTCCGCTTCAACCCGGCCGAGCCGACGACACGCAACGCCTGGTCGGCAACCTGAATCGCGTGGTTCGTCACGGTGTATTTGGCGCCGGAGAATTGCCAGCCGATGCGCTGGCGATCCTCCGGCGTCGATGCAGCCGCCCATGCCTCGATCGTGCCGTAGAACACCGACCGCGCCTGAAGGAGCAGGATGTCGATCTGCGCAATGCGGTGTTGCACCGTCTGCAAAGTCGCGATCGGCGCGCCGAGCCCGGAGGGGACTCGCTCCTGCGCGAACCGGACCGCATAGTCGCGGGCGGCCTGCGCCACCCCGAGGTAGACGGCGCTGGTGAGCAGGTTCCAGCCGGTAATCTGGCCGGCCGGGAGCCCCTTCGGCGCACGAAGCCGGTACTCGTCCGACACGACGACATGCTCGAAGACGACATCGTGACTGCCGCTTGCCCGCATCGCCAGGTTGTCCCAGGTCTCCTCGATGCGCACACCAGGCGAGTCCATCGGCACGCAGAACTGCCCGCGCGACTCCGTGCCGTCGTCCTCCCGCACGGTCAGCAGGACGATACCCCATGTCAGCGCCGGGGAGAGCGTCGACCACGTCTTGCGGCCGTCGATCACCCAGTGACCGCCGTCGTCCGCCCGGCGTGCGGTGGTGCGGAAACCGCCGCCACGGCTGGGACTGCCAAGCTCGGGTTCGCTGGCAAGCCCGTTGAGCAGGGCGCCACGGGCAACGACATCATGCAGAATGCGCTCGCGCAACGCCTCCGGCCAGGCATCGGACGAAGCAACACCGGCTACCGCGGCGAACTGCATCGCCGCGCCCAGGCCGACGGAACCGGAGCCTGCCGCCAGCCGCTCCAACCCGAGCATCGCTTCCAGTGGACTGGCCCCGAACCCCCCGCCGGATTCCGGCACGGTGAGCGACAGGAATCCAGCTTCCCGCAACGCCGCGAAGGTATCGTGCGGAAAGGTATTGGCCTTGTCGTGCGCATCGGCCTGCGCAGCGGCGATCCGGGCGAGCCGCTCACCGAGTGCGATGACGTGTTGCTCCCGCTCCGTGCGCGGGTACGGCGGGAAGCGGGCGATCGTCGCGTGCGGAATATCTGCCGGGACATCGGGCGCAGTCGTGGCGGCCGGCGGCGGATGAAGGGTCTGGGAGGACATGGTCGCGGCATTCCTTCGGATCGGGGAGCGGCGGACGGCGACAAACGAAAAACCCCACCTCGGAGCGAGATGGGGGCGGGCGCCTCGCGGAAGATGCGAGGACACGCAGCCCTCATCTTCCAGGATCTCCTGACGGAATTAGCACCTTCCCGCCGGCGGATTGCCGGTGGGAGGTTGCTGGGGCTTCAACGGGCCGGTCCCTCTGCCCCTCTGGATGAGGTGAAGCTCTTCACTTGTCTGAAGCTACTCTATTGATGGAAGTATTGAGTGTCAAGGAGCTGGAGCGGGAACGCTCCACAACCGCCCACAGATGAGGGCTCCGTAGCGCCCCAACCGGACGCTGCTCAGGCAGCAGGGCTCCGCCCGGTCTGGAGTATGATTGCAGCATCATCGGGCATGCCTGTTACGCACGCCTCCACGCCGACCACGGACGGAAAGCCGACCCCATTCCATGCACCTGAACGTCCTCGCCATCACCGACGAAGTCGACCAGCGCATCTACAGCTCGAGCATCGCCGAGCGCATGGGTGATGTCGCCATGGTCATCAGCTGCGGCGACCTTCCCGCAAACTACCTCGAATTCCTGTCATCCGCACTCAACCGCCCCGTCTACTACGTGCTTGGCAATCACGCCGAAGAATTGACGCGCGTCGGGGAGCGCGGCCTCCCCCGCCATCCGGAAGGCTGCGTCGACCTCGGCGGCAAGGTCGTCACCGATCCGCAAACCGGGCTCATTCTCGCCGGGCTGCCGGGATCCCCACGCTATTCCGAACGCGAGCCGGTGCAGTTCACCGAACGCCAGATGTGGTGGAAGATCGTCAAGATGACACCGCGCCTGCTCTGGAACAAATATCGGCATGGACGGGCGCTGGATATCCTCGTCACCCACGCACCGCCGCGCGATGTCGGGGATCGCGAGGATCTGGCGCATCGCGGCTTCGAATCGATGCGCTCCTTCCTCGAACGGTTCAAGCCGGTCTACCAGCTCCACGGACACATCCACCTCTACGACCGCTCCAAGCCGTTCGCCACGCACTACGACGAGACCGAGGTCATCAACGTCTATCCGTACCAGAAGCTCGACCTGTCCTTCTCGTACCTCGACAACCCCGACACCCGGCCGGCAATCCACGATGCGCCCGGCACCGACCCGGCATCCGGCGGGGTGCCATCCGGCTCGCTCACCACGGAGCCGCGCCCATGATGGACGACCAGGTACGGGAGGACTTCGACCGCGCCCGGCAAAAGGCCTTCTTCAACGACATCATCGCTACCGCCACCCGCCGCGAGAACGAGCTCGTCCCCTTCCACGAGGTTCGCAAGCGCGTCAACCCCGAGGGCGAGAGCTATCGCGGCATGCAGACCGTGCCCATCGCCCAGATCGTCGGCAGCATGGATCGCTACGGGGACTTCGACAAGGCCTTCCTGCCGCGCAAGAAGAACACGTCCGGTCGCTGGAAGAATATCGACCGCGCCTTCTATGAGGACGTGCGCCTCCCGCCGATCCAGCTCTACAAGGTCGGCGACATCTACTTCGTGAAGGACGGCAACCATCGCGTCTCCGTCGCCCGCGAACGCGGCGTGGAGTTCATCGACGCCGAGGTCATCGAAGGCCACCTGCGCGTGCCGCTCAATTCGCGGATGACGACCCAGGAGATCCTGCTGCAAGCGGAATATGCCGAGTTCCTGCACCGCACGAACCTCGACCGCCTGCACCCCAACCATGATATCCGCCCCACCGCGCTCGGCCGGTACGACGAGATCTGGGAGCAGATCCAGGGGCACCGGGAATGGCTCAGCGAGATCTGGCATCGCCCGGCCACGGTCGAGGAGGCCGTCAACGACTGGTATACCTATATCTACCTGCCGATCGTCACCATCGTGCGCGATCGCAAGGTGCTGGAAGAGTTCCCCGACCTGACGGAGGCGGACATCTACCTGTGGGTGATGCGCCATCGCTACCTGATCGAAGAGCGCGAGGGGCAGGACCCCGGTCCGGTTGGTTCGGCGGAAGAGTATGCCGACCTCATGACCCGTCCCATCGGCGTCGTCGATCGTGTGCGCTCGGCCCTGGGCGACAGCCCGCGCGATCCGAACTACGATGTCGAGGAGCGCCGTCGCCGCCGGATACACCGTTGGCCCCGCCCTCGTATCCGCTTCTAGCCGGGGAGCCGGCCGCAGGAACCGAAGCGCGGTATCCGGTACTTCCGGCAAGAGCGCAGCCATCCAACCGATTTCGCGTCATCGCCATATGGAGTCCAGGTTCCCATGTCCGAATCACAGCCGAAATACTGGATCCTCGTCAGCTCGGTCGACAACTGGCAGAGGACCGTCGATCGCGGCTTCACGATCCAGGGGATGAAGTCCCGCCACCGCAAGAAGGCGGAGCAGATGCACGCAGAAGACAAGATCGTCTTCTACGTGACCGGAATCAAGGCCTTCGCCGGGATCGCGACCATCACCTCGGACTACTTCGAGGACCACGAGCCGATCTGGGTGAGCGGCAACAAGAAGCGCGAGGGCGAGGACTATCCGTTCCGCGTCCACATCGCGCCGGACCTTGCGTTGCCGGAGAGCGAGTTCGTCCCCGCGGAGCCGATCGCCCGCCAGATGGTCTACGCCAGCAAGTGGCCAGCCGCGAACTGGACGCTCGCCTTCCAGGGCAATGTGCACCTCATCCCGGAAGGCGACTACGACCTGATCCGCGCGGCCATCGAACAGGCAATGGCCGCGAACGAAACCGCGACCACGGGAGCGTGAGCCAGAACCGGCGCAGGATTCACGAACGTTTCACCCAGTCTTCAGGGTTCGTTCATGTTTCGGCATCATACTCGGTATCGGAATGACGAAGATACGTGACCCACACACGTCGCCATTCCTTCTCCTCCCCCCTAAACGTGAACGGCGGACCTCCCCACAAGGTCCGCCGTTTGCCATTCCTGCCGTATCCGACAGGGCATCTGTACGACACCTCATCATCCGAAGACGAATGTAGGCAGGAACGCCAGGATGCCGCCTGTCTCGCGGACCACGTAGGAGAACTCCTCGCCCGACCACGGACGGATCGGGCTGTCCGGCGCCGGCGAGCCGTACGCCGCAAACCCAAGGTGCCGCGCCATCAGCTTGGAACGCGTCAGGTGGAACCCGTCCGAGACAATCAGCAGTGAATGGACGCCGGTCCCCTTCAGCACCGCCGCCACGCCCTGCATGCTTCCCCAGGTGTCGCGGCCCTGGTTCTCATAGAGGATCGCGCTCTCCGGAACACCGTGGTGGATGAGGTATGCCGCTTCCGTCTCCGCCTCGGTATAGGCGTCACCCGGCATCTTTCCACCCGTCACCACGATGCGGGGAGCCAGGCCCTCGTTCCACAACGCCAAGGCATGATCGAGCCGCGCCTCCAGGACGGGACTCGGCTGGCCGTTGTATTGCGCCGCCCCCAGGATCACGATCGCGTCCACCTTTCGCGCCTGGTCGTTGTGCGCCCCCCAGTAGACGCTCGCCATCGTCAGCAGGATCGTCAAGGGAATCAGGACGGCGATTGCCAGCACGATCCGCCGAAGCCACGTCCCGGCGCGGGAGGTCCGCGTGAGGGATTGCTCGTGGATGGGAGGCGCGATCGTCCGCAACCGGCCATCCGATTCGGGCCGGGTCGCGGGCCAGGTCGAGGACGGCGGGAGCGATGACGAAGGGCGATTCCGGGAATCGTTGTCCGGCGCAGCCGAGACAGGGGATGTCGATGGAGGGGTGCGATGGGGATCGCGGGTACGCGGTTCAACCATGCGCGGAAGCATGACAGCCGGACACTCCGCGTGCAACGCCGGCGACTTGGCGGCGTGTGGGAAAATGGATTGACGACGAGCTCTATCCGGGAGCATCACGAGCATGGTCTGGAAACGACTCTTCCGGCAGCACGACACCACGACGACCACCGGGGAGGACGCCGCTCCAACGCCCGCTGGACCAGGCGCGGCATCCATTGATGCCACACCGGACGCCCAGCCGCCGATTCCCGGCGCCCAGCTTGCAGGTGGCGGCCGCACCGCCACAAGCGGATCGCCCGCCTTGCCACCGCACATGCAGCGCATCGTGCAAGAACGCCATCGCGCACCGGAAACCCCTGCCACCGATCCGCGCCAACGCCTCGCCCGGTTGCAGCAGCAACGGCTGGCGATCCTGTTCGATGTCGACCAGGGTGAACTCGCCGAGGCAGAGGAGAACCCGTGGACGCACCGCATCGCCCTGCTCACCGAGGCGATGGACACCGTCACCGCCGATCTCGCCACCCTCACTGCATCGCCACCGGCGCCGTCCTGGCCGGTTCCCCCCGTGCCCATCACGGACATCGTGACCAGCGAAGGGCAATCATTTACGCTCGCCCTTCGCATCGCCAGCGAGCCGTTCGCATGGGAAGAATCGCTCGACTGGGCCGAGCGCGGCCACCAGATCTCCCTGCCCGAACTGCATCGCACCCAGGGCCGGGTCGACGCCATCGTCCCGCCTGATGCGCCTGCCGGGATTCGGAACGCCCTCGCAGCCCATCTCGATCAAAGTCTCGACGCCTTCGCCGAGGCCATGCGCGAACACCGGCTGAACGGAGAGCCCCTGCCCGAGCATGCAACGCTCGCCGATCTCGCCAAACCCTCGCCGGATATCGGAGGATGGCTCGACTGGAATGACCGGAGCCCGGTCAAGGCTGTCCGCGCCGCCGAGGACCTACGCCTCCGCCGGGAACGCGATCGCCTGCTTGCCGAACGAGGCCGCGAGGTCGAGGAACGTCACCGCCTCATCGAGCGTCTTCCCATCGCGCGCCGCCGACTCGCCGATGTCGACGCCGAGATTGCCGCCGCCGAAGCCGCCATCGTCCGCGACCCAGGCACACCTTCTCCACGCTGATCGTCACCGCCGGAGGACCCGATCATGGACAGCGCCTTCCCCTCCATCCAGTCGTTCCTGCTCCACCCGATCACGCTGGGGCTGCTCCTGATCGTCCTCGTCGCAATCGTGGCATGGATCGGCAGGCACTCCTTGCACGACATCCTGACCGCCGAGGAACGGCGCTGGCGCATCATCGCGCGGCTCTGGGTCGGGGTCGGCCTCGCGTTCCTGCTCTGGGCGGCGCTCTTCGACGACTGGATCCAGCTCGCCAACGAACCCTACCGGCGCATGCTGAAGTGGAGCTACGAGCGCCAGGTGCTCGATCCGGTACCGAACGACATCCGCGCCGTCACCCTCATCCTGCTGCTCGCAGCCGCTATCCTCTCGGCCATGATGTTCGCCCGGTTCGTCGGTGGGTACGGCCTCCAGGTCGCCGGGATCATCATCGGCATCGTCGTCTGGATGCCATTCTTCATCCTCCGCCAGCGGCTGGACATCCTCGTCCACGAAGCGGTCGGGGACGGCGGTCGCGTCACCGCCGCGGATTTCACCGGATGGATGCTCTTCTGGGCATTGCGCACTGTCTTCTGCCTGGGCTTCATTGCCCTCGGGCTGGCGGTCGTCGTGCTGTTGCTGGCCCCGGTCGTGACGCTCGTGCTCGACCTCCTGCACATACGCCGCCCGCCCGACTCCCGCGAAGCCAACGATTTCTTCAGCACATTGAGCCGCCAGGCCTCGGCCTACGAGGACGGATCGACCCAATCCCTCCACGCCCGCTGGCGCCCGATCGAGCGGCCCACCTGATTCAGGCTTATGTCACAGAATCCAGCTGCCACGATCCGTCGTATGTCGGGATAGCGATGGGTGTGTCCGTGCGACACGAGACGATAGACTAGTGAGGAATGGGAACGGGCATGGGGTCGAGACACCCGCGAATGGCAAGCCGGCGGAGCTTCGTGCTGGCCGGGGGGCTCGGCAGTCGTGGCGACCGGCCTTCTCGCCATCCCTGCAGGATGCCGAGGCAAGATCTACCCCGGCACGATAGTCTTCGATTCCGTCGATCTGGGCGGCATGACGCGCGCACAGGCCGAGGCTCTGGTTAACACCCGTCTGGAGCCGCTTCAATCCGCCGCGATCACCTTTCGCTGCGGGGAACGGACGTGGACGGTGACGCTTGCTGACCTCGGCGCCAGCGTCGATGTCAACGCCCTGCTCGATGCAGCGGAACGACGGGGTCACGACGACGGGATCATCGGACACTACACGACCTGGTTCGACGGCCACAACAACACCGAGGAACTCCCCGTCCCGGTCGATGTGGATGATGTCACGTTGTCAGCCTACCTCCAGGAGCTCGCGAATGCGGTGGACGTCGCGGCGACGAATGCCTCCTCACCCACGCTGGCATGGACCTCACGATCGAGCCCGACAAGCCCGGACCGGCGGTCAATCTCGCCGCAACCGAGCAGCAAACGCGAGCCATCCTCGCCGATCTCATCCCGGCCACCATCGACCTGCCGACCACGCCTATCGCCCCAACCATCACGGCCAGCGACCTGGAAACCTATCGGGATACCGCAGCTGCCCTGATCGCCGACCCGGTGACAATCGCCGATGACGCCACCAACCAGTCGTGGGCCATCGGTCCGGACCAGCTCGCGCAAGCATTGATGCTTCCCACGGCTGATGTCGCTGGCTCGCCTGCCAACCCCATGCTCGATGGTCCTGCGCAACACCGTGGCCCCAATCGCGGAAGCCCTCTGGATCGCTCCGGTGAACGGCAGCGTCGGCTGGGATAATGGCGCATACATGATCGCGGATGGAACCAATGGCAGAAAGGTTGATGCCGACACCCTCGCACAAGCCGTCGTCTATGCGGCGTCCACGGAATCCCGGGTCGCTGCCATCCCGTCCACGCCGCTTCCTGCCGACATCAGCGCAGCGACCTTGCCTGCCTTGGGACTCGATGCGGTCCTCGGCGCCGGCGACTCGTCATTCGAAGGCTCGTCCGATGCGCGGGCCGAAAACGTCGTGGTAGCAGCAACGCACGTCTCCAGCACGTTGATCGCACCGGGCCAGCAGTTCTCCTTCAACCAGTCGCTCGGCCCGATCACGATCGAGAATGGCTATGTCGAAGGCAAGATCATCCAGGGCGATTGGTACACCAGCGATCTCGGCGGCGGCGTCTGCCAAGTCTCCACCACCGTCTATCGCGCGGCACTCTATGCGGGCATGCATTTCGACGAGTGGCACGCGCATTCGTTCCGCGTCTCGTTCTACGAGCTGGATGGCTGGCCGCCGGGCATCGACGCAGCCATCTACCAGCCAAACGCCCCGGACGAATGGGAACTAGACCTGAAATTCACGAACCCGAGCGACACCTGGATGCTCCTTCAGATGACAGAGGATTCGGGCCATTTCACCGCGCAGCTGATCGGCACTCCGGACGGTATCACCATTACCCTGGACGCCCCGACCCTGAGTGACCCGATCGCCCCACCGGAACCGCAGGAGCGCAAAACGGACTCGCTGCCGAAAGGGCAGCGCCAGATGATCCAGCAATCCGCGCCCGGCGTGATCGTCACCCTCACCCGGACGTTCAACAAGGACGGCTCCATCGTCGATCAGGACACGTTCGTTTCGGACTACGCTGCCCTGCCGGAGATCTGGAACGTCGGTACGGGCTCCGACTCTTCATCTGGCTGATCCCGTGCGCGACAGGTGCTGAAAAGAGGCACTCCTGTCGCGCACGGGAATCGCGGTCGATGCACCACTACGGCGTCATGCGGATTCCGGCGAGCTTCATGCATCCCCGGAACATCTGCGTGAAGGCGATCCCGTCCGCCGGCTGAAATGCAATGGTTCGCTCTCCCACGCGGGATACGCCCGGCATCAGCATCGCCTGGTCGGCGCGAGCCTGATGGTCGTATTCCAGCGCCACCGTCGCATGCGGGGCGAGACGATACGGCTGCGCGAACTCGATCGCGGCAATCGCCTTCTCCGCGCCTGCCCGAATCAGGTCGCGCGCCTTTTCCGGATGCAGGTTGATCGCCGAGAAGGTCGAGATCCCCTGCTTCACCGCCACGCCGACAACCTGCTCGCCGAGGATGCCTTGCGTCTGCGCCACCGCCTTCTCATCGCCGGAGACGAAGACCACCGGCACGCCGAAATGCCCGGCGACCGCCGCATTGATCCCGAACTCACCGGTCGAGACGCCATCGAAGCGCACGTCCTGCAGCGTCGTCGTCCACGTGTGGGCAAGCGGCGCCCCCGGCGTTCCCGCCTTCGCGTGATACCCCGTATAGAAGACCGCGTCGATATCCTGGTCGATCCCCTGCATCATGCCGAAGAACTTGTCGTTGCCGTTGATGTAGCGGGCCGCCGGATGCAATTCCTCGGGGATCAGGTTGCGCTGCCCATCGTGGCTGTCGTTGACGATGATGTCATCGGCACCACCGGCCAGCGCCCCCTCGATCGCCGCGTTCACCTCCCGCGTCATCCGCAGCCGGGCGCGGTCGTACTCGCTCTGGTTCGAGATTTCCGCGCCGAGTTCCGGCGCCTCGCAATGCACCCACGAGACCACGCCGCAGGTGCCTTCCATGTCCGCCGAGATCAGGATGCGCATCGTCCTCTCTCCTTCCATACCATCAATCAGAACCGCCAGGATCGCGGAGTGCGTTTCACTCCACGGGAATCTGGCCGGTACGGTATCCGACGCGAGCCGGCCTGACGAGTCCCCGGAAACACAAGACGCCCCCGGCCAATACGACCAGGGGCAATCCTGAAGGTGTGTTGTGGCATGGATGACGAAACGGTCGGTTGGATCGATCGGTTCGCCAGCCGCCGCGACCGGTTACTTGGTCTGGTTGCGGCGACGCCGGCGCTCGGCCTTGCGGCGCTTCGCGCGGTTCTCTTCCTGGACGCTGATGAAGCGTAGGCCACGACGATGCTCCCGGATGATTCCGGAACGCTCGATCCCCTTGTTGAACCGCCGCAGAAGCTGCTCGAAGCCTTCGTTCTCTCGGATCTCAACACGCATTGTTGCTCATCACCACCTTCAGCGTGTACGTATGCTGGTTGGACAGGGTGCTTCTCCGTGAAGGCACGCAAAAACACGACGGCATGGAATCCGCCCCTGAAGTATAGTCCATTCCTCACCCAGGCTCCAACCGGTGGATCGCCTTGACGCGGCGGATGCGCTCGGCGTCAATTTCCGCATACACCATCGCCGATCCACCGACGAGGACCGACCCGCTATGCCCGCATCCACCCCTCCAACCGCAGCCGCCCTCGCTACGTTGCCAAGCCAGCCAGGGAGCCTGCTCCTCACACGGACGCCCGTCCCCGCCCTCGGCCCGTACGATGTCCTCGTGGGAACGATCCGCGTCGGCATCTGCGGCACAGACCGCGAGATCATCCGGGGCGACCTCGGCACCCCGCCGGACGGCACCGACGAACTGGTGATCGGGCATGAGGTGGCCGGACGCGTGCTGGCAGTCGGACCGGAAGTCACACGCGTTTCCCCCGGCCAGGTCGTGACAGCCACCGTCCGCCGTCCGGACGGCTGCCCGGCCTGCCTCGCCGGGGAGCCGGACATGTGCCTCTGGCTCACGTACACGGAGCGCGGCATCGCCGGCGAACCGGGCTTTCTCTGCGAGCGCTGGGTCGAACGCGAAGATTGGGTGATTCCGGTTCCGGATGCCCTGGAGCCGATCGCGGTCCTCATCGAGCCGCTGACCGTCGTCGAGAAGGCCGTGCGCCAGGCCGAGGCAATCCAGCGCCGCCTCGCCTACTGGAAGCCGGAACGCGCGATCGTCATCGGCGCCGGCCCGATCGGCCTCCTCGGCACGCTCCTCCTCCGCGCAAAGGGGCTCGCCGTCACCACCGTTGCCCGCACACCGAAGCCGAATCCAGCCGCCAACCTCGTCGAGGCAAGCGGCGCCGTCTATCGGTCACTGCGGGAGGCATCGCTGGACGAGATCGCGGCGTCGATCGGCAACGTCGACATCATCCTCGAATGCTCCGGAAACGCAGAAGTCGCACTCGATGCAATGCGCGCGATCGGCGTCAACGGTGTCGAGGTCCTTCTGAGCGTCAGCGGCGATCGCGGACCGATCCCGCTGCCCGCCGACCAGATGAACGCCTCGATGGTCGTCGGCAACAAGGTGGTCGTGGGCAGCGTGAACGCCGGGATGGTCGACTTTGTGAACGCGGTCGAGCGGTTGGGCACGTTCGAGCGCCTCTGGCCGGGTCTGGCCGAACGCTTCATCACGAAGCGCATGCCCTTCGGTCCGGACCTCGATCTTCACGCGATCGCCAACAAGTCCCCGAACGAGATCAAGACCGTCATCGAGTTCGGCACGACGATTTCCTAGCGATCGGGTCGGCGCTGTTGTAGCGGCGATCGTTCTGGGCGCTGCTGTAGCGCGACGTCCGGAATGGCAGCTCCCTCGCAGCTGCGGACCGGGATACCGGACTGCGCCATAGGCCGGAGTCCAGTGGGGACACCACGCTGTAGCGACCCCACTGGACTCTGCGCTAGACCTCCCGCAAGCCACGCGCGACCTCGAAGTACCGGAAGTCCAGGTCGACCATCTCGCCCCGCGCGAGATCGGCGGCAACCTTCCCGGAATACGGACCGAGTGTCAGGCCGGATGGCCCGTGCCCGGTCGCCACGATCACATTGTCGTGGCCGGGGAAGCGGCCGAGGAAGGGCGCGCCGTCGTCCGAGAATGGACGCAACCCCACCCGCACCTCGTGCAACGTCCCGTTCGCCAGCCCCGGGGCCACCCGCAACCCGATGTCCAGCACCGTCTTCACGCCGCCCGGCGTCATCCGAGTGTCGAACCCGCTTCCGGTCTCCCGCGTCGCCCCAACCACTACCCGGTTCGGGCGAAAGGTCAGCACGTAGAGATCCTGGAACCAGGCGAGGATCGGCCAGCGGCTCGTGTCCGTCTCGCCGAGCGTGACGTGCAGGATCTGCCCCTTCTGCGGCGCCACCGGCAACGCGGATCCCAGCGGGGCGATCAGCTCATTCGTCCAGGCCCCGGCTGCCAGCACGACCGCATCCGCATCGATCCGCTCGCCCGCGACCGTCACACCACGGACCGTACCGCCCTCGACAACCAGCGCCGCCGGGCCATCCACCCGCCGCATGCCCTTCTGCTCCGCTCCCTCGAGCATCGCATCGCGAACCTTCGCCCCATCGACGCGAGCAGCGCCAGCGATGTGGATTGCCCGCGGAATGTCGGGGCGCACCGCCGGGAAGAGGTCATGCACCTGGTGCGTATCGAGCCAGCTCACCTCGCCGATATTCGGCACACCCTGCTCGCGCCGCTGGAGAATGCGTGCATGGATCTCCTCGAGTTGCGCTGCCTCCTCCTCATTTTCAGAGAGGTACATCTCCCCGACCACTTCGTATCCCGTATCCGTCTGCCCGGCCTCCGCGAGCCCGGCGACGAGCTCCGGATAGTAGGCGACCGCCGGTTTGGCCAGCGCGTAGAACGCCGCCGCCTCGTGCCGGCTCGGACCGGGTGACACAATTCCCGCTCCCGCCGCCGTGGCCTGTCCACGGTCGAACCGGTCTACCAGCACCGTCTCGACGCCGGCCTGCGCCAGGTGCCACGCCGCGCTCGCCCCCACGATGCCGCCGCCAATCACCACATACCGGCTCATGCCCTGCTCCCTGTTTCGTCGTCCGAGACCTCTGCTATCCTCTCGTGGAACGATCGTCTCATACTCCGAACCCAGGCGCACCCCAGACGTGCGCTCGACGCACCCGGAATCCGGTCCACAGCCACACTCTTTCGGATACGTCTCCGGGTGCGCATGTATATCGCAATCGCCTGCGCCACCTTGGCACAATAGCAATGTCGCGCCCGATTTTACGCCACCTTTTCACAATCGGGGCGACATCCGGGCCACACCCGTACCCGTGCCACGTCTGGCGCGCGACCCAGTTCCCGCGCAAACGCGCTGTCCGCCGCCCCAGACCTGCCGGTCGCGCCACCTTTCACCCCGTTCCCGCAGGAGGCGTTTCCGCAGATGCCCGTTCACCTCAGGACTCATCAGGCATGACCAGAACCTGGTCGCTCCGGACGCGCCTCGTCCTCTTCGCGACAGCCTGTCTCATCCCGCTCGTGCTGGTCGTCGTCTTCTTCCTCGACCGCGGTATCCAGCGCAACACGGAGCAGATCGTCAATTCGGAAACGACCATTTCGACCCTTACCGGCCAGGTGGTATCCGGATACCTGAATGGCGTCGTCACGACGATAGAGAAGCTGGCCGGCCAGTCGGAGATCGTCGCCTTCGCTGATCCCAACACCGATACCACCCGCGTCCTCGGTCTCACGCGTGACGCCCGTATGGATCTCGCAGGCCTGCTGATCTTCGACGCCAACGGGGAGCTGGTCAGCACCAGTGGACCAGCCCCGAAGACGCTCCTCGACGCAATCCAGACGCAGCTCGTGCAAACCATCGAAACGGGCCAACCCGCCATCTCGCAACCCATCAACGACACCGAAGACCGCACCGTCCTCGTCATCTCGGTCCCGATCACCACGGCCAGCCAGGCAGCCCCGATCGCCACCGCCACGACAACCCCAACGCCCTCCCCAACCCCCCAGAGCGGCAATGGCGATGCGGCGCAAGGCAAGAACATCGGCGCCATCGCCGCGGTGGTGAATGTCTCCTACCTCGAATCCATCGTCGTTCCCTACGCCCGTGGCAAGACCGAGATCGGGGTCGTCAGCAAGGACGAACTGATCGTCGGCACGGCAGGCATCAACAAGAACACCTCCTATTTCCTCGACAGCCAGCAGGACCATATCGGCCAGGCGCTGGAGGGCGATTCTGGCAACTTCACCGGCACCGACGCCAGCGGGAACGAACGGCTCGGTGTCTTCGCACCCATCCAGTCCGATGTCACCAATTGGGCGGTGATCGTCACGAGCCCCGCGCCCGGCACCTATTCACGATCGCTCGTCTCCCAGAGCCTTGTGGCGCTCCTGCTCGCCAGCATCGTCATCCTCACGCTCGCGGTCATCTTCGGGGAGTTCACGGCCCGCCAGCTGCGCACCCTGGCGGCCCGCGCGGACGCCATGAAACGCGGCATCTTCTCTGTCAACAATGAACCGGTCGGTGGCGGCGAGATCCGGGAGCTCAGCGTCGCCCTCGCCGACATGGGCGATCAGCTGGCCACCCAGATGCATGGACTGGAGGAAAGCCAGGTCGAACGCTCCCACCAGGCGGAACAGATGCGAAATCTCCTGCGCCGCACCCTGCGCCTTCAGGAGGATGAACGCCGCCGCATCGCCGGGGATATCCACGATGCCGTCTCCCCACTCATCACCGGGGCACTCTACCAGGCCCGCGCGTTGCAGATGCGCAACGGCTCGTCCCCGGTCGAGGAACGCGAGGAAACCCTTGCCAGTGTGAACTCCCTGCTGGAACAAGCTTCGGACGAGATCCACAGCGTCATCTTCGATCTCCGGCCGCCCGATCTCGACGATATCGGCGTCGTGGCCGCGATCGAGGCGTTCATCCAGTCCTTCTCCCGCACCGGCCTCTCCTGCCGCCTGGTCGTCGTGAATGACCTGCCGCCCCAGACGCCGGAAGTCCGCCTCGGCATCTACCGCATCGTGCAGGAAGCGCTGCACAACGTCGTCCGCCACGCCAGCGCCGACGAGGCTGTCGTGCGCCTGGAATCGACCGATGGCATCCTCCGCGTTACCATCAAGGACAACGGCGTCGGTTTCGATCCGGCCATGTCCTACCGACCGACCTCGCTTGGCCTGCTCTCGATGCGCGAACGCGCGGCGGCGATCGGCGCCACCTTCCGGATCGTCAGCAGGCCCGGCGGCGGCAGCGCCATCATCATCGAGCGGGCAGAGACCGACGACGTCCTCTCGGACATCGTCATCTCCGACCTGATGCAGGTCGCCAATGCCGAACGCGCCGAGGCAGATGTGCCCGACACGGAAACCGACCGTCTCCACGATCCGAATCACGACACGCAGGAACGAGCGAATCCATGATCTCCGTGATGCTCGTCGACGATCATCCCGTAGTGATCGAGGGGCTGCGTAAACTCCTCGACGCCGCCGGCGACATCGCCGTCACCGCCACCGCCAACGATGCCTCCACCGCCCTCACGCAGGCGAAGGCCTACAAGCCGGATGTTATCCTGCTCGACCTTCGCATGCCCGGCGCAACCGGCATCCAGGCCGCCCGCCGCCTGCGCGAACAGGAATTCAGCGGCGCCATCCTCGTGCTCACCTCCTACGGCGACCAGGCCTACGTCCGCCAGGCGCTGGAGGCAGGCGCAGACGGCTACCTGCTCAAGAGCACCCCCTCCGACGAGCTGATTTCGTCCATCCGCAACGCCACGCGTGGGCGGCGCGCGCTCAGCCCGGAACTCCTGGATGGCGTGCTGGAGGAATTCGGCGACCTCGCGCGGGAGAAGACAACCCGCGACGCCGACCTCACCGAGGACGACCGCCAGATCCTTCGCCTTGCCAGCGAGGGCGCCACGAACCGCGAGATCGGTATCGCGATGCACCGCAGCGAGATCGCGATCAAGAAACGCCTGCAGGTGATCTTCGCCAAGTTGAGCGCCGTCGATCGCGCGCATGCCGTCGCCGAGGCCATTCGTCGCGGCCTGATCTAGCACCAACCACCACACCCCGGCCCACCCGCGGCAATCCGCCTTCAGCATCCTCCCGCCCGAGCGCTCGTCCCCGATCTCCCAACCACAAACCCACCAGACGGACGAAGGCCGGCAACATGGTTGCCGGCCTTCGCCATGGCCAGGACTAGCCCGAAAATGGTCGTG
Organism: Thermomicrobiales bacterium; assembly: GCA_049841275.1. Lineage (GTDB taxonomy): Bacteria > Chloroflexota > Chloroflexia > Thermomicrobiales > UBA6265 > JASGDN01. The sequence goes on from JASGDN010000046.1 coordinate 37,314, forward strand.
CAATCGAATACATACAAAGATCTTCAGAGATCTTTGGTCAGACTATTGAAGATCTATGAACGCACATGCTATCGTCCAACAACATTCTCTCTCGACGGAGACACATACCATGACGAAGCCTCGGGTCACGATCGACGATGTCGCATCCGCCAGCAGAACGTCTCCCGCTACCGTTTCCTTGGTCTTGCGCAACAAGCCGGGGGTTCGGCCGGAGACGCGTGAGCGCGTTCTGAGTGCAGCCCAGCAACTTGGTTATGTCCGTGGTATCCGGGCGGGTCCGCCAGAGGATGGCCGGGGTTTGCGCAATGTCGCGCTGATCTTCCGGACGTGGGACCGGGGACCGGATCGGCGTTCCCCCGCACTCAATCCGTTCTATTCCTGGGTGCTGGCCGGGATTCAGGAAGCAGGGACCGAGTCGTCGTTCAACCTCATTCTGGGAACGATCCCCATCGGGGATGACTTCCTGCCTCGGGAGGTGCCGGAGGCAACGTTACGGCAGCCGCTGGATGGTGTTCTGCTCGTCGGGGCCTATCGTCCGGAGGCGATCGAACAGGTTCTGGATCTTCTCGGGAATCCCAGGCCTTCGGTCGTCCTGGTCGACAGCACGGATACCAGTCACGGGCTGGATACCGTCACCAGCGACCACGAATTCGGAGGATGGCAGGCAACATCATTTCTGATCGCCCAAGGGCATCGAGAGATCGCCTACGCCGGACCCAGAAGTGATTGGGACGACAACTTTCGCCTTCGCAAGGCTGGCTGGCATCGGGCAATGACCGAACATGGCCTCGCGACAGACAAGGTGTTCGAAGCGGTGGAACCCGAGATCATCCAGGCGCAGATCACCACGATCGCCTCGGAAGCCACGGCCACCTTCGGCGCAAACGACGACATGGCATTGGCGCTCCTCCGTGGCGCACAGGCCGCACACATCCGGGTTCCGGAACAGCATTCGATGATCGGGTTCGATGACACCTCAATGGCGAGGGACGCCCATCCAGGGCTTACAACAATGGCGGTCGACAAGCTGGCCCTTGGGAGGATGGCAGTCCAGCTCCTCGAACACCGCATTCGCTGGCCAGAAAGCTCGCCGCTGCGCCTTGCCACCGTGCCGCAACTGATCGAACGGGGTTCAGTCGCACCGCCAAACGCGGCCTCCGCGACGCAATGACAGGGGAGTGGGTCTTCTGGACCCAGGAGGGGGCGCATGGCGTCGCGTATTGACGTACAACCACAACCTACACTCGACCGGGATCATCTCCCGGCGTATCAGAAGCCTACGCGCATGCAGATGTTGCTCCGGAACATCTGGCGAGAACGCATCATCTATCTGCTGATTCTTCCCGGCGCACTCTGGTTCCTCATCTTCAACTACCTGCCGCTGATCGGGAACGTCGTCGCGTTCCAGGACTACTCGCCATTCCGGGCATCCAAGGAAGGCCCGATCGCAGGATTCTTCGTCGGTCCGTGGACCGGGCTCGACAACTTCACCCGGCTCTTCCATGATCCGGACTTTCTGAGGGCGCTCAGCAACACGGTCAAGATCGAGGTCTTGCTTCTGGTCTTCTCGTTCCCGGCGCCGCTGCTGCTCGCCCTGCTGCTGAACAGCTTGATCAGCGACAAGGTCAAGCGGTCGATGCAGACGGTCGTCTACCTGCCACACTTCCTGTCGTGGGTCATCATCATCTCGATGTGGCGGATGTTCTTCGGCGGCACGGGTTTGGTGAATAACCTGCTGTCGCAAATCGGAGGCCCCACCCTCTCGATCACGGACAATCCGGATTTCTTCAAGGTCGCCATCGTCATGCAGTCGATCTGGAAGGATGTCGGCTGGGGAACGATCATCTACCTCGCCGCGCTCGCCAGCATCGATGTCTCGCTGTACGAAGCCGCAGCCATGGACGGCGCGAACGGCTGGCGCCGCCTGCGCGATGTCACGCTGCCCGGCATTCGCTCGGTCGTGGTAATCCTGCTCATCCTCACCTTGGGCAATGCGCTCTCTGTCGGCTTCGAGCCCTACTTCCTGCAACGTGACGCCTACAGCGCCGCACAAACGGATGTGCTCGACACCTTCCAATACTTCCGGGGATTCCAGGCAGGAGATTACGGCTTCGCCACCGCTGTTGGTCTGGTCAAGAGTTTCGTCGGACTCGGCCTGATCTATGGCGCCAATCTATTCGCCAAGCGCATTGGCGAGGAAGGGATCATCTGATGGCAGTGATCCAGCAATCCGCCTCCGCACCACGGAGTCGTCCGTTCGCGTCGATCTTCAAACAGAAGAAGGCCGCGCCCTGGGTCGAGGATACGCCGATCTGGCTAACCTTCCTCAAGTTCCTCGCGTTGATTTTCATCGCACTTGCGATGCTGTTGCCCTTCATCAATGTCATCTCGACGAGCTTCTCGTCGGCCGAAGATGTGATGCAGGGTGGTTTCCACTTCATTCCGGCACATCCCACGCTGGAGTCGTATCGCGTGCTGTTGAGTGGCGGCATCGTGGCACGCGCGCTCTGGGTCACGGTCGGGCTGACCGTCGTCGGCACGGCCGTCCAGATGGTGTTCACCACGGCGCTCGCCTTCGGGCTGGCGAAGAAGGGGGTGCCGGGCTCCAAGTTCTTCCTGATGCTCGTGCTCGGCGCCTTCCTGTTCGGTCCTGGCATGATCCCGTCGTACCTGCTGGTCAAGGAGCTTGGCCTTCTCGACAGCTATGGCGCACTGGTGTTGCCTGGCCTGATCCAGTCCTGGAACCTCATCATCCTCCGCAGCTTCTTCCAGAACCTCCCGCAGGATCTGCTCGACGCCGCGCGAATCGATGGTGCGAACGATTTCGGCGTGCTCTGGAACGTGGCGCTGCCACTTTCCAAGGCCGTGCTGGCCGTGGTCGCCCTCTTCTACGGCGTCGCACTGTGGAACACGTTCTTCAATGCCATTCTCTATATCAACGACGCGAGCAAGTGGCCGATCCAGGTGGTCCTGCGCCAGTATGTGCTGGAGCAGACGAACGTCACGTCGGCGGCCAATTTCCCGCCAGACCGCAAGCCGCCCCCAACCGAAGGCATCCAGATGGCCATGGTCATCCTGGCCACCGTGCCGATCCTGATCGTCTACCCGTTCCTGCAGAAGTACTTCACGAAGGGAGTCATCACCGGCGCGATCAAGGGCTAGGGCCTGAGGTCTCAGTGAGGTCATTACGTCGAATTCGCCGATGCCCATGGGTCATCGGATGATGCAGGAGAATCTCCATGTCTCGTCATTCTGGCCAGTCCAACCGAACGTATGGACGCCGCTCGATCGTCAAGGCCGGTGCCGCGGGAGCAGCAGGCTCGCTCCTGCTGCCACGCTTCACCTTCGCCCAGGATTCCACGCCGGCAGCATCGCCATCGGCCTCCCCGGCAGCCAACGCGGACGGCTTCTACCCGTCCACCGGCCCCGGCGTCTACGACGCGTATTCCAAGATGCCTGCACCCTTCAAGGCCACGGATGGCGCTCCGGGCAATGGCGAAACCATCACCGCCCTGGTGATGATCTACGGCGCACCCGCCACCTCCAAGGATGGCAATGCCTACTGGCAGGGCCTCAACCAGCGCATGAACATCGACTGGAGCCCCATCCAGGTCCCGAACTCCAGCTACGGTGAGAAGGCCTCGGCCATCTTCGCCGGTGGCGATCTGCCCGACCTCATCTACCTGAACTTCAATCAGACGAACACCCCGCTCCAGAAGTTCGTGAAGGACGGTGCGTTCGTCGATCTCACCGATTACGTGACCGGCGACAACATCCAGAAGTATCCGAACCTCGCCAAGTTCCCGGACTACATGTGGCAGGCCTGCGCGACGGACGGCCGCATCTATGGCGTGCCCTGCCCCAGTGGCCGCTCTGGCCAGGTCGCCGCACATCGCCTCGACTGGGTGAACAAGCTGCTCGGCCACGAGCCGACCAATGCCCAGGAGATGCACGACCTGATGGTCGCCATGGCCAAGAAGGACCCGGATGGCAACGGATCGGACGACACCTGGGCCATCGCCCGCTACTCCAGCGACTGGGACATGAGCATCCTCTATCCGATGCATCGCGTCCCGAACGAGTGGCGCGTCAACGACGACGGTAGCTTCACCAAGAGCATCGAGACCGATGAGTACAAGGCAACCCTCGAATTCATCACCCAGGCCGTGAAGGATGGCGCCTACCACCCCGACTCTGTCTCGATGCAGTTCGAGGAATCCCTCAATCTCTTCAACTCCGGCCGCACCGGCATCCACGCCGATGGCGGCGCGATCTACGGCAAGAACGGCTTTCTCGAAACCATCCGCAAGTACGCACCGGACGCCGAAGTCTCGCGCCTGATCCCGTTCGGCGCCGACGGCGGCAAGGGTGTCACCTACAACCTGCCGGGCATCTTCGGCTTCACCGCCATTGGCTCCCAGCACGAGGGTGACGACGACAAGATCGACCTCATGCTCCGCATCTTCAACTGGCTCTCCTCGCCGTTCGGCAGCGAGGAATGGCTCTACAAGACCTATGGTGACGAGGGCACGCACTTCACCTACAACGAAAACGGCTTCCCGGTCCGTACCGAGCTGATGGACAAGGAAGAGGGCAGCCTCACCGCCTACATCGGCGGCTCGCTCCAGGTCTTCTGGAATGCCGACGATCCGACCATTCCGCCGCTGCAGCAGCAGGAGCAGATCAAGGTCCTGGAGATCGGTATCGACAATCCGGCGCAGAACCTCTACTCGCCAACCCAGATCTCCGAGAATCCCGTGCTCAACCAGATCGTCAACGATGCCGTCACCAGCATTGTGACCGGCCGCGAGGACATCTCCGCGCTGGACAAGGTGCGAGAGGACTGGAAGTCGCGCGGCGGTGACAAGATCCGCGAGGAACTTCAGGAGGCCTACAAGGCCAACCAGGGCTAGAGGATTCCCTTCCGGGGCCTCTTCTCCAGAACCTGACGTTGCACAGGGGAGCCTCGCACGAGGCTCCCCTGTCTCGTATCCCGGATGCAGGATGCGCCATGCCCGTTGAGACACCTCCGGCGTAGGTCCGGCTCATCCTGGCGGGGAGTAGTCGCCTCCAACGTGAGGCAACGTGTCGAGGCAGCTGCCCCATAGCTCACCGCCTCACGAGCGGTCCCGGTGCGACGCGCACCTCCTGCTCCGGATCGTGGTCCAATGCCGGGGTGCCACACACGATCATCGAGGCCCGCTCCCACGGGCGGTCGCGGGAAAGGAAGGGAACCTCCTCCGCCATCCACTCCCGCCAGAACGCGTGCGCCTCGTCGGTCCCGCCATCGCGCACGACTCCCCGACGCTCGGCCTCGTAGAGGTCGGATTGCACCCAGATCGACCGGTCGATCCAGGCGGAAAGCTCCTTCCGGCTGGCGCCAACACCCTCGACCAGCACAACCGGGCATTCGGCCGCAATCTCAATGGCACCCGGACGCCCCTGCTTCTCCCATCCGGGCGGGCGGTATTGCACGGACTGGCCATTGCGCAGCGGCTGCAACACGCCCGCGATCAGCAAGCCGCCCCAGTCGAAGAACGAGTGATGCCAAGCGACATCGTCGGTATGCACGACAATCGCACCGGGCATAGAGCGCGCCAACCGTTCTGCCAGCGTCGATTTCCCACCTGCGCTCCGGCCATCAACCGCAATGATCCACGGTCGTTCACGCGGCGCTCCAGGAGCGTCGAGGATCAGGGCAAGCAACGTCTCGAACATGACTCCTTGCCACGAATCAACCACCGGTTCCCCTGGCCCAACCGTCATCGCCATCCCAATCGCCCCCACCTCGTCACCCGACCGCAATGAACCACCAGCAATCCTACCCCGTCATGAACGATCCCCGGAGTACACTTGCCGCGGGCCGGCATGCCGCCGGTCCTGGCCCTCCGCCTCCGCCGCGAACCCCGGCTTCCGCCCGGGTTCCACCTCACCGGGATGACGCCGCGTGGACTGGTTCGACATCGCCCTCCGCTGGTATCTCGTTTCGCTCGTGATCGCCGTGACGCTCGCCCCGGCCACGCTCTGGCTCTGCCGGGGACTCGCCGACCGTGGCGCGAGCATCGTGCGTCCTGTCTCGCTCCTGATCGCGATCTGGCCGGCGTGGTATCTCTCTGGCATCGGCGGCGGCCTCATCCCCTTCTCGAACGTCACCCTCATCGCCACCATCGCGATCGTCGGCATCACATCCTGGGCGCTCGGGTGGCGCGCCGGACTGATCGACCGCACTGCGATCCGGCATCTCCTGATTGCGGAAGCCGGGTTCCTTGCGCTCTTCCTGCTCTTCATCTGGTTCCGCGGGTATGCCCCACAGATCAACGAAACCGAGAAACCCGGCGACATGATGATGCTCGCCTCCTCCATGCGCGCCACGCACATGCCGCCGGAGGACGCCTGGTTCGCCGGGAACGGCATCAACTATTACTACCTCGGCTATGTCGTCCTTGCGACCATCGCGAAACTCGCCGGCATCACGCCGTGGGACGCCTTCAACCTCGGCCTCGCCACCATCTTCGCCATGACCGGCGTCGCCGCGATCGGCCTTGCCGCCAACATCGTCGCCCGCTTCCGGGGCGAACTCGCCGGACGCATCGCCGGGGTGATCGGCCTCTTCTTCGTGGTGCTGATCGGCAATCCGTGGGCCGTCTTCACCGGCATCGCCAACTGGTCCGCCCAGTGGAAGACGTACTACTTCTCCGGTATCGGCTGGACCTCCTCACGTTTCATCCACGACCTTCCCGACAAGAGCGATATCATCATCTCGGAGTTCCCCGCCTTCAGCTTCGTCCTCGGCGACCTCCACCCCCACCTGCTCGCCCTGCCCTTCGTCATCGTCTCCCTCACCCTCGCCTGGAATCTCGCGCTGCCCGCGATCCGCGACGACAACCAACACTCCGGGAAGACTGAAACGCCCGCGCGCTGGAACGCGGAGACGATCATCCGTATCGTCGCAACCGGCGGCATCGTCGGCGCGCTCTACGCGATGAACTCGTGGGACATGCCAACCTACCTGCTGGTCGCGGCCATCGCGCTTGTCGCGGGCATGCACGGCTTCAGATGGAGGGATCGCATCATCGGGGTGATCGGTCTCGGCCTGAGCGCGGTCATCGCGTGGCTGCCCTTCTTCGTCCGCTTCGAGGCCCCCACCCGCCAGGACCTGAATGGCCCGTTCAGCGCCTTCTCCGGCCTGCCGGTGGTCGGCGGCATCCTCCAGTCGCTCGTCTCCTACACCGGCGAGCGCACCTCGTTCGAGGAATACATGGGGATGTTCGGCTTCTTCTGGGTCATCGCCGCCATCCTGATCGGGCTGGAGTTCTGGAACCGCCGTCACGCGGAGACCGATCCCCTGGAGAACAAGTTCGCGATCGGCGCGGCGGTGATCGTGCTCTTCGCCGGGTTGCTGATCCCGATGCCGGTCCTCATGCTCTGCGGCCTCATCATCATTGCGGCAGTGGTGCTGATCCAGCGCGATCCGCGGGTAACGGCGGCGAACGCCTCACTCACTCTCTTCGCGGTTGGCAGCGTGGTCTCGATCGGTCCGGAGTTCCTCTACCTTGGCGACATCTACAACAGCCGGATGAACACCATCTTCAAGCTCTACTATCAGGTCTGGGTGCTCTTCGCGGTCGCCTCGGCGGCCGCGGTGATCTGCATCTGGTCGACCGTCCGCACGTTCGTGGCCGAGCGCGGCGCGACGATCGTCGTCGGCACCGTCACGGCAGTCGTGATGGCGATCGGGCTCGTCTACCCGGCGATGGGTGTCAGCCAGTACCTCGACTGGCGGAACCCGAGCCGGGAATGGATGGGCCTCGACGGCCTCGCCTACGTGGAGGATCAGAACCAGTCGTGGTCCGCGCCAGGCGAGTACGACGCGATCCAGTGGCTTTATGACAACGGCACCAAGGACGACGTGCTGCTTGCGGCAGGCGGCTGCGCGTGGCTATCGGATGTCGGACGCCCTGGCGGCGCAACAGGCATCCCCACCATCCTCGGTTGGGAGGATCACGAATGGCAATGGCACCTCTCCAATCCGGATATCAGAACTGAAACCGCCCAGCGTGTAACAGATATCACCACCCTCTTCGCCACTGGAACGCCGAACACCGAGTTGCTCGACAAGTACGGAGTAACCCTGATCTACGTGGGCAAGGTGGAAACGAGCGGATCGTCCAGCAACAAGCCGTTCAGCGCCGATTGCGCCCCCGGTCCGTTCCCCGGCGCAAGCGACCCGAACTTCCCCGGCGCGGGCTGGAGCGAGGTTTACAACGCGGACGGTGTCCGCATTTACCGTCACGATGGAACGGGATGATCCAAGGAAAACCCGTAGCGGCTCAGTGTATCTGAGCCGCTACGGACGCCGGAACCACCTCGAACGACAGCAACATCCCGGAAGCGAGCTCCGTCGCTTCGGGGATGTTGCTGTCGTTCGTTTCCGCGAGGAGGCTATTCCGCCAGGAAGAGTTCGATGACCGGGACCAGGACGTCCGGCCTCTGGATCGGCAGTTCCAACGTCAGAATCCCCTCGTCGCCCGCCGGTGTCGTGTTCTGCGCCTGCTGGTGCGGATCGCTCTCCGAGTAGCGGATCTCGGACGCATCGTGCAGCAGCTGTGCGTACTCAACCTTGCCGCCGCCCAGTCCTTCGAGGTGGATGTGGCGCATCGGCCAGTTGAAGATGTGCAGATAGAGTCGGTTGCCGCGCCGCGTGTAGCGGCAATCCACCGGCGCCGTCAGGTTCTCTTCCGCCGTCGCGCCGTAGATGGACCGTCCGTGCTGTCGGGTCCACTCCCCGATGGCGGCCAGCGTGGCCCGCGCGCGCGGATCGAACTCGCCGCGCCCGGTCGGCCCGACGTTGAGAAGGACGTTGCCACCCTTCGAGACGGAATCGATCAGCAGCTGGACCAGCATTGTCGGCGACTTCCAGTCGAGGTTGTCGCGGTCGTAGCCCCAGGAGCCATTCAGCGTCTGGCACGCCTCCCAGGTCACACGCTGCCCGTTGCGGGTCGGCCAGACGCGCGGCTGGTACTGCTCCGGCGTCACGAAATCCGCCGACTCCGGGTAGTCGATCCGGTCGTTCATGATGATGCCCGGCTGCATGTCGTGCACGAGGCGGGTGAGCACCTCGGAATCCCAGTCGGCCTTGCTCTTGGCCGCCGGCGTGAAATCGAACCACATGATGTCGATATCGCCGTAGTTCATCAGCAATTCGCGGACCTGGGCATGGAGATAGGCCGTGTAGGTAGCCATGGACCGCCCGGCGTTGAGGGCATCCCGGTCATCGTTGCGCCGCGGATGGATGTCATCGACGATGTAATCGGGGTGATGCCAGTCGATCACGGAATGATAGAAACCAACCTTCAGTCCCTCGGCGCGGAAGGCGTCCACCCACTCCTTGATGAGGTCGCGCCCGATGGGTGTGTTGGTCACCTTGTAGTCGGTCACCTGCGAGTCCCACATCGCGAAGCCTTCGTGATGCTTCGTGGTGATGACGGCGTACTTCATGCCGGCTGCCTTCGCGTCCTTCGCCCACTGCGCCGGATCGTACAGGTCCGGATCGAAGTGCTTGAAGTACCGGTCGTAGGCCTCCTCGGTGATCTGCTCGCGATGCTTCACCCATTCGTGACGGGCGGGCAACGCGTAGAGGCCCCAGTGGATGAACATGCCGAAGCGGTCGTGGACGAACCAGTCGGTATTGCCAAATCCCACGGAATCAGCTCCTGTCGTGATACGCGTGACAGACGGCGGCGGCGCCGTCGAACGGGTGGTGGTCCTGCGACGCGAACGGCACGCGGCGTGGGGCGTCAAAAGTTCCCTCTCCAGACGCAGGGGACGCCAACCGCATACTGTATACAATCTCAGCGACCTTCTGGAATGGCACAATACCCGGCCCGCCAGACGCCGTCAAGAGCGCGGTACGAATCCGCCTCCGGACCGGACGCCGACGCCTGGATTGGCGTGTTCGCAGCCGGAAATTCGGGGGCGAACTCGGTCATCCCTACCGGCTATGGTTCCTATTTCGAACTCAGTTTGTAGGGCATCACCCTCGGACCGACATGCGGTCGGTCTCTACGGACGACCGATGGTCACCGGTTGAGGTTCCGCGCAGGTCCGCATTGGCCCGAGCCCGCCGCCGGATCGGCTTCCGGCGGCGGGCTCGGGCATCGGAGAATGGACGGGTCCAGGGCGGTCATCGCCGGACCGCCGCCCGCCCGCGGCGTCGGACACGACTTCTCCCAAGGACTCCGCCGAGGATGAGGGTGGCGGAAAGCAACGCCAGCGATCCCGGCAGGGAGGTGTTGCCCGATGACGGGGCGAGACCATCCCCGGTGTTGGGCAGGCGGGAGACGGCCACGGTCGGGGATGGGTGCGGTGCGCGGTGGGTCGGCGTGCTCGTGGGTGTGCTGGTCGGCGTATGCGTTGGGGTATTCGTGGCCGTCGCCGTCGGGGTGTTCGTGGGAGTATTCGTTGGGGTATTTGTGGGTGTATTGGTAGGCGTCGCCGTCGGGGTATTGGTTGGCATGTTCGTGGGTGTATTGGTCGGGGTATTCGTGGGCGTGCTGGTTGGGGTGTTCGTGGGTGTATTGGTTGGCATGTTCGTGGGTGTGTTGGTTGGAGTGTTTGTTGGCGTATTCGTGGCCGTCGCGGTTGGCGTATTCGTGGGAGTGTTGGTTACGGTTGCCGTAGGCGTATTGGTTGGGGTGGAGGTGGGGGCAGAGCCATACACGATGTCGGCTGTTGCTACGAGATATACGAATTGGCCAATGGACTCGACAGCCTGGAGCGTTTGTGAGTGGCCAGTACGCGGGAATGCTGATGCGGACCAGGTCGCCGTGATCGTGCAGGTGCCAGTTCCGCTCGACGAGATGGTGGCATCCATGTACCCGGCGAAATCGGCGGTGGCCGTACAGGAGACATCCCCGGTTGTCGCCACGGACGCAGAGCTGGTGGCAACAACATCGGAGAGCAGCGTCACGGGCCGTTCCCCGATCGCGCCGGTGACGGTGATGGTGAGGACGGCGGTGAAGGAGCCACCATCGGGCAGATAGTAGGTGGATTGATCGAAAGCGTAGCTGGTGGTGCCCTCGGCGGCAGCCGCGAAGGTGGGTTCGGCGGCCGTCGCGGCCTCCGGGGTCTCGGCGTCCTCGGGCGTCGGCGCATCGGTGACGACCGGCTGATCGACCACGACCGGGCTGGCCTCCTGAGCGACTGCTGGCCCGATGCCGGGGAGACCCAGCGCCGTCAGCAGGAGCAGGGCGGCGAGCAGTAAGCGGACTGGCCCGTGTCAACGGGTACGCATGGGGGAGCTCCTTCAGATGTCCGGCCGCCGATGGGCACACCCCACCGAGAGACGGCATGGGCCGTCCACGACCACCCTACCCCCGGAACGCTCGCCACACCTACACGCAGCGTCCCAGAATCTGGGACGCTGCGTGTAGGTGTCGCCACTCGCCCGGCAGATGGCCCCGACCGACTGATGTCCGTCCTGGCGGCGAGTCTCTTTCCCGTCCCCTCCGGCGAGAAACCAGCCCACCGCGTCCTCCGCTGGCGCCGAGGAACTGTCCACGATCCGGTTCCATCCCGCGTTTCCATAAGGGAGCTGCGCACACGAAAACGGTGTCATCCCGAGGGAGCGGTTGCGGCTCGCGAGTCAGGAGAACATAGGCCAAGAAGCGACGAGGGATGACGCATGGACAAGGGCAGATCGACCATTACCACACGCGTCCCGAAACGCACCCCTACTCCGCCGTAGACGTGTCCCCCACCGTGGAGACCGTCCGGTAACCGCTCCCGAACGCCAGCTGCCCAGTCAGTCCGGATGCGCCAAGCACCGTTTTCGGAAAGATCGCCGTCGCCCGGTCGAGGAACGCTGCCGGGTCCGTCATGCCAGCACCGAAATGCGTCAACCAGAGCGCCCCCGCGCCCGCATCCCGCGCGATGGTCGCCGCCTGCGAGAACGTCATATGCCCGTGGCGTTCCGCCTTGTCCAGATCGGCATCGTCGCCATACGTCCCCTCGCAGATCAGGAGATCGACATCCGCCGCCAGTGCGACGAGCTCCGGCGTCGGTCGCGTGTCGGTCACAAACGCGAAGGAGACACCACGTCTCGGCGGCCCGAGCACGCGGTCCGCAGGAATCTCGACACCACCCACCGTCGCGCTGGCGCCCAGCCGCACGGACTCCCACGCCTCACGCGGGATGCCCAACGTCTTCGCCTTCTCAGCATCGAACGCTCGCCGCCGTGGTTTTTCAACGCAGTATGCCAGCACCGGAATCCGATGCGCCCCCCATGCGACCCGCGCCTCCAGCCCACCCGGCAAGGTGAAGGCCGAGCCGCCTTCCAGCTCCTGCACGATCATGTCGTACGGCAGGTCCGGCGCGACCACGCGCAGGCCACGAACGATCTCGATCGTGCCCGGCGGACCGTAGATCGTCATCGGTGCGGTGCGTCCGGCGTTCGCGACCGTATAGAACAGTCCCGGCAGGCCCGCGATGTGATCGGCGTGATGGTGCGTCAGGCAGATCGCGTCAAGCCGCTTGAACCCCCAGTGATACATTCGCCACGGCACCTGCGTGCCTTCGCCGCAGTCGAAGAGGATCAGGCTCTGGTCGACCCGGACCAGCAGACTGGAGAGCCAGCGTTGGGGCAGCGGCATCATGGCCCCGTTGCCCAGCAGCAGCAGATCGATCATCGGTTTCGCCTCGCTTCGTTCACCGGCGATGTCGATGTCTCGCCTGCCCAATCGAACGCCCGTCTCCGGCTACGTTGTACACTATTGTCCATTGATGCAAGGTCGCCGGAAAATCGTCCCGCGGTCGCCTTGCCACGAAGCCGCAACCGGGATGGTCGTCCCGGCCGGCGCTGTCGGATTCCCCGACCTGGAAACGAGCCGCCCCATGCGGACCTCGATCGTTCGCCTCGCCCTTGGCACCGGCGGCATCCGCCCGGAGGCCATCATCGGACTGCGCGCCTAGTCGCCACCTCCGCCACATCGCCGGAGCGCGACGACCGCCGTGCCCGCAGGCCTCCGCCCGATGCCGCCCAGCAGCCGAATCGCCCGTCCCTCACGAACGGGCTCGTTTCTGCATGCATCCGCGTTCTCCCGGACGCATTCCGGAGTATCCCGTGCCTTACGATCGATCCCGCTGGACCGACGACCTTGACGATGACGATGAGTCGCAACGCGGAAAGGGGTCCCGTCGCAAGGGCGGCCGTTCCCGCATCGAATTCTCGCCGCGTTCCGAACGCGACCAGGCGTTCAAGTGCGGCAAGTGTAAGCAGTTCATCGGCGCGCCGGTGAGCGGCGGACGTCAGCGCAACCACTGCCCGAACTGCCTCTACTCCCGCCACGTCGACGACACGATGCCCGGCGACCGCAAGAGCGATTGCCACGGCATGATGGCGCCGGTGGGAACGCTCTTCCGCCGCAACGGCGAGCAGATGATCCTCCACCGCTGCAATACCTGCGGCAAGGAGAGCCCGAACCGCATCGCCGCCGACGACAATCCCGTGCTCCTGGAAGCGTTGCCGGTCCTCGGCGAGAATCCGACCGCCGACGATGTCGCCTGGCGCGACCTCATCGACCCGGCCTTCCTCGATACCAACTCCTGACCCGCGCCCCAGCCTGATGCCGTCCACAGTGGACGGCATCAGGCTGGCATGACATGCTGAGGTTGCCGCTCCATGCCATGAGGCGGGTCCGCCAAACATGACCTGTGCCAACGATAGGGCAAGCCACAAGGACTTGCCCTACGTACGAAACGGACCACCGGCTAGAAACCGGTCGTTCGCAGGGCGAACCCTCGTGGTTCGCCGCCTTGCTCAAGCCCCGGCAGCTCACCCCGCTTCTTCAGCACGCGCTGCAGTCCCAGGGTCGCCAGCCACGTCGGCATCGCCAGCTCCATCCGCGCCAGAAGTTCGGCGTCCTCACCGCCACGCTCCTGGGCGATGACCGCGCGCTCCCGGTCGAGCAGGATCGCCGTCACCTCATCCTCCGAGCCACCGGTCGCCAATCCCTGTCGCACGGCGGATAACTCGTCCTCGCCATTCGCCACGACCTGATCGAGATGCGCCCCCACATCGTCGAAGACCCCAAAGTGCGTCACCGCCAATCGCGCGGCATCGAGCGAGCGCAGGGTCTCCACAGTCCCGCGCCAGAGATCGAAATCGATCTCTGGCGGCGAGACGGTTGGCAGCACCCATGAGAGCGGGGCAATGCGCCCCCCTGCCGCATCGCCTGTGAAGAGCGTGTCAGTGCGATCGTCGAAGAAGGACAGGTGGTTCCCCGCATGACCCGGCGTATGCCGCGCCAGCAGCGTCCGTCCGCCGAGGTCGATACGGTCGCCATCATCCACCAAATCGACGCGATCCGGATCGAAGCCGACGACATCGCCCCAGAGCCGGTCCATCGCATCGCCGTAGAGCCGCCCGGCGCTCTTCACCAATCGCTCGGGATCGGTCAGGAATGGCGCGCCGGTCGGATAGAGCGACACCCGCATGTGTGGATAGTCGCGCAGCAGGCTGCCGACCGCTCCGGCATGGTCGAGGTGGATGTGGGTCGGGATCAGGCGTGTCACATCGTTCAGCGACGCCCCGATTTCCGCCAGCCCACGCTCCAGATTCACACGCGTGGATGTCGGACCTGTCTCGACCAGCGCAAGGCCACCGTTCCCCTCCACGACGTACGCGCCGATCGCCCCCGGCTGTCCCTGAAACCCCAGATCGAGCAGCGTGATACCGTCGGCCACCCGCTGCGGCGCAAACCGCATGTCCTGCCCTTCACGCACGGTGCGTTCCCTTTCATTCGTCGGGACCAACCGGCAGGGGGACCATCATCCCCTTGCCCGATCCACCCGCAACTCACTACCATGTAGTCGTATACGACGAAATCCCTCCGCCGTCGACCTGCCCGCCGGATTCCGCTCATCGCGCAGGCTGGTTCCGGGCAGGTGGGCGCACATCGCGGCCCGATGTCACGAGGAGAACCATGGACACCGCATCCAATCTGTTCAGCGTGGCGGATGCCGCCCGCAAACTCGACCGCTCCACCGAGCAGGTGCGCCGCTACCTGCGTGAAGGACGGCTGCCCGGCCAACGCGTTGGCGGTCAATGGTTCATCGACGGCCACGCGTTGGAAACCTTCCAGCAGGCCGCTTCCCAGCGCACCGACTTCGTCGCCCGCCTGCGCCCGGCCTCGGACATTCGCGCCCTCGACAACATCATCGGCATCGGCGAGGGACCCGGCACGAACATCGGCGCCGGCAAGCAGGCCTATCGCGAAGCCGCGCATCGCCGGCGCTAATCCTGCACGACATCTGCCAAGGAGCCTCCGCGTGAGCGACCATTCCCGTCCCGAACCTCCATCTGCCGATGCGTCCCTGCCCGTTGCCTTCGTCGATGCCTCGGCAATGGTCGCCCTGGTCGATCGCAACGACGAGACGCACGATGCCGCCGTCGCTGCCTATCACGACCTCGTCGCGGGCGGCTACCGGCTCTTCACCACGAATCACGTCGTGGCCGAGACGCTCGAATTGCTGAACGCCACCGTCGGCGCGGAGATCGCCCGCCAATGGTTGCGCGACCTTCGCTTGCCCGTCTATCACGTCACCGAGCCGGACGAACAACGCGCCCTCGCCCTCGTGGTCAACTCGCGGAATCCGCACGGGTTGTCCTGGGCGGACGCGACCAGCCTGGTTGTGATGGAACGCTTCGGGATCGCCGACGCGTTCGCCGTCGATCCCGGATTCCTCAGCGAGCAGGTCTAGCAGGCGATCGCCTGCCCCCAATCGCATCGCTCGTCTGGGCGATCCTCGCAGTGGTTGCTGCGGCCAGCGATCGCCCAAGGTTCCCAAGGACACGTCCATGACCGCGCGCGATCCATCAGCCTCGTCCGCCCAGCGCATCTGCCCGAAGTGCGGGCACGCCAACAGCAACATCAGTCTCTTCTGTGCCGAATGCGGCGCCGTGCTCAACGGGGCGCTGGACGATGGCGGCAGCGACCGGTACGCACCGGGGAACCAGAATGCCATGCACGATTCACAGGACACCCAGCCGATCCGCCCCTCCACCACGACCGCTGAACAGGATTGGGCCGCCATGATGTCCGACTCCGGCGATGATTCTGGCGCCACCGCCCCGCTTCCCAAGATGACGCCCCCCGTCTCCAGCGTCACACCGCCAGCCGCCACTACCTATGAAACAACCTCGTCGACCTGGACGCCCCCGCCCGCACCGGCCGGCGCCTCGTCCACCGGCGTGACGCCCGCCGCGACCAGTATCTCGTTCGGAGCGGAGGAAGAACGCCACCAGAACATGCGCGGATTCTGGTTCGGCGTGATCGCCTTCCTGATCATCCTGGCAGTATTGGGACTTTACGGATGGTCGATTCTGCCGGAAGGTGGCTTCCGCGACACCGTGCAGGGCTGGTTCTAGCCTCCTGCTGTTTCATCACGCCGCACCCTCAACGGCTCGACTGGCCTGGGCCATTGGCCGCACCCCGATTCCCGCTTGCAGGACCGGCAGGCCCCCATCCACGTCAGGAGTTCACGATGGTCACACAGAAGACCGCCACCACCGTTGGCTTTCCGGTTACCGGCGCCGGTGAGCATGACTGGTGGACGCGTCGCCGGCCCTTCCCCACCTACGCGACCAAGGGCATGGTCGCCGCCGCCCACCCGCTCACCGTCGAAGCCGGGCTCCATATCCTGCGCAGCGGCGGCAATGCCATCGATGCGGCGGTCGGCGCCGGATTGATGGCGGCGGTCGTGATGCCGGAGATGTGCGGTCTTGGCGGCGATCTCTTCGCGGTCGTCCACATGCCGGGGCAGGATGTCGTCTCCATCCAGGGCAGCGGCATCTCCCCACGCAATGCCTCCATCGAGCTGATGCGCGCTCACGGCGACAACGGCGGCACGACCATGCCGTATCAGGGCCCGCTCTCCATCTCGGTACCGGGGATGGTGGATGCTTACTTCCGCCTGCTGGAACGTTTCGGCACCATGTCCTTCGCGGAGGTTGCAGCCCCGGCGATCGCCACTGCGCGCGACGGGTTTCCGCTCCTCCCGAATGGCGCGGGATACATTGCCCAGAACACCGAACTTCTGGCGCGGGACGAAGCCGCCGCCGCGATCTTCCTGCCCAACGGCCGTCCACTCCAGTCCGGCGAACGCCTCGTGCAAGGCAACCTCGCCCGCACGATGGAAACGCTCGCCACCGATGGCCGCGACAGCTTCTATACCGGCGACATCGCGAAGCGCATCACCGGCTACCTCGCGTCGGTCGGCGGCAAACTCGACACGGATGACTTCGCGGATCATGCAACCGACATCGGCTCCCCCATCGCCACGACCTACCGCGATCACACGATCTACCAGACCGCGATTCCCAGCCAGGGCCTGATCCTGCTGGAGAGCCTGAACATCGTCGAGAACGCCGGCTTCGGCCCGGATCTCACGGCGGAGGTCATCCACACCCAGGTCGAGGCGAAGAAGCTCGCCTACGCCGACCGCCTCGCCTACGCCGCCGATCCGAAGTTCCATGACACGCCGCTGGACACCCTGCTCGGTAAGCCATGGGCGGCAGACCGCTACACGCGCATCGACCCGGACCACGCCGCAACCGATGTTCCCGCCGGGACCTTCTCGCCCGGCGACACGACCTATCTCTGCGTCGCGGATGCTAACGGTGGCATGGTCTCGCTCATCCAGTCCGTCTCGGCGGCCTTCGGCAGTTGCGTCGTCGGCGGCGATACCGGCGTCGTGCTGAACAACCGGGTCGGACGCGGCTTCTCACTGGAGGAGGGGCACCCGAACATCTATGCCCCCGGCAAGAAGACGATGCACACGCTCAACTGCTTCTCCATCGCCACGCCGGATGGCACACCGGTCCTCGTCGGCGGCACGCCCGGCGGCGATGGCCAGCCGCAGTGGAACATGCAGATGATCTCGGCGTTGCTCGACCGCTCGCTGGACGTGCAGGCCGCGATCGAGCAGCCGCGCTGGACCAGCCACCCCGGCACCGATCCGGACGGGGTTCACCACCCCTTCACGCTCGCCGTGGAGGATCGCTTCGGGGAGGAGATCCTCGCCGAGCTCGCGGCAAAGGGCCACACCCTGGTCAACCGTGGCGCCTGGGGCGGCGGTGGATCGGCCCAGATGATCGCCCGCGATCCCGAGACCGGCATCCTGATCGGTGGCACCGACACCCGCGTGGAAGGCACGGTCCTCGGTTACTCGTAGGAACGAGAACGGAGAAGTGAGGAATGAGCAGCGGCAATTGCCGCTGCTCATTCCTCA
>JASGDN010000047.1:0-161172 GCA_049841275.1 Thermomicrobiales bacterium
GCCACGGGCGACGCCGCTGCCGAAGCGGCTGGGGAGGCAGCCGGCGATGCGCCGGGTGTGGCCGCGCCGTCGTCCAGCTTCACGAATCCCCAGCTGGTCGCCATGAACGGGATCCATTCTTGCGGACCCCAGCGGAACATGGCCATCGGCTGCCAGATCATGTCGCCGTAGATGTTTGGACTGGCGGCGTTCGCCAGGATGCCATCGGTCACGAAGGCGTTGTAGTGACCGGCGGGCGGCTCGGTGTAGGGCCACGCCGCGTTGAACTCCTTCGCCCCGTCCTGTGCCAGGACCGCGCGCCCGAACCCGGCCGGGAGCGTGCCGCCGGTGAGCATGGCGATGGTGAGGGCGCTCCCGCCCGCGAACGCCCGCCGGGAGACTTTCCCACCGATGCGGGACGCGTCGTTGCCACGATGCTTCGTCATCCGATCCTCCTGACCGCTGTATTCCGAACGTGGGAAGAGCGACCTCTTCCGCAGGGTGTTCTGGACTAGACCGGACCGTACCAATGCGATAGGCTCCCCGTCAAGAGCACACGGCTCATCCGGGCCAGCCTCATGCCTCTTCCGAACCGCGGTGCCCAGCTTCTTGCCGCACACATCATCGCTCCACGCCGAGCATACCGGGAGCTTTCGCTCATGCGTTCGTCACGTCCCCGCGACTATACCCTTGTCGATGCCGACATCCATCCGTCCGTCGATCCCGAACGGGTGCCCGATTTCCTGGCCGAGCCGTGGAAATCCCGCTATCGATCCGGTAGCCGCGGTCCTGGTGTGCTTGGGTACTGGAATCCGGCCGGGGTGGTCCGCGCCGATTCGGTGACGCTGGATGGCGACCGCATCTCGATGGACCCTGTGCTGCTCGGGCGTCAATTCTTCGATGCCTATGATGTTGATTATGGCATTCTCAACTTCGAAGGCGCCATTCACGTTGGCGTCGGGCCGGAGCCAGACTACGCGGCGGCGGTGATATCGGCCATGAACGACGTTGCCGCGTACGACTGGCTGCCGGTCGATTCGCGGTTCCGGGCGTCGCTGAACGTTGCGCCGAACGATCCCGTCCTCGCCGCACGGGAGATCCATCGTCTGGGCGATCATCCCGGCTTCGTCCAGGTGATGATGGGAAGCGGCGCACGCATTCCCTATGGCCAGCGCTTCTATCATCCGATCTACGAGGCGGCTGTCGCCCACAACCTGCCGGTGGCCATCCATCCTGGCAACGAGGGCGTCGGCATTACCGGGCCGACCTCGGCGGTGGGCTATGCGACGAGCTATCTCGAATGGCATACCGGGCTCGTGGCGAGCTATATCGGGCACCTCGTGAGCCTTATCACCGAAGGGGTCTTCGTGAAGTTCCCGACCCTGAAATTCGTGATGGTGGAGGGCGGGGTTTCCTGGCTGCCACCGATCATGTGGCGGTTGGACAAGAACTGGAAGGGCCTTCGCCAGACCGTTCCCTGGCTGGAGAAACCGCCCAGCGCCTACATCCAGGAGCATGTGCGCCTCACCACGCAGCCGATCGAGGAGCCGGAGAATCCCGCTCACCTCAAGCAGATGCTGGAGATGTTCGATGCCGCCAGGATGCTGATGTTCTCCAGCGACTATCCGCACTGGGACGGCGATACGCCGAGCTTCTCGGCGCGGCCCTTCGGTCCCGATCTGCGTGCCCGCGTGATGGGCGAGACCGCGCGGGAACTCTATCGCCTGCCGTCCGCGACGGCCGTTCCTGCGGCAACGGGAGAGGAGGTGGGCGCCAATGGCTGAGGCACAGGTGAGATCGGGCCAGAAGGGGACCCGCGAGCCGATTCCGGTCGCGAAGGTGGGCGATCTCGCCCCCGGCGAGATGCGGCTGGTCGAGGCGCGCGGCCATTCGATCGGATTGTTCAACGTTGCCGGAGACTATATCGCCGTGCTGAATGTCTGCCCGCACGAACTGGCGCCCGTCTGCCGGGGGCGGCTTGCCGACACGACGCTGCCCTCGATGCCAGGCGAATTCATCTGGGGCCGGGAAGGCGAGATTCTCTCCTGTCCCTGGCACGGCTGGGAGTTCGATCTCCGGACTGGCCGGGCGCTGGCCGATCCCCGCGTGCGCGTGAAACGATACGAGGTGGTGATCGAGGGCGACACCGTCGCTGTCGTCGTCTGAACGCCGATGCCTGGTTCGCCCGATCGCCCGGACGGAGCCTGGCGGCGTGCCCGCTTCACGGTGCCACCGCCCTCAAATGCGGTTCATAGCGTTGCCGATCGTCTCAGATTGGTCGATCCGACCGGAAACGCCGTCGCCTGGCTGGGCTATGGCAAGGTGCTGGTCGTCCTCGGGTTCTTCGTCCAGGACGGCGAGACCTGGCGGGAGGTGCTGCGGGATCGGCCGGTCGCGGTCGATGGACGGGCATCCACCTGGACGCTGATCGAGCGTGACCCGACGATGGCCCGGCTGCGCTGCGAGGCCGACGGCCACACGATCGAACTCTTCGCGGAAATCGCGGATGGGACGCTGGCGATTCGCGTGGATGACGGGAGGAATGCGCGAAACCTGGTATTCAGTGCGATGGAGTAGCGGGCTGCTGGTGCCGGATGAGGCCTGGCGGCTCGGGAAGCTGGGCGTGGTCAAGGACTGGCGGATGATTGCCGCTTGCGCGGCGGCATCTCGCCACCGTGGACACGGTTCAAGACTACCATTGTGCCCAACGCGGCATGACGCCGCTGCCGGATACCAAGGGCTTGCCAGGTGACCGTTCCGTCGAGCGCGCCATGAATCGTATCAGGCTCAACGAGGCCCTCCCATGTCATCCTGAGCGGAGCGAAGGACCCCCGTGCGAAGCACGTCCGGCGCAGCCGGACATTGATACGAGCGGGCACGATACCGTGCCACCCAGGAGTGTTGTTGATAGGCAATGCGAATGGACATCCGTGTTGGATATCGACATGGTGGTTCGGTCGACGGTGCTTTGCTCGGGATTCTGACTGTCGTCCATGCTCCATGGGGGTAATGCTTGACGGCGTACCTCGGTGTGCCACATGAGGCGGAATGGTGTTGTCCGCCGGCTCGCAATGGACACCGCCGTCGCCCCAGTCGTGGATGTCCGGTTCTCGGGCACACGATCTTGACAGCGATTCCGGCGAGCCTGTACGCTCTGGCCAACAACTGAAGACCTTATCCAGAGAGGTGGAGGGATTCGGCCCTGTGAAGCCCGGCAGCCTGCAACGACCGGCGCATCCCATTCGATGCGACGATCCGCGAAAGGTGCCAACTCCGGCAGCGTTGTCTGCGAGATAAGGGATTGCCAGTCACACGCATGTGTGTCTGCCCCCTGCTCGGCAGGGGGTATTTTGTTTCCCCCGGTCGCCGGCCAGTGGCGGCGATCGAGGGCTTCCCCACTCCGCAGGCGCCGCCCCGGTCCCACCACCTCCCCAGCGAACGGGCGGCACGACCATGGCGGAGCGACTCCTGGAGCCATTTCCTCCAACCGAAGATCATGCGGATAGTCCGGCACCGGGAGGCCCGGCGCGCGTGGCAAGCTCGCACCTGCGCCTTGTCCCGCCGATCGCGGAGGGCGAAGGCGTGGACGAACCGGTGGCCGATGGCGATCTTCGGACGATGGCGCTTGGGCCGCTCGACTTCGAGCACGGAGGCCGCATCGAGAACGTTTCCCTCGCCTATCGCACCTGGGGTACGCTAAACGCCGCCGCCGACAATGCCGTCCTCGTCCTTCACGCGCTGACGGGCGACAGCCTGTGCGCCGAGGAGAACGGCTGGTGGGGGCCGGTGATCGGGCCGGGTCAGGGCTTCCCCATCGATACCACCCGCTACTACGTCATCTGTACCAACGTGCTGGGCGGGTGCCAGGGCAGCACCGGACCGGGATCGGTCGATCCTGCTACCGGCTATCCCTGGGGGATGCGGTTTCCGCTGACCACGATCGGCGACATCGTCGCCGCCCAGCGTCGCCTGGTGGAGCGTCTCGGTGTGCGCCGGATGATCGCCATCGGCGGTTCCATCGGCGGCTTCCAGGCGCTCGAATGGGCCACCCGGCATCCGGATCTCGTCTACGCGGCCGCACCGCTGGCGGCGTCCGGCGCGCTCGATGCGCAGGGGATCGCGACGCACAGCGAACTCGGACGACGCGCAATCATGGCCGATCCGAACTGGATGGGCGGTGACTACGCGCGGCATGGCGTCTTCCCGGAGCAGGGCCTCGCGATCGCGCGGATGGCGGCGATGGTTACCTACAACGGGCGTGAGAACCTGAACCAGCGCTTCGGACGCAACGCCGCGCAGCGTCCGGCCCTGTACGAGAGCTTCGGGCAGACCTTCGACATCGAGGGCTACCTGCATTATCACGGTGCGGCACTCGTGAAACGCTTCGACGCGAACAGCTATCTCTACCTGACGCGTGCGATGGATCTCTACGATGTCGGGCGCGATGGCGGCGAGGCCTTCTGGCTGGACCGCATCGGTGCGGATGTGCCGATCGCGCTGGCAGGCATCTCCAGCGACTGGCTCTTCCCACCAGAGCCGATCGCGGCGTTGGGGGAGACGCTGAAAGACCTGGGCAAGGACGTGGTCTACGAGGAGATCGTCTCTCCGCACGGCCACGATGCCTTCCTGAAGGATTGGGACCGTGTGAACGAGATCGTCGCCGGCTTCATGCGACGCGCGGATGCCGCGCGGATGCGGGGTGCGAGCAGCACGACGGCGGCAGGTTGATTCGGGGATCCGGAAATCCGTACGGGACGGCAGGGAGCCGCCCTCAACGATACACGAGGCCCGGCCCGGCGCCGGGGAAGGACAGCGACCAGTGACCGATTCTTCTGAAAAGCAGTTGGGGTTCGAGACGCGGGCGTTGCATGCCGGCCAGGTAGCCGATCCCACCACCGGGTCGCGTGCGGTGCCGATCTACCAGACCACGTCCTACGTCTTCAACAGCACCGAGCACGCCGCCAACCTCTTCGCGCTGAAGGAGTTCGGCAATATTTACACCCGTCTCATGAACCCGACGACCGACGTGCTGGAACAGCGTGTCGCCTCGCTGGAGGGCGGTGTCGGCGCGCTGGCGTTCGCGTCCGGGCAGGCGGCGGAGACGGCGGCGATCCTGAACATCGCCAGCGCCGGTGACAACATCGTCTCCACCACCAGCCTCTACGGCGGGACCTACAATCTTTTCCATTACACGCTGCCGAAGCTGGGCATCACTGTCAAGTTCGTCGATCCGAATGCAGAGGCCGTCGCCGCCGCGATCGACGACCAGACGAAGGCCGTCTATTCGGAGACGATCGGCAATCCCGATCTCCTGACGCTCGACATCCGCGCCGTCGCCGACGCCGCGCACGCTGCCGGGGTGCCGCTGATCCTCGACAACACCATCCCGACGCCGTATCTCGTGCGCCCGTTCGAGCACGGCGCCGATATCGTCATCCATTCGCTGACGAAGTTCCTCGGCGGGCACGGGACGTCGCTTGGCGGCATCATCGTCGATTCCGGCAACTTCGACTGGGCGGCCTCCGGGCGCTTCCCGGACCTGACCGAGCCGGACCCGAGCTACCATGGCGTCGCCTACGTGCCGGCGGTCGGGCCACTGGCCTACATCATCAAGGCGCGCGTGCAGGGTATCCGCGATACCGGCGCGGCGATCAGCCCGTTCAACTCGTTCCTCATCCTGCAGGGGGTGGAGACGCTGCCGGTGCGGATGGAGCGGCACAGCCAGAACGCGCTGGCCGTCGCCAAGTTCCTGAACGAGCATCCAAAGGTCTCGTGGGTGAACTACCCGGGCCTGCCCGGTCACCCGGCGTACGAGACGGCGCAGAAGTACTGGCATCAGGGCCTGTATGGCGCGATCCTCGGTTTCGGCGTGCGTGGCGGCCTCGAAGCGGGCAAGACCGTGATCGAGAACGTGCAGATCTTCTCCCACCTCGCGAACATCGGCGACGCGAAGTCGCTGATCATCCATCCGGCGACCACCACCCACTCCCAGCTGACGGAGGAGGAGCAGGTTTCCACGGGCGTTACTCCCGACTACATCCGTCTCTCGGTCGGCCTGGAGACGGTCGGCGACATCATCGCCGATCTCGAACAGGCGCTGGCGAAGGTCTGATCTCCAGATCGGATCTCGCCCCGAGTATCCATCTGACCGGCCATCCAGTATCCCGATGGCCGGTCCACCAAATCTTGCGGGTCCTCCTCAAGACCTGAAGCGATTCCCCCGATGCGTGTCCGGCGCATCGGGGGAATCGCTGTTGCCATGTCGTGAGGATTTGGGTCGTTTGGGACAGACGTTACCGGAACCGGCCCTTTTGGGCATCCCGACCTCGCGCCGCAGCCAGATGTGCAACAGGACTTCGCTCCACATGCGATAGGGGCGCCAAGCGTCGGCGATCGCCATCAGGCCGGTTGGGGAGGGGATGTCTGGCAGGTCGTAGGCCTTCATGACGGCATACCCGGTGAGGTCATCGTCCGTCACGCCATCCACGATACCGGCTCCCCGGTAGAGGATGCCGCTGGCGTAGAACGGCCCGATGCCGGGAATGCTGCGGAGTTCCGCGAGGGCATCCGGGATCGACAGGCCCAGCAGGTGTTCGCGGGTAAGCATGCCAGCCTGTGCGACGTCGGCCAGGCCGTGCAGGCGGGAGAGTTTCGTGTCGTTGAGGCCCTTGAACGCGGAGATGGCCAGCAACGCTCCGGGCGAGGGGAAGGCATGCAACTCCTGCCCGTCGTCCGTTGTGAACGACGGGCCGTGGTGGCGGGACATCTCGGCCTGGATGACGAGGCGCTGTTTCATGGAGATGCGCTGGCCAATGATGAAGCCGGCCGCTGCCTCGTATGGCGAATGGAAGAGGATCGGGCGCAGGAACCCGTAGGACTGCTGCAGCCGGGCGATCACCGGATCGGCTTTGCCGACATCCTCCCACCCGGCCACCCGGAATCATCGACATCGAGCGAGAGGCATGCGGCTGCTTGCGCGATGGCCGATGCCGCGGCTTCTCCCTCGCATGCGATCTCGACCTCGCCGGGCGTGCGCTACGTGACGATCACGAGGGCGGCGGAGTCGGTTCCATCGACGACGAACGCCATGGCGATCGCGTATTCATCGGCGCGATCGACCGTGACGGGCTAGCCGCCGAAGAACTGGTTCTGGTGCCGAAGGTCGAACGGCGCGGTGGGAGTGTAGGAGCGTTTCATGATCGCGGAGTATACACCCCGGATCGGGGACCGTAACCATATGCGCATCTTGGCGCCGGACCGGTAGGCGGTCGACCCTTCGTGGCCGGACGATCAGCCTGCGGTGATGCGATAGAGCGCACCGCCGGTCTGGTCGATCACGTAGAGCTCGCCCGCCTCATCCTGCCCGAACGAGGAGATCGCGAATCCGGACTCCACCGGCGTGGAGACGGAGAACCCGCCGCTTCCATCCGGGCCGATTCCCCAGATCAGCCCGGAGCAGTAGTCGCCGCAGAGATAGGCGCCTACCAGCGACGACACGGCCGATCCCCGGTAGACATACCCGCCGGTGACGGAACAGCCTCCCTCGTCGTGCGAGTAGACGAACACCGGGTGCGTCAGGCCAGAATCGTCGCAGGTTTCGGCGTTGTAGCAGGAGTTGCCTTCCATGATGCTCCAGCCGAAGTTCTGGCCCCCGGTCTTCGCATCTACGGCTGCGACGAAGTCCACCTCCTCGTAGGTGTTCTGCCCGACATCGCCGATCCAGACATCGTTCGTTTCGCGGTCGAAGCTGAAGCGCCAGGGATTGCGCAGGCCGTAGAAGAAGATCTCCGGTTTCGCCCCATCCGTGGTGGTGAATGGGTTGTCCTCCGGCACGGTGTAGGGTGTCTCGCCGTCTGCCTTCGACACGTCGATGCGCAGGATCTTGCCCAGCCATGTCTCGAGGTTCTGGCCGTTCTTGTTCGGATCGCCCTGGCTGCCGCCGTCGCCGAAGCTGATGTACAGGAATCCATCTGCGCCGAAGACGAGATCGCCGCCATTGTGATTCTCGTAGGGTTGTTCCTGCGTGAGGATGACCGTCTCGCTCGATGAATCGGCGGTGTTCGCGTCGTCGCTCACCGTGAAGCGGGAGACGACGGTGTTGCCGTCCTTGTTGGTGTAGTCGACATAGAACGCGCCGCTCGTTGTGTAGTCCGGCGCGAAGGCGAGCCCGAGCAATCCCTGTTCGTTGCCTTGCGAACCGACGCGGTCGGTGATGTCGAGGAATGGTGTCTCTGCCGTCTTGCCATCGGTGATGATCTGGATGCGGCCTGGCTGCTCGATCAGGAAGAGCCGTCCGGACCCGTCGCCGGCATGGGTGACGAAGAGCGGTTTCTCGAAGCCGGTGGCCACGGATGTGAACCCGATAGCTAGTGCGCTGGACTCGTCGGCGCTGGATTCCTGTGCGGAGGCCACCCGCTCCCACGGTAACAGGCGCGAGAGCGAGATCGCCGCGGATACGGCCGCCGCCGCTCCGATCACCTCGCGGCGATTGGATGTGGATTCGACGGGTGAAAACGTACAACGCGGTCGCGGTGCGGTCATGGGATGCCCTCGTTTGTCGTGTGGTAACCAGCCTCCGTTGCCGGGGAGCCGGTCCGTTGTGCATATCGTCGCACGCATTGGGCCGTCAGGTGCTGGGAGATGGCTGGGAATCGGCAGGATCGTTGCGCTCAGGAAGCAGCCGGCTCCACGAACGATCCCTGGACGAGTTCTTTGCCAGTGGATGGCTCGCCGTCGACCGTCAGGCCGGAGAAGATGAGCGGGAGACCCGCGGCCTTCGGATCGGAGAAGCCCGCCACGTTCTGGATGTGGATGTGCAGGTGCGGTTCGCTCGTGTTGCCCGAGTTTCCGACAAGCCCGACGATGTCGCCGGCTTCGAGGATATCGCCCTGCTGCATGCGGACGGAGCCGCGCTGCATGTGGGCGATGAAGGCGAACTCGCGCTCCACCGTCTGCAGGACGATGTGATTCCCTGCCGGGTGGAGGGTCTTGAAGGCGTCGGGATTCGTCTGGGCCAACGGCAGGCCTGGCTTCTGGTCGGGCTGGTCGTTCAGGATCTCCACGACGGTGCCTGCGGCGGGTGCAGTCAGCGGTTGTCCCCAGATCCAGTAGTGGTCCACCTGGGAGCCATCGCCATCGAATGTGGCACCGTCCTTCCAGACCACGATGTCGTAGGCGTGGCGTTGGCCTGGGCTGACGGCATGGTAGTTCTCGAACTCCGTGTCGCCGCCCCAGAAGGTGAACCAGGCGCCTTCCCGCCACGGCAGGCGATAGGTGACGGAGGAGGTATATCCGGCTGCCGGGTCCTCCGGCAGGATGATGGCTGGCTGGATCTGGAGCGAGGTGACCGCGTCGCCGTCGAAGGTTGCGTCGATTTGCACCTCGACACCCGCCCAGCCGCGTACCTGCCCGTAGAGGTGCGTCGTCGGGGCGAGCGGCATCGCCCGTTCGCGGACAAGCTCGCCGAATGGCGCATCTGGCAGGAAGGCGACGTCGGCGAGTGGCGCGCCGACAATGCCCTGGGCTTCGATCGTGAGTGTCGCGGCCGGTGCCGCTTCGCCGCCGCTGAACGTGACCTCGAACGCAAGCTTCAGCGTATCCAGGACGCCGGTCCAGGCGCCCTCCGGATAGGGTTGGGGCGTGCTGGCCGGGGTTGCGGCGGCCTCCGGGCTGGCGGCGGGACTTGCCGCGCCATGCTTCGGGGCCAGCGTGAAGGTGTCCCGCACCCCTTGCTGCTGGAAGAATCCGGCGATTCCGCCTTCGTTCACGGTGCCGAACCAGTAGGCACCGACCTCTGTGAAGGCAAAACGGATCTGGTTGGCCTGCAACTGCGCGACCCCGGAGGCAATCTGGGCGGCTGGGATGGCGCGTGCCATCTCCGGCGAGAGAGCGGCATCCAGCGACGCGATTTCGCCGGTCAGGAGGGAGTCGACGACATCCCTGCCTCGTTGCTGGATAGCTTCGGCAAGATCCCGATAGGCGGGAAGTACATCGGCGGTGGGTGGCGCGGGTGTGGTGGCCGCGATGGGAGAGGCGTTCGGTGTCGCCTCCGGGGACGCCGCGTCCGGTGTGCCTTGGTCGCTGCTGGTGTTGGCGTGCGTTGGCATTGCCGCGAGGGCGAGCATCGATCCGCTGGCGAGGGCGACGGTGCGGCGGGAAACCGGCTGGGTGAGCGGCTTCGGCATCGGGCGATCCTTCCGTGGAATGGCCTGTAGGACGATCATCCAGCCATCATCTCCGCGTGGATCGTGCCAAGGGCGCAATGGACCAGCGAATACCGTCTCGACCTGCGCCGGAAACGGGGTGCTCAGTCCGCCTTTGGGCTGGCGGCCGGACTCGCGGCGGGCGACGCCCCGGGAGAGGATGCCGGTGAGGCCGCGCCGGAGACGAATGGGAGATCGGCGTCGCCTGGCTGAACGATGAATCCGGCGATCTTGCCATCCGAATGCTCGATCGAGACGGCGATCACGACCAGCGTGCCGTCCTTCGCCTGGGCCTGAACGTGCATCAGGTCGTCCGTTTGCTGGATCGTCGTGGCGACCATGAGCGGGGCGTAGGTTGCCGCGATGGTCTGGATCTGCGAGACGACGACCGCAGGACCGACCGCCTCCACGAATCGTTCCGTAAAGTGATCCTGGACCTCATCCTCGGACAAGTCGCCAGCACCGCTGTTGATGCGGTCGAGCAGCCAGGTGAACTGTGCTGTCGCGAGGCTGTTTGCCACGAAGGTCGGGGTCGGTTCCTGCGCCAGGCTACCCTGGATGCTGGCGACAACTGTTCCCAGCGCGACGAGGACCGCGAGTGCGAGCGGGGCGACGATGGTGCGGCCAGGGGCGAGGAGACCGGGGCGGCGGACGGGCATCTCGTGGGCTCCTGCGGTGGGCGTAGGTGGAGGCGTCGCCGGAGCGACGGGCGCGCGTCCAGCCTACCACCGGTCAATGCACTCGTCAGGCCGCGTGGCAGCCGCGGTGGCATGGATGCCGGGGCGTGGAGAACGCACGACCGCCCGGGATGGCCATCCCGGGCGGTCGTGTCATGCTGCGTCATGGTGTGGCGGCGACGGCATCGGCGTGCCATTCCCACGTCGAGCGTGCGCGCCAGTCCTTCGCGCGGCAGTCCCGGCTAGCGGGAGCTGCGGCGGAAGGCGGTGTAGCCGGTCACACCCACGAGACCGACGGCCGCGACGAAGCCGATCAGCAGCATCGTGCTGCCATTGTCCTGCGATGAGCCGGTGCCTGTGCTCGGAAGGCTGGCGGCGGGAGCCGTCTCCGTGGCAACCGGGGTCGAATCCTGTGCAGCGACCGCCTGGCTCATGCCGGCGGCGACGAGGAACGTGAACGCGATGGCCAGCAGCGTGCGCTTGATCATGGTTGTAGCACCCATTCTTGAGATCCCCTCCCTCAGAGGTTTCTCGCTATACAGCAAACCGAACTGTCGGCTATCCGCGCGCGCAGCAAGCGTGCGCCGCGGCCGTGAAAAATGGGACCCCCTTCCTGTCATGACCCCGACAGGGCCGCGCCAGGCCGGCCCAATTTGCCGGAAGGACGGATTGTACTCCGCCACACCCCTCTCGCAACGAGTGCCCGTTGCGAATCGTTTCGCCAGGTTCGGCGCTGCTGCACCGTTGCCGAAGCGAACGTTTGGGCTCCTGCACGAACCAGGCCGCCGCCATCCGGATGGGACACATCGTGGATGATGTCCCGTTCAAGCGAGGTGCAGCACAGCCTCCTTGTGCCATGGTTGCAACGCCGCATTGGAGAACTCGGGGAGATCGCTGGGAATTGGCTCAGGATTCCGGGCATCGCATCGCGGCCTCCGTCCCCTATACTCTTCGCGAACGAGCGGACCAATCATCCATGCTGGCCTTCACCCCGCCGTTCGAGCCGAGGGACGATGGACGTGCATAGCGAGGACGAACGCGGGCAGGCGCCGGTACAGCCCGTTGTGGATGCGGCCGACGCGGACACGGCGCAAGGGCTGCCTTCGTCCAGATGGCGCGGGAAGCAACGCTCGCTGATCCGTGAGGTCGTGGAACTGGCCGTGGTCGTGCTCGTCGTCTTCTTCGGGCTGCGGCTGGTGCTCATGCCCTACGCGGTCGATGGCGCGAGCATGAACCCGTTCCTCGCGGACGGCGAGCATCTCTTCGTCAACCGACTCGCCTATGCGGATGTGAACGTTACCTCGTGGATGAACGTCATTCCCGGCATCGATGTGGGAAAGGGCGACACGCTCTCATTCGGGCAGCCGAACCGTGGCGACATCGTCGTGCTGAATCCGCCGGTGAACTCGGATTCGCCGTACGTGAAGCGCGTGATCGCGCTTCCGGGCGAGACGGTCAGCTTTCATGATGGCATCGTCTTCGTGGATGGACAGCCGTTGACCGAACCGTACATTGATGGGGCGATCACCTTCTGCAACAACGCCCAGTGGTGCTCGCTCACGGTCCCGGCGAACAGCGTCTACGTGCTGGGCGACAACCGGGAGCACAGCTCGGATTCGCGGGCGTTCGGGCCGGTGAAGATCTCCGCTGTGGTCGGCAAGGTCTTCTTCACGAACTGGCCGATGGATCGCTTCGGCCTGGTGAAATCGCCGGATTACGATGACACCGCTCCGTGACCATCCGCGGCCTCAGTGGCCGCCGGCCACCCGTAGGCCGGCGACGATCAGCGCGATGGAGGCGAGGCGCAAGGCGTCGCGCGGTTCGCCAAGGAAGACGATTCCGATGATGGCGGTGCCAACCGCGCCAACCCCCGTCCAGATGGCGTAGCCGGTGCCGACGGGCAGCGTGCGCAGCGAGAGCGAGAGCAGGGCGAAGCTGACCACGGCGAAGATGACGAAGAGGACCGAAGGAAGCAGGCGGGAGAACCCGTGGCTCTCCTTCAGGGAAAGCGCCATCGCCACGTCGAACAGGCCAGCGACAACAACAACGATCCAGGCCATGACGTGACCCATCCTTTCCAACGCATCGGATCGGACAGCTCCGCCGTTCCCTGAACCCCGTCGTTCCGGGCCAGTCGACCGCGCACACGGTGCCGCAACGTTACGGTGCTTTCCATCCTATCACGCCTGGCAGGCGCGGGGAGTTGGGCAAGCGTCAACCTTCCGGAGCGTGTGTCGGCTCCAGCGAAGGACGCTCGATGGTGAACGTTGGCTCCAGTTCGGCGCCGTTCGGGAGAATGATGTGCTCCCGATCCTGCCGGCTGGCAGTCGGTTGCGGACCCGAAGCATACGGATCCCAGAGCCCGACCGCGAATCCGTAGAGGATCGCGATGGTGAAGAGCAGGCCGACGATTCCCGTCTTCAGCCAGTCCAGCCGGCCTGCGCGGATGTGTGCGTGGATGGCATATCCCGCGAAGGTGAAAAGCAGAAAGAGGATGGCGAACCCAATCACCGACTCCGATTCGGGACGAGCCCATCCGGACTTCGCGATCTCCGTCATGCTGCCCCCTTGTTGTGTGACATTTCCTGTATGTCCAGTATAGCGGACGCCCGTTCTCGGCCGGATGGGCAGGCTTCGGCCATTGTGGGCTTCCGGAACCTGCCATATGGTGACGCCACACGCTTGATGGCGGGCCAGCGGAGGTTTGCGGCAACCGGTTTCGGTGGCGTTGCCTCCGGCCAGGAGACAGACAGATGGCGGCGGCGACCGAAGAGACGACGGCGACACACGAGGCGCGGACGGGAATCGTCGATTGCGACGTCCATCCTTATCCACGCACCAACGACGAGATTCGCGCCTATCTGCCGATGCCCTGGCGCGACCGCTTCGGCGGCGGCGGACGCGGCTTCTACGGGAATCCGGTCCACGGTTCGCGGCTCGACAGCACCCCTCCGGCTGGCGGTCCCGCCGGGTCCGACCCTGACTTCCTGCGCGCGCAGCTGATCGACGAGTACGGGATCGCCTACGCGGTTCTCCTGCCTCGCGCGTTCGCGAATCTCCATCCCGATCCCGACATGGGGACGGCGATCGCGGCGGCGTTCAACGACTGGCTCGCCGATACCTGGTTGTCGAAGCGCAACCCGGACGGCGCCTTCAAGGGATCGATCACGGTCAACATCCAGGACCCGATCGCCGCCGCCCGCGAGATCGAGCGCTGGGCCGGGCATCCGCATTTCGTGCAGGTGATGACCGACTCCGGCGCCCGCGCGCCGCTCGGGCAGCGCCAGTACCATCCGATCTACGAAGCCTGCGAGAAGTACGGGCTTCGGTTTGCCGTCCATCCGGGCACGGATGGCATGGGCATCAATGTGCAGCCGTCGCCTGGCTATCCCACGCACTACATCGAGTGGCACACCTGCCTCTCGCTCGCATTCCAGGCCCATCTCGTCAGCCTGCTCACGGAAGGCGTTTTCGAGCGATTCCCCGGCCTCGGCGTCACCCTGACTGAGGGCGGCGTGGCCTGGCTGCCGGCGCTGATGTGGCGGCTCGATGCCGAATGGAAGGCGTTGCGTTCCGAGGTGCCGTGGTTGACGAAGGCGCCATCGGCGTACCTGCGCGACCATGTGCGGATTTCCAGCCAGCCGCTCGAGAACCCGGACGATTCGCGCCAGCTCCTCCAGATCTTCGAGATGATGGATGCCGAGCACATCCTCATGTTCGCCAGCGACTACCCGCACTGGGATTTCGATTCACCGACGCATGCCTTCCCGAAGCTCTCGCCCGACCTTCACGAGCGCATCTTCTCCCGCACGGCCCGCGCCTGGTACAACCTGCCGGACGCGCCGCTGGACGGAGAGTAGCGGCATGGGACGGCACGTCGTGGGACGCGCTGGCGAGATTGCGCCGGGAAGCCGCAGGATCGTCGAGGCGGAGGGGCGGTCCATCGGCGTATTCAACGTGAACGGGACGTTCTACGCGCTGCGAAACAGTTGTCCGCACCAGGCGGCTCCCCTCTGCCTCGGCTCGATCAAGGGCATGACGATGCCGAGCAAGCCGGGCGAATACATCTGGGCGCGGGAAGGCGAGATCCTGCGCTGTCCCTGGCATGGCTGGGAGTTCGACATCCTCACTGGCCGCTCGATCTTCAACCCGCACCGCATGCGGGTGAAGGCGTACGACGTGACGGTTGAAACGGACGAAGAGGAGCCGGAGGATGAGTCCGTGGAGACCTTCGACGTGCGGGTCGAGGATGGCTGGGTGATCCTGCACGTCTGACCGATGATCGTGTCACAATCTCACGGCTCGTGACGCCCCGCCGTGGCAAGCCAATGGCCATCTCGCATCACCACGCGGTCGGCCATTTCCGCGGGTCCACTCCATGCCTGGATGGTGCGCGGGTGGACGACGAGATAGACATAGTCGTCTTGCTGCCGGGGATCGAACCCAGCCCGTTGTGCGTGCGCTTCGGCACGCGCCGGATCGATTTCAGTACCTTGGGCCGCTGTTACCGATCCCTCGACGATGATCACATCGTTGGTCGCACCGAGCGCCAGCCGAACAACACCTGCCCGCAGAAGATTGCGTGCCGTGCGGCTCTTCGCGGTTGTGGCCAGCAGGAGATCGGTGCCGTTCCACTGGAAGGTGAGCGGGATGAGCCAGGTTTCGCCCGTGGCCGAGGCGGAAGCGACCCAGGCGTTCACGTTCGTCTGGAATCGCTTCTCCACGTCGGTGATGCGCTCTTGTATGCTGCGCGATACCATCCTACTCCTCCTACGACGCTCTCTGGAAGCTGACGATGTGCGAGGCCGTCGCAATGATCGCACATTGCCGACCAGCGCGAGACAGGAACAGACGTGCCTTTCGCCCGCGATCGGGACCGGTAAGCTCACGCCTGGCGTGCGACACTTTGCCCGGCCCCGGCGGATGGACGCCGGCGCGTGACGCCTTCGGACGGGCGTCGCTCGATCTGTCCCTGCGAGGCAACTTCCGGTGCCCGACGACGCCACGTTCTCTCCATCGCAACGATCGGAATCCGCTTCCGGCGGGCCGGGCGATCCGGTTCCGTCGCGCAACCCGATGGGCATGCGCATCCGCGATGGCGTGCGAGCAATCATCCGGCGGTTGCGCTCGGTCGATGGCATCGTCTGGGGCGGACTGTTGCTGGTCCTGATCGCCTGGTTCGTATGGGATCAGCGAGCCGATGTGCGACACACTGTCCGCGTCCTGCGTGGGGCGAACGTCTGGTGGCTGGCGGCAATGTTCCTCGCGGTGCTGGCGCTGCACCTGACCTTCGCCCTGACGCAAACCTCACTGCTGCGGGCGCTTGGGCATCGCATTCCGCTCTGGCCGTCGATCACCACCTACGTGGAACGGCAGACCGTCTCCACTGTCGTTCCCTTCGGGCAGGCGCCGTCGTTCGTGCTGCTGGTGAAGCGGTTCGCCAGGTACGGCGTCACCCAGGACGACGCGATCTATTCGGGCCTGCTCTACAGCATCATTGGCTACGCCTCGTTCGCGATGTTCCTGCTGCCGATCATGGTCTGGCTGGGGTTGAGCGACCGGGTGACGCAGGCAATCCTCGTCGCGGCGATCATCCTCATCGTCGTCGTCCTGCTGATCGTGGCGGGCGGCATCCATGTCCTGCGCGGCAGGCGGTTGCCCGGTCCGATCGATGAGCGGATTCCCGATCGCGTCCACGCCTTTGTGGCAACGGCGCGCGGTCATGGCTTGCGATTCCGGCACGTCGTGCCGTCATTCCTCTGGGCCTTCCTCGGGGATGCGCTCGGTGTGGCCACGCTCTACCTTGCCCTGCGTGCGGTGGGCAACGATCCGTCCATCGGCGTCGCGGTGGCGGGATACACCATCGGCACCCTCTTTATGCTCGTTGCTCCAATCTTCCAGGGACTCGGCGTCGTCGAGCTTTCGATGACCCTGTTGCTGCAGCAACTCGGGGTGCCGCCGGCCCATGCGCTGGGGGCGACACTGCTCTATCGCGTCGCCGATGTCTGGCTGCCGGTGGTCTTCGGTATCGCCGTACAGAGGCGCACGCAACGGGCAATGACCGGCCTCCCTGCGCGGTTGCCGGCATTGTGGACCGGGTTCAGCGGGGTGATCTCAACCCTTTCCGTCATGCCGCATCCGGTGCATCACACCGTGCGGCCCCACGGTGGGGAGGCCGAGTTCGCGAGCTTCACGCTGGTCAACGCCTCACGGTCGATCGTGCTGGGGGTGGGATTCCTGCTGATCCTGCTCGCCTACGGCCTCTGGCGGCGACGGCGGGTGGCGTGGGTGGTGACCGTCGTGCTGACGGCGTTCGTGATCGGCGCCCACCTCGGCAAGCATCACGATCACATCGCGACGAGTGTGGCGCTCGTCAATCTCGTGTTGTTGCTCATCTCCATGAACCGGTTTACCGTGCGCACCGATCCGCCGACCCTGCGGCGCGGACTGATCGTCTGTGGAACGATGCTCACTGCCGCCGTAGCCTATGGCGTTTTCAGTCTCTGGATCATCGACCGGCATCAATTCTGGATCCGTGACCGGCATCAGGTCGGCGTCGATTTCTCGTTGCAGGGTGCCATGAAGCAGAGCCTGGAGCTCTATTTCAGTCTCGATTCCGCCGGCCTGGTGCCGCGCACCTCCTACGCGAACTGGCTGGTGGACTCATTCCACCTGATCGGTGCCCTGACAGCCCTGGTGCTGGCCTATTCGCTGCTTCGTCCCTACGTCTGGCGGCATCGGATCGTCCCAGCCGAACGCGTCCGCGCTCGTGACCTGGTGCAACGCTACGGCGACTCGTCGGAGGATGCCTTCAAGGTCTGGCATGACAAGTCGTACTTCTTCGATAGCCAGGGGCAGGGGATGATCGGCTACGGTGTCTCTTCCGGTGTGGCGATGGCGCTGGGCGATCCCGTCGCCGCGGACGACGCGGCCTTCGACCGCGTGCTGGGCGAGTTCCTCGATTTCTGCGATCTCAATGGCTGGAGTCCGGCCTTCCACCACGCGACGCCGAAGCGTCTGGACGCGTACCGCCGGGCCGGGCTGGTTTCGCTACGGATCGGCGCGGAAGCCGTGGTGGACGTCGATACGTTCTCGACCGCCGGGAATACCGGGAAGAGTTTTCGCAACGTGCTCAACCGGTTCACGCGCGATGGGTGGACGCTGGTCGAATGGCCGCCGCCGCAGCCGGACGACTGGATGCGCGAGCTGAAGATCGTCTCCGACGAATGGCTGACGCTGGACGGGCGACGCGAACGTGGGTTCACGCTCGGGGCGTGGGAGGATGCGTACATCCGCGATTCGACGATCCTCGCCGTGCAGCACGAGAACGGGCAGGTCGCGGCGTTCGTCAACCTCATCCACGATGGCGTCCCCGGTGAGCTGACCTTCGACCTGATGCGTCACCGCGTGGACGCGCCGAACGGGGCGATGGATTTCGTGATGCTCTCGATGATCGCCTACGCGCGGGAGCATGGGTTCCATGCGCTGTCGCTCGGGATGGTACCCTTCGCGGATACGCCCGCCGATGAGGACGAAGGCGTGCGGCAACAGGCGCTCTCACTCCTGACGCGCAACTTCGACCGCATCTTCGCGGCGTCCACGCTCTTTGCGTACAAGGACAAGTTCCACCCCCGCTGGGACCCGCGCTACCTCGTCTACAAGTCGGACGCCGCCCTTCCGGCCATCGGTCTGGCTATCGCGCGCCTCGGCGAGCATCCCGTCGCCCACGGTGCGACGGATCAGGACGGGGATGCCTTCGATCCCGCCGCGTCATCGACTGTGCCGCCGGACGCTTCGGCGTTGGATGCCGACGACGCGACTGGTGTGCTGGGGCCGACGCGATGAGCGAGGTGATGACGTTCCTTGCGCCGCTCTTCGCCCTGCTGAAGCGCCGCATTCCGGACCGCTCACCGCTGGGGCTGGCGCGCACCTATCCGACGACCATCCTCGTGCTGGGGACGATCGTTCTCTGCGATCTGGTGACGTGGGGCCAGGATGCTGGCATTTATCAGATCAACGTCCTGAACCGCCTGGGGCTGGACTGGGACCTGCTGACCCAGGGACAGGTCTGGCGCGTCTTCACGAGCACGTTCGTGCAGACGGTGCCGGGCATCCACTTTTCGATGGTCGTGGTGCTGCTCACGTCCTACTTGCTGGCGGAGACCTTCGCCGGAAGCCTGCCCACGCTGTGCGTGATCTTCCTGAGCGACTGGATTTCGTCGCTGCTGGGGATGACGATCGTGCGGATCATCGCCGCGATGGGTTCCAGCGAGGCGACGGGACTGCTCCATATCCCGGATGCGGGTTCTTCGGCGACCGGGCACGGAGCCTACGCGCTGGCAGCGACGACCCTGCTGCCGCGCAAGCTGGCGATCGGCCTCTTTGCCCTGTTGCTGGCGGTGACGGCGGTCCTCTTCTTCGAGCAGCACATCGGTGCCTCGATCGCACACACGATCTCGTCGCTCTTCGGGGGCGCGGTGGGCTGGTTCATCGTGCGTCCGAGGCTGTATCCGGAGGAATACGGGCGGGAGTAGAGCGGGTCGGCACCGTTCAACGGCAAACCACGAGGGTTTGCCCTACGAACGAACGGATTGCCGCCAGGCATTGCATTCGACGCGTTCCCCCTCGACTTTGCTCAGGGTAAACTCCGCGAAGAGCCTGTCCTGAGCGAAGCCGAAGGCTCCCCGCGCGAAGCGAGAGCGCAATCCGGCGCAGCCAGATATCCGGGACGCATCGTCCTTGCACATCGCAAGGCTCAATGCTCACCACACCTTCGCTCAATGGCGGCGGCAGGTGTGATACGGTCCGTGTCTCCTTGTTATGCCCGGTTCCGGTTCCGGGGGTCGAAGGCGTCGCGGAGGCCGTCGCCGAGCAGGTTGAACGCCATCACGGTGAGCAGGATCGCCAGACCGGGGAATGTCGAGTACCACCACGCATCGCGCAGGTACTTCCGGCCCTCGGAGACCATCTGCCCCCAGTCCGGGGATGGCGGCTGCACGCCGAGGCCGATGAAGCCCAGCCCCGCGGTGGTCAGTACCGCGAATCCGATATCCATCGAGGCCTTCACCAGCACGGTCGAGAAGGCGTTTGGCAGCACATGACGGAACAGCACCCGGCTCTGGCTTGCCCCCAATGACGAAGCCGCTTCCGCGAACTGCGCGTTCCGCAACGCGATCACGTTCGCCCGCACCAGCCGGCAGTAACCCGGCCACCAGACCAGCGATACCGCCACCATCACGTTGAACAGGCCGGGACCGAGCGCGGCGGCGAACGCCATCGCCAGGATCAGGTCCGGAATTGTGAGGAAGATGTCCGTTACGCGCATGATCACGTTGCCGACCCAGCCGCCGAAGAATCCGGCGATGGCGCCCAGCAGTGTGCCGATTGCCAGCGCCAGGATGATGACCGTCACGCCAGCCAGCAGCGACGTTCGCGCGCCCACGATCACACGGGTGAAGACATCGCGGCCGACGTTGTCCGTGCCGAACCAGTGCGCTGTGGAGGGTGGCTTCAGCTTGTCGGCGATGTGGACCGCGCCGGAGGCATCGCGCGGGTAGGGCACGAAGAATGGACCCACCAGGGCGATCGCCACGATGGCTACGAGGATGAGCAGCCCGGCCAGCGAGAGCGGACTCTGCCGGAATTTGCGGAAATTGCGCTTTGTCTCCGGGCTGAGTCCCCAACGGCGCGATCCGCTGGCGGGGGGTGCCCCGGCCTGGGCGAGCGAGGCGACGGCGGGTTCACTCATGGGCGATCTTCTCCGACGGAATGGAGGAACATGACGGGCTTATGCATGGCCGACTCGCGGATCGAGGAAGCCATAGGCGATATCGACGGCCAGGTTGATGAGGCTGAAGACGATGCCATAGAGCAGGGCGATGCCAATGATCGGCATGAAATCGAGCGTCAGCGCCGACTTGGTCGCATAGAGGCCGATGCCTGGCCAGTCGTAGACCGTCTCCACCAGGACCGAGCCGCCCATCGACCAGCCGAAGGAGAGGCCGATCATCGTCAGCGTGGGGATGAAGGCGTTGCGCAAGGCATGCCGCACGATCACGCCGCGTTCGTTCAGTCCCTTTGCGCGAGCGGTGCGCACGTAGTCCTGATTCAGGACTTCCAGCAGGCTTGCGCGGGTGAAGCGCGAGATCGTGGCGAGTGATGCGAGGCTGAGCGTCAGCGCTGGCAGGATGATGTGCTGCAGTGCTTCCCAGAAGGTGGACCAGTTTCCGGTCACGAGGGAATCGAAGAGATACATCCCCGTGATATCCGTCGGCGGCGGGGTGAGCGCATCGAGGCGGGAACCGATCGGCAGCCAGCCGAGTTTCAGGCCGAAGAAGAGTTGCAGCAGCAACGCCAGCCAGAACGCGGGGACGCTTACGCCGACCAGCGAGACGATACGGGCGATATGGTCCGGCATGCGGTCGGCTTTGACAGCGGAGAGGATGCCGAGCGGAATCCCGATGGCGATCGCAATTGTCATCGCCACCAGTACGAGTTCCAGCGTCGCCGGGAAATAGACCTTCAGGTCGTCCAGCACCGGGCGGCGAGAGAGGATGGAATCGCCCCAGTCCCCTTGCACCAGTCCGGAGACGTAGTTCCAGTATTGAACCGGCAAGGGCTTGTCGAGGCCGAACTGCTCGCGGATCTGGAGGTAGGTCGATTCCGGCGCCTGCGGTCCGGCGGCAAGCCGGGCAGGATCGCCCGGCACAAGGTGCGAGAGGGCGAACGTGAGCAGGGAGATGCCGACGATCACCGGCACGATCAGGAACAGGCGGCGGATGATGTAGCGGGTGATGGACATCGCTTGGTCCTGGGCGGGGAGGCAATGCCGGACGGCAATGCCTCCCCAGGGTCACGGACGGGCGAACCCGTGGAGAATCAGGAGGCCGAGTATTCGAGCAGGCGAACGTCGGAGTTCGCGTTGATCGGGGATTCGCCGAGTTGCGTCACCCAGGCGTCGTTCGGGACTTCGCAGTAGAGCCACAGCTCCACGGCCTCGTCGACGATCTTTGCCTGCGCCTCGTCGTAGATCTTCTTGCGAGCATCCGGATCGACTGTGGAGCGGCCGTCTGCCAGCAGCTTGTCGATATCGTCGTTCTTGAACTGGGAGGCATTCGCCCAGCTTCCGGCCTGGCTGGAGTGGTAGGACTGCCAGAGGAAGTTGTCCGGGTCCATGTAGTTCACGCTGTTGTAGACGGCAACCATACCCGGCGCGCTGGCGGGATCGGCGACCCGCGCGACGAGGTCTGGCCAGACGAGCGGGGTCATGGTGACCGTGATGTTCATCTGGGAGAGCGCATCGAGCAGGATAAGGCCGATCTGCTCCTCGTTGGCGAGACCGGTGACGTAGACGTACTCGATCTCGAAGCCGTCCTTGTACTGCTCGCTCTGGGAGAGGTAGGTCTTTGCCTCGTCCATGTTGAATCGGATCAGTGGCAGGCTATCAGCGTGCCACGGGGAGAACTGCGGTGGCAGGGGGCCTTCCATCAGCGTGCCGCGCCCGTTGGCGATAGCCAGCACCGAATCGTAGTCCAGCGCGGCGGCAAGCGCCTTCCGGACGTTGAGATCGGAGGTCGGGCCGCTCGCGTTGTTCAGCTTCACTGCGAACGGGGTGTAGCTCGGCACATCGTTGACGGTGAACTGGCTCTCGGCGGCCAGGCCTTCGATGTCCTCGACCGAGAAGGTGTCGCCCCACTGCACCTCGCCCGCCTCCATCGACAGCCGCTTGGAGGACGATTCGCGAATGATGCGCCAGACGAACGTCTGGATCGGGGTGGTGATGCCAGGCGTCTTGAACCAGTAATCGCTGCGGAGGTCGAACTGGTAGGTTGTTCCCGGCTGCCACTGCGAGATGGAGTAGGGGCCGCTGCCAGCGGAGTTCGACTGCAGCCACTTCTCGCCGTCGTCATCGCCCTCGACATGCTCGGCGACCACGGCAGGATTGGCGAGGAAAAGCCACGGCAGGATCAGGTCGAACGGCGCGAACGACTTGGTGAGCGTGATCTCGACGGTCGTCGGATCGACCACCTTCACCGAATCGGCGGTCATCACGTCCGCGAACATCCAGGAGACGCCGAGGTTCTTCTTCAGCAGGCGCTCGAAGTTCCACTTGACAACATCGCCATCGATGGCGGAGCCATCGGGGAAGACGGCGGCCGGGTCCAGCTTCAGCGTCCAGGTCTTGGCATCGTCGGAGCCGGTGACTTCCTGGGCCACCAGCGGCTTCACAACCGGTGGGTTGCCTTCGAAGCGGAGGATGCTGTCATACGTGGCGCGCTGCGCGAAGGTGATGGAGTAGTCGTTCCCGGTGTGCGGATCGAGGTTGGAGATGTCCTGACCGGAGCCGTAGACGAGGACGTTCTTGTCCGCCTGGGCGAAGACGCGGGTACCGCCCGATATCGTGCCGGTCAGCCCCGCGGCGAGCGCAGCCGCCCCGGCGATCTTCACGAGGTCGCGGCGGGTGGTTCCCTTGCG
Source organism: Thermomicrobiales bacterium (assembly GCA_049841275.1). Lineage (GTDB taxonomy): Bacteria > Chloroflexota > Chloroflexia > Thermomicrobiales > UBA6265 > JASGDN01. Next base: position 23,333 of record JASGDN010000047.1, read on the forward strand.
TCCAGCGGCCTCGACCAGGTTGGCGAGGATATCTGACGTGTGACGATCCATTGTGTGTGAACCTCCCGAAACTGGACCACCGTGGGGTGTCCATTGCGGTGCGATCGACCCGGCCCGATCCCGCGATCTGGCCGGCAGCGAGGAAAACGAGGACCCATGAGCGGAGGCGCAGACTGAACGCGCCGCGTTCATCCATGAAGGGGAGGCCACGGCAGTGTGGCGGGGCAGAATTCAGGACGCTACAGACGCAATGCCCTGACCGTAGATGCCTGGCAGCGGGACGTATTCCACGTCGGGGTAGCCAAATGCTGCCGGGCCGACGATTTCCAGCGCCCGAGGCGTGGCGATCATGGCCGGCGCGGGAATGCCGAGGACGGTGACGCGGAGTCCGTAGCGCAGGACTTCGGTGGTGATGGGCTCCGCTGTTTCCGCATCGACGATGCAGATCAGGTCGGGGACGGCGCAGAGTACCGTGCCATCTTCGGCGCGGGCGACGAGGTTTTCGTTCTGGATGTTTACAGTCAGGTGGCGTCCACTGTCCGGCCCGGTGCCTTCCAGCGTGACGTGCCCCCGGTTGAACCCGCCTTCCAGCCGTCGTTCGACATCCACGATCTTGCCGTGGAAGAGCTTCTGGCCGCCGGTGACGGCCAGCGCCGCATCGGATGGATCGGTGTGCATGCGTCGGGCTTCCATCACGGCCTCGCCGAGGCGGACTGCCAGGGTGAGGGTGTTCGGGATGGAGACGCGCCGTGCTTCCGCGCCGCCGAGCATCGGGCCGGCGCCGGCAGCAGCTCCGCCCATTTGCACCGTGACGACGCGGACATAGCGTTCGAGTACGTTCGCATCTGTGATGTTGTCATAGGTGGCGGTGTGGCCCCGAATGTCGGCAATCGCCATCGGGGTCGGGACCACGCCATTGATGAAGAACGTGTCCATCTGGAGTTCGGGGAATGCCCGGCCCATCGCATCGGCGTCGATCATCGGCACACCGAGCTGGGCAGCGGTACGGATTGGCGCGATCGAATTGCCCCCGCCGATTTCCGCGGCGATGATGTGGGTCACCGTCTTCCCGGTATGGTGCTCCAGCGCCCTGATGGCGTGGACGAACTCCGAGCCTTCCGCAAGGCGCTCGACACCGACAACCGGCGCACCGATGCCACCGACGGATGCCACGACGGCATCGTCCGGGACCTCGTGGAGTGGCACGATCGGCACGGTCCTGCCAAGCTGGATGAGTTCCCGCCGGCAGGCAACCTTGCCGAGATACGGATTCCCGCCGCCGCCTGTGCCAAGGATGCCGGCGCCGATCGCCAGGGCATCCAGGTGGTCGATGGTGATCTCGCGCAGGGTGTTCTGGGCGGACGGTGTCGATGGTGATGCGACTTGAGCCAACGTCGTGTGCTCCACAAGCTGCAATCGAAGAGGCCGAATCGCGGCGCGGACTCGCCAGCCGCGCGAGCCGTTTGCCTGGCAGGTCCTTCGTGGTGCGTCGGGATGCTGCCGGGGCGGGAAGGATGGGCCATCCAGCCATAGGGGCATGGGGCTGGCCACAACCGCAGCCTCCGATAATGCTACACGCACAACGCAGCATGGCAACTGGAGGATTGTCCCAAGGAACTTGTGCACATAATACAACGACGATCCGGCGTATGGTGCGCGAGAATGCACGAGGACGGAACGTTGCCCCGAATGCCCCCCATTCGACCGGGCGTGTATGTGCAAGAATGCGCGTGTCTGTGGCCGCTCGGCCACTTGAAGGATTCATCTCGCTCTCGAAATGGAGATCTCCGGAATGAGCTTGCGGATAGGCGTGGATGTCGGCGGGACGAACACCGATGCGGTCCTGATGGATGACCGGGTGGTGCTTGCCAAGCTGAAAACGCCCACGACGGAAGATGTCACCAGCGGCATCACCACGGCGATCCGGAGCGTGCTGGCGCAGTCCGGGACCGCGACCGATGCCATCGCCTCGGTGATGATCGGCACCACGCATTTCACCAACGCCATCGTCGAACGCCGGCATATGTCTCCCGTTGCCGCGATCCGGCTTGGGCTGCCGGCGACGGCGGCCCTGCCTCCGATGGTGGACTGGCCGGAGGATCTGCTCGCCTCGCTGGAGCACGAGGTCTACCTCGCTCACGGCGGCCACGAGTTCGACGGGCGCATCATCACGCCGTTCGACGAGGGGGAGATTCGGGGCATCGCGCGGGAGATCGCCGCGAAGGGAATCACCGCGGTCGCCATCTCCAGCGTCTTCTCGCCGGTCAACGCCGAGATGGAGGACCGCGCCGCCGAGGTTGTCGCGGCCGAGATTCCGGACGTCACCATCACGAAGTCGAATGAGATCGGCCGTATCGGTCTCCTGGAGCGCGAGAATGCCGCGATCCTGAACTCGTCCTTGCGTGCGCTGGCCGACCGTACGGTGGCCGCCTTCGAGCGGGCGATCGCCGACCTTGGCATCACCGCGCCGCTCTATCTTACGCAGAACGACGGTACGCTGATGGTCAGCGATTTCGCGCGGACGTATCCGGTGCTGACCATCGCCTCCGGTCCGACGAACTCGATGCGTGGCGCGGCCTTCCTCTCCGGCCTCACCGACGCCATCGTGGTCGATATCGGGGGCACGACCTCCGATGTCGGCATGCTGGCGCACGGGTTCCCGCGAGAAGCCTCCGTCGCGGTCGAAGTGGGCGGCGTGCGCACGAATTTCCGGATGCCGGATGTCTACTCGGTGGGGCTTGGCGGTGGCTCGCTGGTCGATCTCGATGCGATGACGGTCGGGCCGCAGAGTGTCGGTTACCGGCTGACCGAGCAGGCGCTGGTCTTCGGCGGCGGCACGCTGACGACCTCCGATATCGCCGTCGCGAGGGGAATCGTCGAGATGGGCGATCCGGTGAAGGTCGCCCATCTCGACAAGGACCGGGTCGCGGTTGCGCTGGAGGCCATCCAGGAGATCGTCGCGACAGCGGTCGACCGCATGAAGACGAGTGCCGAGCCCGTGCCGGTGATCGTCGTCGGCGGGGGAAGCGTGCTCGTCTCGCGGCCAGTCGAAGGGGCGTCCGAGATGGTGAAGCCGCTCCACTTCGAGGCGGCGAACGCGGTCGGGGCGGCGATTGCCCAGATCTCCGGTGAGGTCGATCGCGTCTACGCATTGGAGGGCATGACGCGCGATGCGGCGGTCGACGCCGCGAAGGCGGAGGCCAGCGAACGCGCCGTGGCGGCGGGCGCCGATCCGGCCACGATCCAGATCGTGGATGTCGAGGATGTGCCGCTGGCCTACCTGCCGGGGAATGCGACCCGGATCCGGGTCAAGGCCGTCGGCGATCTCTCGCTGGCGTAGGCTCGTCGGGTCACGATAGGCCACGGGGCGATCGGCGAGATCTGCCGGTCGTCCGGTGCGCCATGTCCGAGATCAGCTCGGGGAGATGCGCCGCTATGAGAACAATCACGATTGACCAGCTGGACGACATGGCGATGGGCGCGGCAGTGCTTGGGACCGGTGGTGGTGGCAATCCATACATCGGCAAGCTGATGGCCCGCAGCGCGATGCGCGGCAAGCCGCCGGTCCAGATGCTCAGCTTCGATGACCTGGACGATGACGACCTGATCGCCCCGACCGCGATGATGGGCGCTCCCACCGTGATGGTGGAGAAGGTCCCCTCCGGCGAGGAGATCGTCTCGGCCTTCCTCGCCCTGCAGGAGCTCTACGGACGGCCCTTCCGCGCCACGATGTCGATCGAGGCGGGAGGCGTGAACTCGCTGGTGCCGTTGACGGTGGCTGCTCGCCTCGGCATTCCCCTTGTCGATGGTGATTCGATGGGCCGGGCCTTCCCCGAAATCCAGATGGTGACCGCGACCCTGGTGGGCGTGAAGGCCACGCCGATGGCGCTTGCCGACGACAAGGGCAACAGTGTCATCTTCAACACGATCGACAACCGCTGGACGGAGACGTTCGCGCGCAGTGTGACGGTGGACATGGGCGCCGCAGCCTACATGTCCAACTATGTGATGACCGGCAAGCAGCTGAAAGAGGCCGGCATTGGCGGGACGATGACGCTGATCGAGGAAATCGGCCGCGCCATCCGGGAGTCGCATCGCCAGCACACCGACCCGATCCGGACTGTGCTGGAGGTGACGCATGGGTACCGGGTCTGGACGGGGAAGATCGCCGACATCGCCCGGCGAACCGTGGGTGGGTTCGCGCGGGGTACGGCGAAGGTCGAGGGCATGGGCGGATACGTTGGCCGGACGCTGGACGTCGACTTCCAGAACGAGTTCCTGATCGCCCGCACGGACGATGATGTCCTGGTGACGGTGCCGGACCTGATCACGATGCTGGACGCGGAGACCGGCGAACCGATCACGACGGAGGACCTGCGCTATGGCTTCCGCGTCGTGGTGATCGGTATCCCATGCGATTCGCGCTGGCGGACTGCCGATGGGTTGGACCTTGTCGGTCCCCGGTACTTCGGCTACGACGTGCCGTTCGTCCCGGTGGAGCAACGCTTCGGGTAAGCAGCTACGATCGTTGAACAAGAATGAAGGGCGGACCGCGACGGTCCGCCCTGCTCGTGTCTGTTGCGTCGATTGGGGCTTGCCCGAAAGCAGGATTCGAAAGGGTAGCCACCCCAGATGGGTCGTTCCGTGTAGGGGCGATCCTTGTGATCGCTGGGAGTTTCCGTACAGCGCGCTGGGCGATCACCGACCGCAGCAACCACTGCGAGGATCGCCCCTCCAGGCAGGACAACGTTTCCCAATTTGACTCTAATACGTCGCGCGGCCGCCGGAGATGTCGAAGACCGCGCCCGTCGAGAACGTGACCTCGTCCGAGCAGAGGAATGCCACCAGCGCCGCGACCTCCTCTGGCTGCCCGACGCGCCCCATCGGGATGCGCGACGTCATGTAGGCGATGTGCTCATCCGTCAGTTGCTGCAGGATCTCGGTGGCGATCACTGCCGGGGTGACGGCGTTCACGATGATCCCCTTGGTTGCGAGTTCCTTGGCCAGCGATTTCGTGAGGCCAATCACACCGGCCTTTGCGGCAGAGTAGGCGCCCGCATTCGGGTTGCCTTCCTTGCCGGCGATCGAGGCGATGTTCACGATCCGGCCGTAGCCGCGCTCGATCATGCCCGGTACGACCGAGTGGCAGCCGAGGAAGACGCCGTTCAGGTCGATGTCGATCACCTGCCGCCATTCCTCGACGCGATACTCCCACATCGGGGCGGCCCGGCCGGCGATCCCGGCGCAGTTCACCAGGATCGAGAGCGGCTCCCAGTGCTGATCCACAGTGGCAAGCGCGGCAGTCCAGCTCTCCTTCGACGTGACATCGAGCCGGACCCCGATCGCCGCGTCACCGATTTCGGCGGCGGTGGCGTTCGCCTGCGCCTCGTCGATGTCGGCGATGACGACGCGTGCGCCGTCGGCGGCCAGCCGGGCAGCGATGGCGCGGCCAATGCCCCGCGCGGCGCCGGTGACGAGAGCGACGCGGTTCCTGAGATCGCGATCGGACACGGACATGCTGGTTCTCCACCATACGAATGGGCGATGCGTGCGACTATGCTGACTGCTAGGGGCGATCTTACAGGGCGTCCCGGCATCTCGCCAGATGCCGGGAGTGCTCGATGCGTTCCCGCTGTCATTCCGTGCGGCAGGAGACCGGGAGGAAGAACGGGTGCTGTGGGTCTGGATGCCGAGTCTGGTGCTGCTGGCCGCGGCGGCAGGCTGTGCGTGGTGGGACGCGCGAACCTTGCGCACGGGCGTATTGTTGCTGGCCGGCACATCGCTGGCGGGACTGACATTGCTCGGTACGATCCTGCAGAAGACGAGCAACGTGAATGACCCGTCCGATCTCACGGCGGAGTGGATTCTTCTGGGTGTGCTCGGGATCGCGCTGGCCTCCGTGCTGATCCTCGCACTGGTGCTGACGGTCAATGGTGTCGTCCTCATCCGCCGGGAAGGAGCCAGTCCGGCCCATGCGTTGTCGCTGGCGATGGGACTGGGAATCATCGCCTACGCGGGGGTGGCATTCCTCGCCGCGATCCTGGGGAGTCCGCAGCTGTTCCTGGTCGTCGTGCTGCTGGGCTTCCCGCTGATGTACCTGAGCTTCGTCTTCACGGCATTCGTGACTTACGCCGCGCTCTACCTCTTCGTGACGCGGCGCTGGGGCGGCCCTGTCGATGCGGTGATCGTCCTCGGGGCCGGGCTGCGCAACGGACGGGTGACGCCGCTGCTGCGCAGCCGGCTCGATCGTGGGATCGAAGTCTTCGCGCGGTCCCGGCAGGCCGGGAGGACCACGATTCTGGTGCCGTCCGGCGGCAAGGGCGCCGACGAACCCGTCTCCGAAGCGGCGGCGATGGCGGCGTATCTCGTGGAGCAGGGGATTGCGCCGGACGCGATCGTGGCGGAGGACCGTTCCCGCACGACGTGGGAGAACGTGCGGTTCTCGAAGGCGTTGCTTGACGAGCGGGGCATGAGCGGTCGTGCGGCCGTGGCGACGAACAACTTCCACGCCTTCCGGGCGGCGATGCTGATGCGGAAGGCAAGGCTGAAGGGCTACGCGACCGGTTCGCCGACAGCCTCCTACTTCTGGCCCGCCGCGACGATTCGCGAGTTCCTGGCGGTGCTGCGGGACCATAAATGGTTGAACGGCTTCATGCTCGTGGGCCTCTCGTTACCGCTGATCGTCGCCGTTGCGACCATGGTCGTGTCGTCCGTCCGATGACGGCGCCGTGTTGTATCGATGGGCCGAAGGCGCCTGGCGACCCTTGTGCGGTCCGTAGCAGGGTTCTCCCCGGAATGAGCCATGCGTGCGTGCCCGGGTTCTTTCGCACTTGGGATTCCGATGCTAGATTCCGCTGATCGGGAGGCTCGTACCGGAGCGGCCCGAACGACGATGCAGGCGTTCAGGGAACGTGGAGGAGACCGACCAATGATGAAACGGGATTCAAGCCGCGCGGACGAATCGAGCCGCTTCAATCGTCGGGTTCTGGCCAAGGGGGCGTTGGGCGCCGCTGCCTCGGCTGCCCTGGTGACCTCCGTCTCCAATGCACCGGTCGCCGCCCAGGACAAGACCGTCATCAAGTTCTGGACGCACACCCATCCGCCGATGGTGGAGTTGAACAAGGCGCTGATCGCCGACTTCATGAAGGAAAACCCCGACATCGAAGTCCAGTACGAGATCATCCCCAATAACGACTTCGCGACCAAGATGCTGGCGTCGATGGGAACGGGCACCGGCCCGGACATCATCAACATGGACGATGCTCAGATGCGCTCGACCTACATCCCGAAAGGGCTGGTGCAGGAGGTCGATCCGGTCAACATGGGCTATGGCTCGCTCGATGAGTTGAAGTCCGCCTACATCCCGACAGCGCTCGAAGGCTCCACGGTCGATGGCAAGGTCTATGGCGTCCCGAGCGAGTTCAACGTCACTGCGATGGCGGTGAACGACGCGGCATTCACCGAGGTTGGCCTCGATCCCAAGGCGCCGCCCGCCGATTGGGCCGGCGTGACCGAGCAAGGGGCCAAGCTCGTCACCAAGGATGGCGATACGCTGACCCGTCGTGGGTTCGATTTCGTCTACCTGCATTCCGGTTGGTATCACAACCTGTTCGGGACGCTGCTGCTCCAGACCGGTGGCCGCGTGGTGGCGGAAGACGGGACGACGGTCTCCGTGGCTGATGCGCCGTCTGTCGAGGCGTTGCATATCTGGTACGACATGATCTGGGGCGATCCCAAGATTGCCGATCCATCCGTGGCGAATCAGGATGCGACCGTGCCCTATCAGGACTTCCTGGATGGCAAGGTTGCGATGATGCCCTTCAATCCGTGGGGCATGGGGCAGATCACCGAGGACACGGCCGTCTACGAGAAGTGGTCGATCGCGCCGCTCCCGCAGAAGCAGCCCGGTGCCGCAGGAACGCCGGAGGCCACGCCCGTTACCGAGGGCGAGGGACCCGTCACGCCGCTCTATGCCTACTACTGGTCGGTGAATGCCCTGACGACCGACGAGCAGAAGAAGGCCGCCGCGTTCAAGTTCATTGGGTATATCTCGTCGTTCCCTGGCCGCTGGCTCAAGGAGTCCAGCTTCATCCAGCCGAAGACTGGCTGGGATACCTCCGAGGAAGCGAAGGCGCTGCCGTTCTTCGATGTCTGGTCGTCGGAGATGCTGAAGGGCAAGTTCCTGCCGGTCACGCCAGCTGGCGAGCAGGTCGATACGCTGATGAAGTCGGCGCTCGAACAATCGCTGCTGTCCGGCGAGGACCCGCAGGAGGCCCTGGATGCGGTGAAGCCGCAGATCGAATCGGCCATCGCGAGCAGCTGAGGCGAAGGCGGGACCGGACGATCACCGTCCGGTCCCGCCTGCCGGTATCTGTGTCCCAATCCCAGCGAACAGGAATGTCCCGATGTCGTCCACTGCCGATTGCGCGGGAGCGGCGCGTGGTCCCATCGCCACGCATCGCCGTTCGCGGCTCAGCTACATGCAGAAGCGCAATCTCTGGGGATTCCTCTTCACCCTGCCGGCGCTCTGTTTCTTCCTCGTCTTCGCCATCATCCCGATTGCCCGGACGTTCTATCTGTCGTTCTTCACGTTCAGCGTCGTGGAGCCGCCGGTCTTCGCCGGCCTGGACAACTACCGTGCCCTGGTCCACGATCAGCGGTTCCACGCGTCCCTCGTCAACAGCTTCGCCTATGTCTTCATGACCTATATCCCGGTTGCGGTCCTGGGGCTGGCCCTTGCCTTGGGACTGAACGTGCGATTGCGAGGGGTCGGGTTCTTTCGGACGCTGTATTTCGTGCCGGTCGTCATGAGTTGGGTGGTGGTTTCCGCGATCTGGAAGATGATCTTCAATCGCCAGGGACTCATGAATGCGTTCTTCCTGGATCCATTCGGCATTGCCCCGAAGAACTGGCTGACGGATGAGGCCTGGGCGCCGCGCGCGATCGTCATCATGAGCGCCTGGAAGGAAGTCGGCTTCTTCATGGTCGTCTTCCTCGCGGGCTTGCAGCAGATTCCGTCCGATTACTACGAGGCGGCGAAGGTGGATGGCGCCGGCTGGTGGCAGCTCTTCCGCTCCATCACGGTGCCGCTGCTGCGCCCGACCCTGCTCTTCGTCAGTGTGATCGGCATGATCACGGGATTGCAGGTGTTCGTGCCGCAGTGGGTGATGACCCAGGGCGGCCCGGTGACGGCGACGCTCGTGATGTCGCTCAACATCTACCAGATGGCATTCGTGTTCCTGAAGGGGGGAACCGCCGCCGCGATGTCCGTGGTGCTCTTCCTCATCATCGGCGCCATGACCCTCGTCCAGTTCTGGCTCAATCGCCTCGGCTCGGCAGAGTAGACGGGAAGGAGGACTGTGATGAATCCGGCCAATCAACCGTCATCCGCCGCCGCATCGATCGAGCACCGGACGTCCGTCTGGACGCGCATTCCGTGGGGACATCTCGTCCTCTACGCGGCGTTGATCCTCTTCGCCATCCTGATCCTGATGCCTTTCGCCTACATGGTGAGCACGGCGTTCAAGACCCGCGGCGAGGTCTTCACGCAGCCGGTGCAGTGGATCCCGAAGCAGATCGATCTCCATAACTTCCGGGATGCGTTGAAGGCCTATCCGATCACCCGGTATTTCTGGAACAGCGTGATCGTCGGGGTGAGCGTGACATTGTTGAACCTGGTGACCTGTTCGCTGGCGGGCTATGGATTCGCCAAGTTCACGTTCATGGGACGGAACCTCGTATTCGGGGTCGTCCTTGCGACGATGATGATCCCCCTCTCGTCGATGATCATTCCGCTCTTCCTGATCGTGAAGTGGTTGGGCTGGGTCGATACCTATTGGGGGCTGATCGTCCCGGCGGGGACTAGCGCCTTCGGCATCTTCCTGATGCGGCAGCACATGGCGTCGATCCCGGACGACCTGCTGGATGCCGCTCGGCTTGATGGCGCCGGGGAACCTCGCATCTTCGTCTCGATCGTCCTGCCGCTGAGCAAGACCGCGCTGTCGTCGCTCGCGATCTTCATCTTCATGTGGAACTGGGATAGCGTGCTCTGGCCCCTGCTGGTCGCGACCGGGGATCGCTACCGCACGCTGCCGCTGGGTGTCGCCCTGTTCGAGAGCTCGTACGGCACGAACTACCCACAGTTGATGGCGGTCGCCTTGCTGGCGATGTTGCCGGTACTGGTCGTCTTCCTGGTGCTACAACGGAACTTCGTGGAAGCGATGACGCTCTCTGGCGTCAAGGGGTGATCGCCGGGAAACGCAGAAGGTCCGGATGCGTACAGCATCCGGACCCTGCTTGTCATGTGGATCGCGAAGGCTACAGCGCCTGGAAGATCGCGCAGGCGTTCTGGCCGCCGAAGCCGAAGCCGTTCGCGGCGGCGGCCTTGACGGTCAGCTTCCGGGAGACGTTCGGCGTGTAGTCGAGGTCGCAATCCGGGTCCGGATCGGTCAGGTTGATCGTCGGTGGGATCACCCCGTCCCGGATCGCGAGGATGCAGGCCAGCGATGACACCGCGCCTGCCGCACCGAGCAGGTGGCCGAGCATCGACTTGTTCGCCGAGATCGCCAGGTCCTTCGCATGATCGCCGAACGCCAGCTTGATCGAGGTCGTCTCCCCGATGTCGCCGACCTTGGTCGCCGTCGCGTGGGCGGCCACGTAGTCGATGTCTTTCGGTTCCAGGCCCGCTCGTTTGATGGCGCGGGTCATCGCTGCTGCCTGCCCGCGGCCGTCCGGGCGGTTTGCGGTGATGTGGTAGGCGTCCGCTGTATAGGCGCCGCCGGAGACCACCGCAATCGGGGTCGCACCCCGGGCGAGGGCATGCTCCTCGGTTTCGAGGATGAAGGCGCCTGCGCCCTCGCTGAAGACGAAGCCGTCGCGCCCGAGATCGAACGGGCGGCTGGCGCCTGCCGGATTGTCATTGCGCTTGGAGAGCGCCGTCATGTTTGTCAGGCTGGCGATCGCGACTGGCGTCAGGCCGCCCTCGGTGCCTCCGGCGATCACCACGTCGGCGTCGCCGCGCTCCAGCATGTAGACGGCATCGACCATTGCCTGTACGCCGGCGGCGCAGGCCGCGACGGAGGTGACGGTCGGCCCCCAGATGTCGAAGTTGATGCCCACCTGGCAACTGGCCATGTTCGGCGCGAAGATCGGGATCAGGAAGGGGCTCACGCGGCGCGGACCCTTCTCGCGCATCGCGTTGACCTCGTTCTCGATGGTCGGGATGCCGCCGCCGCCGGTGTTCATCACGATGCCGATGCGGTCGCGGTTGTCGTCCGTGATTTTCAGCCCCGCCTGGGCGATCGCTTCGCGCGTGGCCGCGACGGCGAATTGCGAGAAACGGTCCATGCGGCGGGCGTTCTTCGGGTCCATGTGGTCCTTGGCGGCGAAATCGGGGACCTCACCGGCGATCTGGACCTCCAGGTCGCTGGCGTCGAATCCCTGGATGCGCCGGATGCCCGAGGTGCCGGACGTCAGGCCTTTCCAGAACGTTTCGACACCAATCCCGAGTGGGGTAATCGCCCCCAGGCCGGTCACTACCACTCGCGTCACAATGTCAGTCCTTTCGCTCCGCCCGATGTGGTCGTTGTTGATGGCATGCTTGGCATTCGGTCGCGCGACGATCCCGGAAACCACGGACAGCGAAACCCATCAGCCTCGCCGAGGCTCGTTCGGAGAGCATGCGCGACGTACGTACTCTTTTGAGGATTCTACCCGGACGGCCCGTGCTGCGCCTACCTGCCAGCTTCGGCACCGGTGTTCCCGGAGTTCATTTGGAGACAGCAGCCTGGAGATCGGCGAGTGAGACGGTCTTCACGCCGCGGTCGATACGCTTGATGAGTCCGGCCAGCACCGCTCCCGCGCCGAGTTCGATGAAGGTCTGCACGCCCGCGTCGATCATCGTGCGCACGGAGGCCGTCCACTGAACGGGCAATTCGACGTGATGGCGCAATTCGGCGCGCACGCCGTCCACGGTCGTGATCGGTTGGCCGGTGGTGTTGGCGATCACCGGGATCTGCGGTGAGTGCAGGTCGATGTCATCCAGGAGCTGGTTGAGTTTGGCGGAGACCTCGGCCATCAGTGGCGAATGCGAGGCGATGCTCACATTCAGGCGGGCGGCGCGCTTGGCACCGGCAGCCTTCGCCAGGTCCATTGCCTTCTCCAGTGCCGCGACCTCGCCAGAGATCACGGTCTGGCCCGGGCAGTTCGCGTTGGCGACATTGATGATGCCCTCGGAAGAGGCTTCCTCGCAGACCTCAGCCAGCTTCTCGTCGTCGAGGCCGAGGATCGCCGCCATGCCACCGGGCCGCTTCTCGCCGGCTTCCTTCATCAGCCGACCTCGCTCGCGCACCAGCATGAGCGCCGTTGGGAAGTCCATCACATCGGCCGTCACGAGCGCCGTGAACTCGCCGAGTGAGTGGCCGGCGGTCATCGCTGGGCGTAGGCCCTCCGGGACGAGGAGCCGTTCGGCGGCCTGCCAGGCGGCGATGCTGTGCGTGAGCAGCGCGGGCTGGGCGTTGAACGTGTCGGCGAGGACCTCGTCCGGACCCTCGTGCATGATCTGCGAGAGCGGTGCATCGAGCAGGCGGTCGGCGGCCGCGTAGAGATCGCGGGCGGCCTCCGTGGTGGCGAGGAGGTCGTCGCCCATGCCGACGACCTGGCTTCCCTGGCCGGGATAGACGACGGCGAACGAGTCGCCGAGGAGTTCCGAAAGCTGGGACATGGTGGGGGCTTCCTTGCCTGATTTGCGGATGCGGCAACGGCGCTATCCGGGAGAGGGGTCCGCATCCGGGGCGCAACGGCACTTCGTCGGAACGGACGTTCGGTCGGCGCAATGATACATGACGGGCGTTACTGTCAAGCCGATTGGGCTGACGATTCGTCTGCGAGCGTGGCCGTCAGCCGGGCGATCCGGTGCGTGAGCGCAGGGAGCCAATCGGGGGCGTGGATGGCAGCCCAGACGGTGTTGAGGACTGTATTGTGGAGGCGATAGAGCGTCGGCAGGCGCGGATCGGCCGCGGCGATTGCCGGGATGCGTTCCGCATAGCGTTCGAGCAAGGGGCCGAGATAGCGGGCGGGACGGGGATCGTCGTCCGATCCTCCCGCAACGAAGCGCGCGAATTCGTAGAGCGGGTCACCGGCGATCGAGGATCCCCAGTCGACGATACCGGTCACTCGGGCTTCGGCATCGACAAAGACCTCGCCATCCCCGAGGTCGGCATGCAGCAGCGATGATGGCCGGGCGAGCAGGGGCCTCCGCAGGGTGTCGACGAACGTGCCCACCCGTGCGACATCCTGCGCGGACAGGAGGCCGCGATCGACCAGCGTTCGTCCTGCTTCGTCGAAACTCGCCGCCAGCCAGGATGGCCAGTCCGGGAAAGTGCCACGGCCATCGCCGGTGAGCGGTCCACTGCCTTCTGCCGCGATCCCGTGCAGCCTGACGAAGATGTCTGCAAGATGGTGGAGGATGAGCCGCTGGCGGTCCATCGGCCAGTCCAGATCCGCCCAGCGCACACCCGTTGCACGGTCCATCAGGAACCAGTATGCCCCGGGCAGCGCGATATCGGCCCCTTCCGCCAGGATTGCCGGTGTGGGGACGCCCGCATTCCTGGCGCGTCTCGCGGTGGCCGCTTCAATCCTTACGTCGCTGCGGGCGCTGGCCTTGAGGACGAGGCGATACCCGCTCGCCGATGTTCCTGCCACCACCACGGTTGGTCCCCAGGCTTCGAGCGGTGTGAGGTCGACGAGCGGGCCGGCGGACGTTTCCATCGCGGTCAGGGCGGCGCGGAGCATCCCGATATCGGGAGCGGGCGTGCTCATGTCTAGGATGGTTCCTGGATTGCTGGGGAGATCGCAGCGACCAGCCGGGCGTAGGTGCCGTCGTGGTCGCCGTCGATCGTCTCCACGAAACGCGTCGTCGGACGCTGGGCTGTCACCGCGAGCATCGCGTCGTACATTCCCGGAATGCGGTCGTCCGCGCCGGATTCGAGGGCGGCGGCATCGCGGTGGGTCTGGTCCTCCGGCTGTTCCGAACGGCGGCGGAAGCGACGCGCGGCCTCGTCCGGCGAGCTGACGAGCGCGATTTCGATGAAAGGGACACCTTGCGCGGCGGCTGCCGCTTCCAATAGGAGCACGAAGTCGATCCGTCCGAGGAACTGGGGCACGATCACGTCGCTTCCCGCGTCGATCTGTTGGGCGATCATCGCCAGCGCGTGTTTCCGGGCGAGGATGCCTGCGTCACCTGGCGTTTCGAGCCAGCGCCCCAGCATCCCCCGGACGACATCGATATCCAGGACGAGGGCGAGCGAGGACGTGATGTCCGGATCGGCAGCGAGGCGGCGGGCCAGCGTTGACTTGCCGCTGCCCGGCGCACCGTTGATGAGGATCAGCCGTGCCATTGGACCCTTTCATGATGACTATGCGTGCAGGAATCCGCCCTCGGAGTCGATGACCTGTCCGGTGATCCAGCAGGCATCCTCACTCGCCAGCCACGTGACGAGCCGTGCAACATCCTCCGGCAGGCCGACGCGGCCCATCGGGGTTCTTGCCGCCAGGTCCAGGTGCAACTCTGGCGTCATCCAGCCAGTATCGGTGGGACCGGGATTGACGACATTGATCGTGATGCCTTTCCGCGCGAGTTCCGGTGCAATGGACGTGGAGAAGGCGATGATCGCGCCCTTGCTCATCGCGTAGGAGAGCTCATCTGGCATCGGGCCGAGATGCTGGCCGGAGCTGAAGTTGACGACGCGCCCGCCGTTTGCCGCCTGGAAGCGACGGGCGAACTCGACGGTCAGCAGCGCCGTCGCACGGGCATTGACCTGGTAATGCGCGTCGACGCTCTCCGCCGAAAGCGTCTCCCAGGAATCGTGTGTGGAGAAGGCGGCGTTGTTGACGAGGATATCGATCGGCCCCAGCTCGTCCTCGACGAGGTCGAAGAGTGCCGAACCGGCCGTGGGCAGCGAGAGATCGAACTCGATACCGACAGCGTTGATGCCCTGAAGCGTCAACTCGGCGAGGAGGTCCGCCGGTTCGGTGGCCGCGCTGCCATACATGCCGGTGTCGTAGGCGGTCCAGTGTGTGAAGGCGACATCGGCGCCGGCCTTGGCGAAGGAGCGGCAGATGGCCGCACCGATCCCGACCGACCGGCTCGCTCCGGTCACCAGCGCGCGCTTCCCGACCAACGATACGCTCATGGGGACGATTCCTCCTTACCGTGTCGCAAGATCGAGAGAGGTTGCCAATCCGTAGCAGCGCAGCGTGTCTGCGCTATCGGGAGAAGCCCGATCTGCGGAGGCGGTGATATAACTGCGATTGCTCTGGCAGGAGTTCCCTGGTGGAGCTTCCTGCATGCGCGACAGGGACCTTTGCCCGAGATGATATGCGTGACGATAGTCTTTCCCGGGCATGCGAATCCAGATATCGGCCCGTGTCCGATGGTTCAGGCATGCTGAACCGTTACGGAATGCTGCTTCGTGGAGACCAGAACGGCCTCCACCATACGGGGTCGCCGCTGATGATTCGTTTGGTGAATGGGGCATGTCCCGATTTCGAACTGTTGCCGGCAGTGCCTTCGTCATCCGAATGCCGCACGACCCCGGAGGCCGGTATACCCTCCGGGGTCGTGTCTGTGTTCGGGTCAGTGCTGCTTCAACAGCCAGGCGATCCGGTCATAGGAGACGAAATAGATCAGACCGACCGCCGTCAGCAATCCTTCCGCCCAAGCGCGATGACCGCCGCTCCAGAGGCCGTACGCGGCCAGCCCGAAGACCGCTGCTTCGATGATTAGCCGGACCCAACCCGGCACTGTAACCGGCGGGTTCGGATTCCGCGATGGGTCGTCCTTCACCGCGAAGATGCCCCAGACCGCGAAGGCGATTGCCGGAATCGCGATCGCCAGCACCACGCCAAGGATGCCTCCTCCTGCAAGGTGCCACCCCCACCACGCGAGCGCGACGACCGCCGCGATTTCCAGGGCAAGGCGGAATGCGCCCAGTACCATGAAACGTCCAGATTGGGGCGATGTCGGCTTCTCGCTGTTGGCATCTGCCGTCATGGGCGGATCAGGAGACCGGCCAGCGGCGCAGGACGAGGCAGGCGTTCTGGCCGCCGAGGCCGAACGAATGCTTCGTCATCACGTCGATCTCGGCCTCGCGAGGTGTGCCATGCACGATATCGAGCCCGATTTCCGGATCCGGGTTCCGATAGTTGCGCGTCGGCGGAATCCGCTGCTCGTGCAGCGTCTTGACCGCCGTGATCGTCTCCAGCGCACCGGCGGAGGCCATGCAGTGCCCGATCGCACCCTTTACCGATGTGATCGGAATTCCCTTCGCCCGGTCGCCGAGCACCTGGATGATCGCCTTCGCTTCGGCGAGGTCGCCCGCCGGGGTGGAGGCTGCGTGAGCGTTGACGTGATCCACCTCATCCGGCGCGATCCCGGCGTCGTTCAGCGCGTCGGCGATCGCCTTTGCCGCACCGATGCCGTCCGGCTGCGGCGCGATCGGGTGGTAGGCGTCGTTCGAGGTCGCGAATCCGGCGATTTCCGCGTAGATGCGGGCGCCGCGCGCCTGCGCGTGCTCCAACTCCTCCAGGACCAGCATGCCGGCGCCTTCGCCGAGTACGAATCCGGCGCGGCTGGCATCGAACGGGCGGCTCGCGCCGTCCGGGTTGTCGTTGGAGTCGGTCACCAGCGCGCGCATCGCGGCGAATCCCGCCTGGAACATGGGGTGATGCGTCGATTCGGTTGCGCCCGCGATCATCAGCGGAGCCTGGCTGTAGGAGATGGCGCGGAAGCCGTCGCCGATGGCCTGCGATCCGGTCGCGCAGGCGGTCACGACGGTCGAACTCGGTCCCATCATGCCGAACTGGTGCTGGATGGTGTAGGCCGCGAGATTGTGCGGGAACATCACGTGGAGGTGCGGCGGCACGCGGGAGAACGATTCGCGTGTGAAGGCGGTCTGCCAGGCGGGGAGCAGGTCGTCGTAGGTGCCGCCGATGCAGGTGCCGAGGGCCGCGCCCGCGTCGGTCATGTCGATGACCGGCGTCAGGTCATCACCCAGCAAGCCGGCGTCGATCAGCGCGTCACCGGCGGCCTCGATCGCGAAGCGGGAGAAGCGCGACGTGTTGCGTGCTTCCTTCCCTTTCAGAAAGCGGCTCTGGACCTGGCTGTCATCGACATCGCCACGCAGGACGCAAGGATGCTGCGCGGGATCGAGGCTATCGATCCGCTTGATGCCGGTCTCGTTGGCGAGGATGCGCTCCCACGTCTCGGCGGCGGATGGTGCGAGCGAACTGATCGCGCCGATGCCGGTGACGACTACGCGCTTCCGGGTAACGGTCCGGGGGGATTCGAGCGAAGACACAGACGTGACTACTCCTGATGAAATCAGCGCCACCGTGGGCGCGAGAGACCGGGTGAGGATGTCGAGCGACGTGGGTTCCAGCGTCTGAACATAAGGGAAGGATACGGTATCTGCGCCGTTTGCCGCTGGAGGGATCGCCGCTTTCGGGTCAGTTCTCGCCGTCAGGGAAGGCGATCGGGGCGTCCGGGAGCTGGCTCCATTCGCCCCATGAAGGGGCATAGTTGCGCACGTCCGGGAAACCCGCAGCCTTCAGGGCGACGTATGTCTGGGCAGCACGGAACCCGCCTGCGCAATAGGTGACGGTGGGGTTCGCGGGGGCGATCCCGATCGCGGCGTATTGCGCGGCCAGGGTGGCGGCATCCCGGTAGGAGCCATCGGCGTTCAGGTTGTTCATCCATTCGAGATTGATGGCGCTGGGGATGGTGCCGTTCTCGTGCTCGCCCGCACTGCGCGTATCGACCAGCGTGATGGATGTCTGCGTCCCGCCGTCGATCACCGCGATCAGGTCGAAGGCGGTGGCCAGCACGGTCCGGTCGAGCGTCAGGCTGAGCGCGACCGGCGTTGGCTGGGTCGGCGTGCGGTCGAGGTTGTTGCCTGCGCCCACCCACGCGCGCAGGCCGCCGTCGAGCAGCTTGCCGTTGTGCAGTCCGGCGACGTCGAGCAGCCAGACGCCGAACGACGCCATCGTGCCACTGATGTCCTCCGTGAAGACGACCGTGCGTTCCGGACCGATACCCGACGCGCCGAGCGTGCGTTCCAGCACGGGCGTCCAGGCCGCAATCGTTGCCTCGTCGGAAGCTGGCAGGCGGAGCGAGCCGGCATCGAGCGAGATGGCGCCGGGGATGTGCCCGGCCAGATACATTGGCAGCGGGCGAACATCGATGACGAGCAGGTCGGGATCGCCGAGATGCTCCGCGAGCCAGGCGGCGGAAACGAGTGGTGAGGAGGGATGTGCAGCGGACATGGGCATGCTCCTGAGCGGGACAACCGAAACAATGCGCTCGGACCATGATCGCCGATCGTCCCGGCGCACGCCTCCCCTGCTGGGCGGTTCGATCCGCCATCCTGCAGCCGGGGGCTGGGTGGGCGCATGGTACACTCCGGGCACCTGCGCGGGTCGGAGCCACCGCCCCGTGCGCCGCCTCATCTGCGCGCTCGCCCCCCATTGCCCGCAACCATTGGAGTCAGGCGTTTCCTATCATGTCACGCATCATCTTCGGGTTGCTGCTCCTTGTCGCGATCTTCAGCCAGGCGACGGTAATCCCCGCCGTGTTTCCGTGGGGCGTGATCCCGAACACGGTCCTGGTGCTGATCTTCCTCTGGTGTGGCTGGTGCGGCCCGCGCGAGGCGCTCTTCTGGATATTCATCGCCGGCATCCTGCTCGACGTGATCACGATGGGCACGCTGGGCGTCAACGTCCTGGCCTTGTTGCCGGTCTTCCTGCTCGCGGCGGTGGCGAAGGAATACGTCTTCCATTCCTCCGCCATCGTGCCCGCACTGCTGATGGTCGTGGCGACCGTCGTACACGGGTTGGTGCTCTGCCTGGCGCATGGCAATTCGCCAGGCCTCTATCTGCTGATCCAGGCTGCCATGCACGGTACCCTCGTGCTGGTGCTCTTTCCGTTCGTGGCGCGCGCCACCCGCGAGGTGCGCCGCTACTGACGCCGATGGTGCCGGCCGGATTGCCTCCCGGCCCAATCTCTCGTCCCACACTCCACCCCGGCCCGCGTGGCCGCATCCTGACAAGGGGCTGATGTCATGGCTCGTCGCAAGCGAATTCCCTACGATCCTCCCAGCCAGCGCAAGAAGCGGCGACGCTACGATGGATGGCTTCGCAGCGATCAGGTCCTGCTGAATCGCCGCCTGCTGATGGCGAAGGGGTTGACGGTCGGTGCATTTGCCGCGCTGGGCGGCAAACTTGGCTACATGCAATTGGCCGAGGGCGACAAGTACAAGGCGCAAGCCGAGGCGAACGTCATTACCGACGAACAATTGCCGGCCGCTCGTGGGCTCATTCTCGACCGCCAGGGGCGGACCCTGGCCGGGAATATCCGCTCGTGGGAAGTGCGCGTTGTCCCCGCGAAGCTGCCGGAGGAGGATGAGGATCGCGCCTATGTCATCAACACGCTGACGACGGCGCTACAACTCGACGACGTGCTGGTGATCGATCCGACGGCGCTGCCGGAGGGATCGGCGGATACCGTCTACCAGCGTGTCGCCACGATGTTGTCGTACAAGGATGCCGACGCCCAGACGGCGATCGATGGCTGGAAGTATCGCGCCACGCTTGGCATGGTCGATGTCTCGAACCTTTCCGTGGACGATGCCGCCCGGTTCCGCGCGGCCAAGGCCGAGTTGCCCGGTGTCTCCGTGATGAACGAGATTGACTTCAAGATCACCAACATCTGGGACAAGAACCTCGAGGTTTCGATCAAGACGAACGTCCCGCGCGAGATCGCGATGACGCTCGACGCGAACAGCATGTACCTGCCGGGCGTGATCCTCGACGACAGCAAGCTCGTGCGGAAATACGCCGGCGGCGATGTGATGTCGCACGTCGTGGGCTACGTGCAGGGTGTGGACTCGGTCGAGCTCTTCGACCCCATGAACAAGGATCGCGACGGCAACAGCCTGTATGCCCTGAACGACCTCATTGGCCGGGCCGGTCTGGAGCAGGCGCTGGAGGCCGACCTGCGCGGGGTGAAGGGCGCCCGTTCGGTCGAGCGCGATGCAAACGGGGTGCAGGTGCGCGTGCTTCCGGATGGCCAGAAGGAACCGCAGGCCGGGAAGAACGTCACGCTCACCATCGACCTCGAATTTCAGAACGCCGTTGCCAAGGCGCTGGAAGAGCAGATCGGGAAGGCTGCCGCCGCCAAGCAGAAGGTCAACGACACGCGTAAGAAAGACGGCAAGAGCGAGTGGAAGATTCCGAATGCCGGAGCCGTGGTGGCGCTCGATCCGCGATCCGGTGAGGTGCTGGCGATGGTCAGCTATCCCTACTATGACAACACGCTCTTCGTTTCCGGACTCTCCAGCCTGAAATGGGCGGAATACATGGATCCGGACCGGGGCAAGGCGTTTGTGAACCGCTGCACGGCGGAGGTCTATCCGCCGGGCTCGACTTTCAAGAGCTTTCTGGCGGCCTCCGCATTGCAGCGAGGGGCGATTACGACCGAGACCACGCATACCTGTGCGGGCGGTATTGCGATCCCGGCAACCTACAACCAGGCAGATCTGAGCAAATGGGCATGTTGGGTTGCCTGGAACTCCGGAGGCACCCCCCATGGAGAACTCGATGTTTATGGCGCGCTCGAGCAGTCATGCGACGTGTTCTTCTACAATGTCGCGCCATCGAAAACGTCGACCGGTCAGGGAGACAGCTACGTCTATTACTTCGATTACAACTATTGGGCGGGGCAGGTTATTGATAACACGCAGCATGTCTTCGATGGAGAAGGAATCGAAAACGTCTCTACCGATATGAGGACCAAGTTCTTCTTTGGTCGCCAGACCGGGATCGAGCTGTATGACGAGCCGGGACTCGTCCCCGATCCGGAATGGAAGAAAACGGCAATCCCCGGTGAATCGTGGACGGTTGGCGACACATTGAACGTTTCCATCGGCCAGGGTGAATTTCAGGCAACGCCGCTTCAAATGGCGATGAATGTCGCTGGCATCGCTGCCGATGGCGTGTTCAAGACTCCCCATCTCGTGCTCCAGAAGACGGATGCCAATGGCAAGGTCGAGGAGAGTCCGTCGAGGGATGCTGGGAAGCTGGGGTTCAAGCAGGAACATATCGATGTCGTGAAGGAAGGGATGCGTCGCGTTTGCAACGAGCAGGCGGGGACTGCATTCGGCAGCACTGATACGAATGGTGCCTTCCACTCGAAATGGTCGCTCACGAATCCGGATGGGGAAGACAAGATCACGGTTGCAGGAAAGACGGGAACGGCCGAGTTCGGGCAGGAGGACGAGAATGGCGGCGCTCGTGATACCCACGCCTGGTTCACGGCCTATGCTCCCGCGGATGCACCGGAGATTGCGGTTGCGGTCGTGATCGAGGCCGGCGGCGAAGGCGCGACCTTCGCGGTGCCCGTCGCCGATGCGACGATTCGCGCCTATCTGGAGCTCACCGGCAAGCGGACGCGCGGGACGGTGCTCTCCAAGGACAAGCTGGCGATCAGCTGATTCTCGCGGCACTTCCCGAAAACCGACTGGCCTCGGTGCTGGAGGTCAGTCGCGCTCGGCGCCTACCATCCGGTGCGCGGATTCCAGCAGCCAGCTGGTTCGCGCCGCCGACTTTGTCTCCTCACAGAGCGCGTTCACGGCGGCCCAATATGCCTCTTCCGGTTGGGGGTAATGCCGATCCGCCGGGGAATCTCCCGTTGCCCCGTCCGGCAGCGGATCGCCTCCAGGCGTGATCTCCACCAGCGACCAACGGTAGGCGGGCGGCTCGTTCGCACCGTCAGGGAAGCGCTTCGCGATGGTGATGGCGAAGCGGCGGCCCGCGCTCGGGGTACGCAGGGTGACAGCCGACAGCTGGGCGCTCTCGCGCAGCAGCCGGACCGGTTCGAGGATGATTTCCGTCATGCGGACCGCGATGCGGTCGAAGCAGTCAACCATGGGATACGGGCTCGTTCACTGGGAAATCGGGCGGAACCTCGTCGTTCCGTCGAGGCGTCCAGCGTGCGGACGCATCTCCATTGTACGGCGAGGCATCCGCGTCGGGACCGCTGTCGCCCGGTTGTGCGGCAACTTGACACGAGATTGACATGCCACGCGCCGGACGATCTCGCCCCGGATTCCCGGCGCGTGGCACACTTGTCACAGCTACGTTCTGGGCCGCATTGTCCCGATCGTCATCATCAGGCAGGCAACAACCATGCGCGTCACGTCCCTCGGCCACGCCGGATTCTTCATCGAAACCGCCAAGGGCACCGTCCTCTGCGATCCCGTGTTCAACTCCTCCTATTTCGGGTCGTGGTGGGTCTACCCGGCGAACGACCATCTCGATGTCTCGCCGTTCGTGAATCCCGACTATCTCTTCGTCTCGCACACGCACCTCGACCATCTGGACGAGACGTTCCTGCGCGAGTCCGTCAGCAAGGAGACCACGGTCCTCCTGCCGGATCACCCGTTGGGACTGGTCGAGAAATGGTTGCGCAGGCTCGGCTTCACGAAGTTCGTGCAGACGAAGAACGGGCAGTCGCACGAGGTGAACGGCCTGAAAGTGATGATCACCTCGCTGATCGCCCCGGCGGATGGTCCGCTCGGCGATTCCGGCCTCTCGCTGGACGATGGCGAGGTGCGCATTTTCAACCAGAACGATTCCCGCCCAGTCGATTTCGAGGCGCTGGCGGAGTTCGGACCGTACGATTGCCACCTCCTCCAGTATTCGGGCGCGATCTGGTATCCGATGGTCTACCGCTTCCCGCAGAAGATGAAGGACGCGCTCAGTTCCAAGAAGCGGACCACGCAGATGGAGCGCGCGTTGCGCTACGCCAAGCAGATCGGCGCTCCGCACATTATCCCGAGCGCCGGGCCGCCGTGTTTTCTCGATGACGAGTTGCTGTACCTGAACGACTTCGATCGTGACCCGACCAACATCTTCCCGGATGCGACCGTCTTCCTCGAACTGGTCGACAAGGTGGACTATACGAAGGGCCATCTCGTCATTCCGGGCAGCGTCTTTACGGTCACGCCGGGCAATGTCGCGGTGACGCACCCGATCCCGGACGAGGAGGTCCAGGAGATCTTCACCGACAAGCGCGGTCACGTGATGGCCTACAAGGCGCGCAAGCAGGCGGAGATCGACGCCATTCGCGCTTCGTGGCCGGTGGGGCAGGTGGAGATCCTGCCCGCCCTGAAGGAGTGGTTCGAGCCGATCCTGGAGCTGGCGGATCAGACCTGCGTCGGCATTGGCGATCGCCTGAAGATGGACTGTGGCACGGAAACGATCGTCATCGACTTCGTGGATCGCAAGGTCTATGCGTGGGACGGCAAGCTGGAGACGCAGTTCGCCTTCTCCATCCAGCCAGGGCTGGTCGAATATTGCATCCTCAACCACGAAGAAGACTGGGTGAACCACATCTTCCTCTCCTGCCGGTTCCAGGCAGAGCGGAAGGGGCCGTACAACGAGTTTCTCTACAGCTTCTTCAAGTTGCTCTCTATTGAGCGCGTCGAGTATGCGGAGGGCTTCTACGAGGAGCAGCATCCGGAGCCGCAGCTCTTCGAATGCGAGGGCTACCTGCTCCAGCGTCGTTGCCCGCACCTGAAGGCCGATCTCACGCGCTTCGGCGAGGTGGAGGACGGCATCATGACCTGCACGCTTCACGGCTGGCAATGGGAGATCGCGACCGGCAGGAACATCACCGGCGACGACCGCAAGCTCTTCTCGAAGAAGATCGAGCCGTTGCCGATGGTCGACAAGCAGGCAGAACTGGTTGCACGGGCGGCGGTGGGCGATGACTGACGTGCGTTCCCTGATCGGTTCCCGGCGGCTGCACCACGTCGGGATCGTCGTGAGCGACCTGGATGCCGCCGATGAGCGCTATCGCGCGCTCGGCTTCACGGACGGCGACCGCTTCGCCGTGCCGGAGCAACTGATCGAGGCGATCACCTATCATGCTGGGCCGTCCGGCTATCTGGAGCTGATCGCGCCGACCGACCCGGCGGGGGCGATCGCCCGGTTCATGGCGAAGCGTGGCGAGGGGACACATCACGTCGCCTTCGCGGTGGACGATCTTGCGGCGGAATTGCGCGATCTCGCCATGAAGGGCGTCCGGCTTATCGATGAGGTGCCCCGGATCGGCGCGCACGGTTGGCGCGTCGCCTTCGTTCACCCCGAATCCTGCAACGGCGTCCTCGTAGAGCTGGTGCAGGAGCCGCCACAGGCGGTTTCTCAGGAGTGAGTGACGCAGTGACGACGACCGAGCACTATGCGTTTTGGCACACACGGTCGCATAATCTCATGGACGAGTTCGATTCGATCGACGAGGCGGTGGACATCCTCGAAAGCGCCGTTCGTCGGGAAGGCCCGGGCTTTCTCACGAACACCCATCTTGTCATGTTCGATGAGACCGGAAACGAGCATCTGGTCGCGCAGGGTGAGGCCATCCTCGTGGCCGTGAAGCGTATCGCTGCTGAGGAGCACTGTGCTGCCGTGGCGCGACTGCGCAAAGTCGGTTAGGGTGTACGAACTCTGGGATAGCCTGACGAACAACCTGGTGGATACCTATCCCACCGCGATTGATGCCGAGCATCGAATCAGGGCGTTGGTGAGCGAGTACGGCCAAGCGGCGCTGGATCGCTTCTTCCTGTCGTATGAGGCAGAGGACGAGGCGAATGACGCGCTGATTGGTGAAGGGGTGGCCATGCTCGCCGCGGTTCACCATCGCGCCGACGCGGAACGAGCATTGTTGGATGCTCGCAGCGTGGAGTAGTAGTTCGTTGAACGTGTTTGAGCTCTGGCATCTTCTGTCGAAGAACCTCGTTGGTTCGTGGAGCTCGGCCTCTGAGGCGATCAGGGAAATACGACTGGGTCTTGCTGACCGGGATCCAGGCGTCCTCATCGACTATGCGCTCGTGACCGTGGATCATGATGACCAGACGGTTCTGGTCGCAGAAGGCGCAGCCATCGTGAGGGAACTGCTCCCGTGGGAGACTTGTCACGATGACCGCTGAAGAAAGCCGCACGATCCCATTCGCCACGCTGGACTTCTTCCTCGCTTCCGAGCGCCTGAAGCGCGAATACCGCATGAACACGCTCCTCGACGACTCGCGGCACGAGTCTGTCGCCGAGCACTGCTGGCACCTCTCTCTGCTCGCCATCCTGCTGGAGCCGTACGCCCCGCCGGACATCGACCTGCTCCACGTCCGCGACCTGATCACCATCCACGATCTTGTCGAGGTCTATGCCGGGGACAGCTGGTTCTACTCCGACGCCACGGATATCGCCGAGCGCGAGGCCGCCTCGGCCACGAGGCTCCTCGCGTTGCTCCCGGATGCCGATGCCGAGCGCTTCCGCCCCCTGATCGACGAGTTCCAGACCCAGCACACACGTGAGGCGCGCTACGCCCGCGCCCTCGATGTCCTCCACCCGATGATCCTCTCCTACGCGCCGGGTGGTTCCGGCCCCACTGCGCCGCAACTCACCGCCTCCATCGTCCTCGGCCGGAAGCGTCCGCATCTGGAGGATTTCCCGGCTCTCTGGGACTTCGCGCAACGCCTTGTTGCAGGCGCGATCGAGCGTGGCGTGATTGCACCCGGATAGGATGCGCAGAAAAGCCGCCTGTGGCGGTCGATCCGGGGTAGGATTCGGGGATCGTCGCACGTATCCCACGGACCGCACGGACAAGCACGCCATGACTGACACAAAGCAGAAGCCTGCATCCTCCGAGATCGTCACCGATTCCGGTATTCCCATCGAGCCGGTCTACCGCGCTCCCGAGGAACCGTTTGCGATCGAGGACCCTGGCATCTACCCGTATACGCGCGGCATCCATCCGACGATGTACCGCTCCCGCCGCTGGACGATGCGCCAGTACGCCGGCTTCTCATCCGCCGAGGAGAGCAACAAGCGCTATCGTCTCCTCCTCGCGCGCGGCACCACCGGCCTCAGCGTCGCCTTCGACCTCCCCACGCAGCTCGGGCTCGATTCCGATGATCCGCGTGCGTTCGGCGAGGTCGGGCGCGTGGGTGTGCCCGTGAGCACGCTCGACGACATGCGGCGACTCTTCGACGGGATCGACCAGACGGCCGTCACCACGTCGATGACGATCAATGCGCCAGCCTCGCTCCTGCTGCTGATGTACCAGATCGTCGCCGAGGAGCGTGGCGGCGATCCGGCGAAGCTCGGCGGCACGATCCAGAACGACATCCTGAAGGAATACGCCGCGCGCGGTACCTACATCTTCCCGCCGCGACCGTCCATGCGCCTGGTGACGGATACCTTCGCCTACTGCTCGCAGCAGCTTCCCATGTGGAACACGATCTCTGTCTCCGGCTATCACATCCGGGAGGCCGGGTCGTCCGCCGCGCAGGAGATCGCCTTCACGCTCTCGGACGGCGTCGCCTACATCGAGGCGGCGGTGAAGGCCGGGCTGGACGTGGACACTTTCGTGCCACGGATGAGCTTCTTCTTCGCATCGCATTCCAACCTTTTTGAGGAGGCGGCGAAGTTCCGCGCCGCGCGCCGGATGTGGGCGACGATCCTCAAGGAACGCTTCGGCGCGAGGAATCCGAAGTCGCTGATGCTCCGCTTCCACACGCAGACCGGAGGCGTCACCCTCACCGCGCAGCAGCCACTGAACAACATCGTCCGTGTGGCCTATCAGGCGCTCTCTGCGGTGCTCGGGGGGACGCAGAGCCTGCACACGAACGGCTACGACGAGGCGCTGGCCCTCCCCACGGCGGAGGCCGCGACCATCGCGTTGCGCACGCAGCAGATCCTGGCCGAGGAGACGGGTGTGCCGGACACGGTCGATCCGCTGGCTGGGTCGTTCTTCGTGGAGGCGCTGACCGACCAGTTGGAGGAGCAGGCGCGGATCTGGATGGAGCGCGTCGATGCGCTCGGTGGCGCGGTGGTCGCGATCGAGGAGGGGTTCGTGCAGGACGCGATCGGTGAGAACGCCTACCGCCGCGAGCTCGCCCGGTCGTCCGGGGACGAGGTCGTGGTCGGCGTCAACCGCTACCAGTCGGACGAGCCGGTGAACGTGCCGATCCAGAAGATCGACGTGGCGGTCGTGGATGAGCAGGTGCGCCGCGTGCAGGCGTACAAGACCGCGCAGGACGTGGACGCCGTCGCGCCGCACCTCCAGCGCGTGCGGGATGTTGCGGCGGGAACGGACAACCTGCTGCCCGTGATGAAGGCTGCCCTGCTTGCCGGGGCGACGATGGGCCAGGTCGCGAACGCCCTCCGCGATGTCTTCGGCGAGCACCACGCGAGCTGATCAGGCCCCAAGAGTGCTGCGGCGTTGGATAAGCGATCATGGCAGACCGCCAATGAGCGTGCATTTGTGGCTTCGCGCAGGGTGCTAGAGGCTAGCTCGACGACAGACGATAGGCTTGCGATGCCGACCTTTCCTCCCCGAACTGCCCAAGAGTATCAAGTTCACCGCGACAGCTTGCTGGCTCGTGCTGTCGAGGCGCTTCGCAGCGACCAGCGGGTTGTGGCTGCATGGCTGAGCGGTTCGTTTGGTCGGGGCGTCGATGATGCCTGGAGTGACTTCGATCTTCATGTGGCCGTTGCAGATGTCTTCTACGACGAATTCTGGGAACAGCGGGAGCAGTTGTACGATCGCGTAGGTTCTCCGATCCTGATCCAGCCGGAGATGCCTTCCAATGCTCAACATGGCGGTCGATTCCAGCTCGTCATCTATCCAGGGCCAGTCGAGTTCGATTGGAACATCGGACCATACAGCATCGCACGCCGGCCTCTGGAGACCAGGATGTTGTTTGCCCGCCAAGAGATTCCTCTGGATGTTCCTTCATCGCTTTCGGATGACGAGCGACGCGAACAGGCACAGAGCACCATCATCTTCTTTTGGGCAATGGCCCCGATTGCGGTCAAGTACGCTGTTCGCCAGCAGAGCCGTCGCGCGAGTTCCCAGATCGACTTGCTGACAGGTTCGTTTATGCACCTTTGGCGGCTGGTACAACTTGCGGACGGTCCTGATCCAATGGCTCCTGCGCAAAACAGGGCAACGGAGGAGGAACTCGACGAGGTGCTGCCGAGACTTGGGGCAGTCATCACTCCTGATGCCGCACTCGAGGTCATTCGTGGTCTATGCGCCGAAGTGCTGGCATTGCATCCATCGCTTGGGGAGTTCGGGGTTTCGGTGCCTGTAGCGATGCCAGAAGCACTGTTTGGAATGATCGAACTGGCACGGCAGGAACTCGGTCGCGGATGGACGCCAGCACACTCGGTGTATCGCTGAAAGCTTGGTGCTGAACCACGATTGGTTGGGCAACCGACCGGATCGACGCCTCACGGGTTTCTTGCGCTGGATGATGCTGGATCCAGGAATGCTCGTGCGGCATCGCGGTGATAAACGGGACTACGTTCCGGCGCTCTGGTAGTGGCGGCTCTGGTTGGTCCAGATCCGGAGTGCGATCAGGAACAGGCCGACGCCCACCAGTGGCGCGACCCACGCCAGCACGGGCGACACCCGGAGTTCGTTCGTGCGGTCGAGGATCGCCGACGCAGGCAGGAACGCCACGAATGCCACCGGCACCACGAAGGTCAGCAGCATCGAGAGCGGACGCGGGAAGATCGTCTGCGGGTAGTTCCCGTACTGGTTGAAGACCTCGTTGACCGTCGTCCGCACGGTCATCAGGTTCAGGAAGCGGAAGGAAAGTGACGCTAGCGTGATCTGCACCGAGCCCTCCACGAGCGCACCTCCCAATACTGCGAGGATCAGGAACAACACCGCCTGGGGCGACCAGTCGACATCGACGCCCGTCGCCGCGACCGACAGTAGAGCGATGCCGCCGATCATGTCCCCGAAGCAGTTCACCCGTAGTTTTCGCGTGAAAATCTGGAGCAACGGCGGCATCGGGCGAACCAGGAAGCGGTCGTATTCGCCCGTGATCAGGATGCGGTCGAGTTCGAACAACTGGCTGAAGCAGGCGTAGAAGACGCCGTGCGAGCAGAGACGCATGCCATAGAGGAACGTGATCTCCGACAGCGACCAGCCGCCGATCCCGTCGAAGCGGGACACGATGATCCAGACGGAGACGAAGCCGGTCAGTTGATAGAGGAAGCCGCTGATGACCGCGCTGATCGCGTTGGCGCGGTACTGGAATCCTCCCCGCAACGATGCCGAGGCCAGTGCCACCAGCGATGAGAAGGTATGTGAGAGGCGTGTGCTCACGACCCCCTCCCGGTTGCAGAACCATCCCTTGTGGCCATCGCCGACGAATCGCACATGCTCCGCCACTGGGTGAACCCGTTACGATGCCGGCATTGCTCGTAGGGGCGATCCTTGTGATCGCCCGGCGAGGCATGCGATACGCTCCGCCCGAACTCAACCTGCCCTGTCATCCTGAACGACGTGAAGAGCCTGTCCTGAGTCTGCCGAAGGAACCCCCGCGCGAAGTGCAATCGACCGAACCACCAGGTCGATATCGGGGGTGGGCATGCTGAGCGCCCGCTCTGACCCGAAGGTGTTGCTGGCAAGACACCGCGTATGCCGACACCGTTTTCCGGCTGCGCTGGAAGTGCTTCGCACGGGGGTTCTTCGCGGAGTTTATCCTGAGCGAAGCCGAAGGGCTCAACATGACATGGGTGGTTGAGGACATCAGGAAGGCGTTGAATGCGGAATCCAAGGCCGCTCACGCCTCTTTGCTCACTCCTCTCTTCTCGTTGCTGACTCCTCGTTGCTCGCATGCGTCAACCTCCCTGGATCACGGTCTGGCGATACGCTCGCGACCAGATGAGGG
Source organism: Thermomicrobiales bacterium (assembly GCA_049841275.1). Lineage (GTDB taxonomy): Bacteria > Chloroflexota > Chloroflexia > Thermomicrobiales > UBA6265 > JASGDN01. The sequence goes on from JASGDN010000047.1 coordinate 53,131, forward strand.
CGATCAGGAAGACCAGCGCCACGGCCCATCCTGCTTGCAGCAACAGGGCCCCGGCAATCCCGCCCAATGCGGGGTTGCCGACGTAGATCGAGACCGGAATGTAGGCGATCGCCTGGAAGGGCAGCACCTGCACGATGGTCCGGAAGACATCCGGCATGAACCAGAGCGGAATCAGCGCGCCCGTTGCGAAGTTCCCGATCAGCCGGTACATCATCTTGAAGCCCGTCATCTCCAGCGTCCAGAAGCCGACCAGCCCGATGATCATGTTCAGCTCGACCGCCACGATCCAGGCGATCGCGAGGCTGGCGAGGTACGCGATGCCTGCCTCGATCGTGGCGGGCGGTTGCAGTTCGCCGAAGATGAAGGCGATCGGCAAGGCGACCACGAGCATCGGCAACAGGCCGATCATCTGCCCGAGCGCCCCGGCCACCAACTGGAACGGATATGGCAGCGGACGGTTCAGGTCGAAGCCGATCTGCCCTTCGCGGATGCGTTCCTCGATCTCCTGGTCGACCTCCGGCGTCAGGAAGCGTAGCTGGAGGTTCGCGATCGTCAGGTAGACGAGCATCTGCTGGATGCTGACCCCGTCTACCTCCGTGCGGTTGCCGTAGGCAGCCTTCCACAGGATCGTCAGGAGGTAGATGGTAATGCCCGTGAGGACGATCCCCATCACCACGTTGATCCGGTACATGTACGCCCGGCGCACCGTCATCTTTGCGACCTCGAGGATCGCCTCGCGGTTGCGGCGCAGGCTGCCAAGGCGGCCCCGTGTATGGGCCTGGGCATTCATCTGGATGCTCATGCGTGGACCTCGCCCTGCTCGACGATCTTGCGGACGACGCCCTCAAGGTCCGGTTCGATGATGGAGATGTCGGAGACGGCACGCTGCCCGATCACGGCGGTGATGATGTCGGTGACGGCGATGCGCTCCGGATCGAAGCGGAGCAGCAGGCGCGTCCCGGTCTGCTCGTCGATCTCGACGCCATCGAGGTGCAGCACGACCGGTGGCGCCGGGTCGTCTCCCGGCGCCAGCGTGATATCCAGCACGCGCCAGGGCGCATAGCGGCGTTTCAGTTCGCTCACCGAGCCGTCGTAGAGCACCGTTCCCTTGTGGATGAAGACGATGCGTTTGCAGAGGCGTTCGACATCGGCGAGGTCGTGCGTCGTAAGGATGATCGTCGTGCCCAGTTCGCGGTTGATCTCCTCCACGAACTGCCGCGTGCGCTCCTTGGCGACGACATCGAGGCCGACGGTCGGCTCGTCAAGATAGAGGATGCGCGGTTCGTAGAGCATTGCCGCCGCCAGGTCGCCACGCATGCGCTGGCCAAGGCTGAGCTGCCGCACCGGCGTCTGCAGGAAACCTCCGATGCCGAGTTGCTCCACCAGCCGGTCGAGGTTCTTCCGGAAGCGGTCCGGCTCGACGCGGTAAAGCTTGCCGATCAGCTTCAGTGAGTCCATTAGCGGCAGGTCCCACCAGAGCTGCGTGCGCTGCCCGAAGACGACGCCGATGTTGAGGGCGTTCTCCTCGCGGTCGCGCCATGGCACCCGGCCATCGACCAGGACTTCGCCGCCGGAGGGGACGAGGATGCCGGAGAGCATCTTGATCGTGGTGCTCTTGCCAGCGCCGTTCGAGCCGAGATAGCCGACAAGTTCCCCTTCGGCGATGGCGAAGGAGATGTCATTCACCGCACGGGTGGTGACGAATTGCCGGGTCAGGAGTGAGCGGAGACCGCCGAACGGGCCGTCGATGCGCCGGGGGCGCTGGAACTCCTTGACGAGATGGTCGACCTGGATGATTGGCACGAGGCGTCCCGAGGCTGAAGGCTGAATCCGGGCGCGCGGGCCGCGGAAGCGCCCGGCAAAGCCAGCGACATATACCCGCGTGGTTCGCCCGTGTCAATGGCCACGCAGGTGGCGACTCGGGCACGCGAACGCGGGCGGACATGCCGTCCGCCCGCGTTCGAGATGGTGCGGGAATCTATCCGACCGGGGTGGCCTCCGGAGAGGTCACCGGTGTCGCCGACTGCACGGCGCCCGGTTCCGGGTGGAAGATGACGCCGCAGGCTACCCGCCCGCCGCTCTCGCCGGAGGGATCGGTGTGCAGGTCGTCGGCGTGCTCGTGGATCATCAGGGACGATCCATCGGCATCCGCCAGCGAGTTCTTGTCGCCGGGATACAGCGAGATGCGCGTCGATGTCGTCTGGAACAGGAACGAGCCGTTGTCCTTCACGGTCATGTTGCCGAGGTCGCCGGCGTGGCTGTTCGGATCGTCCGGTGCACCGTGGACGCCGTTTTCAGGGTTGAAGTGGCCGCCCGCCGAATCGAAGGGCGGGTCGGCTGTCGGATCGCAAACGCCGGCCTCGTGGATATGGATGCCATGCTCGCCGGGCGTCAGGCCGCTGTTTTCGGCCGTCGTCACGGTGATCAGGACCTCGGCTCCGGGTGCCTCCTGCGTGAGGCGCGCGACGCCAACCACCTGGTTGTCCGTGCCGATCAGGGTCAGGGTGACCTGCACCGGCTCGACGACGGTGGGGGTCGCTTCCGCCGCCGGAGACGAAGCGGGCGTGGCATCCTGGGCGAGCGTGGCGGAAGCGCTGCCGAACCCGAATGTGAGCGCGGTGACAAGCGCGCCGCCGACAGCGATCCGGCGGAGTGGATGCGGATGAAGTCCGGGATACGAGGACATGGAACCTCCCGATCGATACTGCGCGATGCTCGGACACGCGCGCCACAGATGGACCATCCGGCTCCTGCCGGCGGCCAGGACATGGGCGACCTGCTCCCGTGTCCCGTGGCTGAAGGGTTAGCATATGCCATGCCACCCCGGAAGTTATCAGCTGTCGGGTGCCCCGGCGTCGCGTTCCATTACGACGTGGCGTGGCAAACCGGCCAGATCCCGGATCGTCCGGACGTGCGCGCCGGGAAATGCTGCGCGCAGGCATGCCTCGACGGCGTCGGTCTGGGAGGGATCGAGCTCGAACCCTGCCGCTCCGGTCGAAGTCAGCACGCGTGGCAGGTCGGCGATCAGTGCGCGGACGAGATCGAGTCCGTCCGCGCCACCGTCGAGCGCCATGCGCGGCTCGGCGGCGAGATCGGGGTTCTCGGCAATTTGCGCTGGCGTCAGGTAGGGGAGGTTTGCCAGGATGAGGTCGATCTCGCCGGTCGTCGCGTTCAGGAGCGACTGCTGCACCGCCACGATGCGATCGACGATCCCGTCGCCGGCATGGATCTGCCGGTTTCGGAGCATCACGGCCAAGGCTTCCGCTGAGGCGTCGGAGGCGACGACCACGCTCTTCGAGGATGGCGAGATAGCGGCGGCGAGGCTGATCGCGATCGCGCCCGATCCGGTGCCGACGTCGACGATCGCGGCGTCCGGATGGCGGCTGAGCCATTCCATCGCCCACTCGACCAGGAGTTCGGTCTCCGGGCGCGGCACGAGGACACTCGCGTTGACGGCAAATGGCATGCCCATGAACTCCCGCATACCGACGAGGTAGGCGACCGGCTCACCCGCGATGCGGCGTGCGATCAGGGCATCGTACGGGGCGCGGATCTCGTCCGGGATGGGGTCGGGGAGGCGCATGAAGAGACCGGTGCGGTCCGTGTTCAGGATGGAGCGCAACAGCACCTCGGCATCGAGCCGCGCCGTGTCGATACCCGCGTCTGTGAGCGTGGAGGTGGCCACCCTCAGCAGGTCGTGCAGCGTGGCATGATGTGCGGTCATTCCGATACCGTCGTTGGCATCGCGAGCCGATACAGGCCGGTCGTTAGCTCCCATGCGTATTCGGCGTAGCCGGGCATACCCGATTCCCGGGCGCGCTGGAGTTCGGCGTCGATGTCGTAGGGCACGCGAACGATCGAGAGGCCCAGCGATGCTCCGCCGGACTCGAGGATTGCATAGGCGGCCATCGTCAGGTCGAGCGGATTGCCGACGCTGCCGGCGTTGAACAGGATCTTGTTGTGAAACGTCCGGATGTAGGTCGTGTGGATATCACCACAACCGACGACATCCGGGATGAAATCCGGGTCGGTGTGCTCGGTCGTCTCGAACATCGCCAGCTTCGCGTCATCGTCGCCCCGCTGGGGGACACGATGGGAGAGGCCCTGCGGCGATGTATGGAGCAGCCGGATGCCTTTGCCGCCGAAGGTGAAGTCGTAGGAAAACGGCAAGGCGCCGAGCCAGGCACGGCGCTCCGGACCAAGCTGCTCCTGCACCGGCGTGGCCCAGGGTGAGGCGACGCCCCGCGCAAGGTCTTCGTCCCAGTTTCCTCGGACGTTGACCTCGCAGATTTTCCGGCAGAGGTCGATGGCCTGATCGCCGTCGGGACCTTTCCCGGCGAGGTCGCCAAGGTTCATGATCCTCGTGATGCCCCGCTCTTCGATGTCGGCGAGAACCGCGCGGAGGGCGGTCATGTTGCCGTGGATGTCGGAGATGATGGCGATACGTTCCAAACAGGGCCCTTATCGTGGGATGGCGGATGGTACATCGGTGTGGATGAAGTCGTTGCCGACGAAGAGCAGCGGGTCCCCGGATTGCTTCGCGAGGGCGTAGGCGAAGCAGTCCCCAAAGTTGAGTTGCGCCGGGTGCCCGCTTCCTTTGCCGTAGCAATCCCACGCGTCGCGCGCAATCTCGACCTGTTCGAGCGTGACGGGCTCGATCACCATTGCGACCATGGACATGAACTGCGCGAATAGTTCATGTGTCCTCTTGGTACCCTTTCGATCAATCACCATCCAGATTTCCAGAAGGTTTGCCGTGGATATGCGATTCGTGTCATCGTGATTCAGCGCGGCAAGAATCGATGGCCAGTAGGCTCTTCGAGCGCTATCGCGACCACCGCTGAAGAATCGATGATCATGCTGGCAAGCCGTCGTCACCATACAGATCCTCGATTGTGAAATTTACCTCGTCTCGCAGACTCTCTCGAATCTGGGAGGCAAGTCGCTTCAGCTCATCCATCACTTCGGCGCGTTCTTCCGGCGTCTTCGCGGTAGCCAGTGTCAGCGGTTCGCGATCAGGTGTGGCGGACGGAACGGGTTCGACGACCACGGTCACGACCTGTCCCGGAACGGCATCCGGCACCTGGAGCGTGCCATCGGGGCCAACAATCAGTCGATAGGTGTGCATCGGTGCTCCTTGCTTTCAGGTCCATTGCGGCAGGTGACCGGTCAGGCCGGGATCGCGTCTTCCACCAGCCCGGCCTCGACCAGGCGTTCTGCCTCGTCCGCTGCGCGGAGGTCCTCCACCAGCCCGTCCAGCTCGCCGTTCAGCACCGCCGGGATGTTGCTCAGGTTCTTCCTGATGCGGTGATCGGTGATCCGGTCTTGCGGGAAGTTGTAGGTGCGGATCTTCTCGCTGCGTTCGCCAGACCCGATCTGGGCGCGCCGGGCATCGCCACGCTCGCCGGCCAGGCGGGTCTGCTCGATGTCGAGGAGCCGTGAGCGGAGGACGGTCATCGCCTTCAGTTTGTTCTTCAGCTGGCTTTTCTCGTCCTGGCAGGTCACGACCAGGCCGGTCGGCAGGTGGGTGATGCGCACGGCGGAGTCCGTCGTGTTCACGCTTTGGCCACCGTTGCCGGACGAGCGGTAGACATCGATCTTGAGGTCCTTCTCGTCGATCTGGATGTCCACTTCTTCCGCTTCCGGCAGCACCGCGACACTGGCCGTGCTGGTGTGGATGCGTCCCTGGCTTTCGGTGGCCGGCACGCGCTGCACGCGATGGACTCCGCTCTCGTAGCGAAGGTAGCTGTAGGCGCCCTTGCCGCGCACCTCGAAGATGATCTCGCGGAATCCACCGCCGTCCGTCTCGGTGGCGGAAAGGACTTCCACCTTCCAGTGCATCTTCTCGGCGTAGCGCGTGTACATCCGGAAGAGGTCTGCTGCGAAGAGCGCCGCCTCGTCGCCGCCAGTCCCGGCGCGGACCTCGACGATCACGTTCTTCTCGTCGTTCGGATCCTTCGGCACCAGCAGGCGGCGGATCGCGCCTTCGGTCTCCTCGGCCTCGGCGCGGAGGCTCTTCAGCTCCTCATGCGCGAGGTCGGCGAGGTCCTTGTCGCTGTCCTCGGCCATGATGGCGGCTTCGTCCATCTGGCTTTCGATCTCGCGATACCGTCGCCAGGCCGTGACGATGGCGTCCATGTCTGCACGCTCCCGGCCGAGCTCCATCAGGCGCTCGGGATCGGTGGCGACGGCCGGGTCGGCCATCAGGTGATCGAGTTCGGTGTAGCGCCGTTCCATTTCGTCGAGGTTGGCGCGGAAGGTATCGAGGGACGCGGTAGTTGCCACAGGGTGCTCTCCGGTGTCGTCGCTCGCCGGGAGCAGCCAGCACGAGAGCGCAGCAAGCGAGGACGATGTGATTGTTGTGGGATGTCGGGATGCGAACGACAACGGAAAACACGGCCGCTCAATCGCCGCGACCGAACGTTTCCCTGTCTCCCTAGTATATACGGATGCCCGAAGGCCGGAGATGCATGGCAGATACGCGACCTTACGGGACAATCGCCAGAACGCCGGTCTCTTCACGGAAGCCGGCTCGCGGTGTTCTCCCTCGCCTGGCTTGCACCATTCCGGATGGCGGGACCGATGCGTTGCGTGCGTGGCGTGAATTCAGTGTTCATCACTAAAGAGACATTGCGTCTTTTGTGATGATCGTGATAGAGTGGCGGCATCGCAATCAGGTCAACGCTTGCCGATGCAGCATGATGCATCCGAGGGATGTGCATGTCCTCACGCCGCGTCACCATCGATGACATCGCCCGCGAAAGTGGGGCATCGCCCACCACGGTCTCGCTCGTCCTGCGTGACAAGCCGGGAATCGGGGCGGAAACGCGCGATCGTGTGCTATCGGCTGCTCAATCCCTCGGCTATCAGCGACGTCCGTCGCGGGCGCGCTCCGCCACCGATGTGCGAACCGTCGCATTGCTCTTCCGCGCGCGGCATCGCACGTCGGAGGAGCGTGCGCCTGGCGTGAATCCATTCTATTCATGGGTGCTCACCGGAATCGAAGCGGCGGCCAAGGCGAAGCGGATGAACCTGCTCTATGTCACAGTGCCGGTGGACACGCGCAACGAGATCGTCGATCTTCCGACCCACACCCTCGACCAGCCGCTCGATGGAGTCTTGGCGATCGGCCCGTTTCGTCCCGCCGGTATGGAGCAGATGGCGCGGGCGAATCCGGCTCCCCTCGTCGCGCTTGATGGTCCCGCGACCGAACGGGGCTGGAGCGGGGTCGTTTCCGATAACGTCGAGGGAGCCGCGGTCGCCACGCGCTACCTGATCGAGCAGGGGCATCGCAGGATTGGTCTGCTTTCGCCACCTGCCGGGGTGAATGCGAATTTCGACGAGCGGGCACATGGATTCGCGCGCGCGATGCGCGAGGCGGGGCTTCCGTGGAGCCAGGGACCGATCCACGGGGACGATGTGGCGTCGGCCGTCCAGGATCTTCTTGCCAAGCGGCCAGATATCACCGCAGTCTTCGCGGCAAACGACAACTTCGCCCTTTCTGCCATTCGGGGATTCGAACAGATGGGCAGACAGGTGCCGCACGATGTTTCCGTGATGGGGTTCGATGACATCGATCTCGCCGGACATCTGCAGCCGGGCCTGACCACGATGGCAATCGACAAGGTGAGCATGGGGCGCCTCGCCGTTGACTTGCTCGACTTCCGGCTTGCGTTCCCGAACGCCGCTACCGTGGTTACCACGCTCGTTCCCCGGCTTGTCGTGCGGGAATCCGTGACGACACCATCGGAATCGGGCGATACGGACGGTGGGTGAGGCAGCGGCGAATTCCGTCGGAAGATCGCAGGAGCATGGGGCAGAAACGATGGCAAGCATCGCCGATACGGTGAACCAGGATCGTAAGGTGACGGGCGGACCATCTCCACATCCGGTCACCGGCAAGGCCGGGACGTCGAAGTGGAGGCGGATTGCGCAAGACCGGTGGATGTATCTCTTCATGCTCCCCGGACTGTGCTACTTCCTGATCTTCGTCTATCTCCCGATGGCCGGGAACATCATCGCCTGGAAGAAGTACTCGCCGTTCATCGGCATCCGGAAGAGTCCGTGGGTCGGCTGGGCGAATTTCGAGCGGCTCTTCACGGACGATCGCTTCCTGAATGCCCTGAAGAACACGCTCCAGATCGAGATCCTCCAGTTGCTCTTCGCGTTCTGGGCGCCGCTGCTGCTGGCCCTGCTCCTCAACTCGCTCATCAGCGAGAAGATCAAGCGCACGATCCAGAGCATCGTCTACCTGCCGTACTTCCTTTCCTGGGTGATCGTGGTCGCCCTCTGGATCCAGGTCTTCGGCGGCGCGGGTGTGCTGAATAAGACGCTCAATGACCACGGTTGGGGCACGTTCAACATCATGTCGAATCCGGACTGGTTCCTGCCCGTGATGGTGGCGCAATCGGTATGGAAAGAGGTTGGTTGGGGCACCATCATCTTCCTTGCCGCGCTGACCAAGATCGATGTCCAGCTCTACGAGGCCGCCGCGATGGATGGCGCGAACGGTCGCCGCCGTCTCTTCGATGTCACGTTGCCCGGCATCCGGAGCATTGTCATCCTGCTGCTGATCCTGCGCATGGGGTCGATGTTCTCCACCGGGTTCGAGCAGTACTTCCTGCAGCGCCAGTCTTACGGGGCGGACCGTGCGGAGGTGATCGACACCCTTGTCTATACCCTCGGATTCCAGAACGGCGACTGGAGCTTTGCGGCGGCGGTCGGCCTGGTGCGCGGTGTCGTGGCCGCATTGCTGATCTTCGGGACGAACTGGCTCGCCAAGCGCTTCGGCGAAGAAGGGCTTTTGTAGATGGCACTCACGATCAACAAGGGCGACACGCCCGGCACCGTGGCGGCGCTCGCTGAGACGCAAGCAAAGCGCGCCCGCAAGAAGCGGAACGAGAACCGCCCGATCTGGATGGAGGAGCCGGGACCGCTGATGCGGACCGCGAAATTCCTGATCCTCGCGTTCATCGTCATCGTGATGCTTTTCCCCATCGTGTACGTCGTCTCGATGAGTTTCTCTTCCGCCGAGGATGTGACGCGTGGCGGACTGGTGCTCTGGCCGAAGACCCCCACGCTGGACGCCTATCGCGCGATCCTGCGTGGTGGGGTGGTCACGCGGGCGCTGCAGATCAGCTTCCTGCTCACGGTTGCTGGCACGGCGGCGCAGATGTTCTTCACGACCACGATGGCCTACGGTCTCTCTCGCACCAGCGTCATCGGATCGAAGGCCGTGCTCTACATCGTGCTCGGCGCGATGATCTTCTCGCCAGGCATGATTCCCAGCTATCTCTTGGTGAAGAACCTCGGCATGATCAACTCCTACTATGCGTTGATCGTGCCCGGCCTCATCAGCGCCTGGAACCTGATCATCGTCCGCAACTTCTTCATGAACCTGCCGCAGGAGTTGCTGGATGCCGCCCGAACCGATGGCGCCAGTGATGTCCAGATCTTCACCCAGATCGTGTTGCCGTTGTCGAAGGCGGTGCTGGCGGTGATCGCGCTTTTCTACGGCGTGATCATCTGGAACAGCTGGTTCAACGCCATGCTCTATCTGAACGATTCGACGAAATGGCCGATCCAGCTCGTGCTGCGCCAGTACGTGTTGCAGGGTACGGCGCTCACCTCATCAGACATGCTTCAGCCAGGACAGGCGCCGCCCCCAGCCCAGACGATCAAGATGGCGATCGTCGTCATTGCCACGGTGCCCATCCTCTGCGTCTACCCATTCCTCCAGCGTTATTTCACCAAGGGCGTGCTCACCGGCTCCATCAAGGGGTAGCCCTGCGAGTGCCGCCATGTCATGTCGTCGTCACAGGAGGGGTGCCAGGAAGTCAGACAGCGTCGTTCCATCGTCACGATGTCCACGGATTATGTATGCCGTTTCGCACCGATGCGAGGCGGTCCGGGTAGATGTTGCCCGAAGGAGTCATACCGATGACACACGATCGCAAACTCGGACGCCGCACCCTGGTCAAGAGTACGGGCATCGCCGCCGGAACGCTGGCGCTGGGAGCTGCCGCTCGTCCGCATATCACCTTCGCGCAGACGCCGGATGCTTCCCCGGCGGCATCGCCGGCCGCGTCCCCTGCGGGTGGCGACACGGTCGTTCCCTCCGGCGTGGAGGGCGTGCCCGATGTCTACCTGAAGACCCCTGACGTGTGGAAGAGCTACGACGGCGTCCCCGGCAGCGGCGGGACGGTCAAGGCCTTCACGATCTCCTACAATCCGCCGCCGCCGGGACGAGACCAGAACCAGTACTGGCAGGAGCTGGAGAAGCGGCTCGGCGTGACGTGGGAGATCGACATGACGCCGCAGCCGAACTACGGCGAGAAGTCGGCTGCCTATCTCGCGGGCGGCGATCTTCCGGACCTCTTCTACATCAATCCTGGCCAGAACGCGACGCAGCAATACCAGGCGCTGGCGCAGGGCGCCTTCCTCGATCTCACCTCGTATGTCACGGGCGATGCCGTCCAGCAATTCAAGAACCTGGCGACCTTCCCGCAATACATGTGGGACAACCTGAAGTTCCAGGGCAAGATCTTCGGGGTGCCGCTTCCCTCGTTGCTGGCCGGCAATTTGCCCTACTACCGGTCCGACTGGGCGAAGAAGCTGGGGATGGAGCTGACGACACCGGATTCGATTGCGGCGGCGTTGGTCGCCTTCTCCAAGAACGATCCGGATGGCAACGGATCCGCCGATACCTGGGGTATGGGTCGCTACAGTAGCGGCTGGACCGTGTTCGATAACCTGATCGGTCTCTATGGCTTCAGGGTGCCGAAGAACTGGCGTCTGAACGACGACGGTACGTTGACGAGCATGGTCGAGACGGACGAGTTCCGCCAGCAGGTGGAGTTCCTGACCAAGCTCTACGCCGATGGCGGCTACCATCCGGACGCCGCGTCGATGACCTTCAGCGATGCCCAGAACGCCTTCATCGCAGGACAGACCGGCCTGCATACTGAGGGCCTCACGTCGTTCTTCGGGCTCGGCAGCGTGCGATATCGCCTCAATCAGGCCTTCCCGGATGCCACGCTCGATCCCATCGTGCCGGTGACGCAGGACGGATCGCCCGGTGTCACGAATAATGGCACCGGATTCTTCGGGTATGTTGGCATTCCGGCCTCGAACAGCGGCAACGAGGATCGCATCCTCGAACTGCTGCGCATCCTCGACTACCTCGCCGCGCCATTTGGCAGCGAGGAGCAGATCTTCCTGAGCAGCGGTATCGAGGGCGTGCATTGGGATTACGATGCGAACGGGGCCCGTATCGTCAATGACAAGGGTCGCTCCGAGCGGAGCGACCTTGTGTATTTCATGAGTGGCCTGCCGGTCCTCTACTATCCGGAGAATCCGGAAACAGGCCTTGCCGTGCAGAAGGATCTGAAGGCGTCGTTGGCGCTGGGCATCGACGATCCGACCCAGGTGCTCTTCTCCCAGACGAATATCGACAATGGTCCGGCGCTGAACCAGTTGGGGATGGACGGTATCTCGAACATCGTGACCGGCCGTCAGTCGCTCGATTCGCTGGGTGATCTCATCAACCAGTGGAAGAGTCAGGGGGGCGACCAGATTCGCCAGGAGTTCCAGGAGGCCTTGCAGCAGCAATAAGGGCGATCCGATCGGGCAAGGCCGGCACGAGGAACGGGCGGGGACCACATCCCCGCCCGTTCCTGCGTCCGGATGCGATCAGGAGTAGATGTCGCGCCGCCGAAAGAGGATGACCGCCACCGCGCCCAGGAGGATCGCCGCGATGCTCATCCCGACCGCTCCCGCCCAGTCCACGCCATCCAGCATCGGGGTCCCGTAGTAGTGGAAGGCCGAGAACCAGCCGAATGCGGTTCGCTCGGTGATGCGGGCGACCAGGTCCAGGGCGTACATCGCCAGGAGGACGCCCACACCGAGTCCCATCGCAGTCGCGAACCGATGCGCCAGCGCGGAGAAGACCAGGGTGACGCCGCCGAAGAAGGCCATGAACGGTCCGAGCGCCAGCGTTGCGCCGTAGATCGTGGAAGCGGGGATGTGCTCCCCCGAGGCCACGCCGCCGAGCCATCCGAACGAGGCGATTGCGAGCAACATCGCCGCGATCAGGATCGTGGCGGAAACGGCCTTCGCGATCGCCAGGTCCATGCGGGAGAGCGGCGTGCCCAGGAGCATGTCGAGCTGGCTGCGTTCCTCTGCCCCGGCCAGCGCGCTGGCCATCAGCACGATCGGATAGACGGCCAGCACGATCGGGATGAAGCTGAAGACCTCGGTCGACAGGAACCCGGAGATGGAATGCATGTCGTCGATGTGGAACGCCTTGGCCAGTCCTTCCGGGTATTCCGTGGTGGTCAGGGCGGGAGAAATCTGGTGGAAGCTGAAGGTGAGGGCCACCAGGTATCCTGCCACGCACACCATCCAGATGGCGGCCGTGCGCGCTCCGCTTCGGAGCAGGAATGCCGTCGTGTAGACCGCAAGGGTGTTGGCGGGTGTCGTCAGGATTCGGCGGCTTCGCGTCGTGGCGGGCGAGGGGGCCGGGATTGCGTGCTGCATGGCGCTCATGCGGCAACTCCTTCCGGGGCGAGGTGGGGCGCACCGTGATTGGACTCGCCATAGAACGAGAGGAACAGTTCTTCCAGCGATGGGCGAACGATTTCCAGGCTGGCGAGGTCCTTCGTCGCGAGGGCGTGGACCAGTCCGTTCGGATCGCCTTGGGCTGTCAGGGTGACCGTTGCGCCATCGACCGCGAGATCGTGGATGCCTGCGACGTGACGAAGCTGCTCGACGGTGTCCGCGTTCGGCGGACCGGAGAAGGTGATGGTGACGTGTCGCAGGGCGCGTCCGGTGAGGTCGGATGTGCGGGCTACTTCCACCATGTGGCCATCGCGGATGATGGCGACCCGGTCCGCCACCCGCTCCACCTCCGAGAGGATGTGCGACGAGAAGAAGACAGTCTGGCCACGTTCCCGCGCTTCGGCCAGCAGGTCGAGGAAGCGCTCCTGGGCGAGCGGGTCGAGACCGCCCGTCGGTTCATCGAGGACGACGAGATCCGGCTGATGCATGAGGGCCTGGATGATGCCGATCTTCTGCTTCTGCCCGCGTGAGAGCCGGCGCATGGGGTGGTTGAGATCGGCGTCGATGCGCTCCGCGATTTCGTGGGCGTAGGAGAGATCGTCCAGCCCACGGAGCTTGCCGATCAGCGCGATGAACGTCTGGCCGGTCAGCCGGTCGTCCAGCGCGAATTCACTCGGCAGATTGCCGATGCGCTCGTGGACGGCGCGCGTCTGGATGTGCGCGTCGAGGCCGAGGATCTGGGCGCTGCCACTGGTGGGATACATGAACCCGAGCATCGTGCGCAGGGTGGTTGATTTGCCGGCGCCGTTCGGGCCGAGGAAACCGAAAATTTCGCCGCGCTCGACATCGAGATCGATGTTCTCGATCCCGCGACGGGCGCCATAGCGCTTGGTAAGGCGGTTCGTGTGGATGGCAGGTTGTTGTGTCGTCATGCTGGGGTGTCCGTCGCGTCCGAAACGGGCGACGCAGGGGTGCTGTCGGATTGATGCTCCTGCTTCCACTGTTCCCAGAGCGCGAATGCCTGCGGGAGAAATTCCTCCCAGAACGCCATGAATGCGACCGATTCCTCCAGGGCCGCACGCGATTGGGGGCTGCGGCCGTCCATGCTGTCGAGCCCGCGTTGCAGGAGCCGGCGGATGGAGGTGATCTGCTGGAAGCTGTGGCGGGTGGCATCGACCCAGGCGGAGGGCAGGACGGAGAAGAGATCCTGCCGGGTGCCTGGAATGCGGCCCCGGCGGATCAGCCCCATATCGGTCAGCGATCGGGTGGCCTGGCTGATCGAGCCGCGGCTGGCGTTCAGGGTCTCTGCCAGCTGGGTCGCAGTGAGATGAGGCGGGTCGGATACCATGAGTAGGGCGAGCACGCGCCCGGCCATGCGGCTGCTGCCGCTCTGCTCGAACGTGACGCCGAAATCCTCCACGAAGGCCATCCGATCCGCATCGTGCATTGCACATCACCTCCTTCCTGTCGAAAGATCAACACATTCAGTATATAGTGAAAATTACGAATGTAAATCCCCATCGCGCCCATGCCGTCTCTGGCCGATACCTGTCCAGCCTGTCTGGATGGCGTTCGTGCGCATCGCCCAACCTGGCTTGCCGGGGGTGCTTCGATGGATCGCGCGTTTGTTCACCGCGCATGGATTCCCGGCTATGATCGATGCAGGTCTCCGGTCGCCGGGACTGGGTACCTCGTCGTTCATCGAAAGGAGACCTGCTCCATGTGCTCGCCGGACATCATCCAACGGGTTCACGAACAGATCCGATCCGGTTCATCGCGATTCGATCGCCGTCATCTGCTTCGGACAGCCGCCGGGGCGGGAGCCGTCGCCGCGATGAACGTCGCCACGTCCGGTGCGGCCTTCGCCCAGGGCACGCCGGCCGCCACGCCGCTCGCGTCCCCGGCGGCAACACCGGTTGCCTCGCTTGGGGTCGGCATGATCCACGCCAGCTCCATCGTCGACATGACCCATGTCATGACGCCGGACTTCCCGGTCTGGCCCGGCAACGAACCATTTGCAATGGAGAATCTCACGACGGTTGCGACGGGCGGCTTCTACACGAACAAGCTCAGCTACTACGAACATACCTGCACGCATCTCGATGCGCCGGCGCACTTCGTGGAGGACGGGCTCACCGCCGAGTTCCTGCCCGTCGAGAACTTCGTCGCTCCGCTTGCCGTGATCGACATCTCGGCTCGCGCGGCGGACGATCCGGATACCGGCGTCACTCCGGATGACATCGCGGCATGGGAGGCCGCGTGGGGATCGCTGCCCGCCGGGGCGTTCGTGGCGATGTACTCCGGGTGGGAAGCGCGCCTCGCCGATCCGGCCTCGTTCGTGAACCTGGATGCCGACGGCGTGCAGCACTATCCCGGCTTCACGCCGGACGCGGCGACCTTCCTCATCGACGAGCGAGACATTGTTGGCATCGGCGTCGATACGCTCAGCCAGGACCCCGGCAACAGCACCGATTTTGGCGCGCACATCGCTATCCTCAGCGCCGGGCGGTATGGCATCGAGGGTCTTGCCAGGCTCGGGTCGGTGCCTGCCGCCGGCGGCACGATCGTGGTCGGCGCCCCAAAGCACCTGCATGCCTCGGGTGGACCTACCCGCGCGTTCACTCTCTTCTAGACATTGTCATAAAACTGCGCTTGCACTCGGCCCCGATGGCATGGTGCTGTCGGGGCCGCCGTGCGTCCAGCAGGGTTCCATGCTACGGTGCAGCCGATGATGACGGCATCCGGAAGCAGGGAAAGGATCATCCAGCGATGCAGGTGAAGCCGGGGCGGGGGACGCAGGATGCGCCCGTGGCGTATCGGAAACTGGGCGAGCCGGTGCTCGAGCGATTCATCCAGCCCACTGGAGCGGATGGCATTGCCAGCCGTCCGCACTTCGCCATTCCCATGCGGGTCGTTCGGGACGATGCCGAGTGCACCATGCTCTACACGGCGGCGGGGTCGGCCATCCGGAAACGGGTGTTTGCCAATGGTTCGCCGATCCCGCGCGATTTCCCGTACCGTGCGTGGAGGACGTTGCCGCTGTCGATGGGCGAGGGAACCTGGGCTCCCTATCACACCCTCTCGATCATCCCCGTTGATTCGCCCTGTGATGTCCGCTACGTCTGGCATCAGGACGACTGGTCGTTTCGGGGCTGGTACGTCAATCTTCAGGCCCCGCTCCAGAGGGTGCCCACCGGGTTCGATGGCAATGACTGGGATCTCGACATCGTGGTCGATCCGGACGGGCGGTGGACGTGGAAGGACGACGACGAACTTGCGGATTCGGTCGCGCTTGGGGAGGTGACGGCCGGGTTCGCCGCGATGGTGCGCGTGGCCGGTGAGGCCGTGATCCCGCTGATCGAGTCGCGATCCTGGCCCTTCGATGGCTCCCTGGTCGACTGGCGTCCCGATCCCGCCTGGGGGCCGTTGCCGGTCCCGGAAGGATGGGATGCGATTGCCGGGGAGCGTGCCGATGGATGACGGCACGCAGTCCATGCGGTGGACGCAGGGCGATCATGTCCTGCTGCGCTATTTTCGCGCTGGCAAGGTGAGCTTCGCCTATCCGGCGACCGTGGTCGCGGACGACGAGCGAGGCACCATGCTCTTCATTCGTGAAGGCTCGCCCAAGAAACAGCGCGTCCAGCCGGATGGCACGCCGATCCCGCGTGCCATGGCCTACGCCGAGCGTGCGGCCATCCCGCACACGGTCGGCGACACGACCTGGCGGGACAATCATGCCCTAGTGATCTTCCGTGAGACGTTCGCCCACGACATTCGTCTCTTCTGGCGGGCTGCCGACTGGTCGTTCAAGGGATACTACGTGAACCCCATCGCCCCGCCATGCCGCACCCCGATCGGGTTCGATACAGCGGACTTCATTCTCGATCTCGTCGTACATCCGGACAGGACGTGGGCGTGGAAGGATGAGCGCGATTTCGCGGATGCCATTGCCTTCGGCCGCTTCACGGCAGAGGATGCGAATATTATCCGCAAAGAGGCCGCTCGCCTGATTCCGGACATCGAGGCCGGAACCTGGCCGTTCGATGGTTCGCTGGTCGGCTGGCGGCCCGATCCGTCCTGGCCGATGCCGGCCATGCCCGAGAACTGGAACGAGGACTTTCTCCGATGACCGATCAACCCCATCACCACATGCCCGACGCCACCTGGATCTATGGCGACGTCGTTGCGCTGCGGTTCACCCGCAACCGCCCCGCCGATTCGATCCTGCCGGTTCGTGTGGTGGCCGACGATCCCTCGCACGTCGCTCTCTACGTGCAGCCGGGCAGCCCGCGCAAGATTCACGCGACAGCCGGCGGCGGGGCATTGCCTCGCGCCATTCCGTTTCTCGAACGCGAACGGCTGATCGGCGGCCTGCGCGATCACGTCTGGACCGAACGGCACGTCCTGATGGTGCAGGAGCCGGATCGTCTGAGTTCGATCTGGTACTGGTGGAACGAGAAGACCTGGGAGTTCATCGGGGCGTATGTGAATCTGCAATGGCCGCTTCTCCGGACGCCGGTGGGCTTCGATACCGCGGACTATCTGCTCGATGTCGTCATTCATCCGGACCTGTCGTGGGAGTGGAAGGATGAGGACGAGCTTGCCGATGCCGTGGAGGCGGGCATCGTCGATCCAGATCTGGTTCGCGCCCTTCGCGCGGAGGGGGAACGCACCATTGCCGATCTCGCGGCGCGGCGCTGGCCGTTCGACACCGACTACGCCGGCTGGCGTCCCGATCCCGCCTGGACCGTCCCGGCGCTGCCGGATGGTTGGGATGATGGGCTGGTCTTCCCGGAATGACGGGGCTGCGTATGGAGAGGAGGAACGATGGCTCTGACCGATGAACGGTGCGCCATCTGCCGGAGCGATTCGCCGTTGGTGACACCGGAAGAAGAGCCGGTCCTTCACGCACAGATCCCCGATTGGGAGATTGTCAGCGTGGCTGGGGTGCGCCGGTTGAGGCGTGTTTTTCGCCTTCCCGGCTGGCAAGGTCCGCTCGATTTCACGCTCGCGGTCGGAAGGCTTGCCGCCGAGGAGGACCATCATCCGAAGTTGGTCACGGAATGGAACCGGGTGACGGTTTCGTGGTGGACGCATGCCATTCGTGGGTTGCATCGCAATGACTTCATCATGGCTGCGCGAACCGATGCGCTGTTCGCCGATCGCGATAGCAATGCCTGATCGCCCACGTTCCTCCGGCTGGGCTGGTATCGTTCGGATATGAACGATACCCCCTTGCGCCCTGCGCTCCCGACGACATTTCCACGCGCGTCGCACCGGGTCTGGCCTCCTTTGGCCGGACTGGCGATCGCCGTCATGGTGCTGCTTGCGACGCTCTCCGGCGCGTCCGCTCACGCCGAGCTGATCCGGGCCGATCCGCCCATCAATGGGCTGGTGATCGCACCTCCCACGCAACTGACGCTCTCCTTCAGCGAAGAAGTCGAGATGGTCGATCCGGCGCCGGTCATCCGGGTGCTCTCGTCCGATGGGCGGCAGCTTCCGGCCACGGTGCGCCTTGGGGCGAACCCGCGCCAGCTCGTGGTCGACGTGCAGGGGATCGACAACGGGACCTGGACGGTTGCCTGGACCGTTACCTCGGCGACCGATGGCCACGCGCTGAGCGGAAGCTATGCCTTCCGGGTGGGGGGTGGTATTCCCGCCGGACAGGCGACCGTCGAGGGGGAGCGGCCGGCCGCCTGGGGGGTCGCCACGCGCTGGATCACCTTCCTCGGCGCGGCGATCGCGGCAGTGGCGTTCCTGGCGGGCTTCCTCTTTGGTCCCGCTGCGGACACCCCCGCAATGGTGCACCGCCGGCTGGTCTTCGGCGCGATTGCGGCGGCGGTCGCCCTGCTCGCGACGGTGCTGGAGCCGGTCTTCCAATGGATTTCGCCGCCTGCGGGCGCTCGCGCGACGATTGGGCAGACCATCAGGGGCATGCCGGATGCCTGGTGGATCCGCCCGGCTGCATTGATCGTCCTCCTCGTACTCTGCGGGGTCGCGCTGACTGTGCTGAAGCGACGCATCGCGCCGCCGGTCGCGATGCTCGGTGGCGCACTCGGCCTGGGTGCGCTGCTCGGCCTCTCGCTGACGAGTCATGCCGCCGGCCGCGAGACCTGGAGCGCTGTCGCAACGGCCAGCGATGTCCTTCACCAGTGGTCGACGGCGCTGTGGGTCGGCGGTCTCGTCTGGCTGGGGGTTCTCTGGCTGGCACGGCCATCGACCGAGCCGAAAGGCGATGATGCCCCGTCGGTTCCCCTGGCGATCGTGCGTTTTTCCTCCATTGCATTCGTGCTCTTCCTCGTTGCGCTGGTCACGGGCGTCGTGAATGCCGGATTCGTCTTCCCGACGACGGAGACGACCCTGCCATTCGGACTTGGGACGCGGAACCTGCCTGCCATCGACCGCCTGTGGTCGTCCGACTACGGGTGGGTGTTGTTGGTGAAGCTGGTCGTGTTGATCGTGCCAACCGCCCTGGCGGTCTATCACCGGCAGACGATCCGGCGGGCGTTGGCGCGGGGTGTCGCCCTCGCGAAGGGCGCATTCCGGCTTTCGCTGCGGGTCGAGGCGATCGTTGCCGCCCTGGTTGTACTCGGGGGATCGGTGCTGGCAATGTCCGCGCCGCCGGCGCCGGACGCCGAGCATACGCTCGACACCGTGGCGTTGGCCTCCTTCGCCGTCCCCGACCAGTCGGAGGCGACGGATACGCAGGCGCCCCGCGAGATCGTGCATCTCACCATCGATCCGGCGGACAAGGGGGAGAATGCCTTTACCGTTCGCCTGACCGGAGCGGATGGCGCGGCGTCTGACGTGACCGATACGCGGGTGACGATCACCCCCGAGAGCCTGAGTCATTCGACGAAGGGCACCGCCATTTCGCTCGATGCGACATCCGCTCCGGCCACCTTCGCGACCGAGAGCATGGATCTCAGCCTCGATGGCTGGTGGCGGCTGACGGTGCATGTCAGCCGCGCGAGCCAGCAGGGCACATCCGCCGCGTTCTACCTGGTGCTCCCTGACCCGAATGTTCACGGGTTCGATGCGCCGCCGGTCCCTGATAACGATCCTGCTGCCCAGCAGATCTTCGACCGGGGCATGACCACCACCACGGCGCTCACCTCGATGCGCCGACAGGAGACAATCAACTCCGGACTGGATGCCTTCGTGATTGCGGATTACGCGTGGGTTGTGGGGCAGAACGGCGCGCCCAACGCCTTCACCGCGCTGACCGCCTTCAGCGGGAGTTTCGTCAACCGGCCCGATGGGTCGCCGCCTGCGCCTCCCACGGAAAACAGCTATCGCACGGTGACCGTCGGCGATCAGTCCTGGCGCCAGATCGACGATCAGTGGGTGGATATCCCGGTGATCCAGTACCAGCCGCCCGCCGAGTGGGGCGAGACCTTCGAGGGCGCGCGGGACTTCCAGATGGGGGCGACCGAAACCCTCGACGGTGAGGAATGCCAGATCGTCTTCTTCCACACCCCGGAATCGGCCTCGCAGGCGGAGGCGTGGTTCGGTTGGTGGGTCGGGAAGGACACCGGGCTTGTCCGGCGCCTGGTGATGGTCGCCAATGTCCACTACATGACCTGGGACAACAGCGACTTCAACCAGCCGATTTCCATCACGCCGCCAGTGAATGCAGGCGGTACGCCGGCCGCCAGTCCCGCCGCCTCTCCGGAAGCATCGCCGGCGGCATGATGGCGATCGTGAACGACGGGCGTATCCGCTATCTTTCGCTATCCGCGTGTGGCATCATCCCGGGTGGGACCCTTGCAGATCGTTGCGCGTGACAGAGGTGTGCGCTGATGCTGGCGCAGGAGGGACGAACGTGACCGATCATGGGGCTGAGCTCTCCACGTTCACGTTCGATTCCGCGATCTATGCCGATGGCGAGGGTCTGGAGCGCTGGCGGGACCAGGTCGGTGCGACCCACGACATTGCGGTGGATTCCGATGCGCCCTTCCACGTGCAGGCCGCGGCGTTCCGGCGCGGAACCTTCGTCCTGAGTTGCGGCCAGATCACGCCGCAGGCGTTTATCCGCACCCGTCAACGCATCCGGCGCGATCCGGTCGACGATTATGCCCTCTTCACGATCCGCGATGGGACGCGTCTCGCCGTGCTCGAAGGAGCGGAGATCCTCCTGGATCCTGGCTGGCTTCAGGTCTGCGACCTCGCGCAGCCAGAAACGTCGGTGTCCTCCGGCGGCCGCTCGACGACGTTCTACCTTCCCCGCCCGCTGATCGACTCCCTCATTCCGGGGATGAGCCGCTACCACGGGACGATCTTGCGGAACGAACGGGCGCGCCTGCTCGCGCGGCACCTGCTGATGGCAAGCCAATACCTTGGAAGTCTCGAACCTGCGGCGGTGGAGGCGTTTACGGACCTCACGACGACCTTCGCGCTGGACTTGCTGCTCTCGGCCTTCAATCCGGCGGGTCTGTACCGCAAGGAGGTGGCCGTGGACCGCGAAGCAATCGTGGCGTTCATCCGCGATCACCTGAGTGATTCGGACCTTTCGCTTGACGCCATCCTCATGCGCTTCCCGATGTCGCGTTCGACGTTGTACCGCATGTTCGAGGGGGATGGCGGGATCGAACACTTCATCCGGAACGAACGGTTGCGAACGATTCGTCTCGTGCTGCTCCAGAGCCAGGACGACCGCTCCTTGCACCGGATCGCCCTCGATCACGGTTTCCGGTCCGGGTTCGCGCTCACGCGTGCCTTCCGTGAGTCGTTCGGGCATCCGCCGAGCGTGATTCGGGGGCGTTCGCCATACGACGCGGCCGACCGCGATCATGCCGGACTCGACGGCCTGACGATGCGTGAGGTCATCCAGCGCTCTGCCATCCAGAGACCGCTTTCCGTCCAGCCCTGACGCAATTTTGCCCATCGGTCCGCTCCCGGCGTGGCTTCCACGGTTTACAGGGCAATCCGGCACGATAGCCACGAGTGAGCTGCTGTGTAGGGGCGATCCTCGTGATCGCCCCTACGATTCGTGTCTCTCTTGGTCTGGCTGTCGTCTCGAGACCCGCAGGAGCTGCGTTCAGAATGGGTTGTCACAAACCCTGGAGATGCGGTCCTTGTGGCTGCTCCGTGAAAGGTGGCCACCGACCGCAGCTTCGGGGTCGCATCTATGGACCAGGATTTCAGGCTTCGCTGCTGTAGGACGTGTGCATGCCGCTGGGGTCATGGTCGTGCGCATCGCCGCAGGAACATGGCTCACCCTGAGCATGGTCCCCGTGATCGTGATCCTCGCCGCAGCCGCACACTTCGCCATGCTCGTGGGATGGGGCGATCGGGACGGCTGCATGGGCGGATGCGGCCGGGGCCAGCGCGATCCGCGAGAGGCGGATGCCATTCAGGATCACCACTAACGACGTCCCGACATCGACCACCACGGCGATCCAGAGATTCACGAATCCGAGCATCGCCAGGCCCAGCGCCAGGGCCTTCGTCAGCAGCGAGAGCGTCACGTTCTGACGGACGATCCGCACCATGTGTTTCGAGAGTGCGACCGTCTGCCCGATCGCGGACAGGTCGTCACGCATCAGCGCCATGCCGGCGCTCTCCAGCGCGACATCGGAGCCGCCGATGCCCATCGCGATCCCGACATCCGCCTTCGCGAGCGCCGGGGCATCGTTCACGCCGTCACCAACCATCGCGATCTCACCGGATGCCGCCCGGATTTCGCCCAGGGCGCTGGCCTTCTGGGACGGCAGGAGTTCGGCCCGGACCTCGTCCACCCCGACTTTTGCCGCGATGGATTCGGCGACGCCGCGCTGGTCGCCGGTGAGCATCACCAGGCGCGCGATTCCGGCCTCACGGAGGGCAGAAAGGGCCTCCACCGCGCCGGGACGCAGCCGGTCCGCGACCGCGATCGCCCCGACGATCGTCGCCGCGTTGGCGGTCACGGCGGCGACTGCAAGCGTTGTCTGGCCTGATTCGGCGTAGCGGCCTGCGATCGCGTCCAGGCGGGCAAGCTGATCGGCTGGGGCATTGGCCTCTCGCATCAGGCGCGGGCTGCCGACGACGACGATCCTCCCGTCGATCGTGCCCCGCGCGCCGCGTCCGGTCAGCGCCTCGAAGGCGGTGACCGCCGGGATCTCGACCCGGTCGTGGAGGGCGCGGGCGACGACGGCGCGGGCCAGCGGATGCTCGGAGGATGCTTCCACTGCTGCTGCGAGCGCGAGGGCCTCGCGATCCGTCGCATTGCCGAAGGGCCCGATCGTCGAGACGACCGGACGGCCGACCGTCAGGGTGCCGGTCTTGTCGAAGACCACCGTTCGTACCTTCGCAAGCGCTTCCAGCGCCGCGCCGCCCTTCACCAGTACGCCCATCCTCGTCGCGCCCTGGATTGCGGAGACGATCGAGACCGGGGTCGAGATCACCAGGGCGCACGGGCAGGCGATGACCAGCAACACCAGCGCGCGGTAGGTCCACGTCGATGGATCGCCCGAGAGCAGCCAACCACCGAACGCCAGCAGGACGGCGCCCGCCACGACGAGCGGCGTGTAGACGGCGGCAAAGCGGTCCACCAGTTGCTGCGATGGCGCTTTGCTGGCCTGCGCCTCCTCGACGAGATGGACGATGGTCGCCAGCATCGACTGCGACGACGGCGCGGTGACGCGGACATCGAGGACGCCGGAGCCGTTGATCGTTCCGGCGAAGACCTCCGCGCCGGGCGCCTTCTCCACCGGCATCGATTCACCGGTGATTGCCGCCTGGTTGATCGCGGAATGGCCGCTCACGATCTCGCCATCCGCCGGCAGCCGTTGGCCGGGCCGCACCCGGACGATATCGTTCACCATCAGGGTAGATGCCGCGACCGTCACCTCGACACCGCCGCGGATCGCGGTCGCTTCTTCCGGTGTCAGGTCGAGCAGGGAACGGATCGCCCGCCGCGTACGGTCGAGCGTCATCGCCTGCAGGAAGGTCCCGAGCGAGAAGAGGACGACGACCAGCGCACCTTCCGACCAGTCGCCAAGGATGGCCGCGCCGACGACGGAGATTGTCATCAGCACGTTCATGTCGATCCGGCGGGCGCGGAGTGCGGCGATGGCGGAACGCAGGATCGGATAGCCGCCGATGACGATGGCGGCGGCGAACAGGCCGATGGCAGCCGGTTTCGCATCGAGGACGTGCTGCGCGATGAAGGCGACGACCCAGAGCGCCAGCGCAATGGCCGTCGGGATCACGCGGCGGCTCTGCCACCACGGCGTTTCCGTTCCTCGCTGGCGATTGGCGCTACGCAGGATGGCGGCGTATCCGGCGCGGTCGACTGCGCCACCGATCGCGCGCACGAGGTCCTCACCGCCATCGGTGGCGACCGGTTCGACGGTCAGCGTGCCGGCGCCGAAGGAGACATTCGCCTGTGCGATGCCCGGCAGCTGGCCGACGATGCGTTCGACGCTGCGGGCGCAATCGCCGCAGTCCATGCCGGTGACGTCGAAGACGAGCGTATCGGATGCTGGCGACTTCTGAGAGGCTGCCGGAATGGCGGTTGCTCTCATGCGCTTCTCCTCTCCGCGGCCTTGTCCGAAGCGGCTTCGTTCGCGTGGGCGGCCGCCATGCCGAGCAGCGCCGCGACGTGATCGTCGTCGAGGGCGTAATAGACGACCTTGCCGTCGCGCCGTCGCCGCACCATACGGTGGGCGCGGAGGACGCGAAGCTGGTGGGAGATCGTGGTGCGGTTGACGCCGGTCGCCGCAGCGAGGTCGCTCACGCAGAGTTCGCCCGAGGCGAGGGCGGTGAGGACGCGCATCCGGGTCGGATCGCCGAGGATGGCGAAGAGGTCGGCCATGGTCTCTGCCGGCGGTGCATCGCCGATCGCACGGCGGGCCTCCATCACGGCGGCGGGGTGGACGCAATCGCAGTCGTCGTCGAACAGTTCGGGGCCGAGGGTGTCCGTCCGGCTGGCCGGTCGTTCGTCGGATTCGGGCTGAGACGTGGTATCGAACATGTGCATCTCCATACACTCGTTGCTGCTGGCTTGAGTATACCGGTGAACGTGTGTGCGCACAAGCACATGTAGCGTCGATCTGAGCGGGTGGTTGAAAAGGGTATGTTCATATGGGGCTGAGGCTGTGAGAGCCTGCCGAAATCCCCGGTCGTTTGTAGGGACCGGCCAGGAAGCCTGCCCTGAGCGTAGCCGCAGGGTGTCGGTCCGAAAACGGTTGCAACGCTGACCGGATGCTGACAATCCGGCACGTCTTCACCTCATTGGTCCTCTCCGGTATGCTGGAGACATAACTTCGCACACCCGGATTCCGCTCGCCATGCTGTCCCCTGAACCGGAGGATGATACCCATGCGCCTATCTCGGCCTTCGTATCCGGCTTCTCATCTTACGCGGCGTGCGTTGCTTGGGGCAGGTGCTGCTGCGATCGGGACATGCGCGCTCGGCGGCAGAAACCGCTTCGCGGGTGCCGTGCCCGCGTTGCACGGGGAATTCGAGTCGATTGCGGCGCAATCGCTGCCGATCCGCTGGCAGTTCGGGCGGTCGGGTGATGGCTTCCACATCCGTCACGGATACGCGACCGAGAACACCTGGTACAACCCTGGCTGGTGGCATACCGGCGAGGACTGGTACGCGCTGGACGATGGGGAAACGGGTGGGGCCGAGGTGGTTGCGGTGGCGCCGGGGATGGTGGTCTTCGTCGGCTCGGACTATCCGGGCCGGGTCGTGATCGTCCAGCACCTGCCCTATCTCTATTCGATGTATGGGCACCTCGATGAGGCGGTGGGTGTCGCGGAAACGGATGTGGTCGAGGCCGGTCAGACGCTTGGCACCGTCCTCACGCGGACGGATGGCGTCGCGCCGAGTCACCTCCATTTCGAGATCCGGACGTTCCTCTTCTCGACCGAGATCAACGGCGATGCTCCGCGCTACGACGTGTCATGCGGCTACCAGTGCGCACCCGGTCCCGGGTACTGGCCACAGGATGCGCCCGAACATCCTTCGGCGCTCGGGTGGTTGAACCCGCTGGAGGAAATGGCGAGCTGGCGTGCCAGCAGCGACCCATTCACGGTAACGGTGTCGCAGTCGGGAGCCGGCCGCATGGCCGATGTCTTCGCTGTACCTGGTGGTGAGGTGACGAACACCCTTGTCCTCGAAGCTGGGCAGACGTTCGAGGTGACGGGCGTCCAGGTCAACGACCCGGAGTCCATTGGCACCAGCGCGGATGCCTACGCCCTCTGGTACGAAGTCACCTTGGGTGCTGCGAGCGGTTGGGTCTCGGCGATCGCCATCTCCGACCGCGATACCGGCTCGGATGGGCGTCCGTCCGGCATCGACGTGCTGCTCCTGCCGACATCGGTCGATATCGTATCTGCCGGGGAGACCTGATCGCCCGTTCAACCACAGAGGAGACTTCGATGCCGCGACTGAAGAACACCCCGTGGACCAAGCGGGCGCTCCTGCGGGCCGGTGCAGATGGCGCCGGAGCGTTCGCCCTGGCGAGTGTCGCCGGAAGGATGGCGATCGCGCACCCCATCCGGATGTCGCAGGCCGCGCAGGCCGGACAACAGGAGATCGTGGCGCAGTCGCTCCCCACTCGCTGGCCGGGCGAACGTGCGGGCGATGGCTTCCTCATCAAGCATGGCTATGCGACGGAGAACGTCGCCTTCTCGCCCGGCTGGTGGCATACGGGCGAGAACTGGTACGCGATCGATGACGGCGACACCGCCGGCGCGGAGGTGCTCGCCGTCGCACCGGGCGTCGTGGTCTTCGCGGGGTACGACTATCCCGGTCCTGTGGTGATCGTGCAGCACAAACCCTATCTGTATTCGATGTACGGGCATCTGGACTACGCATTGAATGTGCAGGAGACCGATGTCGTTGAAGCGGGTCAGGTGATCGGCACGGTTCTCCGCCGCACCGACGAGGGCGGGTCGCCCAGCCACCTGCACTTCGAGATTCGCACCTTCCTCTTCCGCGACGAGATCAATGGCGACAATCCCAGCTATGGCGTCCATTGTGGCTATCAGTGTGCGCCTGGCCCTGGGTATTGGCCGATGGATGCGCCGGAGCATCCGTCCGAGTTGGGATGGCTGAATCCGCTGGAGGAGATGACCGCCTGGCGCAAGGGGGGTGATCCATTCGAGGTGGTCGTCAGCGAGTCTGGCGTGGGCAGGACCGCCCGGCTGCGGTCCGCCCCGGAGTCCGTGGCACCGGCATTCGCCACGATCGAATTGGCCGAGGGTATGACCTTCATCGTGTCGGACGTCTTCACGGCATCCCCGGATGGCGTCGGCACGAGCGCGGGAGCCTACAACGTCTGGTACCGCATGACGGTCGATGGGGCGGACGGCTGGTTCTCGGCGATCGCCATCTCCGACGAGGTGGTCGGCTCGGATGGACGCCCGTCCGCCGTCGACCTGCTCGTGGTGCCGATGACGTAACGTAGCGTCCGTTGGCGTTGCTACGAGAGGGCGATCTTGTCCCTACATGCCGCCGGCGCACATTTGGCGATCATTCTGGATTGCACCTTGCAAAGCGCCATCAGTACGTGAGCACCGCCGCTGTCATCCCGAGCGAAGCGGACCATTCGTTACGGCAGAGTCCGAAAGGGATTGCCACCCCATCTGGGTCACTCCGTGTAGGGGCGATCCTCGCAGCGGCGGCCAGTAGTCGCCCGGGGTTCCCGGCAACACGCTGGGCGATCCTCGTGATCGCCTCTACAGGCAATGACTGCTCTTTCGGACTCAGCTGTACGATGGCATGCACGATCCGGCGGGATCACGTTGCCTGCAACGCGCCGTCTATGCCGGCTGGTCCCTCGACGCGGTTCGTCGGCTATGCAAGGACCGCTCATGTGCCGCCTGGTTCGTCCCGGGCAGGCGGCACATCCGCGATCACGCGTGCGGGAGTGCCTCCAGTTCGGCGATCTGGCCTTCGATCAGGGCGACCAGCTCGGCCATCCCCTCCGCATCGAAGATGAGGCGCGCGCCGGCCCGTCCGAAGAGGTCCGGCAGCGGCCGCGAGCCACCCAGCGCGAGCGCGGCGCGGTAGTCGGCGACGGCCTTCTCCTGATCCTCCAGCGCGTTTCGCCACACCTGCAATGCGCCGAGCTGCGCGATGGCGTACTCGATGTAGTAGAAAGGATAGAGGAAGATGTGCAGCTGCTTGTGCCAGCGGGCGGTCCGCTCTGGCGTCAGGCTGTCCCAATCCACCCCCGGATCGAAGCGCGCCCACGTCTCCAGCCACCTGGCGTCGCGCGCGTCGCGGTCAGCCGCGGCGGGATCGGTGTAGAGCCACTGCTGGAACGCATCCACGGTCGCGACCCACGCGAAGATGCTCAGCACGCCGTCCAGATGCTCGATCCGGGCGCGCTTGTACTCGGCCGCATCGTAGTAACCGCCGTCTTCCTTGCGCAGGTATGGTGAGGCCAGCAGCTCCATCGACATTGAGGCGACCTCTGCCATCTCGCTGCCGTACATCCGCTGGTAGACGAATGGGAGGTTCGACGAGGCGAAGCTGTGGAAGGCGTGTCCGGCCTCGTGAAGGAGCGTTCGCACATCGCCGCCCGTGCCGGCGGCGTTCATGAAGATGAACGGCCGCTTGCGATAGGGGAAGCTCGTGCAGAACCCGCCCGGACGCTTGCCCTTGCGGCTTTCGAGGTCGAGCAGGTGCTCGCTCCGCATGATCCCGAACTGCTCGCCGAGCAGCGGATCGACCCTGGCGAAGATGTCTTGTGTCTTTGCGTTCAACTCCTCGATGTCGCCGTACGGGCGCAGGGCTGGCCTTCCCTGCGGATCGACGCCCGTATCCCAGGGACGCAACGCGTCCAGCCCCATCTGCTGCCGGCGAGCCTCCAGGCGGCGCCCGATCGCTGGGACGAAGGTCTGCTCCACGGCCCGGTGGAAGCTGAAGCAATCGTCCGGCGTGTAGTCGTAGCGGTGCTTCGCCGGGAAGATGTAATCCCCGTAGTTCTCGAATCCCGCGTTCCGCGCGACCTGCTGCCGTTTCGCCAGTTGCTCGTCGAAGATGCCGGCCAGCTCGTCGCGGTGCTGGATGTAGGGCTGGAACTGGAGGCGGAAGGCGCGTTCGCGCACGTCGCGATCCGGATCGAGCAGGAACGGGTTGAGGCGTGGCAGCGGGATCTCCTCGCCCTCCCATTCGACCGTCATGCCGCCGGTGAGCTTGTTGTATCGCGCGTTCAGCGCCGAGAGCTCCTGCTCCAGCGGGATGCTCTCCTCGCGGAAGAGGTCGCGGTCGGTGCGGAAGCGGCGAAGCGTGGTCGCAAGATCGTCGCGCGTGTAGCCGGTGTCGAGCAGCTTGTTGGCGAGACGGACGACTTGCTCCTCTCGGTGCGGGGCGATCTGGCCGGTGAAGCGCAGGTAGGCGGCTTCCTTCGCCGGATCGGCGGTATCGCAGGAGTAGGCGACATTCGCCAGCGATGCCGCCTCCATGATCGCGACATCGAGCGCGTTCCAGTCATCCAGCCACGCTTCGATGGCGGCCGCGTCCCCCGGTGCGAGCGGGTGCTCGGCGAGGGCGTCGTAGAACGGCGCGATGTCGTTCCAGGTCGCGTTGGCGAACTGGTCTGGTGTTGGCCGCGCGGCAGAGACGGTCGTGACGGTTCCGGTAGGAGTGGAGGTCATGATAGTGGCAACTCCCTGACGTGCGACTGGTTTGGCGCGAGGGGACAAATCATCCCTGGGCCTGCAGGCAATCCTACCGGACGGGAGCAAGCTGCATTCCGCCGTCGTTGCCGCGCCGGCGATCGCGTCAGGCAGCGTCGAGCATCAGGACCATCAGGTCCTCGTCATAGCCGACGCCGTCCACGATCAGCACGCGCGGCTCCCGTCCATAGGTAACGAATCCCATTCGCTCGTAGAGGCGCCGGGCCGGCTCGTTGTGGGACGTGACCGCGAGATGGATCTGTAGGACGCCCGCAATGCTTCGTGCGAAGGCGATTGCCTCCGCGATCAGCCGTTGGCCGATGTGCAGCCCGCGTGCCTCTGGCGCGACGTAGACACCCCAGATGTACGCGCGGTGCATCTCCTTCGGGCCAGTCTCGCAAGCCAGACCGGCGATGCCCAGCACCGTGCCGTCCTCCGCGAATGCTCCCCACACCTGGCTGCGCGGTCCCTGGCGGGAGGCGAAATGGTCCCGCGACTCCGCTTCCGAGAGTCCCGCATACCATTCCCAGCTGGCGCCGAAGGTATCGGGATGCTCTTTCAACGCGCGCAAGCGCAAGGATCTCCAGGCCGGAAACGTCTCTGCCGTGATCGGCTCGATGCGAACGGTGGACGGAGAAACGGTCATCGGGAAGCCTTTCGGAAACGCGCGGCAAGGATTGGCGGGATCGTCGGATAGTTCGTCCAGCTTCCTGCCTTCGCGGAGCCGGACCCGTCGGGGAACGCGGGTTCGGCGACGCCGTCCATCAGCAGGCCGGCGTTGAAGGCCGCGTTCAGGATCTCGCTCAGCGGACGGTGGAAGGTATAGGATGCCTCGGGCTGGCCGCTCATGCTCTCACCGCGCGTCGGCGGGACGCGCAGGTAGTTCGTCAGCTTCAGGCTGTATTCGGTCTCGCGTCCGGTGTCGCTGCGGCGGTCCTCGGCGATGAAATGCGCGGCCTGATGGTTGAACGCCGGGTGCATGATCGTGAAGACGAAGCGGCCGTTGTCCTTCAGCAAGCGCGGCACGGCCCAGAAGAGCGGCTCGATGTCGATCATGTCCATCAGGGCCATGTTGCACAGAATCGCGTCGAAGCGGCCTTCTCCCAGCGCGAGCAGGGCGCGTTCATCTGTGGCATCCACCACGCGATAGTCGATCGGATGCTTGCGCGCGCCGTCCCGCCGGGAATCGCGGCCTCTGGCGAGCGTGATGAAGGTCTCCGCGAAGTCGCAGGCCACAACCGCGGCGCCCTGGTCGGCGAGGCGGCGGGCGAACGCGCCGTTGCCGCACGCGACATCGAGGATGGCCGTGCCCTCCTGCACGGCGAGCAGGCCTTCGACGGCGGGCACGACGAGATCCCGCTGGAAGTCGTCGCCGTCGCCCATCCGCTCGTCCCAGAAGGGTGCGTTCAGCTCCCAGATTTCGCGGGTGCGGTTGGCGAGTGCGGATGACGATGCGGGAAAGGGGCGATCGGTCGGGGGCATGGGGCCAATCCTCGGTCAGGGCGGCGGATCGTCCGCCGCGGAAGCGCCTGCGTCCATACTACCGGAAGTCCGGAACGTGTCCGCCGCCCGGATGAGCGGTGGCTCGGGGTCGAAACGGGTATTCTTCAGGCCCTGGTTCGCGCGTGGGGCCAACCACACGGGTTGGCCGCTGGGCATGCGATTGTCCTGCGACGGATCCTGGTATGGATGGGTTGCATGCGTGCGCTAAACTATGAGATGGGGTAACGCAGCCACCGACCGCTCCGCCATTCGCGGGAATCAGCCGGAGCCGGTTGCGAATCGACAGTCCCTGCCGCGCGTGCTTTCCCCGATCCCGATCGACTTTCATGGTCCGCCCGGACTGCGGGCATCGTTGCATGACAAGGATGGCAATTTGGTAAAGAAGGCTCAGACTCGCAAGACCGGACCGGGCAGCGCGCCCGCGCCCAACAATACGAATGCACCCGCATCGACCGAGAGCAGCGGGCCGCGACGCACCAATCCGGATGCGATCGCTGTCGAGGGCAAGATCGTCGACGCCCTGCCGAACGCGATGTTCACGGTGGAGCTGGAGAACGGGCACCAGGTGCTCGGGCATCTCGGCGGCCGTATGCGGCGCAACTATATTCGCGTGCTTCCGGGCGACCGCGTCGTCGTGGAACTCTCTCCCTACGACCTGACTCGTGGCCGGATCACATTCCGCCACCGATGACCGTTTTCGCGCGGACGAGAATGCCGGGGTCCTGCTTCCCCGGCGTTTTGGTGTGCCCGTCGCCCGGGCGCTTCGCGTGTCTCTCGATCGGATGAGCCCGTGAGATCCTGGCGTGCCTGGGTTGGAATTGCAATCAGTGCGATCTTCGTCTACTTCGCCTTCCGGGGGCAGGATTTCGGCGCGATTCGTGATGCGTTGAAGTCCGCGAATCTCTGGTGGCTCGTTCCGGCGCTCGTCCTCTACTTCGCGGGTGTCTGGATGCGCGCCATCCGCTGGAGCATCCTCCTGCGGCCAGTGACGGAGGCCCGCCCTCGCGAATTGCTGCCGATCGTGGTCATCGGCTACATGGCGAACAACGTCCTGCCCCTGCGCACCGGCGAGATCGTCCGCGCCTACACGCTCCAGAAGCAGCGCAAGGTGCCGATGACCTCGTCCCTGGCGACCATCGCGGTGGAGCGTATCTTCGATGGCATCACCATGCTCGGATTCATGCTGGCTGCCATGGCATTCGTCTCCTTCACCAGCGAGCTCCGGCATCTTGCCATCGTCGCGTTCGTCGTCTTTGCGGTGCTCATCATCGGGCTCTTCATCCTCACGCTTGGCGGCTCGCTGGTCGATCGCCTGTTGCAGATCGTGCTTGGCCCGCTGCCGACGCGGATCGCCGACAAGGTGGAGCAGCTCGCGGAATCCTTCCTTGGTGGGCTGGCTGTCCTGAAGCGGCGGCGCGATCTGGCGATGGTTGCGGGCACATCCGTCCTCGCCTGGTCGCTCGAAGCGTCGATGTACTGGACGGTTGCACGGGGATTCAGCGTGCAGTTGCGCGACGCGATGGGCATCGCCGCGACGTTGCTGACGACCGGTGTCGCGAACATGGCGACCCTCATCCCGTCCTCGCCGGGCTATATCGGGCAGTTCGAGTATGGGGTGAAACTGGTTGTGAATGGCGCATTGGGCGTGCCGGAAGCGGAGGCGCTCGCCTACGCCATCGTCGTGCATGCAGCGCTCTTCTTCCCGATCACGATCTGGGGCGCGATCGAATGGTTCCGCCGGCAGATGTCGCTCCGCAACATTCAGGAACTCGCCGAAGGCGACGGTCTTGCGCCTGCAAGCGCGGTTGCAGAGCCGGCGCCCGTTGCACCGCAGAAGGCTGCATCGTCCTCGTAGCGCATGGCGTCACAGGCGTGGGGCCATCTCCACAGAACCGCAACAGAATCGCCACGTCGCCACCACGGGTCTTCGGCATCGTGATGCGGGTGTCGGGGCGCGCGCCTGGCCGGTCTTCCGGCTCAATGTTCTATCACCGACGCGAACGGGGAGACGGGGAAGTTCATGGCTATCTGGCAGGCGATCGTGCTGGGCATCGTGCAGGGCTTGACCGAGTTCTTGCCGATCTCGTCGTCGGCGCACCTCATCATCTTTCCCTGGCTCTTCGAGTGGGAAACGTCCAGCCTCTCGTTCGATGCGGCGCTGCATCTCGGGACGCTCGTTGCGGTGGTCATCTACTTCCGCGCCGAGATCCTTCGCATGGTCGCGGCGATCCCGCTGGCGCTCTCCCAACCCGTCCGTTTGCTGACTGCGCCGGGCGATGAGCTGAGCGACCGGGAGATGGATGGCAAACTCGGCTGGTTGCTGGTGATCGCGACGATCCCAGGGCTCATCGCCGGCCTCCTGCTGGAGAGCAAGATCAACGAGTATTTCCACACCGACGACAATTCCCGGAAGGCGATTGTCATGATCGCCACCATGATGATCGTGGTTGGCCTCATCCTCGGTCTTGCGGAGCGTGTAGCGAAGCACGTCCGCCCGCTTGCGAGCATCGGTTGGGTCGACGCCCTCATCATCGGCTGCGCGCAGGCGCTGGCCGTGATTCCCGGAACATCCCGTTCCGGCTCGACGCTCACCGCTGGCCTGTTCCGGGGGATCAAGCGGGCCGACGCGGCGCGCTTCTCCTTTCTCGCCGGTATGCCGCTGATCCTCGGCGCCGGGGTGAAGGCCATCCTCGATGCGGCGGACGAAGGAATGACCCAGCATGAGGTCGTGCTTTTCGTCGTGGGTGCGGTGACGGCCGCCATCGTCGGGTTTGCGACGATCTGGGTGTTGCTGAAGTTCCTGCAGCGGCAGAATACGGTGGTGTTCGTGGCCTATCGCGTCGTCTTCGGCCTCTTCCTCTTCCTGATGCTTGCCATCCGGTGACAGCGGACAATGGCGTTGGACGTACTTCGTCCGGATGCTTGGGTTCAGCCCAGTGCGGTTCGCCCGGACAGGGCAAGAACGCCAGCGAAAATGTCTTCGTCATCGCCGGTTCCTGGGTAGGCTCCAGCACCACCGGCCGGCATGGGGGATGATGGTTGGCTCATGGCCATGAATCGCAGCGCCCGTCGCGCGACCTCTGTGGCCGGCTGGTATGGGAGCCCAAGCATACGGGCGATATCCCAGGTCTGGACGATCGTCCTGCTGATCTGCAGCTCGTACAGGGGCGCAAGGTCGATGTCTTCCGGCAGCCCATCGACGCGAACGGGCAGGCCGGGGTTGGGTGTGGAGGCGAATGCGTGCTCCATGAGGCGCGCCGTCGCTCGATAGCCGGTCTCGAATCCGCTGCCGTAGTCGTAGTCCTGTGGGGTGTCGAGGGCGGCCCGGTCCAGCGGATCGGGCCACTGGCCGCGCGGAATGGGCTTGCCGGTAATCGCGGAGGCAAGGCTGACATGCTGGCCGATGAGATCGAGGTACAGGTCGCCCAGATCCTTCGCGCCGAATGACGTCGGCTGCCGGAGGTCTCCGGCAGTCACCTCGGACAGGAATGCCGCGAGATCTTCGGTAAGCGTATGCAGAGTGGAAACGTCCACGACGTATCCTCGCTTTCAGTATCGTTGCGTTTGTCACCCGGCCACACCGGCGGTGTCCTGGAACGCCGGGCGCTTGGGGCGGTCACCGATCGAGTTGTCCTCGGACACACTCGATACTCTACCATGGTAGATGATTATGGAGAAGATGTCTATGGGGGGCCGAGGCGGGATGGCGAACGAGCCGGACCTGGGGGCACTGATTGCGCGCGTCTTGCCGCATCTGATGGCGCTCGAAGAGCCGATTCTGCGAGAGGTGGGGCTGTCGATGTGGGAGTATGCGATCGTGACCGAGTTGGCGTCCCAGGCGGTGGTGTCCCAGATCGAGCTGTCGCGCCGGACACGTCGCGACCCCACCCGGCTAGGGAAGCACCTGGACGATCTCGCCGCTCGCGGTCTTGTCGTTCGCGAGCGATCGGACGATCACCGTCAGCGCACGGTCCGGCTGACCCCCGCCGGGGAGCTTCTCTACGAGGGCGTCAAGAAGCGCATCAGGGTTGTGGAGGACGAGTTCCTCCGCTCGGCCCTCTCGGCAACGGATGCCGTGAGCCTGCGGCATGCGCTCGTTCGCCTTGCCGATGCGTCGGGAATGGATCGCTCCTGAAGCCCGCCGTCCGCGAACAACATCACGTTCGCGGGGTGCGGCATGGTCGAGCTTGTGGTCCGTCACGCTCATGCCCTGCATCAGGCGACGGGTGGCTACACCTTCCGGCGATCGCGGGCGTACCGGGCGACTGCGCTCAGGATCAGGATCAGCCCGACCAGGACCAGGGCTGCTGCCCACGCCTGCCGGTGCCAGTCGTCGTAGGGTGAAATCGCGTACTGGTAGATCTGCAACGGCAGCGCGGCGGTCGGCTGCATGAAGTTCCAGTACGTGTTGCCGAATGCCGTGAAGAGGAGTGGCGCTGTTTCGCCGGCTGCCCGGGCGATGGCGAGCATCACCCCCGTTGTCATGCCGCTCAAGGACGCCGGGTAGACGATGCCTACGATCGTCCGCCATCGCGGCGCGCCCAAGGCCAATACCGCTTCCGTGTACTGGCGTGGTACCAGCAGCAGGATTTCCTCGGTCGTGCGGACGATGGTCGGCACCATGAGGATTGCCAGCGCGATGCCTCCCGCCAGTGCCGAGAAATGTCGCATCGGTGCGACCACCAGCTGATAGGCGATGATGCCGATCGGCAGGAACCCGAACCAGCGATGCATTCGTCTGTCGGTCATCGATTGTGGCCTGGGGTCAGGCCTCGCTGCGGAGCCGTGGGTCGAGGGCATCGCGCAGGCCATCGCCGAGGAGGTTGAAGCCGAGCACCGTCAGCGCCAGCGCCGCGCCGGGGAAGAGCGCTGCCCAGGGCGCGAGTTGCAGGAACTGGTACGAACTGGAGATCATCGAACCCCACGACGGGGAAGGCGGCTTGTTGCCCAGGCCGAGGTAGGCCAGCGAGGCTTCCGACAGGACCGCGAAGGCGAAGTTCAGCGAGATATGCACGATCAATGGCGCCGTGATGTTGGGGAAGATGTGGAGCGTCAGGATGCGTCCGGTCGAGGCGCCGATCGAATTCGCCGCTTCCACATACGTCTGGTTGCGGACGGAGAGGACTGCGCCGCGAACCACGCGCATGAAGGACGGCACGTTCACGATACCGATGGCAATCATCACGTTCATCAGCGAGCTTCCCAACGCCGTCATGATCGCGATCGCCAGCAGGATCGTCGGGAAGGCGTAGAGGACATCCATGAACAGCATGAGGATGTTGTCCAGCCATCCCCGGAAGTATCCCGCGACCAGACCGAGGATGATCCCGATGGTAGCCGAGATGCCGACCGAGACGATGCCCACCTGGAACGAGATGCGTGCGCCGTAGATCAGGCGAGAGAGCACATCGCGTCCGAATTCGTCGTTGCCGAACGGGAACTCACGGGACGGCGGCTTCAGCCGGAAGGCGGAGAACTGCTCCGTTGCCCCGTGCGGCGCGAGGAACGGGCCGACAATTGCCACGATCAGGAAGAATCCGACGATGCACATGCCGGTCATCGCCAGTTTCTGGCGGCGCAGCACCTGCCAGAGATTGCGCCGCTTCGGCATCGAGGCTGCCGCTGCCGCCGCACTGAGCGGAGACGAGGGCTTGCCGGTCTGGCCGCTTTCACCCCCGCCGGACCGAGACTCGGAGACGGGGTGCATTTGGGAGGATGTCGTTGTTGCGTCACTCATCGGTCGTTCTGCCTGTCGCCTGGGACGGAGGGCCGGGTCGGGAACTGCGCGGATGCCGGCGTCACCGGGTACGGAGCCGCGGATCGAGGACGGCATAGAGCACATCCACCAGCACGCTGACGAGCACGAAGATGGTCGCCATCACCAGGGTCACACTCTGGACGACCGGATAGTCGCGGTTGGCGATCGCTTCGTAGATGTAGCGGCCCACGCCCGGCAGGCCGAAGATCTGCTCGATGATGACCGTGCCGCCGAGCAGCGCAGCGAGCTGGATGCCGGCGATGGTGAGGATCGGGATACCCGCGTTGGGCAGGACATGTCGCATCACCACGCGCTTCTGGCTCAGCCCCTTGGCCCGCGCGACGCGGACATACTCCTGGTTCAGGACTTCCAGCACGGAGGAGCGCGTATAGCGCATCAGGATCGCGGCCAGTGGCAGCCCCAGGCTGATGGCGGGCATGATCATCGTCTTCAGGTTCTGCACCGGATTGTTGGCAAACGGCGTATAGCCGACTGGAGGCAGCCATTTCAGCTTGAACGAGAAGATCAGCACCAACACTGTGGCAAGCAGGAAGTTGGGCATCGAGATGCCCACCAGCGAGCCCACGGTCGCCAGCCAGTCGAACTTCGAGTTGCGTTTCAGCGCCGCCAGCACGCCGAAGATCAGGGCCGGCGTCGCTCCCACGATTCCGGCCAGCAACGTCAATTCCACCGTCACCGGCAGGCGCAGGCGCAATTCCTGGGTGAGCGGTCGCTTGGTGCGGAGCGACTTGCCAAGGTCGCCGGTGACGACGTGGCCGAGCCATTTGACATATTGCACCGGCATTGGCTGGTCGAGTCCGTAGGATTTCGCGATCGCCGCGCGCTGCTCCGCCGTGGTGTGGCGGTCCGCGCCGAGCAGCACGTCCACCGGGTCGCCAGGAATGGAGCGCACGATGATGAACGTCACCAGGGACACGCCCAGCAGCACCGGGAAGAGCAGGAGGACCCGTTGGATGATGAACTTGAGCATACGCGACGTTCCTGACTCCCCGGCGGTGGGGCGCGAGACGACGGGCGAGGGCGAAGACCCCGGCGGACCTCACCGGGGAGCGATGCGGCCTACGACGCGATCCACGTCTCACGCAGCGAGATGAAGCTGCCGGAGATGTATCGCGTGAACCCCTGGACCGAGTTCCGGAGGCCGACGAAAGATTCCGATGTGTAGAGGTTGATCCACGGCGAATCCGCGATCAGTACCTCCTGCAGTTTCTGGTAGATCGGGGCCCGCTTCGCTTGGTCGGTGGTGGCGAGCCCTTCCTCCACCAGTTGGTCGAACTCGGGATTGCTGTACCCGGCCGCGTTGTTCACGGAGTCGGACTTGAGGCTCTGCTCCGGCCAGTCGTTCGGGTCGACGTATCCGGCCGCGCCCATGATTGCGATGTCGAACTCGCCGCCGAAGTACTGTTCCAGGTAGATCGCGTTCTCCTGCGGATCGATCTCGGTCTCGATGCCGAGCTGCTTCAATTGCTCCTGCACGACGACAGATGTATCCGAGAGGAACTTGTACTGCGACCAGGTGAGGATCTTCGGGCGGAATCCGTCTGGCAAGGTCACCTTTGCCAGCAGGTCCTTCGCGCCATCGAGGTCGGTGGCCGGAATCTCGCCGTGGTATCCGGCCCAGAACTCGGGGGGATAGAGGCCCACCAGCGGCTGTCCGTAGCCGAAGACCGCCGTATCGATGATCGGCTGGCGGTCGATCGCCTTGAAGACGGCCTGCCGGAACTCCAGCGAATCGAACGGCTGCCGGCGGAGGTTGAAGACCAGCCAGCGCAGGTTCGTCGTCGCGCCGCCATCCACGCGGAGATCGTTTTCCTGCTCGATCAGGGTGATGTCCTTCTGGCCCACCTGCTCGGCCAGGTCGACGGTGTCCGAGATCAGCGCCGCAACCCGCTGGGTGTCGTCGGAGGCGATCACGATGTCGATGCCATCGACATAGGGCTTGCCCGGGTCCCAATAGTTCGGGTTCTTATCCAGGGTTATCGTGGAACCGGGCACGTACTCGACGAAGGTGAACGCGCCGGTGCCGACCGCCGTGTTCTGCAGGTCGCCGGCCTTCTCGACCTCCTCCTGCGGCACGATGACGAGGCCGCGCCCGGCGAGGCGCGCGAGGAACGAGGCGTCCGGCGTTTTCAGCGTCAGCACGACCGTCCGGTCGTCCGGTGTCTCGATCTTCGTGACACCGGCCAGCGACGTTGCCCAGGGGGACGCGGTGTCTGGATTCTGGATCCGCTGGAACGAGTAGGCGACATCGGCGGCGACGAACGGGCGTCCGTTGTGGAAGGTCACGCCGGACCGCAGCGCGAAGGTATAGTTGAGCTGGTCATCCGAGATCGTCCACGATTCCGCCAGCGCCGACCGGATGGTCAGGTCAGGTCCTTCGTGGGTCAGCCCGTCGTACATCAGGTCGATCACCAGCCCGGCCGCCGCGAGATTCGTCAGGGCGGGATCGAGTTCGGAGGGATCGCCCTGCACCGCGAAGCGCAGGCGCCCGCCGGAGACCGGCGATGCTGCTGGCGAGGCTTCCGGCGTCGCATCCTGGGCGGCAACCCCGGCGGGGATCATGCCGATCAGGACCGGGGCGATGGCGACGCCGGCGCTCGCGATGACGAGGTCGCGTCGGCTGACCGCCGGTCGCGTGGCTTGCGTGTCGGGTGGTGAAACGGAATCGTGCTGCGTGCGTGGCATGAACATGCTGCCTTCCGGAATTGGGACCCTTGGAAAAGGTCGCGCCGATATGCAGGACTCCATCGTAACGCGACCGCCGGACGAGGGAGGGCACCGGGGCCACTGCCCGGGGCCCTCCCTCGTCCGATGCCCTGCTGGCCACTGACCGAAGCCAGTGGCCGCTGGAACCTACTGGTCGAGCCAGACCTCGCGGAAGGAGGCGTTGCTACCCGTGGCGAGGTGGATGTAGCCCTTCACATACGTGCGCATCGCCTCGTACTGGTTGGCGATGAAGAGATTTACCCACGGCAGGTCTTCGACGAGGATCGTCTGGACCTGCTGGTAGATCGCGGTGCGCTTCGCCTGGTCGGTCTCGGCGAGACCCTGATCCAGCAACGAATCGACTTCGGCATTGGAATACTTGATGCCGTTGCTGTCGCCGTCGGTTATGAAGTTGCCGTACAGCACATCGTTCGGGTCGATGTAGGCGCTGGTGCCGGTGACCGAAAGATCGAAGTTGCCGGCGAAATAGTCAGCGATGTAGGTGGCGTTCTCCTGCAGGTTCAGCTCCGCCTCGATGCCGATCTGCTTCAGTTGTTCCTGAATCACGACGGCGGCATTCGAGAGGAACGCGTATTGCGCCCAGGAGGTGATGATCGGCTTGAGGCCGGATACGCCTGCCTGCTCCAGCAGCGCCTTGGCCCCGTCGACGTCCGGCGCCGGGATGTCCTGCTTCATGCCCGCCCAGTAGCTCTCCGGGAAGATTGTCTGCATCGGGGCACCGAAGCCGAAGACCGAGGAATCGATGATCGGGCCGCGGTCGATCACCTTGGCGATCGCCTGGCGAACTTCCGGCTTGTTGTATGGCTCGCGCGAGACATTGATCGCCATGTAGCGGATGTTGGTGTTCGCGTCGCCGGTCACGGTCAGGTTGCTGTCGTTCTTGAAAGTGTCCAT
Organism: Thermomicrobiales bacterium; assembly: GCA_049841275.1. Taxonomy (GTDB): domain Bacteria; phylum Chloroflexota; class Chloroflexia; order Thermomicrobiales; family UBA6265; genus JASGDN01. The sequence goes on from JASGDN010000047.1 coordinate 93,211, forward strand.
GTCCTGGACGGGGGCATACTCGATGAAGTCGACCGTGTTCGACACGAGGGCCGCCGTACGGGATGTCTCCTGCGGGGCGATGGTGAACTCGATGCCATCCAGGTACGGCAGGCCCGGAATCCAGAAGTCCGTGTTCTTCTCGACTTTGAAGGAACTGTTCGGGACATATTCCACGAACTTGAAGGGGCCGGTGCCGACCGCCGTATTCTGGAGGTCACCGTTCTTCTCGACCTCTTCCTGCGGGATGACCTTCGCCGCATTGCCCATCAGCTTCGCCATGAAGGAGGCATCGGCGTTCTTGAGGGTGATCACCGAGGTGGTGGCATCCGCCGACTCGACCGAGGCGATGACCTCGAAATCGGATGCCGCCGGGGAGGCGGTGTCCGGGTTGGTGATGCGCTCGAAGCTGTACTTGACGTCGTCGGCCGTCATCTCGCGGCCGTTGTGGAACTTCACGCCGGAGCGCAGCTTGAACGTGTAGGTCTTGCCGTCCTCGGAGATCTCCCAGCTCTCGGCCAGGGCCGGGACCGGCGTCAGCGTTGGGCTGACGGAGACGAGGCCATCGTAGATGTGCTCGATCACATGCCATGCCGCCGTGAGCGAGGTCTTGTGCGGGTCCAGCTCGGCGGGATCGGCCTGGAGCCCGACCTTGAGGGTGCCGCCGGTCTTCGCGTTCGGGTCGGCAGTCGGCGCCGCCTCGATGGCGACGGGGGATGCAGCAGGGGACGCCGCCGGCGATGCTTCGGGTGTCGCCTGGGCGAAGGCGAGGCCGCCGTTGAGCGCCATCAGAGCCGACGCGCCAAGGCCGAGTGCGGCGCCGCGCAGCATGGCCTCGCGGCGGCTGAGGCGGCCCTGCACGATGTCGCGGGTGAGGGAACGCAGGATCTCGGTCTGCGAGGCATCGGTACCGTGGGTGGACATGGAAACCGGTTCTCCTTGATAACGGCAACCGCGCTCGTACGCGCGGAATGGCCGGACGCTCGATCGAATCGACCGAATGCCCGCGGGACCCATGGGAAATGATCGTGCAGGGGCTTGCGCCGGGGTCGCTATCCTGGATCGCCGTGGCAATCACCAGGATGGCGCGTCATTTCGTACCACCTGCGAGTATACGGGACATCGAAATACCTGGGCAATGTCTGTCGGGATGTGTTCGTGCGACGCGACGGGCAATTCTTGTGCATTTTGAACGATTCTCGCCCTGCCACCCGTGGACATATGACGTCTGCCGTGTAGGCGTCCCATGCATTGACATTCCTCCGGAGCAGGCCTACAGTACCTGCGTCGTCACAACTGAATGGGACTCCCGGAGGTTTCTCGTATACGCGATCGCCGACGCAGGCGGTCAGGAGGATTCGTTCGTGGACAGGAACGCAGGTTCGCCGGATGCCGCTTCGAAGCCGTTCATCACGTTCCGGGCCAGCCGTCGCCAGCTCATCAAGACCGCCTTGGTGACCGGCGCGGGCATCGCCTACGCGGGCGTCGGCCCAGTTCCGCAGCACATCTACGCACAGGACAAGGTCAAGCTGGTCCAGTGGTACCACCAGTACGGCGAGGAGGGTACCCAGGACGCGGTCATGAAGTACGCCCAGCAGTTCATGCAGTCCGACGCCGGCAAGAATGTCGAGGTCGAGGTCAACTGGCAGACCGGAACGTATGCCGACGCCCTCAATCCGGCATTGCTCACGGATAACGGTCCGGATGTCTTCGAGGTCAACGGCGTTTCGCTCGATCAGGTCAAGCAGGGCCAGGTGATGGCGCTGGACGACCTCTACACCGATGCGGTGAAGAAGGACTTCAACCCGATCAGCCTCGAGGCCGCGACCATCGATGGCAAGCTCTATTGGGTGAAGATGATCGACGATACCGGCGGGTTCTACTACAAGCCGAGTGTCTTCAAGGACAAGGGGCTCGAGCCGGCCAAGACGCTGGACGATGTGCTGAACATCGCCAAGACGCTCAACGATGGCCGGGTGAAGGGCATGTTCCTCGGCAATGATGGCGGAATCGGCGCCGCGCTTGGCCTACTGATGTGGTCCGGCGGGGCCGACTATTTCGATGAATCGGGTAAGAAGGTAGCCTTCAATACCGATGGGGTGGCGGCAGGATTTGCGAAGCTCAAGGAGTTGAACGACTCCGGTGCGCTCCTCATCGGATCTCCGACCGACTACTGGGATCCCTCCGCCTTCATTCAGGGCCTTGCCGCCGTCCAGTGGACCGGCATGTGGGCGTTGCCAGCCATCCAGAAGGCGCTCGGTGACGATGTCGACATCTTCCCCTGGCCGGCGACCGATGCCAACGGCAAGGCGTCCACGTTCTGGGGCGGCTGGGGTGAATGCGTCAACGGCAAGACCAAGAATGCCGATGCCGCCAAGGCGCTCGTCAAGTTCCTCTGGATCGACAGCACCGACATCCAGAAGGACTGGGCGCTCTCCTACGGCTTCCACGTTCCCCCGCGGATGAGTGCTGCCGCATCGGCCGAGCAGTTGAAGACTGGCCCGGCGGCGAAGTTCGTCGAGAACCTGAACAGCTATGGCCGCATCACGCCTCCGCTCTGGGACGGCGCGATGGGGACTGCCTACACGCAGGCGTTGACCAATGTGATCCAGAATGGCGCCGACCCGAAGACGGAACTCGATGCGGCCGCCAAGACCTGCCAAGCCGAACTCGATCGTCTGCTGGGGAGCTAGTTCCCGATTTTCGTCACGATCGGTGGCCGTTCCGCGATACCGCCGGTGATGACGTTCGAGCCATTCGGCAAGGTGCGATCCGGAGGAAACCTCCTCCGGATCGCATGGCGGGGTGACGCATGGCAGCAGTCGATGTGCCGGGAACCATCCGGGAAGTCTCCGTCCCGTGGTGGAAGCAGACGCGCTGGGAGGCGACGATCGCCTTCTGCGTCTTTGTCGCGCCGATGGTGATCGGCTTGGCCGTGTTCACCTTTCTGCCGATCGTCTGGGGACTGCTGATCAGCTTCTCCGAGGCGCGCAATACCATCAGCATCGGCAACTGGGTCGGGCTGGATAACTACCGGACTGTGCTCAGCGATCCGCAATTCCGGCGGGCGCTCCGCACCATTCTCATCTTCGCGATCTTCATCGTCCCGATCACCTTCTTCTTCTCCCTCTTCATTGCGATGCTGGTGAATTCGGTCGGATTCGGCAAGGCGTTCTTCCGGAGCGTCTTCTTCATCCCGACCGCGATTTCGTATGTGGTCGCCTCTGTCATCTGGAAGATGGGTATCTTCTCCGGCGTGCCGTCCGGCTTTGCCAATATGGTCATCTACTGGACGGGCAGCAACCAGGTCATCGCCTGGATCGGCGAGACGAGCCCGCCCTACTACTGGCTGGTGCTCGTCTCGGTGCGTATCTGGCTCCAGGTCGGCTTCTACATGATTGTCTTCCTCGCAGGATTGCAGGAGATCGACCAGTCGCTCTACGAGGCGGCCTATGTCGATGGCGGCAAACCGGGTTGGACGACGTTCTGGACGATCACCTTCCCGCTATTGCGCAACACGTCCATCGCCGTATTGCTCCTGAACTTCATCGCTGCCTTCCAGGCCTACGATGAGTTCGTCAATATCCTCAGCGCCGCCGGAACAAACGCGAATCTCAGCCTCGCGCGGCCGCCGCTCGTGTATCTGTATCAGGTCGCGCTCTCCCAGCAGGACTACGGACGCGGTTCGGCAGGGGCCTTCATCCTCACGGCCATCATCATCGCCATCACCCTCATCCAGGGACGGCTCTTCGGATTCGGGAGGAAGGCATGAGCGCACCGACCACGACCAACGACCGGTGGGGACCGCTCCAGCACCCCAAGCCGAACCAGGGGCTTGCCCTCGGGCGGGTTGTCTCGGTGCTGCGATATATCGTGCTGATCGCGCTGGCCCTGCTCTTCCTGCTGCCGTTCTACATCATGATCCGGAATGCCTTCGCTACCCAGGCGGAGATCACTTCCTTCGACTGGGTGTGGTGGCCGAAGGAGATGCAGTGGTCCAACCTCACCAACCTGTTCAAGGAGAAGGAAGTCAACATGGGGCTCGGCCTGCGCAACTCCGCGTTGCTGGCAGGCTGTAATCTGGTGTTCCAGACGCTCTTCGCCTCGATGGCTGGCTACGCCCTTGCCCGCATCCCCTTCCGTGGGTCCAGCGTCGTCTTCTCGGTGATTCTCCTGACCCTGATGGTCCCCGGAGCGGTGACCTTCGTGCCGTCCTACGTGGTGATCTCCGAGCTTGGCGGTGTGAACACCCTCTGGGGCGTGATCGTGCCGGGTCTGTTCAGCGCGTTCGCGACCTTCCTCTTCCGCCAGTTCTACCTGGACTTCCCGAAGGACCTGGAGGAAGCAGGCCGGCTCGATGGCCTCAGCTACTACGGCGTCTACTTCCGGCTGCTGTTGCCGAACTCGATGGGCATCATGGCGGCGCTGGGCGTGCTGAGCTTCATCAACAGCTGGAACGCTTTCCTGTGGCCGTCCATCATCGGCCAGTCATCCGAAACGCGGACGGTGCAGGTGGTGCTCTCGATGTTCCTCACCGCGCAGACGATCAACCTCCCGGCGCTCTTCATGGGGGCGGTCGTGGCGGCCGCGCCGCTGGTGGTCGTCTTCATCTTCCTGCAGCGCTTCATCGTCCAGGGCGTCCGGATGTCGGGCATCAAGGGCTAGGTGGAGGAATGAGAAGAAACGAGGTGGGAGAAAAGAGCAACGGGGGTTTCGGGGAACTCGGTCGCTCGTAGAGCACCCATTGTGGGGCGCTGTGCCTGATTGCACGTTGGGATGTTCTGCGATACAAGGCTCTTTGCACAGGATCATCGACAGGAAGCCCGCAATGGCGACGCGAGATCAGCAACGCCTCTGCGTGGACTCTCGATACTCACGTCTCTCGCCTCGTTTCTCGCAAAAGGAGCGCTCCCACCATGATCCCTGCCGACCTCAAGGGCATCATCCCGCCGGTTTCCACACCGCTGACCGCCGAGGGTGAGGTCTCCGTTCCCGACCTCGAACGCCTGCTGGACTTCCACCTTGCTTCCGGCGTCCACGGCCTCTTCATGCTCGGGTCCACCAGCGAGTCGATCGGGCTGACCGACGCTCAGCAGGAGACGGTCGTCGCGACCGCCGTCCGCAAGGCGAAGGGGAAGGTGCCTGTCCTCGCCGGCGCGATCGACTTCACCACCAACCGCGTGATCGACCGCGCGAGGCGGCACGAGGCGCTTGGCATTGATGGGCATGTGGTCCTCGCGCCGTTCTATATCAAGCCGTCGGCCGCTGAGATCGTCCGCCACTTCTCGCTGGTCGCCGATGCGGTCTCCGTCCCGGTGATGGCCTACGACATTCCCGGCGCGGTTCAGACCAAGATCGACCGCGGCACCCTGCGTACGCTGGCGAAGGCCGGGGCGATCGTCGGCGTGAAGGACAGCAGCGGGCAGGAGGCGAACTTCCGGGGCGTCCTGCTCGACAATGCCGACCTGCCTGATTTTCGCGTCTTCACTGGTTCCGAGCTGATGGCCGATATCGCTCTGGTGCTCGGTGCCGCCGGGGTCGTTCCCGGCCTCGGGAATGTCGATCCGGCCGGCTACGTTCGCCTCTACGATGCCTTCGTCGCGGGCGATGCGGCGGCCGTCCGGGCGGAACAGGACCGGCTCTACCGGCTCTTCTCGATCGCCTCGGTGGCGCAACGCCCGGAAATCGGCTGGTCGGCGGCGGCATGGGGCAGCTTCAAGGCCGCGTTGAAGCTGCGGCACGTCATCACCAATGCCGATCCCACCGCGCCGATGTCTCCCCTCACCGGGGAGGAGACTGCTCGCATCGCGGCCATCCTGGAGGAGGTCGGCCTTGGAGCGTCCTCCTGAAGGCTTCTATTCGACCGTTGACTACCCGAATCGCGCGGATGCGAATCGCTCGCATAGGGCGCGGTTTGTGCGACCATCCAGGGAACGATCCGCACTGGATACCCTGTGGACACGCCACGCAGGATATCTCCTGTATCGTATGGAGGATCTGGTTTCATGCAATTGAGTGGTGACTACACGCTGTCCGCCTCACCGGAGGCCGTCTACCGGGCGATGCTTGATCCGGAGGTCCTGAAGGCCTGCCTACCTGGCTGCGAGAGCCTGACCGAGGTCGGCCCGGATGAATACGACGCGGTGATGACGATCGGCATCGGCATGATCAAGGGCCGCTACGGCGGGCACGTCAAGATCAGCGACAAGCAGGAGCCGAGCAGCTTCACCATGCTGGTGGAAGGCAAGGGGCCGCAGGGCCAGATCGGAGGCGAGGGCAAGATCACGCTCGCCCCGACCGACGACGGTGGCACGCACCTGACCTGGGTTGGCGGTGCCAATGTCCGCGGCGTGCTTGCCCGCATCGGCGGGCGCGTCATCCAGCCGGCGGCGAAGACCATCGTCAACAAGTTCTTCGGCGAGCTGAACGACCGCTTCGCCGCCGAGGCCGCCGGCACTGCGGCCGTTTGACGTGTGCTACCGGTGGCGCGCACGTGATGCGTGGCCGTGTCATAACGCCGGTCGCGTGTCGCGCGGTGCATCGTTCGCGGGGGCTGGCCCTATGCCGGTCCGCCGCGAGGGTGGCCGTACTCCCACACTGTCTCCCGATCCGACGGAAGGACCCATCCCGATGACCGATACAACAATTCCCAAGGTGGATGTATCCACGACCGTCAATGGCCAGCGCCGAACGGCTTCGGTCGAGCCACGTACCTTGCTCGTCCACATGCTTCGCGAGCAGTTGAACCTCACCGGCACGCATACCGGTTGTGAGACCGGGCAGTGCGGCGCCTGCACCGTGCTGCTGGACGGCGAGGCGGTGAAGAGCTGCATGGTGCTGGCCGTGCAGGCGGAAGGTCATGAGGTCACGACGATCGAGGGCGTGGCCCCGCGCGGAACGCTCCATCCAATCCAGCAGGCGTTCTGGGAAGAGCATGGCCTGCAATGTGGCTACTGCACGCCGGGGATGATCCTGTCGTCGCTGTCGCTGCTGAAGGACAATCCGGAGCCGACCGAGGCCGAGATCCGGCATGCGCTGGAAGGTAACATCTGCCGCTGCACCGGATACCAGAGCATCGTGAAATCCGTGCTCTCTGCATCCGAGCGTATCAAGCGCGGCGATACGCCCCAGCCGCTTCCCACCGGCGACTGAGCCGGGCGTTCGGAATTCGCACATCCTCGTTCCTCGTCCGTCTCGCACGCATCCGGAGGTTCCAGCCGTGCATCCCTATCCCTTCGCCTACCACCGCGCCACGTCGGTCGAGGATGCGGTGAGCGCCCTCGCCGAGCACGAGGACGACGGCAAGTTGCTGGCCGGAGGTCAGAGCCTTCTGCCAGTCATGAAGCTGCGCCTCGCCTCGCCGGGCACGATCATCGACATCACGGGCCTGACCGAGTTGCGTGGCGTCTCCCTCGTTGGTGAGGCGGCTGAGATCGGTGCCCTTACGACGCACCACGACATCGAGACCGATGCCACGCTCGCCGAGCATCTCCCGTTGCTCCCGGCGATCGCCCATGTCGTCGGCGATCAGCAAGTCCGGCATCGTGGCACCTTCGGGGGCACACTCGCCCACGCCGATGCGGCCGGCGACTATCCGGCCGGCGTCCTTGCGCTCGGTGCGGAGGTCGTCGTGCAGGGGCCGGACGGCGAGCGGGCGATCCCGATCGACGAGTTCTTCCTCGGGTTCCTCACGACTGCGCTGGCGCCGAACGAGCTCATCACGCGCGTCCGCATTCCGGTCCCACCTGCCGGAACCGGCTGGAGCTATCAGAAGCTTGCGAACCCGGCCTCGGGCTACGCCATTGTCGGGGTGGCGGTGCTGGTGGCGACGGGCAGCGATGGTGCGGTCGAGTCGCTGCGCATCGGGATCACCGGGGCGTCGGACATCGCCTATCGTCCGGCCGCAACCGAGGATGCGTTGGTTGGAACGACGCCGAACGCCGATACGATCAGGGCCGCTGCGGCGCTCGCGACCGATGGTGTGGACATCCTTGGCGACCAGCACGCGCCGGCTGAGTATCGCGCCCGTGTGACGCAGAACCTCGTGCGCCGTGCCATCGAGGACGCTCTCTCGAAGGTGGGCTGATGGGCCTGGCGCTCATGCGCGTACGCAGGCTTCTTGTGTACACGACATCGTGAGTGGACCATATCACTTGACGTGGTTTCGCTTTCGAGGAGACGGGGCACGTTGGCCCTTCCTGTGAACGCGACGCGATGCGGAAACAACCGATTGTTCGGAAGGCGAACCCGACGTGGTTCGCCTTCGTGTTCGCATGGGCCACATCAACGAGATGGACTATGGCTGTCGGCCCTGTGGAAGGCCGTTTTTCTCACTCGTCCACCCGCTCCTGATGCGCGTGGACGAGCATCGCCGTCGCAAACTCCTTGCGCCGGAAGAAGAGGCGAATCTCCCGCCACAGGTCCGGATCGTTGCGGCCGATCTCCAGCAGCCGGTCCGAGAAGACGATATCTCCCCGCGCTCGCTGCTCGGTCATGAACTCGGTGGAAAGCAGTTCCGCCATGTAGACCGGGCCGATGTCGGAGAACTTCTCACGGTAATACTCGCGGAGTTTCGCGATTCCCTCCACGTCCAGCGTCGAGCCATCGTCTGCCGTGAACGCCGTTCGCCAGTCGACCGCCGCCAGCAGCTCGTCCAGCAGCGTGACTTGCTCGCCCTTGCGGACGCGTTCCAGCAGGGCATCGACCTTCGCGCGGTCGTAGGGCAGTTCGTGCGGAGTTTCGGGCAGCGCGATGGATGATGGCGATGAGGGAGGTGTGCGGTCGTTCATGAGGATTTCTGCGCCTTTTCGGGTCGATCCTTCAGCCGGGCGGTCGATGATGGGGAGGTTGTAGCATGCCCGCCGGTCCGGCCTCCACCCGCCGTCCGGGTGGGGCTCCGGTGCGCGCCGAAACCGTGGCACGCCCTCGCGCGTATGAGCGAGTGACCGCGTTCCGGGACCTGCACCCCGGCAGTTCGGTGCGCTACCCGGCCAACCCGCTACAATTCCCCATCCGGCATCGCCCGTGCAGGGCGAGGACCCCAACGATCCCTCTTGCCGGAATGTCGCCTCGATCGGCCGACGGCTCGCGTTTTCCTCAACATCGGCCACTGACTACGAGCCGCGTCCCGGGAGCATCCCTTTCATGAGTCATGGTCGCATCAGCCGCGCCAGCCAGCGCCATCCCGATGCCCGTCGTCGGCAGGCCCGCTACGGAAAGACCCGCTACGGGCAGAAGTCCGCGTCGCTGCCTCCGCATCTGCTGCGAGGCGCCAGTGGCCGCGGGGAGAAGAAACGCTTCTGGGACATTCCGAAGATCCTGATGCTCACCACGGCAGTGGCCGGTGTGCTGGCGATCGTCTTTGTCGCCATCACGGTCATCACCGGCGTTATCGGCGCCTTCGCCACCGTCAATGCCTACAAGGATGTCAACAAGGATCTCCCGAACGCCGCCGAGGTGTCCGCGCAGACGTTCCAGACCACACGCATCTACGACCGCAACGGGACGCTGCTCCAGGAAGTCGACAATCCCGATTACGGTTGGCGCACCTATGTCTCCTACGACAACATCTCCCAGTACCTGATCGATGCCACTGTCGCCGCCGAGGACTCCACGTTCTGGACGAATCAGGGCGTGGAGCCCGTCGCCATCATCCGCGGCGGCCTCATCAATCTCTCCGGTGCCGGCAGCTCCGGCGGCTCCACCATCACCCAGCAGCTGGTCCGTGCCATCTATCCGGACCAGATCAGCGCGCTCGACATCAGCTACACGCGCAAGATCCGCGAGGCGATGGCGGCCTATGCCTTGGCGAAGGAGTATTCGAAGCGGGACATCATGACGATGTACCTGAACCAGATCTACTATGGCGCGCGCTCCTACGGGATCGAGGCCGCCTCGCAGACCTACTTCAACAAGCACGCCAAGGACCTCACGCTCGCCGAGGCGTCGTTGCTGGCCGGTCTGCCGCAGGCTCCGTCCTACTACGAGCCGTCCGATCCGGACAAGTTCGAGATCGCCAAGAAGCGCCAGCAATACGTGCTCGACCAGATGGTGAAGTATCGCTACATCACCCGCGAGGAGGCTGATGCCGCCTTCGCCGAGCCGCTGCATCCCAGCAACGTCCGCACCGGCGCCATCCAGAACGCCCCGCATTTCACCGAGTACGTCAAGCAGTACGTCATCGACCACTATGGGGAGGATGCGCTCTACAGCGGGCTCCAGATCACCACCAGCATCGACCTGCCGTTGCAGGCCGAGGCCGAGCAGATCGTTGCCAATGGCGTCGCCAACATGGCGCAATACGACAAGAACAACGGCGCGATGGTCGTGATGGTCCCGTGGAGCGGCGAGATCCTGGCGATGGTCGGGTCCGCGGACTTCAACAACGCCATCATCGGCGGGCAGGTGAACTACGCCACCAGTCTCATCCAGCCGGGTTCCTCCATGAAACCCATCGTCTACGCCGCTGCCTTCGAGAAGGGATGGAATCCAGGCACGGTCCTCCTCGACGTGCCGACGACGTGGAAGGTCGATGGGCAGCCCGACTACAAGCCGAACAACTATTCCGGCCTCTCGTATGGCGCTGTGACCGTGCGCACCTCACTGGCGAACTCGCTGAACATCCCGGCGGTGCTTGCCACCGACTACGTCGGTGTGCAGGGTGTGATGGATACGGCCCGCAAGATGGGCATCGTGGACAGCCTGCAGGAGGATGCGGGCTACTATGGCCTCTCCATCGGTCTCGGTGCCGGGGAGGTCCAGTTGCTCGAGCACACCAACGCCTACGCCACCCTGGCCAACAACGGCACCTATGTCCCCGCCAGTCCGATTCTCGAGATCAAGGATTCGCAGGGGAACGTTCTCTACGACCACAATGCGAACCAGGTGCGGAAGGAGGCGAAACAGGCCGTTCCGGCCGGCAACGCCTATCAGGTCACGTCGATCCTCACGGACAACGATGCCCGCGCGATGGTCTTCACCAAGGACAACCTCTTCGGCAACACCCAGTCGCAGCTTGGCCGTCCCACGGCCGCGAAGTCCGGCACCACCGAGGACTGGAAAGACCTCTGGACGATGGGCTACACGACTGATGTTGCGGTCGGTGTCTGGGTCGGCAAGAGCGGCGATAGCGGTCAGGGGCAGATCTACGAGATCGACGGTATCCAGGCCGCCGGTCCCATCTGGCAACAGATGATGCTGGAGATTCACAACAACCCGGACTTCTCCAAACTCCTGGTCGGGCCGGACGGGAATCCCGTCGCCAAGGATTTCCCCGTGCCGAATACCGTGAGCAAGCAGGACATCTGCGCGACAACGGGGCAGAAGGCCGGTAGCGGCAAGACATCCCAGGAGTGGGTCGTCAAGGGTCAGGAGCCGACACGTGCGTGTGGTGAGCTCGACGCCTGGCAAACGAAGCAGCTCGACAACGCGCTCAAGCAGATGCAGAGTGGCTCCGCGAAATGGGCGTCCGGTGCGCTCAGCAGTCTCAGCGAGTATGCCCGGGCGGTTGGCAAGACCAATGTCCCTGTCGTTGCCAATGACGATGAGGGTAACGGCGATACGTCGTCGAGCGGGGCGGATGGAACGGGCGAGACTGGGGGCGGGGAAACGACCGGCACCGGCGAGACGAGTGGCGGCGACGTGACGACGAACGACGATAGCACGACGAACGGCGACAGCACGACGAACGGCGATAGCACGACGAACGGCGACAGCACGACGACGGAGCCGACATCGCCGCCGATCGAGCCGAATCCCACTCAGCCAGCCAGCACCGACCCGGTGGTGACGGAAGAACCGATCCCGACCACCCAACCGCTTGGGCTCGGTCCGCCCGGTACAGACACGGCGTAAGGACAGAGAGACGGCCTCCCAATGCGGGAGGCCGTCTCTCTGTCCGCGAGGCTTGCCTACAGGTCCTCGTCGCCTTCGCCGTCCGCCGTGTGATCGGCATCGCCATCGTCATCCCGGATGGGCGTCGCTCCGGGACGGGTTGGCGTGGCGTCCATCCGCATGGCCGAGCGGCGCCGGCGGCGGGTGAGACGCGTGCGCTGGCTGACTGCCCCTTCTGGCGGCACGATCGGGGCGTCCTGGATCGGGGCGGAGAGCACGATGCTTGTTGAGCAACGCGCGCCAAGCTCCGCGAGCTCGTCAACCAGCCGCTCCAGCTCATCCGTGGATGTGACATTGACCCTGATGAGGAACGAACGGTCGCCCGTCGTGCGCAGGCACTCCACCACGGAGGGGTCCGTCCGGAGGCGATCGAGGAAGCGATCGCTGTTACGACGGTCGATGTCGGCGGCGATCAGGGCGGACAGCGGGCGCCCGATGGCGGCAGGGTCCACGATGGCGCGATACCCTGCCAGCACACCGCGTTCCTCCAGGCGGCGCACACGCTCGATCATGGCGGGGCTGGACAGCCCGACCCGTTCGGCGAGCGCCTTCATGGTGAGACGGCCGTTTGCCTGCAGCTCGGACAGAATGCGCTCATCCAGCGTATCGATGGTCGACACAGGGGCTCCTTCTCTGCGTATGCACATCGATCACGATTCGTGTCACGCCCTCGGCCCACGATGCAAGACGACGATCTCGTGTATACCGACGATCCATTACGAATGAAAAGTGTAGCCGATGCGAAGAACATGAGCAAGATAGGCCCGTTCGCCTTGTTTCCTGAAAGTCAAGTTATGTCCGTTCAGGTGCTCGACTCTGGAGGATGCAAACGAATCGCTCGGATCACCTTCCAACTCGCCTATAGCGGCGTCCGTACCGGCTGCTACGAGGGGGTGGTCTTCCGTTGTTGGGGCGATCACCGGTCGGGGCGATCACCGACTGTGGTTGGTCCTGCCTACTGGCTACCACGACCATTTTCGCTCTGACTTGGCACAGGCCATCACACCCGGACCGACCTCGCGTCGATCCAGTCTCGGCTCAGTGCGTCTTGCGGGCGCGGGCGATGGCGGTCTGCTTCGCCATGTCTTCCAATCCATTGTCGATCGGCGCCAGATGGGCAGACCCGTAGCGGCGGGTGAGGCCGGCTTCGATCAGCCAGTCGGCCAGCGCCGGGTTCTTCGGGAGCAACGCGCCGTGAAGGTAGCAGCCGAGCGCGTTCTTGTAGCGCGTGCCCTCCGTGCCGTCCCGGCCGTTGTTGCCGCGTCCCACCTCAATCTTGCCCATCGGCGTCGCCCGCTCCCCAAGGAAGGTGAGGCCGCTGTGGTTCTCGAATCCCACCAGCGTGCCCCATTCGTCGGACTGGATCACGACGTTCCCGATGAAGCGCTCCGGTCCAGCGGTCGAGGTGATGTCGAAGAGGCCGATGCCCGGCAGCGGAGCTGCGTCGTGCGGACGGTATTCGTGACCGAGCAACTGGTATCCGCCGCAGATCGAAAGCATGGCCGCGCCGTCTTCGATCGCCTGCTTCAGGCATTCGCCTTTCTCGCCCTGCAAGTCGCGCGAGACCGCGATCTGCTCCTGGTCCTGGCCGCCGCCGAAGAAGAAGATATCCACATCGTCCGGGATTGCCTCTCCCAGTCCGATCTCGACCACTTCCGGCTCGATGCCGCGCCAGCGCGCACGCTGAGCCAGCGCGAGGACGTTCCCCCGGTCTCCATAGATGTTCATCTTCGTGTCGTAGAGCCAGCCGATCTTGATGGTCTGCCCGGTGGGCGGCGCGGACGCTGGTTCGCTCATGAAGGGCCTCCGAAGGGTAAGGATGACGCGAGTATTCATGATAGGGCTGCGTGCCCGACCCGGCAGGCGATGCCCGATAGGTCCGGGACGCATCAGTGGCATCCAGACGGATGAGCCTACTGCTCCCAGAATGACTCCACCGCGCCGCGATCGGCCAGGATCTTCCGCAGGCCGAGCATCGCGGTATAGGTTGGCAGAATGTAGGCGTCCGCGCCTTCGGGGACGGACGCGACGAACGCATCGAGGCCAGCTCCCAGGTCGTCGGGCAGTGCGGTGATCCGGTCGAGGGGGACGCCCGCGTACTTGAGGCGGTTTGCCATGTCGGCGCCGCGAATGCCGGTCGTGCTCAGGTGCCCGTCGCCATCGGCCAGGAGTTCGAAGTCGACATCCCAGAGCCAGGAGACATCGCGGCCATCGGCATCGAGGTCGTTGATCGCGATCATCGTCGGCACGCTCAGGCCGCCGGTCTCCACGGTCAGCATGCGCAGGACTTCGTTGAACCCGACCGGATTCTTCACCAGCGCGATGGTCAGCGTTCGCCCCTTGTAGGGCACGCGCTCGATCCGGCCGAAGGCGGACCGGAACGCTGCCAACGTCCCGACGATGCGCTCCGGGGCGACGCCCGCCTGCGCGGTCACCGCATAGGCGGCGAGCGTGTTGTAGGCGTTGTAGATGCCCGGCACGTCGATAGTCACGCGTACCGGCTCGCCGTTCGCCGGGGTGACGGTCATGGCGAGTGATTCGACGCCTTTCAGCGCGATCTCCCCGCCCGCGAGGTTCAGCGACGGGCGGGCGCTATCGTCGTTCGGGCAATACCAGTCGCCGAGATGGGAGACGTAGAGCGCGTGATACGTCAGGTCGGCGCCGCACACCTTGCAGGTGGCGGCATCGGCCGCATGGGGAAGCGCATCGAGCCGGTGTTTCGCCTCGTTCAGGCCGAAGGCGACGCGCTTCGCGGCCAGCCCTTCCGTGATGAACGAGAGGGTCGGGTCGTCGGCGTTGACGACAATCGTCGAATCGGGGGACAGGGTCTGGAATGCCGCCGCCCACGTCCGCGCGATGGTGTCCAGCTCGCCATAGCGGTCGAGCTGGTCGCGGAAGAGATTGTTGAGTAGGATCAGGCGCGGCTGCGTCCGTCGCACGATTTCTGGGAAGGCGGCTTCGTCGGCTTCGATCACCGCGATGGTGCCTTTCGGCTGCCCGAGGGGTGAGGTGCGGTCGGCCAGCGCGACGGTGACGCCGCGGACGAGGTTCGCGCCGGTGCGATTGTGGACGACCTCGTACCCGGCGGCGGTGAGGATGTCCGCGATCATGCGCGAGGTCGTCGTCTTGCCGTTCGTCCCCGCGACGACGATCGCGCCGGATTCGAGACGGGCGGCGAGTTTGTTCAGGATGTCCGGGTCGATACGCTCCGCGATCAGGCCGGGCGCGGATGTCCCGCCGCCACGGCCCAGGCGGCGGCTGGCCTCACCCGCAATCTTCGATACGGTCAGTGCGGCGGCCAGGCGCGGATCGAAATCCTTCGGCAGGCCTGGAATGCGGATGCGCGAGCGCGATGGAGCGTCAGTTCCCATAGTTCGTCACCACAAAGACCTGTGTGAGCGAGTCGAAGTCGACCACCGGGCGGACCTTCACTTCGATCTGGTCGTTCTGGGCATTCACCACCGGTTCGCCCCAGACGACGCCGATGATGATGCCGGGAGGGATCTGCCGCGTCATGTCGGAGGTGACGATCTTCTCCCCCTCCTTCGGCGTCTTCGTCTTGTCGATGTGCTCCATGATCATCGGTTGCTGACCGCCCTGCCAGGTGCCGACGACGGTCCCTTCCGCCTGCGTATCCTCCAGGCGGGCGCCGACTTTCATGCTGGAGTCGATGATCAGCATCACCTTGGCGTTGTGCTCGGAGACCTCCGAGATCTGGCCGACGAAGTAGTTCGGGTCGACCACCGCCATGCCGACGCGCAAGCCGTCCGCCGACCCCTTGTCGATGACGAGGAACTTCTGCTGCCCGGTCGGATCGCGGGAGAGCACCTCGGCGGTGACGTATTCGCGGTCGGGGTGAGCCTCCTGAGCGGTCTGCAGTTTCAACTGGACCTGAAGTTTGTCATTCTGGGCCTTGAGATCGCTGTTCTCGGTATCGAGACGGTCCGCCTTGGCGACGGCGGTCGCGAGCTGGTCCTCCAGCGGCGTATTCGAGTCCCATGAATCGGGAATGCGGGAGAAGGCTCCGGAGACTGGCTGGACAACGGTGTTCAGCCCGTCCTTGATCGGCGTCAGCAGATGCTGCCGGTCCAGCACGATCAGCGAGAGAGTGACGATGCTGAAGACCAGCACCAGCGAGAGCGTCTTGCGCCAGGGGACCTGCTTCACGGTCGAGCGTCCTTCGCGTTCGGCAAGGCAGATGTTCTCCTTCGGCCCGCGCGTGCAGCGACGATGGGTGAAGACGCGGGCGGGTTATGGGCGCATGAGGCGAGCGGCATCTCGCAGAAGCCGGGTGTGCCGGCCAGGCATCACCCGGCGAATCGTCATCCTACCATTCGGGCGCATGGAATGTCCGGACACGCATGCCCGGCCGCGGCATCATGCAAATGCTCGGACGAACCTACCCGCGACGAAGCTCCTGGCCGCCAGCCAGCGCACGCTGATAGAGGTGCAGCGACTCGGCGACGCGTCCGGTCCCGCGCGCCACGCAGGTCAGCGGGTCTTCCGCGCGATGGACGGGCATCCGCAACTCGCTCTGCAACCGCCGGTCAAGGCCCATCAACAGGGCGCCGCCGCCGGCAAGCGTGATGCCGTGCTCCATGATATCCGCCACCAGTTCCGGCGGCGTCTCCTCGATCGAGTTCTTCACCAGTTCGATGATCGTGTTCACCGGTTGCGAGATGGCGTCGCGCAACTCGACCGAACTCACCTCTACCGACTTCGGGAGGCCGGTGAGCAGGTCGCGGCCGCGCAGCATGACGCGGACTTCCTCTTCCAGCGGGTAGGCCGATCCGGCGGCGATCTTCGCGTTCTCCGCCGTGCGCTCGCCGATCACGAGGTTGTGATCGCGGCGGGCATACTGGATCAGCGCATCATCGATCTCGTCGCCGGCCACACGAATCGAATGGTTGACCACGATACCGCCGAGCGAGATGACGGCAACCTCGGTCGTGCCGCCGCCGATATCCACGATCATGCTGCCGATCGGTTCGTTGATCGGCAGTCCGGCGCCGATGGCGGCGGCCATCGGTTCCTCGATCGTGTAGGCCTCGCGGGCGCCGGCCGAAAGGGCGGCGTCCTTCGCGGCCCGTTTCTCGACCTCGGTCACGCCGCTGGGGATGCCGATCACCACGCGTGGGTGCGGCGCCATCAGGCGCTGGAGATGCACCTTGCGGATGAAGTGATGGAGCATCATCTCGACCGTGTCGAAATCGGCGATCACGCCGTCCTTCAACGGGCGCACGGCCACGATCGAATCCGGCGTCTTGCCGATCATCGCCTTCGCTTCGATCCCGACCCACAGCGCGCGTTTCGTCTTCGTGTCGATGGCAACGACCGACGGTTCGGAAATGACGATGCCCTTGCCGCGCACGTAGACGAGGGTGTTGGCGGTGCCCAGATCGATCCCGAGGTCTCGGCTGAAGATGCCGAACAGGCTGGAAAGTGGACGAAACAAGACCGGGGACCTCCGGGGAGGCGGCAAACGCCGCGGTGATGACGTGCGGTGGCTTGCGTGCGGGGAGGGGAGGAATGACGGGCTGCGTGTTGGCCGGTCGTTGCCCGATGGTTCGGGACCGGAGCATGGCGAACCGGCGATCTGCCCAACCCCACAATCGGGCGGAGTATACCACGGTGGTTCCCGTCTCCCTTCCATAAGCGTGCCTGGGCGAATGCCGCCGCATCGCCCCGGAATGGCTGGATCGGCCCTACAATGCCGCTCGGTGCGTACGTTCGCGACATGGACGAATCAAGGGGGGAGAAATGACAACGGGCAATCGCTGGCAGGCCGTGCGGGAGGCGCTGGATGCCGCGCCGGCCGGGACCCGGGTCGCATTGACGGCCATCGACCTGGCGTCGGGGGAAACCTTCCGCCAGCGTGGCGATGAGTCGTTCAAGGCGGCGAGCACGATCAAGACGCTCATCCTTGCAACGATGGCGCGCACCGTCGACGCCGGCGCGCTCGATCTGGATGCGCGGATTTCGCTTCCTGCCGAGCGCAAGGCCACTGGCAGTGGCGTCTTGAACTGGCTGACGACCGGGATCGAACTGCCCGTGCGCGACTACGCCTGGCTGATGATCGCGATTTCGGACAACACGGCCTCCAATGTCTGCATCGATACGGTGGAAATGGAAGCCGTGCAGACGACGGCTCACGCGCTCGACCTTCCCACCATCCATCTCGGACGCTACTTCAAGGGGATCGCCGCGAAGCCGGGCGATCCGGAGAACATCGCCTCCAGCGATGACCTCGCGGCCTTGATGGCAGCCATCGCGCGGGGCGAAGTGGCCGGTCCGGAATCGACTGCCTGGATGACGCAGGTGCTTGGCGAGCAGCAGTATCTCGACCGGCTGCCCGGCCGTATGCCGCCGGGTGTGACCTGGCTTGGCAAGACGGGATCGCTCGATGGCATCCACCACGATGCGGGCGTCTTCTCCGGTCCGAATGGACGCATTGCCGTTGCCTGCCTGACGGAAGGCATCACGGACAAGCTCGTGGCGCAGGAGGTCATCGCGACGATCGGTGCGGCTGTTTCCGCCCTCGTGGCGTAGCCGCTGCCGCCCGGACCGCCTTGGCTCCGAACGGTGCCTTGAGATTCGCTGCGACAGTTTCGGATCCCGCCACTTCGGACCGGGATCTCGGACGGCATCGTCGGGGACGCAGGCAGTTCTGCGACGAGCGGCGCGCTGGCGTCACATGGTCATCCGATGGGCCGTTTTGCAGCGGCCCATCGGCGGATGTGGTCCGCGCTGCGCGGTGGCTCGATGGTGGCGTCTCATCGCCAGATACAGTTCCGTTTTTGAGGATGGAACTTATTATTCAGAGGAGATCGTCGCCAGAAGACGAATATTTGGTGTGGTCTTGGTGGCAATGCCCTTTGAATGATGGCCTCGTTTTCTTGCACACGTGATATGCCTCGCCTACAATCCTGACTGATATTGTCGGCTATTCGCCTATGCCCGTTTTTCGCCGATGGGGGAATGCCTTTCCAGCATGGTGCGGGAAGGGGCTGGGTGGAGTTTGTCATCTGCGGCCAAGGCAGCGTCGGATGATACATAACCGGGTATCCACCCAGAACAAGGAGCACACCATGCAATTCGGAAGTCAATCGTCGACGGTTTCTCGCAGGGACGGCGGGAGCGGCCGTGGCAGCTGCCCTGCCCGTGAGACTGTTCGCCCAGACTCCTGCGTCGGGCCCGGTGAGCGCGACGGACGTGGTGGGACGCACCGTGTCGCTTCCCCAGCCAGCGGAAAAGGTCATCGTCACCAGCCGTACCGGGTTCTACAGCATCGCCATGCTGGATCGGGAGAATCCGTTCCAGCGCCTGGTGGCCTGGAACGACGATCTGCGGACGACTGACAAGGACTCCTACAACCAGTAGCTCGCCAAGTTCCCGGAAGCGGCGGACCTGCCGGTCATCGGCAGCGTGGGCACCGACGACTTCAATGCCGAGAAGATCATCGACCTCGAACCGGACCTGATCGTGATCGACCTGGGCGGCTTCGACGGCGCCACCGAGAATGGCACGATCGACCTCCTCGAAGCCGCGGGCATTCAGGTGATCGTCGTCGACTTCCGCGAGCACATGCTGGAGAACACCATCCCGTCGGTGCAGGCACTTGGGCGCCTGCTCGGGCGGCTCGACGTTGCTCTGGAGTTCAGCGACTTCTACCTTGCGGAGACCAACAAGGTTTACGACCGCGTCGCCTCGCTCGATCCCGAAGCGCCCCGGCCATCGGCGTTCATCCAGCGGGCGCCCGGTGTGGCTGACGTTGGTCTCACGTTCGGTGCGGGAAACTTCGGTGAGTTCATCGACCGCGCCGGCGGTTACAACCGGGCGGAGCAATATGTGGGGGAGGTGCATGGCACCGTGAACCCCGAGCAGATCCTGGCGGGCGACTTCGATGTGCTGATCATGACGGGAGCGAACTGGTCGGACAACGCCACGGTGAAGCCAGGACACTTCATCTCCATGGGGTACGAGGCCACTATGGACGACGTTCTCGCCGCGGTCGAGACGGTGATCGAGGACAATCACTGGCAGGACCTGCCCGCTGTGGTCAACAACCGCGTCGATGCCATCTGGCACCAGTTCTATATCTCTCCCTATTCGTTCATTGCGCTTCAGCAGTTCGCCAAGTGGCTCCATCCCGACCTGTTCGCCGATGTCGATCCTTCGGCGAACTTCAAGGCGCTGCATGAGAAGTTCCTGCCGATTCCATACTCGGGCATCTTCTTCGCCGAGCGTGCCGGGGCATCCGACGCGACCCCGGTGGCGACTCCGGTCGGATAGCGCGCCTGTGCGGCGGGGACGGGTCCTGCCCGTCCCCGCCGGGCCAATGCCGGAATGGTGAATGCTGTGAATACATCGCCAATCGCGCGACCGGCGGACACCGGCCCTGCAATCGCCGCCAGTGGCGGCACCCTCTATGGGGAGATAACCCGGAAGAAAACGCTCATCCTGTCGGGGCTGCTCGCTGCATTGGTCATCTCCATCATTGTGGACATTGCCTGGGGGCCGGCGCGGCTCACCCCGTGGGAGGTGATCCGGTCCATTGCACAGCCGGATACGGTCACGACCACCCATCGCGTCATCGTCTGGAACCTGCGTCTGCCGATCGCATTGCTTGCCGTGCTGGTCGGGTGCAGCCTGGGGATCGCCGGATCGGGCATGCAGACGATCCTGAACAATCCGCTTGCCGATCCCTACACGCTGGGGATCTCCGCCGCTGCGAGTTTCGGGGCGGCGCTCGGTATCGTGCTGAATGTCCGGATCTTTCCCTGGTCCGGCGAGATCACGGTGACGCTGAATGCGTTCGTGATGGCGTTTGCGGCGTCGATGGCGATCTACGCGTTGAGCAGCCTGCGCGGGGTTACCACGGAGACGATGATCCTGTTCGGGATCTGTCTCATGTTCACGTTCGGGGCACTGAACGGCATGCTCCAGTACATCGCCTCCGAGGAAGCGTTGCAACAGGTCGTGTACTGGACGCTCGGGAGTTTGCAACGGGCATCCTGGAGCAAGCTGGCGATCATCCTCATCGTGCTGGCGATCGTGGTGCAGTTCATGGTGCGAAATGCCTGGAAGCTCACCATGCTACGGATGGGCGACGACCGTGCGCGGGCGCTCGGCGTCGATGTCGCACGGTTGCGGCTGTCGGTGCTGTTGCTCGTCTCGCTGGCAACCTCGGTGGCGGTCGCCTTCGTCGGCACGATCGGGTTTGTCGGGCTGGTGGGGCCGCACATCGCGCGCATGCTGGTGGGGGAGGATCAACGCTATTTCGTGCCAACTTCCGCGGTGGCGAGCGCATTGCTTCTGAGCCTGGCGTCCATTGCCAGCAAGACCATCGTGCCGGGGGCGCTGGTCCCGATCGGCATCATCACCTCGCTGGTCGGCGTGCCGTTCTTCCTCAGCCTCATCCTCTCGCGTCGATCCGGAGCGTGACCCGTGCATCTTGCGGTACAGCATCTCTCCTTTCACTACGGGAAGCGGCAGATCCTGCATGACATCTGCCTCGATGGGTTCACGTCCGGTGAGGTGGTGGCGGTCATCGGGCCGAATGCCGCAGGCAAGTCCACCCTCTTCCGCTGCATTGCCGGTCTCCTACGCGGAGAGGGCGATGTGCTGCTGGATGGCGTGATGACGCGGAATCTCAAGCGAAGCGAGGTGAGTCAGCGGATTGCCTACATGCCCCAGGACAACCTCACCAACGCCCGGATGACCGTCTTCGAGTCGATGCTGCTGGCGTTGCAGGTGAATGCGTCCTGGCGGGTCAGTGATGAGGATCTCGATCGCGTGCACCGTACGCTCGTCGGCCTTGGGATCGACCATCTGGCGCTCCGGTTCCTGAATGAACTCAGCGGCGGCCAACGCCAGATGGTGTCGATCGGCCAGGCGCTCGTTCGCGAGCCGGAGGCGATCATCCTCGACGAGCCGACGAACAACCTGGATCTCCAGCGGCAGCTGGAGTTGCTGGATCTGGTGCGATCGGCGACCCGGCAACGGAATCTGCTGTCGATTCTAGCCCTGCACGACCTGAACCTGGCCGCCCGGGTGGCCGATCGAGTCCTGCTGCTGGATCAGGGGCGCGTGTGCGCCTGCGGGGCCCCGCACGAGGTGATCACCGAGGAGACGCTTGCCACAGTGTTCGGCGTTCACGCCCGGATCGAGACTGGTGACCAGGGTATTCCGCACATTGCGCTTCTGGGGTCCAGGCGGACCCAGGAGTGGGTGCTCTAGCATCGGCTGTCGAACGTACGATGGCCGTGGTTTTTGGTTGCAAACGTGGAGAAGCATGACATGGCTCAATCGTCGTTGCCTTCGACGATGGTGAAGGATTTTGTCAAGAGCTATTGGGGCGAGCGCGCAGCAACCTTCGACCAGGCGCCCAACCACCACTGGCAGAACGAGCGGCAGCATCAGGCATGGTTGGGTGTGCTTGCCGATATCGCCGGTCCCGACCCACTGGATGTGCTCGATCTGGGGTCCGGCACCGGGTTCCTGTCGTTGCAGCTTGCGGAGCTGGGGCATCGGGTGACCGGTGTCGACATTGCCCCGCAGATGCTGATGAACGCCGAACGAAAGGCGGCAGACCGGGGGCTGGACGTGGATTTCCGGCTGGGCGACATCGAGAGCCTGCCGGACGGTGAGGGGGTGTATGACCTCATCGTGGGGCGTCACGTGATCTGGACGCTGCCCAATCCGCATGAGGCGTTGCGCGCATGGCTCCGGCTGCTCCGTCCGGGTGGGCGACTCGCGCTCTTCGAGTTTGCGGGGCGTGGTGGGACGGAAGGGGACCAGTGCCAGGGTGTCTCCGGATACGAGGAGCTTGCCGAGCATCTTCCGTTCTACGGTGGCAGCGCGAGTGACCGGGTGGTCGATGCCTATCTCGACGCCGGATTCGTCCGGGTGAGTGCGACCTCGTTGATGGACGAGACCCTCTGGGGCATCGAGTTGACTAACGAGCGCTATGTCGTGGTAGGCCGCAAGCCTTCCTGAGCCATCGTCTCGCCTATATCGGCGTCCGTTGTCATTACCCCGCAGCGGGCGACCATCGGCGGCAGCCGCGAGGATCGTCCCTGCATGCCACGATGTTGCGTACGTGGGAAGGCGCTATCCAGCCTGACCTGGGATTCATAACGCCAAGGCCGGACCGACCTCGTGTCGGTCCGAGGATGATGGCTCATACCGGGTTGGGCAGGATGATGCCCTGGGCCTAGTGGTGGGCCGCGCCTGCGACGGTGCATGCAATCGCCTTTCCCGCACCTTTGTGAAGCACAATCGACCCGCACTACCAGGTCGTCCTCAGATCGCATACGGACGTGGGGCTCCGCCAGGCCGAGACGCCATTGCCTCAATCGGGATGTCCAATTCGTTTCATTGGGTATGGGGAACCGGAGGCAAGCCGTTTTGGTTTGCCTCCGCACGACTGCATGTCACGCTGTATTTGCCTTTGTGCCTAGGAAGAACCTGTCGGATTGTCGGGGAGGTCAGGACACGAGCGTCTCGACGCGCTCGAGCACCGCTCGTCGCTCGGTGAGGATCGCGCTCCGGGAGCGGATGCCGGCCTTCTGATGCTGCGCCAACAGGCGCAACGACGTCCGGCACGCTGCAAGGCCACGGAGCCGTTGTGCGCGGGCGTTCGCATCCAGCAGGTCGATCTGCCCCGCCTCGATCAGCGTTGCGAGTCCCGCGAGTGCCTCCTGCAGCCCGACTGCTTGCTCGGTGGTGGCGACCTCGGCATGCGCCTCGTACGCGCGGATTGCGGTCAGGCATTCCGCCTCGAAGGCGTCCATCCGCGCCCACGGGTCGTCGGAGATGGCAGGTGCGTCTTCGGTCTGTTCAGGGGTGATGGCGATCGCGGACCCCGTGTCTCCCTCTTCGATGGCCCCGGCTACAATGGTCATCGCAGCCAGCGTGGCATCGGGCGCTGGAGTATCCTCTGCTGCCTCCAGCCACGCCATCACCTCGTGCGGGATCGCCGTCAACCCGGCATCCGTTGGCTGGGGCTTCTCGGGCCGGACGCGGTGTGCGGGCGTGGGCAGGCGTGTCGGCAACTCGGCGGACTGCCCCGGTAGCCAGGGTGCGAAGGCAGGCGCCTCCGTCCGCACGGCCACCCCAACCTGTGCCAGCGCCGAGACCAGCGAGCGGCAGGTTGCCTCCGCGTGGGCTCCAAACTCTCGCCGGTCGAAGCCGAAGAGGACTTCCTGCCGGCACCCTTCAGCGTCCCGAAGCGCGATCGCCACGACCGGCGTCTCCGCACCGATATCCATTGTCACGTCGAGGATGTCCGCGATGGGCAGCCGGTTGACGCCGTTCCCGGCGACATCGCACCAGAAGAACGAGTGCGTCGTCATCCAGACCCGGCATTCTGCCCGTGTCGAGGCCAGCCACCCGCCCACCGGGCCGCACGCCGTTCCGGACCACACCATCAGCTCGCTCGAGAAGCGGCGGACGTGGGCCCAGGTGATCGCCAGCGAGCGTGGCCGCATCGTCTCTGGATCGAAGGCGGTGACTGCGATGTCCGCCGCAGCGGCGAGGCGCAGGATGGACTTGAACCGCGCCACGCGCCGGAAGCCCGTTGTTGCGATGGTGAAGGCCTGGATGCAGCCGTCCGCGTGGTCGGCGACGTAGCGGATGCGCAGCGCCCGCATGTGCCCCGCCGGATCGGGGACGATCGTCAGGTCGACGATGTCATCGGCGGGGATCGCGAACCCGTGCTCCAAGCCTTCGTCGAGGGCGAAGAAGAACTCGGAGACGGTCAGTTCCGCCCGGTCGAGCATCTGCCCCAGTCGCAGTGAGCCGGGGAAGGTGCCCATCGCCATGACCGGCACGTTCACCAGCACCTGGCCACGCATCGCCTCCCAGTGCTCGAGGGCGCGCAATCCCTGCTCCTGCGCCGGTGTCGCCCCCAGTGGGCGGGCGTGGAGGCGATAGGATGTGGCGTCCCGGCCGCGCGCCGGATACCCGGCGGCGGGAGACGAGGTGAGCGGTGAAACGGGCAAGATGCCGGTGGAGATGGCCACCTTTCGGAATGCCTCCTGCGGGGTCATGGATGAGCGGCGGGGCGCTGCAACGCCGGTCTGGGGAGACCCGTTCGGGCCATCCGCCGTTGCGTGACAGTGTGGCAATCATACGCCGCATGGAGTGTACGTACAACCCCTGGCTGGGTTCCGCATTGCGATTGCCCGTCGTGCGGGATGGTGACAGCGTTCGTGCTTCGCGGCAGAATGCACGGACAGGCCGTTTCCATGCGTCCCGGCCGGGATTGCGCCGGACGCCGTTCACTGGGGAGCGGCGCCCGGCTTCGATGCGATGAAGGAGAGACCCGTGAAGATCACCGGTGCGACGACCTGGATCGTCGGCAATCCCTGGAAGAACTGGCTCTTCGTGAAGCTGGAGACCGATCAGGACGGGCTCTACGGCATCGGCGAGGGAACGATCAACGGCTTTGCGCGGACCACCGAGGCGGCGGTCCACGAGATGGCTTCCCGCTTCGATGGCTTCGATCCCTTCCAGATCGAGACGATCCTCCAGCGCATGTCTCGCGACTTCTACACGGAGGGCGGCCAGATCCACATGAATGCGATCGCCGCCGTCGAGGTCGCGTGCTGGGACATCATCGGCAAGGCGACCGGTCGTCCGATCTACGACCTGATCGGCGGCCGCTATCACGAATCGCTCCCCACCTATGCGAACGGCTGGTATGCCGGGCCGCGCACCCCGGAGTCCTTCGCCGAGCGCGCCCAGATGGTGCTGGACAAGGGCTACCGCGCCATGAAATTCGATCCCTTCGGCGCGGCGTGGCGCACCATGAGCATGGAGGATCGCCATCTGTCTATCGACATCATCCGTGCCGTCCGCGAGGTGGCGGGACCCGACATCCAGCTGATGATAGAGGGGCACAGTCGCTTCAGCGTCTCCGAGGCGGTCTGGCTCGGGGAGCGGATGGCCGAGTTCGAGCCGACCTGGTTCGAGGAGCCGACGCCGCACCAGAACATCATGTCGACGGTCGAAGTCGCCCGGAAGATCGCCGTGCCGGTCGCAACCGGAGAGAGCTATTCCAGCGTCCACCAGCACGCCGAGCTGCTCTCCCACAATGCCGTTCACATCCTCCAGCCGGAGCCGGGCAACATGGGCGGCATCTGGCGCACCCGGCAGGTCTGCGCGATGGCGGACGCCTTCTACGGCGTCATCGCGCCGCACAACGCGCAGGGACCGATCTCCACCGCGACCTGCATCCAGATCGGCGCGTCATGCCCGAACCTGCTGACGCAGGAACTGTTCGACGAGTTCAACGTCGGTTGGGAGCAGGAGCTGGTGACCACCCACGCCGAGGTCATCGACGGGCGGTTGCAGATTCCGGATGCGCCGGGTCTCGGCACGGACCTCAATTGGCCGGAACTGGACAAGCATCCCTATCAGGCGTCGAACTTCCTGCCGCTCTTCGCACCGGGCTGGGAACGCCGTGAGGGCGAGCGTCCCGCGGGCTCGCTGGCGCCGGAGAAGACTGGCGCCTAGAGCCGATTCGAGACGGTATCCTGGCCGAAAGGCAGGACCAGCCATTGGGCGCTCATCAGCCGCAGCCGTGAGGATCGCCCTACGGACAATCGATGGCAACCAGTTCGGAGTTGGCTGTATGCCGACTCGCGGTCGTGTGTGCCTTGCGCGGGGGAACAGCAAAGTCCCTGCCAATCCGAAGTCGGGCAGACGAGGGACGCCGCGGGGCGGCGCGCACGCCGAAACCGACCGCATCGGCTGGAATGTGCCCGGCTGGGCTCGGCAGCGATCCGGTCGGTTCAGGTCGGGAACGCAAGAACGCCGTTGTTCTCGGTCCCCTACCACAGAAGGTGGCACAGGTTGGATGCGGAAATACTCCATCAGCGGCGATGCGGAGTCCCGGCACCTTTGGATACCGATTGAGGCGCGAACGGATAGAAGCGGTGGCCGATCTGACTCGTTCCGGTCAGTTTTCTGGGTCGATCGCCCCGACCGTTGCTGGGAAGTACCACGGATCGGCCGCCCCGGAGATCGTCCCATCGTGGTTGCGCACGATCGCCACTGGCGAGGCGAAGTCTCCCGTCAGCTGCGTCTCGTCGCGCGTCACCACGGCATGCCCCAGGCTGCTCAGGCGGTCGAGTGTCGCTTGTGGGAAGCGGCTGCTTGCGATCAGTTGCCGTGGGGATGCGTCGATCCGCGGTGACTCCAGCGCGGCGTGGACATCCAGTCCGTAGTCGACGATGTTCGTCACGATCTGGGCGTTCGCGTTCATGATCTTGCGGCCGCCGCTCGATCCGACGCTGGCGAGGATGCGATCGCCGCGTGTCACCAGCGCCGGAGCCATATTGGTCAGCGGACGCTTGCGGCCACCGACCGAGTTCGGGCGGCCCGGTTCCGGATCGAACCACATCATGCCGTTGTTCAGCAGCACGCCGGTCCCCTCCGCCACCACGCGGCTGCCCCAGCCGCTGAGCAAGGTCTGCGTCAGGGAGACGGCATTCCCTTCGCCATCGATGACACCGAGATGCGTGGTGCTGCCATCCCGTGCGTATTCGGGGACGGACCCCGCCAGCGTGTGCGCGATGCCGAGCCGTTCCTTCGTTCCAGCCGCGATCGACGGCAGGGCATCCTCGCGCCAGCGGGCCACGCATTCGGCCGCGTAGGCAGGATCGAGCAGCCCATCGACCGGAACCTCGGTCGTATCTGGGTCGGCGAGGTAGGCGAAGCGGTCGGCGAAGGCCTGCCGGAAGGCTTGAGCCAGCAGGTGCAGCGATTCCGGCGTGCCGTGCCCGGCGCTGGCAAGGTCGACCGCGTTCAGCATCCGCAGCGACTGTGCGAGCGAGGTGCCGCCCGTGCCCTTGCCCATCGTATGGACCGTCGCACCATGGTAGTCCACCGAGATCGTCGGTTCGTCCAGCGCCTGGTAGGCCGCGAAATCCTCCCGCGTCAGGATCGCGCCGTTCTCCTGCAGGAAGTCCACGATCCGGATAGCGATTTCGCCTTCATAGAATGCGCGTGGGCCTTGCTCGGCAAGCGTGCGCAACGTGGCCGCGAGGTCCGGCTGGCGCAGGAATGACGGGTTGGTCTGCTCGATCGAGACGAGCGGGTTGCCCTGGCCGCTCAGGAAGACCTTCGCCGTCGAGGGGAAGCGCTGGAGGTTGCCGAGGTCGCGCGCTTCCATCAGGGTCGTGTGCCAGGTGACGGGGATGCCTTCTTCCGCTGCGACGATGGCCGATTCCAGCACCGTGGCGAGGGAGAGCGTGCCGTAGCGTTCCAGCGCGAGCGCCAGGCCGGCGACCGTGCCCGGCACCGCGATCGACTGGAAACCGAGCACGTTCGCATTCCCGACCACCGACGGCCAGCCGAAGAGCGCCGAGTCGACGCCGCCGCTGAGCGGGAACATCGTCTCGGTCGCGGCGAGCGGTGAGATCATCGGGTACTCGATGACGAGCGAACGTCGCTCCTTCGCCAGCCATACGACCATGAAGCCGCCGCCGCCAAGGCCGTTCATCCACGGTTCGGTAACGCCTACCGTGAATGCGGTCGCCACGGCGGCGTCGATGGCGTTGCCACCCTTTGCCAGCATCTGGATGCCCGCTGCGACCGCTTGCGGTGTCTTCGCCCCAACGACACCGCCGGTTCCGGAGACCGGGGTGCGGCTGACCTGCCAAATACTGTGCGATGGTGCCTGTGCTGTGCTCATGGATGATTCCTCGGTGATCGTCGCAAAGGGGCGCGGAGTCAGGTTCGGATCGACGCGTCGGCAGGGTTTCGGCGCAGGATCGCGCATCGTTTGCGGGATGTCCAGACACAGGAGGTCGCGATCGGATGGGCAAACAGGGTACGCTTGCAGACTGACAGCAGCGCAGGCAGGAGGCACCGGGTTCGAGCGGTGTCCTGCTGCGCGCATCGGCATGGCGTTGGCAGGCGGAGAGCGGATGTGGTGGGGATAAAGCAGGTCTCGGTGGTGCAGGTCGGGCTGGGGACGGTTGGCGGCGTGATGCTGGAGCAGATCCTCGACCAGCATGACCGCTGGCTTCAGGAGTTCGGCCTGGACATCCGGATCGCCGCCGTTGCCGGTCGCGCCGGCGCGGTGGTTGGTCCGTGCGACGAGGCCGGGGTGTTGCAGTCGCTCGCCACCGAAGCCGTTCATGCCTTGGTCGAAGGGCGCCGTAGCAAGCTCGCCTTCGGCTCGCCCACGGTTCCGTTGCCCGACGCCATCGCCCGTATCGCCTCGGCCGGCCCGACCGTGGTGATCGATGCCGCCAGCGGCGAGCAGACGGCCGATGCCCTCGTCATGGCGCTCGATGCGGGCGCGGGGGCGGTGCTGTCCAACAAGGCACCGCTCTCGCTGCCCGCCACCGATCCGCGCGGGACGTGCCTCTGGAACGCTGCCTGCGCAGGAGCCCTGCGATACGAGGCAACCTGTGGCGCCGGGCTTCCGGTGATCTCGACCTTGCAGGGGTTGCTTGCGTCGGGGGATCGCGTGCTGGACGTGACCGGGTGCCTCTCGGGGACACTTGGCGCCATCTTCTCGATGGTCGCTGCCGGGGAGTCGTTCTCCGAAGCCGTGCGTGAAGCGAAGGCGAAGGGCTATACCGAACCGGACCCGCGCGACGATCTCAGCGGGCTCGACGTGGCGCGGAAGGCGCTCATTCTCGCCCGGACGATGGGCATTGCGCTCGATCTCGCCGATATCGACATTCATTCGCTGGTGCCGCCCGGCCTGGAATCTGTCACCGTGGACGAGTTCCTGGCGCAGGTCGGGATCGAGGACGCCGAGATCACCGCGTCGGCACGGCAGGCGAAGGCGGATGGAGCCGCCCTCAAGTACGTGGCGCAGGTGACGCCTTCGGCGCAGCCGGTCGCGACGGTCGGCCTGCAGGAGCTTTCCCACTCGACGATGCTGGGCGCCTTGCAGGGGCCGGAGAACATCGTCTCCTTCCGGACCGCACGCTACGACGCCTATCCGCTGGTGGTATCGGGACCGGGCGCAGGCGCGGCGGTGACGGCGGCAGGCATGGTGGTCGATATGCTCGCGCTGGCCGATCGAATGGGGTGATCGCCGTATGGCGATTCATCTGGCAGGCGTGCGTTCGCGGACGATCCGGTCGATCAGGTCGAGGTTGTCTGTCGTGAAGCCGTCCACCCCCAGTGCGCGCAATGTCTCCATTCGCACGGGATCGTTGACCGTCCAGCAGATCACCAGCGCGCCCATCCCCTTCAGGCGTGCCATCACATCCGGGGTCGCGAGGGTGTGTCGAAGCGAGATGGCCGGGAAGTCCAGCCGCCCGGCGTGCTGCCAGAATGCCGCCAGTTCCCGTTCATCCCCTACTGAATAGACGGCCAGGACGTTCGGCAGCGGTTCGATCGCGTCGAGTTGGTCCCACGACCGCCCGCAGACGATGACGGGACGCTCCGGTTGGTTGGCGTTGATCCACTCCACGAGACGTTCGCCGAGAAGCGGACTGCTTCCCTTCAGGTCCAGGAAGAGCCGGATGTCGATCGGGGTCTCGTTCAGCAGGCTCTCGATCCGGCGGAGCGAGCGGGATAGCCAGTGGACGCGCCATCCATCGTGGAGCAGTGGCAGCTCCCATCCGAGGATCGAGACGCGCTCGTCGTGGCGCACCTCCAGGATATCGCGGTGGAGCCAGACATCCGTCTCCAGCATGTCCGCGCCGTGGGCGATCGCGCGCTCGGCGAGTCGCCCAAGATTGCCCGCGCGGTGCGCGATGGCAAGTGGCCGATGGCGTGGAATGGCGTCGGGCGGAATGGACGTTGGCATGCGTGACTCCGGACGGGCGGGAATACAGGCGGACATTCCCGGCAGTCTAGCAAGACCGGGCCGCTCGCCGGCATGCGCTGGCGGCTGCGCGGTGGTGAATTCATCGCAGGCATGGTCCAGCGTCACCGTATGCCACGAGGGCCGCAGTTCCACGGGCGACCGCCATCCTTTGCTACACTCGTCCTTCAGCGATGGGCGTCATCATAGGCGCCTTCCACGACGAAAGCGAGCCTGGCTGGTGAGTACAGACCCGAACGAGATGGCGGACCAGACGGATGCGACGGCGGTCCGGCCCGAAGATGTGACCCGCGCCCAGGATGGGCAATTCTCGGAAGAGACCGAGGGTGTGTTGCCGCTGACGTGGGAGAAAGCGTCTGGCCTGCTTCAGGACGAAGCAACCGAGCTGGTCGACGGACCGTCGATTGCGATGGAGCGTTCTGGCGCGCAGAATGTCAAGGGCCAGCGCATCACGATGAGCAATTCCGGCGCGCAGTCGATCGACGCCCGTTCGGCGCGGCTCGAGAATTCCGGCGCGGCGCGGCTTTCCGCCGAGCGGGCAACCCTGAACGATTCCTCCGTGCTGGTCGGCACGGCGAAGGACATGCGCCTGACGCAGAGCAAGGTCCTGGTCGCGGCGTCCGGTACGGCGACACTCGCCGAAGGGAACGACATCGTGGCCCTGGCAACCGGGAACCTGGACGCGGCGCAGGACGTGCGCGCGGTCTTCCTGGCCGCCGGTTCAGTCAAGGCCGGGGGAACCGTCTCCTCGGTGCTGACGCCCGTGACCGCGGCGGCGATGGGCGGGGCATGTGCGGTGGTCCTTGCGCTGCTGACGCGCGTCTTCCGGCGACGGACTTCCTGAGAGGGGAAAGCGATGGATGGCATCAAACGACTCATTACCTTTGGCATCGGCGGGGCAATCGGGACGGCCATCGGCGCGGCGGTCGCGAGCTTCATGGCGCCACAGACCGGCAAGGAGCTCCAGGCGTCCACGCACGGGTTCGTCGATGAGGTGAAGGCCGCGGGCGACAAGGCCCAGGCGGAGACCGAAGCGCGGTTGACGCAGCGCTTCCGGGAAGTGACCGGCACGCGTGGCACCCTGACCGATGTCACCGGCCTGCCTGTGGGCAATGCCCCCGCCCAGCTTCCCCCGGCGCGGTAGGCGGCCCGCGCGCCGGACCTCTTGCCAGAATAGAACATGTGTTCTATTCTGGCGGCATGGAGAGGCACGATGAGGCGGCCGGATCAGGTCGCCGTGGCACCCGCTATCACGAGCAGCATGCGAAGACGATCGTCAACGCCGTCAAGGGCATGCCGTTCCACTGGAGCGTCTCGCCGTATCGCGGCTGCATCCATGCCTGCACCTATTGTTACGCCCGCGCGACCCATCCCTTCCTCGGGTTCGATGCGGGCGCAGACTTCGAGCACGAGATCGTCGTCAAGGTGAATGCACCGGAGCTCCTGCAGCGCGAGGTGGGGCATCCACGCCTGCGCGGCCAGACCATCATCATGGGCACGGTCTCCGATCCCTACCAACCGGCGGAACACCGGTATCGCCTCACGCGGAGGCTCCTGCGCGTGCTCGACGTGGCGGGCAACCCGGTCGGCATCACCACGAAATCCACGACCGTCGCGCAGGATGTCGACCTGCTGGCCAGGATGGCCGAGCGCGGACGCATCTCGGTCAATCTCACGGTCACGACTCTCGATCGCGATCTGGCGCGATTGCTGGAACCGCGCGCACCGTCGCCGCGGCAGCGCCTGGCGACGGTGCGTGTGCTTGCCGGTGCGGGCATTCCGGCCGGCATCTTCTGCGCGCCGATCCTGCCTGGTCTCACCGACGATCCGGATGATCTCGAACGGCTCGCGGAGGCGGTGGCGGGTCATGGCGGGCGCTGGATGATGTCGGGGGTGCTGCGGATCGGCGATGGGTTCGCGAAGCCATTCCTCGATGCGGCGCGGCGGGATTTTCCCCACCTCGCCCGGCGATACGAGCGGCAGGCGGCGCGTGGCTTTCGCGGCTCCGCCTCCCCGGACG
Source organism: Thermomicrobiales bacterium (assembly GCA_049841275.1). Taxonomy (GTDB): domain Bacteria; phylum Chloroflexota; class Chloroflexia; order Thermomicrobiales; family UBA6265; genus JASGDN01. The sequence goes on from JASGDN010000047.1 coordinate 125,922, forward strand.
ATGTCGCGGAGATCCAGGGTCGGATGGATGCGATCCGTGCGCGATACGGGTTGCTCTCCGGTCCACCGAGCTTCCCGAAACCGCCTGCCATCGAACAGGCATCGCTTCCGCTCTTCGGCGTGCCGGCCTGAACCGGCGGTAGGGTATGCTGCCCCGGTATGACGGCGGTGCGCGAACGGTACGCCGCCGGGAGTGGGCAAGCGGGATCGGAGTCCGATGGATCAGGGGCGACGGGTTGGCATTGTGGGAGCGGGGCAGCTTGCGCGCATGATGGCGCAGGCGGCGATTCCGCTGGAGATCGACCTGGTGCTGTTGGCGGCCAGCGCGAACGATGGCGCGGCGAAGGTGGTGCCGCAGGTGATCGTCGGGGCGCCGGACGATCCTGATCGCATGCGCGATCTGGCCGAGCGTGTCGATGTGCTGACGTTCGATCACGAACTGGTCGATCATGCGCATCTGGCGGCGTTGGAGGCCGATGGATTCACTGTCTGGCCGTCCGCCGCGACGATGGCGCTGGCCCAGAACAAGCGGCGGCAGCGTGCCGAACTGGGCGCGGCGGGATTTCCGGTGCCGGCTTTCACTGACGTGGAGACATTCGCGGACCTTGTGGCATTCGGCAAGGCGCACGGGTGGCCGGTGGTCGTCAAGGCCTCGCGCGGTGGATACGACGGGCGCGGTGTCTGGATCGCCTCCAGCGAGGATGAGGCGCGGACGATCGTTGATGAGGCCCAGGCGCACGGGACCGTCCTCCTGGCCGAGCAGTTCCTGGCTCTCGATCGGGAGCTCGCGGTGCTGGTTGCGCGGCGGCCATCCGGAGAGGTGGCCGTGTATCCGGCGGTGGAGACCGTGCAGCGGAACGGCGTCTGCAACGAACTGCGCGTCCCCCTGGCCGCGGCTGGCGATCACGCCCGTGAGGCGGAGGCGATGGCGCGGCGGATCGCTGAGGAAACGCAGGCGGTCGGGATCATGGCCGTCGAATTCTTCGTCGCGAACGACACGCTCTACGTGAATGAACTCGCGCCGCGTCCGCACAATTCCGGTCACTGGACGATCGAAGGTGCGCAGACATCCCAGTTCGAGCAGCATCTACGCGCCGTGCTCGATCTTCCGTTGGGGGCAACGGGCCTTACCGGTGCCGCTGTGGCGACGGTGAACGTCCTCGGTCCAGCCGACGGCTCCGATCCCGCCGATCGGTTGCCGGAGGCGCTGGCGATGCCGGGTGTACACGTTCACCTCTATGGCAAGGCGGCGCGGCCGGGCCGGAAGCTGGGACATGTTACCGTGGTCGGTGCGGACGCGGACGAGGTGTTCGCGCGGGCGACGAGAGCGGCGGCTGTCCTCGATGGAACGATGAATGCCGTGGATGGGGAACAGGACCGGATTGATGGATGACAACGTGATGTCGCAACCACAACCACTCGTCGGCGTAATCATGGGGAGCGATTCCGATCTGCCGACGATGCAGGGGGCGATCGATGCACTCCACGAATTCGGTGTGCCGGTGGAAGTCCGCATCATGTCGGCGCATCGCACGCCGGACGAAATGATCGCCTATGCCCGGGAGGCGGCGGCGCATGGTCTGCGCGCGATCATTGCCGGCGCCGGTGGCGCGGCGCATCTGCCTGGGATGGTTGCCTCGGTGACGCCACTGCCGGTGATCGGCGTGCCGGTCGTCGCGGAGGTCTTCAAGGGGTTGGGCGGCATGGACGCCCTGCTCTCGATCGTGCAGATGCCGGCGGGCATTCCGGTCGCGACCGTGGCGATCGGGAGCGCGCGGAACGCCGGTCTGCTGGCGGTGCGCATTCTGGCCTCCGGCGATCCGGACCTGACGGAGCGGATGGAGGCATTCCAGGCGGCATTGCACGACAAGGTCGTGGCGAAGGACGCCGATGTGAGTGCCCGCTTCGCATCCTGATGCCCGGAGACGACCTGGTATGAATCGGTCGTCCCCAATGACCAAGTCCCATGTCATCGCGAGCGACGTGAACGGCCCCTGCGCGAAGCGCTTCCCGCGGGCCACAAACCGGAAATCGTCGGTGGTATGGACTGCGCTTTGTCTTCCGCAGTGGGACATTGCGCGTAGGGACGATCCTCGCAGTGGTTGCTGCGGTCGGTGATCGCCCCTACAGGGGATGACACGTCCGGACTGGACCCCCTTCCGGGTTAGCTGTAACGCCGAGGCCGGACCGATTCCTATACACGCGGTCGTTGAACGAAGGGGCCGACACGAGGTCGGCCCCTTCGTGTTGGGTCATGTCAGGGTAAGCAGGATAGTCCACTGAGCGAAGCATCGGATGGCAGGACTGACGGATCACTCACGGCAGCAGGAGCAGCGTGCCTGCGGTGAACGGGGTCAGCACGATGGCGGAGCGGAGCAGCCAGAGCGGCGCGCGGCGCGTGAACTTCGCGCCGATGTAAGAACCGATCGTCATGCCGATCGTTGCGCCGATCAGGTGTGGCAGGGAGACATCGCCGTGCGTCGCCAGGGCAATGCCGCCGCCCAGGCTGATGAAGATGAGCGCCAGCATCGTCGTGCCGATCGTTTTTACCAGCGACATCTTCAGGATTGTCAGCATCCCCAGCTGCAGGAATGGGGTCATGCCCACGCCAAAGAAGGCGCTTGCCACGCCGCCGGTCGCGCCCAGCACGATCGTGCCCACCGTCTGCTTCACGGTCGGGACCGCATCTGCCGGATCGTGCGCCGCGACGAGCTTGCCGCTGAGGCGCGAACGCAGGAAGACCAGCGCCGCCAGGACCCAGAGGGCGATGCCGGCCATTGGTTGCAGGATGTGCTCTGGAATCGACTGCCCGATGCCCGCGCCCGCCACCGCGCCGACGACTCCGGCGGCGCCGACGAGCACGCCAACCCGCACATTGGTGTTGCCTTCGCGGAAGTGGGAAAGCGCACCCGAGAGCGTCACGAAGAACATGGCCGCCAGCGAGGTGCCGACTGCCTGATGGATGGGCAGATGGAAGCCGAGCGTGAGCAACGAGACCATGACGCCCGCGCCGCCTGCGCCCACGAATCCCAGCAGCATCCCGACGAGGACGCAGACGATGGTCAGGGTGATGATGAGGGTCAGGACGGGCGCTCCCGGTCGTTGGGGAGATCGTCTAGGTCGAGGATCACGTCACCGGGACGTTCCTGATAGCGATAGCTGGTATCGGGATCGGTTGTGGTGGTGCGGCGACGGTCGTAGTCGCGCGTGCTGACATCGACCCACTGGATCGAGGAACGTGGGCGATCCGCCGGCATCGGCGTATGACTGCTGCGCCACCAGAGCCAGAGCACGATGGCGAGGGGGATGAGCAGGGCGATCACGAAGCCGACGCGCATGATGAGACTGACGACCCCGTGGAAGAACCAGCCGACGAGAATGCCGACGATCAGGCCCGCGAGGAATCCGAAGCGAGCGAACCGCGTGCGATCCCAGAAGCCGGGAGGCGTATAGGCGTTGAAGCTCATGGGGACGTTGCCTTGCCGAAACGGTCCGCAGGGAGCCGGTGCGATGCGATATCGCGGCGATCGAGGTGCGGGTCCGACGATGAGGCTCGATCGCACGTACTGAAGAGTATCCCACCAGCCCGATTCCGTGTCTTGTGGTCCGTCCGGTCAGTCGAGCCGCTCGGCGGTCGTGTCGCGCAGGATGGGCCGGGTGAGACAGGTCGGGCCACCGGCGCGGTTGTGCGAGATTTCGTCGCCGGTGTAGGTAAGGACCTCGATGCCGTGCGCTTCCAGGCGCGACTTCGTGACCGGATTGTCCTTCAGCATCAGGACCTTGCCGGGCTCCAGGGTGAGGACGTTCGTGCCTTGCGTGGAGAATTCCTCCTCCGGGATCTCGATCAGCGTCCAGCCGGACGTCCGCAGGAGTTGCACGAAGGACGTCGCCATCAGCGGTAGATGCACCACGGCGACCTGCTCGTCGACCGGGCTGAGCAGCGAGAGCAGGTGGAGACATTCGTCCTCGCCGTGCCAGTGCGGCAGGGAGACCCGGTAGACATCCACATCGAGCGATTGGAGGATCACCTGCAACTGATCGATGCCGGCGGCATTCGTCCGGTATCCCTCGCCAACGGCCAGCACGTTCTGGTCGAGCCAGCACATGTCGCCGCCTTCCAGGGTGCCGGGTTCGGAGATCTCACCGATGATCGGAATGCCGAGCTCCTCGTACGCGTGGCGGGCGATCTCCACCTCGGGGCGGCGGACGGCCTTGCCGGGGCGAGTGAGGATCGCGCCCTCGTCGGTGATGTAGGACGAGTCGTAGACGAAGATCGAGTCCAGGAGGCCGGCCGGGGCGGCAGGGCGCACGATGACCTCGATGCCGGCTTCGGTGAGGATGTTCGTGAATGCTTCGTGCTCGGCCAGGGCGAGGGCGTCGTTGGGGGGATGGGGGTAATTGAAGCGGTCGCCGTCGGTGGGGGAGGTGGAGGGAGCCGGACGCTGGACAAGGACGCGCTTCAGCGGTGCGACCATCGAGTGCCCGCCGAACCCCTGGCGCAATGGCTGCGTGGCGGCAGATTCGGTCAATTGTTCCGTGAGATTGCGTGCGAATTCGCGCATCCTCGTCCTCTCCCCCGCCCTGTCGATCCTGCTGCAATGAATCTGGCCGAGTTCGTTCCGGCCCGATAGATCGTCATCGTACCACGATGGTTCCGGCGATCCGGCGGGATTGGCATCGACCGGGCGATTGCCCGGCTATCGCCTGGCGGGCAGAAGGGCATGATGGCGGCGGGAGCGCACGCGGCGTGTATGACGTGCGACTAATTGATTGCGCGGTTGATTCCGGGAGAAGCCCGTAACAGCGGGCATCTTCGCCTCCAGGCAGGCCGGCGAACTCACCGCCCCACTGCGATGAATTCCGGGAATCGCTGGTTTCGGGCCTGCGACCTCACCGGGCCGCTGCGATTTATTCCTTGCTGCACGGGGGCCTATGATGCCTTGGTATGCTGGGCACAGTGATGGTCGCCGCGTCCGGCGGATACCGCAATTGCAAGGGGATTCCTTCGTGAAGATCGCGTTCTTCGATCCGTTTTCCGGCGCCAGTGGGGACATGGTCCTGGGGGCACTGGTCGATGCCGGTCTCTCCTTCGCCATGCTGGGGGCCGAGCTGGGGAAGCTGGGGCTGGAAGGATATGACCTGCGGCGGGAGGCGGCGAGCCAGCATGGCATCCACGGCACGCGGGTCGTGGTTCGCTCCTCGGAGACGACGCTGGCGCGCAGCTGGGCGACGATCCGGACGCTGATTGCGGATTCGGAGCTGGATGTCCCGGTGAAGGCGGCGGCGCTGGCGGTCTTCGAGCGGCTGGCGGTTGCCGAGGCGGGCGTTCACGGCACGACGCCGGAAGAGGTCCATTTCCACGAGGTGGGTGGCGTCGATGCGATCGTGGACATCTGCGGCGCCTGTATCGGACTGGCCTTGCTCGGTATCGAGGAGGTCTACGCGGGAGCGCCGCAGGTGGGGAGCGGATTCGCGCGGAGCATGCACGGGACGATTCCGGTGCCGGCTCCGGCGACGGCGGCCCTGCTGGCGGAAGCCGGCGCGCCGATCGCGAAGCCGCTGCCGGAGATGACCGAGCACCCGTCCGAACTCCTGACTCCGACCGGGGCAGCGATCCTGACGACGCTGGCGACCTTCCAGCGGCCGTCGTTCGTGCCGTCGGCGGTTGGGTACGGATTCGGGCAACGCGAGCATCCCTGGCCGAATGCACTCCGCGTCTGGATCGGCGAGATGGAGACGCCCGCCGACCGCGTGGACGATGGCGAGCTCCTGCTCGAAACGAACATCGATGACATGAACCCGCAGTTCATGGAACTGGCGATGGAGCGGCTGTTTGCGGCGGGTGCGCTGGATGCCTGGCTGACGCCCATCGTGATGAAGAAGGGGCGTCCAGCGACGCAGGTCAGCGTGCTGGTCCCGGCGTCGAAACGGCAGGATGCGGAGCGGGTGCTGTTCGAGCAGACCTCCACGCTGGGTGTCCGCGCAACGGTGGTCGACCGGGTGAAGTTGCCGCGGGAGTTCGTGACGATTGCGACGCGGTGGGGCGATGTGCCGGTGAAGCTCCGCTCGTGGAATGGACGGGTGATCGACGCTGCTCCCGAGTACGATGCCTGCCTCGCGATCGCGCGCGAGCACGATTTGCCGGTGCGGGTGGCGTGGAATGAGGCGCACCGGTTGGCGGAGAGCTACGTCGGCCAGAAGCGGTAAGGGCGCTTTCGACGATCTATCGCCCGGCATTGCCGCCGGTGGTGGGGTGTGCCGGATGGTGGTCTACACGCGGTGGGCGGTGATCTCCAGACGAGTGCCAAGCGGGCCGGCGGGAAGGGCGTTCTCGACCGTGGTGATGCGCTGGCGGAGGCGGAAGAGCGCCTGTTCTGTGTCCGGGCGTTTCAGCAGGACGGTGCCGACCATCAGGCCCGCCGCATGGGGCAGTTCCGCGATACCAGGATTCACGCGCCGGATCGATGAGATACCGAAGCCCGCCTCCATGACGAGGCGGACGATGTCGCATTCCCGGTAGTGGCGGTGCCAGCCGGTCGGTTCCGGTTCCTTTGGTTCCTCGGCGAGCCCGGTCGTCTCCGCAAGGTAGCGAAAGAGGTTCAGCGCGTCGAGCCAGCCGGTGAGGCCGTCGACGGGGATGCGGAGGCGCAGTTCTCCGCCCGCTTCCAGCAGGCGCGCGCATTCGGTAAGGAAGGCCTGCTCGTCGTAGGTGTGCTCCAGCACGTCGAGGGCGACGATCCGGTGGATACTACCCGACTCCCGCGGTACGAGGATGTGCTGTACGTCGGTGCTGTAGGTGTAGTCCGTCGTGGCCGAGCCTTCCGTACGAGCGGTGATCCGAGGGCCATCGCCCGTCAGGTCCAATGAGAATGTCAGGTTGGTATCGACGTGGACGAGGGGCCGGCTGGTTGGCAAGGCGGCGGCTTGGGGCATACTGGAATCCTTCGGAACGGTCGCGGTGGTCCGGTGAACATGGCCTCCGGTCATCCAGCGTCCAATGATCGTCGGCCATCGGTGGAGCGTCCACCCGGACCACGGGGTTCCGCCGCGAGCGATCGTCATGGGAGGCAGGTGTTTGCGTGGAACTCATAACCGTTCATCCGCTCGATCCCGAGATCGTCCGGGCCTACGTTGCCGTCCTGCAGGGCGATGAACCGGTTCCCGATGGGTGGCGGACCTGGTGGACACCAGCATTGACCGCTGCGCTCGATCCGGCCAGGCGCGGGAGCGAGCGGGCGGCCAACCAGCTGACGTTCGGCCTTGCGCAGGTGCTGACGGTGCAATGGCCGGTCTACTTCCAGCAAGGATTCGGGTTCACGACGTGGGAGGCGCGGGTCGATCGCGGTGTGGGAATACTCCTGCGGCCACCGTCACGGCTCTTCGTGGAAGCGGGACTGCCAGAATCGGTCGCGCGGGCGATGCCGATCCGGCTCGACCTGCAGCAGGGGATGATGGGCGGGGCGTGGATTCCGGCGCGGCTGGTGCCGGATCTCGAACGGCAGCTCGATACCCGGCTGGAACGCACGGCGAGGCGGCTTCACGATGGCGAGTTCGATCCTTACGCCATGCTGGGGTTGATGCTGGAGGCGGCAACCTACGCCCGGCAGCAGGGCCTGGGGCTCTTCGAGGCGATGGATGTCGTGGGGCCGGGCGGCGAGGCGATCGGCGGTGGGACCGTGGTGACGCCAGACCGGAAGCGGCTTGCGCCCACGATTCAGGAGCGAATCGCGGAGGCGATCCGGCCCCCGAAGCAGCCGGGATTGCTGGCGCGGATGTTCGGGCGGAAGGGGCACGAGGTGTTCTCGTCGAATGGGAAGACACCGCCGCCGTCCGATGTGACGCCGTTCGAGCCGGAATAGGGCGACAACCGGCGCAGGCCAGCCCGCGGACCGCTTCCTCGGGACGACATCGGTACGTCAGGGCGAGCCCTGGTGATCCGGAGTCGATGCATGCTCCAGCTCGCGTCCTCCGACGGGCTGGCTCTTGGATGCATGGCCTCGCATGGATGACCTGGCCGAATTATGTCCGGATTTTGGGCCATTTTCCTTGACACGCAGCGCTCAACCCTGCTATCCTCAGCGTGTTAGCACTCGGTAGAAGAGAGTGCTAACCAGCCAGGAGCGATGTCCGTGGAGCGAGCCAACGCGAGCGCAACGAACGCCACCAACAATCCCAGGCTCACCGAGCGGCAGCAGGCCATCCTGAAGCTGATCGTGCAGGAGTACGTTGCATCCGGCCGGCCAGTCGGGTCGAAGACCTTGACCGAGCGCTATCCGGTGGGAGTATCCTCGGCCACGATCCGCAACGAGATGGTCGCGCTCGACGAGGCGGGGATGGTGGTGCAACCCCACACATCCGGTGGCCGCGTGCCGACGGATCAGGGGTATCGCTACTACGTGCATCACCTGATGGGGGCGCCGGAACTTTCTTCCGGCGACCAGATCATGATCCGGCACCAGTTCCGGCAGGTGGAGTTCCAGCTGGACCAGTGGGTCGATTTCGCGGCGGCGGTGCTCGCCGAGACGGCTGGCAATGTCTCCATCGTCTCTGCACCGCGCACGATCACGGCCCGGCTCCGGCACTTCGAACTCATCTCCCTGCAGCCGCGGCTGGCGATGCTGATCCTGGTCACGCAGGAGAGTGCCGTCCGCCAGATGATGCTGCATCTGCCGGAGGATACGGAGCAGTCGATCCTGCGCAAGCTCTCGGATGAGCTGGTTCCCGATTTGCGGGGCAAGAGTGCCCGCGAGATCGCGGACCTCGCCGACATCGTCGGCACTTCGCCGCTGTCGCGGCTGGTGCTCGACCAGATCGCGACCGGGCTGGAAGGGCTTGATTCGGTGGAGCGGACGCAGATCCGCCACTCCGGGATCGAGAACATCCTCGGGCAGCCAGAGTTCACAGGCAGCGCGGTTCACAGCGTGCTCGATCTCCTGCGAGGTGGCACGCTGCTTGGCGCCGTGCTTCCGCAACTCTCGGCAAGCGGGGATGTGCAGGTGTTCATCGGGGACGAGAATCCCCACGGGGCCCTGCGGCAGTTCGGCATCGTCGTGGCCACGTATGGCATCGACGGCGAGGCGACCGGCATCCTCGGCGTCCTGGGGCCGACACGCATGTCCTATTCCCGCTCCATCTCCTCGGTCCGGTATATGGCCCGGCTGATGAGCGACCTGATGGAAGACCTCTATTCGTCGGCCTGACGCCGGCGATCTGCACGATCGGGCGGCGCGGGCGTGGTTGCGTTCCGGCCGCGAGCAGGAGTGAGCCGTGACCGAACCAGAACACGACAGTTTCAAGACCTGGCCGAATCCGTCGGCCGACGGGGAACCCGAAGCGATGGTGATGGAGGATGAGGGCGCGGAAGACGCCGATCCGGCGTTCGCGCAACTCGCCGCCGTCTCCGCCGAGCGCGACGAATACCTCGACCAGCTGCAGCGCAGCCGCGCGGAGTTCGCCAACTACCGTCGCCGTGTCGAGCAGGAGCGCCAGGTCATCCGCGATCTGGCGAACCGCGATGCGCTGATCCAGTTCCTGCCAGTGGTCGACGATTTCGAGCGCGCCCTCGCGGCGGTGCCGGAGGCGGACCGGAGCGCTGGTTGGCTCTCTGGCATCACGCTGATCCAGCAGAAGCTGAACGGCATCCTGGAGCGGGCCGGTGTCTCGCCGGTGGACGCGCTGGGGCAGCCGTTCGATCCCAGCCTCCACGAGGCGGTGGCGACCGAGCCGGGGACATCCGGCAGCCATGTTGTGGAGGTGTATCAGAAGGGGTATCGCGTGGGCGATCAGCTGGCCCGCCCGGCTATGGTGAAGACGGGAAACCCGCCCGCCGACACCGCACATGACGCAGATGAATCCGCGGAGGACGCGCCAGCCTTCGACGCATAGCAGCCAGGGACAGGAGCACGGTGTTCCTGTCCCATTCCGACACGACATTCACGACGGCGATTGCTGGCGCGGTTGCCGGATGATAATAGAGGAGACCAGATCACATGGGACGAACCATCGGGATTGACCTCGGGACCACGAACTCCGTCGTTGCCACCATCGAGGGCGGCGAGCCGGCCGTGATCCCCAACGCCGAGGGTGAGCGCATCACCCCATCCGTCGTCGCCGTGACGAGCAGCGGCGAGCGCCTCGTCGGCCGCTTCGCGCGTCGCCAGGCCGTGACGAACCCGGAGAACACGATCTTCTCGATCAAGCGCTTCGTTGGCCGCAAGTTCAACGATCCCGCCGTCGAGCGTGACAAGAAGCTGGTTCCCTACAAACTGCAGGCGGCACCGAACGGCGACGTGCAGGTGAAGATGGGTGATCGCTGGTATTCGCCGGAAGAGATCTCGGCGATGATCCTGCAGAAGCTGAAGACCGATGCCGAGGCCTATCTCGGTGAGAAGGTCGACAAGGCCGTCATCACCGTACCGGCGTACTTCGACAACGCCCAGCGCGACGCGACCAAGGTCGCCGGCCAGATCGCCGGCCTCGAGGTGCTGCGCATCATCAACGAGCCGACCGCCTCGGCGCTCGCCTACGGCCTCGAGAAGAAGGGCGATGAGAAGATCGCCGTCTACGACCTCGGTGGCGGCACCTACGACATCTCCGTGCTCGATCTCTCCGATGGCGTCTTCCAGGTGATGGCGACCAACGGCGATACGCACCTCGGTGGTGACGATTTCGACCAGGTCCTGATCGACTGGCTGGCCGACGAGTTCAAGAAGCAGGAAGGCATCGACCTCCGGCAGGACCGGATGGCCCTCCAGCGCCTGAAGGAGGCGGCGGAGAAGGCGAAGATCGAGCTTTCCAGCACGCAGCAGACCGACATCAACCTGCCGTTCATCACGGCGGACGCGAGCGGTCCGAAGCACCTGAACATCCCCCTCAGCCGCGCGAAATTCGAGCAGCTGGTGAGCCCGCTCGTCAGCCGCACGATCCCGCCGATGGAGGCCGCGCTGAAGGATGCCGGCATCGCCAAGGGTGAGATCGACGAGGCGCTGTTGGTGGGCGGCATGACCCGCATGCCGGCGGTGCAGAAGGAGGTCCAGACCTTCTTCGGCAAGGAGCCGCACAAGGGTATCAACCCGGATGAGGTCGTTGCGATCGGCGCCGCGATCCAGGGCGGCGTGCTCGGCGGCGAGGTGAAGGACATCCTGCTCCTCGATGTGACGCCGCTGACGCTCTCCATCGAGACCCTCGGTGGCGTGGCAACGCCGCTGATCGAGCGCAACACGACGATCCCGGCCCGCAAGAGCCAGATCTTCTCGACGGCGAGCGACAACCAGCCGCAGGTGGAGATCAATGTCCTGCAGGGCGAGCGCCCGATGGCGAGCGACAACAAGAGCCTTGGCCGTTTCATCCTCGACGGGATTCCGCCCGCCCCGCGTGGTGTGCCGAAGGTGGAAGTGACCTTCGACATCGATGCGAACGGCATCCTGAACGTCACGGCGAAGGACCAGGCGACGGGCAAGGAACAGAAGATCACGATCACCGGGTCGTCCGGTCTTTCGGACGATGAGGTGCAGCGGATGGTGAAGGAGGCGGAGGCGAATGCCGCCGTCGACGAGAAGCGTCGCGAGGCGATCCAGGTCCAGAACGAGGCCGAGAGCCTGGTCTTCCAGTCCGAGAAGACGCTGACCGAGCTGGGCGACAAGGTCCCGTCGGAGCTGAAGGCGGATGTGGAGACGAAGATCCAGAATCTCCGCAGCATTCTCGACAGCGATCGCGAGAATGTCGATCGCATCAAGCCGGCTCACGAGGAGCTGATGCAGGCGCTGTCCAAGGTGGGCGAGGCAGTCTACGCGGCGGGCGCCCAAGGCGACGCGGCGGGCTTTGATCCGGGCGCGGCTGGCGGCTTCGACGGCGCGGCCCCGGAGGACGACTCCACGGTCGAAGGCGAGTTCCGTGAAGTGAACGACGACAAGAACTAGGTCCGGGGAGCCACCGCACCGGCGGCTCGATACCCAAGGCACAACGGTGGATGGGAGTGTTTCCATCCGCCGTTGTCGCGTTCCGGCGCGGTGGAACGATGCGGGCATGCCGGGCTACAGCGATATGCGTTCCGGAGGCACCTATCCATGACGGGCAACGTCGTAGCCGTAAGGAGGTGTCAACCAATGACGACGGAATCCCTGGTGACGAGTGCGATGGAGGGCGATGCGGAGGCATTCGGCCAGTTGGTGACCCGGTATCAGGGGATGGCGTTCAGCTACGCGCTGGCAACCACGCGCGACTACCACTTGGCCGAGGATGCAACCCAGCAGGCGATGATCGTGGCTTATCGCAATCTCGCGGCGCTTCGCGATCCGCGCCGGTTCGGCGGCTGGCTGCGGGGAATCGTGCGGTTCGAGAGCCTGCGGATACTTCGCGATCGCGATCGCACGGATTCCCTCGATGGGGACGAGTCGCGCGAACCTATCGATGCGGCTGTCGATCTGGAGCGCCAGGCGGAGGTCGCGGTCGAGTTCGAGCGTGTGTCTGCGCTCATGGCGCAGTTGCCCGAGCGCCAGCGGGTCGTCGCCCAGCTCTACTACCTTGGCGATCGGTCGCAGGCGGCGGTCGCCGAGTTTCTGGGGCTTTCCGTCAGTGCTGTCAACAACCGCCTGCGTGAGGCGCGGTCCATCCTGCGCCAGGAAGGAGCTCACATCATGAGCGATACACCTATCAATACCCCGGACTTCGCGGCGAGCGTTGGGAAGGTCATCCAGGCAGGCGGCGTGACGATCGATGCACGGATGGAGCGGAGTTCGCTGCCGCCGCTCCTGACTGCGGTCGAGATCGGGGACCGGGACCGGTCCGTGACGGCATTCGTGGCCCAGTACCTGAACGATGATGTGGCACGGCTGGTCGCGATCGATAGCGAACCGGGTGAGGTGGCTGGAGGGATGGCGGTGCGAAGCCGCCAGCGGGTCACCGACTTCCGGGCGTCCGACGCGGTGATTCAGCGGCTTGTCGCCATGTCGCGGCCGGCCGCCGAGCCGGTGGGGATCGAGACAGGCATCAAGGTGATCGACCTCTTCGCGCCGCTGGTCGATGGGGGGACGGTGGCGGTGGTCGGGGCGCGCAATGTCGGGAAGATCGTGGTGGTGCAGGAACTCGCGCGGCGTCTGACCGCAAGCGGCCAGCGGGCCACCATCCTCGTGTTCGTCCAGTCGCCCGATGAGCTTGGTGCGATTCACCAACTCGATGTCCGGATCGATGGCACGGTGACGGTGGTGGCCGTGCCGGTCGCCGATGCCTCCCCGGATGTCCTCGCCAGTGGGTTGCAGCAGGTCGATACCGTGCTCGCCATGTCGCGAGAACTTGGTGTCGAGCAGATGTATCCGGCGATCGATCCGCTGATGTCGCGCTCGATTGCGGTGGAAGTCCCCGCCCTCGTGGAGCGGGCGAGGGAGGCGCTGCGCACGCATCCGGGAGACGGGCGGATGCGTCTGTTGCGCGCCTACCTGACGCAGCCGTTCTTCGTCGCTGAGCCGTATACGGGGCGCCCCGGCGTGTCCGTCGATGCGGGAGTGGCGGCTGCGGATGTGGCGCGCATCCTGGATGGCGATGTGTCGGGCCTGACGGTCGACGGCGTGATGATGGGCGCATCGTTGGCATAGGGCGAATCGGTAGCGGTCGGTTGACGTATTGTCGGACAGGGCAACGGCGGGCGGGAGCAATCCTGTCCGCCGTTCGGCGTCGGGAAGTCTGACTGGCCCGGTTGACACCGCACGATTGCACGCACTAGGATGCTGATAATACCCGACTTATGTAGTCGGGTATGTGATTGCCTGACGGCTCTTTCCTCGAACGCATTGCCGATGGGACTCTGGGTCCCGTTTCGGAAGGGATGTTTGATGTCTTCTCGCACCGCGAATCGCCGCGCATTCGCTCTCGCCGGATCGGCAATCGGGATATCTGCCGTCGCACCGGTTGCTGCGCGGCAAGCGACGCCTGATGCAACCCCTGCGACCCCCGGCGCGACTCCTGCGACGCCGGGCGGGTGGTCCTTCGTCGACGACCGTGGGACCACGGTCGAGCGGGAGGCGACGCCGACAGCCGTAGCGGCGATGACGTATGCCGCGCAGTCGCTGTATGACTTCGGGTATACCGTCGCTGCGTTCTTCGGACCGGACGCCAACACCGATCAATCGGGGGAGTTCAACACCGTTGGTGATCTCGATTTCACGGACATCCCGTATCTTGGCGGGCTGAATGCCGAGTTCGATCTCGAAGCCGTCATCGCCAACAAGATCGACCTGGCGGTGAGCTATTCGCTGCCGACCGGACCGGATGCCTGGTCGTTGTGGTTCCTGGAAACCGCCGAACCGACCTTGTTGAAGTACGCGCCAACGCTTGGAATCGCCATGGCGGCGGAATCGGCCGCCGCCAGCGTCGAGCGTTTCCGCGAGCTTGCACGCGCGCTTGGGGCCGATGTCGACACGCCGGAGATCGAAGCGGAGCGCGAGCATTTCGAATCGGCGATCGACAGTCTCAAGGCCACAGCGGCGGCCCGTCCCGAGCTGACGGTGGCGGTGATCCGCAACTCCGACAGTGGCGTGATCGTGCCGAACTACGATTACTTCGGCGATCTCATCTTCTTCAAGGAATGCGGTGTGCAGTTCATCGGGAACGATCCCAAGCATGTTTCCGAATGGGGAGAATCCTGGTACGCCTATTCCTACGAGGAGCTCGACCAGCTTTCCGCCGATGTGATCCTCACGCTCGGGGACCTGTCCGAAGTCGGCACCTTCGAGATCCTGCCGGCGGTCGTGGCCAAGCAGCTTGGCGTCTGGCAGACGGTGAAGCGTCTCAGCTACAAGGGTTTCGCGAGTCCGGTCGAGGAGCTCGCCACCTTGCTGACCAATGCCGAGAAGGTAGCGTAGGCGCTTCGCTCGCGGGCGGGGCCACCCGGCATATAGAATGCGGCGGCGGACGGGAGCAATCCTGTCCGCCGTTGTCGCGTTTCGTCCGCCTTTCCCGGTATGGTGATGAGGACTGGCCGTTGAGAAGGGGTATCCAGCGAGGAGGCGTGCATGTCCAGCATCCGGATCGCGATCGAATCGACACCGAAGAAGACGTTTGCATCGGCGCTCGACTGGCCGGGATGGAGCCGGTCGGGGAAGACCGAAGACGCGGCAATCGCGACGCTGCTCTCCTACGCCGACCGCTACCGCGCCATCGTCGCGCGGGCAGGACTCACGCTCCCGTCATCGTCCGAGGTGGAGGTGATCGATCGGCAGCCGGGCGATGGTTCGACCGAGTTCGGCGTGCCGGGACGGGTTCACGCGGTCGACCATGAGCCGTTGGAGGGGGACGAGCTGGAGCGTCAGGTCGCCCTGCTCACCGCATGCTGGGATGAGTTCTTTGCGGTTGCGGCGCGGGTGACGCCGGAACTGAAGAAGGGTCCGCGCGGGGGAGGGCGCGACCGCGACAAGATCGTGGCGCACGTCGTGGAGGCCGATCGGAATTACGCCCGGCAGCTGGGCGTGACGACGAAGCCGTTCGCATTGGAGCCGCTCGACCGGGATGCGTTCGATGTGCACTGGCAGGCGGTGCTTGCCGTCATCCCGGACTATGCGGACGGCCATACGCGGACGGAGAAGAGCTGGCCGTTGCGATACACGATCAGGCGCATGGCGTGGCACATCCTCGATCATGCGTGGGAGATGGAGGACAAGACGCTGGGATGATCGGGGTCAGGCGTCCGGCCAGCCTTCGGCTCGCCGGCGCTCGAAGAGGAGTTCGAGGCCGTCCAGCAGGCGATCGAGGGCAAACTGGACGTCCGATGTCCCCTGGGGATGCTGGTCGGCGGGAGATTCCTCGAAGAAGGCGCGCCGGACAGCGGCGTATTCCTCGCCCCGGGCCAGGCGATCGATGGCGCCGGCGAATGCGGAGGCTGCAGTCTCCTCGTCGTTGCCATCGACGTTGAGCTGGACAAGACCCCGGATGAGACTGGCAAGCATGACGAGGACCTGGAGCTTTTCCGACAGGATGAGCGGGGTGGCGTGGAGCGCCTCGAGCATGGCGTTCATCCAACGCAGGTTGTTTGGCGTGACGGGCGGTGTCGATACGGGAAGCATGACCAGCCAGGGCCGCCGGCGATAGAGATCGACCTGCGCGTAGGCGATGGCGGAGAGGCTTGCCCGCCAGCCTTGCCCGGCGGCATCGATGACCGGCGGCGTGCCGATGCCGCGGTCGATCATGAGGACGACGAGGGCGGCCTTGTTCGGGATATGGCGGTAGATCGCCATGGTCGCGAACCCGAGGTTCGCGGCGATGCGTGCCATCGAGACGGCATCCATCCCCTCGGCATCGGCCAGCTCGATGGCTGCCGTTGTGATGGCATCGACGCTCAGGCCGCGCCGTCGTGCCGGTTCTCGCTCCTCCAGCTTGTCCCAGAGGGATTCCAGCTCGGCGGGGAGCATCCAGTCCTGCTTGTTCGATTCGCTCATTGCGTTCCAGACCGGTTGACAACCACGGTCGTTCGTGGGAATGTGTATTTCGTACACAAAAGTGTACATGATACGCATCCCGCGGGAGGCCACTATGTCCGCAGATATCATCACCATTCACGACATACGCAAGGCGTTCGGCGGGCGTCCGGTTCTGGACGGCCTGGACCTCTCCATCCGGGAAGGCTCCACGTTTGCCCTGCTCGGGCCGAACGGCGCCGGGAAGACGACCCTGGTCCGGATTCTCAGCACGCTTCTTCGCCCGGATGCCGGCTCCGCAACGATAGCAGGCTTCGACCTGGTGCGACAGCCGGGTGAGGTGCGTCGTGCGATCAGCCTCACGGGGCAATACGCGGCCGTCGATGCGCTCTTGACGGCCGAGGAGAACATGCGGCTGATGGCGAGGTTACGGCACCTGGACGGTGCGGCCGCAGGGCGGCAAGTGCGTGACCTGATGGATCGGTTCGAGCTGGGAACGCACACGCGCCGCCCGGTGAAGACGTTTTCTGGCGGCATGAAGCGCAAGCTCGATCTCGCGATGAGCCTGATCGGGTCGCCGCGAATCCTCTTTCTCGACGAGCCGACAACCGGGCTCGACCCCCGGAGCCGGTCGGCGCTGTGGGAGATGATCCGCGAACTCGCGCAGGCCGGTTCCTCGATCGTGCTCACGACGCAATACCTGGAAGAGGCAGACCAGCTTGCGGACCGAATCTGCCTGATCGATGGCGGACGCGTGGTGGCCGACGGGACGGCTTCCGACCTCAAGCGGCGCGTCGGGGGCGAGATGATCGAGCTGACCTTCCGCAACCCGGCTGCCCTGAGGCGGGCGATGGACCGGCTGCCCGGATCGACGCTGGATGCCGGAGCCGTGCGGCTCGGAATCGACGGTTCACCGCATACGGTTGCGCAGGTGCTGGCAACCCTCGAATCCGCCGGGGTGGAGGCCGACGGTCTGGCCCTGCACAAACCGACGCTCGACGACGTCTTTCTCGCATTTACCGGACCCGGCGCCGCAGCGGCGCGGACGGAGGCAGCCTGATCAGGGCCACGACCCTTGCTCCTACGACCTTCCGGGACAGCGCCACGATGACCTGGCGCAGTCTGCGCGGAGCGACGCGGCAACCCGATGCGCTCTTCCTGGCGATCGTGCTGCCGTCGCTCCTGATGCTGCTGTTCGTGTACGTGTTTGGCGGCGCAATGAGCGTGGGAATCGACTACGTCAACTACGTGGTGCCAGGGGTGATCGTGCTTTGTGCCGGGTACGGCGCGGCGATCACGGCGGTTTCGGTGGCGAGCGATATGGAACGCGGCGTGATCGACCGGTTCCGGTCGCTGCCGATCGACGGATCGTCGGTCCTGACCGGGCACGTCCTTGCCTCGATGGTGCGGAATATGATCGCGACCGGGATCGTACTGGTCGTGGCGTATCTGGCGGGGTTCCGCGCGGAGGCCGGAGTGATCGACTGGACCCTCGCCATAGGGCTGATCCTGTTGTTCATTCTCGCGATCTCGTGGCTGGCGACAGTGCTGGCCCTGCTGATCGGGAACAGCGAGACGGCGAATGCGATCACCTCGATCATGCTCTTCCTGCCGTACCTGAGCAGCGGATTCGTTCCGGTGGACACGATGCCGGCACCGCTCGCGGCGATTGCCCGGCACCAACCCTATACCCCGCTGATCGAGGCGATGCGCAGCCTGCTGTTAGGGACGCCGATGGGATCGAACGGAGTGGTGGCCGTCGTGTGGCTGGCCGGAATCCTGGTGGTGTCGTTCGTGGCGGCGCGGTTCCTGTTCCGGCGCGAGGCCTGAACGGGAAGAGGGCGCGGATTAATCCGCGCCCTCTGTCTGTGTGGTGGGCCGAAGGGTTTGCTATTTCGCCAATTCGGTGTTGATCGCGGAGACGAGCGCCGGATCGTCCGGGGCGATGGCCGAGGCGAAGCGGCCAGCGACGGTGCCGTCCTTCGCGATGAGGAACTTCTCGAAGTTCCAGAGCACATCCGGATCCTCGGCTGGGGTCATGCCACGGGAGCGGAATGCCTCACGCTGGGCGTCCTTGCCCATGCCGGTGGGCATCTCGGCGGTCAGCTCCGCATAGAGCGGATGCTGGTCCTCGCCGCTGACGCTGAGCTTGGAGAACACCGGGAACGTGACGTTGTAGTTCATCGAACAGAACTGGGCGATCTCCTCGTCGGTGCCGGGTTCCTGGCCCATGAAATTGTTTGCGGGGAACCCGAGGACGGTCAGTCCTGCGTCGTGCTTCTCGGTGTAGAGCTTCTGCAGGCCCTCGTACTGCCGGGTGAAGCCGCACTTCGAAGCGACGTTTACCACGAGCAGGACGTTGCCGGCGTAGTCGCCGAGAGTGCCAGTGGTGCCGTCCATCTTCTGGAACGGGATGTCCGTGAGCGCCATGCGTGGGGTCCTTTCGCGTGTATCGGCAATCGTCGGGGCGGACGCTGTCCGCTCGTCATGCGGTGAGTATCGTCTCAATACCGACGTGCGTGCATCGCCGGAACGGTCAGGTGGGATCTCAGCCGTTGATGGCGGCGAGTGTCTGGCGGGCGATTTCCAGCTCCTCGTTCGTGGGCACCACAAGCACCGCGACCGGTGAGTCGTCGGCCGAGATGCGCCGGATTCCCGATCCCCGCCTGCGGTTCCGGCCGGCGTCGAGATGGATGCCGAAGCGTTGCATGCCTTCGAGGGTCTTCTCGCGCACGATCGCCGAGTTCTCGCCGACGCCCGCCGTGAAGACGACGGCGTGCAGCGGATCGAGATCGGTGTGATATGCTCCTACGTAATGGCGGATCCGGTGGCAATAGACATCGAGCGCGAGGGCCGCACGCCGGTCGCCGCGTTCGGCGGCTTCCTGCACGTCGCGGAGATCGGAGCTGCCGGTGAGGCCGAGCATGCCGCTCCGGCGGTTCAGGAGGTCGTCCAGCTGGTCGACGGTCATGCCAGCCTGGCGGGCGAGGTGGAAGATGATGCCGGGATCGAGGTCGCCGGAGCGGGTGCCCATGACGAGCCCTTCCAGCGGCGTCATGCCCATCGAGGTATCGACCGACTTCCCGCCTCGGATCGCGCAGGCAGAGACGCCGTTGCCGATGTGCAGGGTGATCGCGTTGAACCGGTCGAGTGGGATGCCGAGCGATTGCGCGGCGAGCTCGGAGACGTACTTGTGGGAGGTGCCGTGGAAGCCGTATTTGCGGATGCGGTACTGGTTCGCGAGGGCGGCGTCGATGGCGTAGGTATAGGCGACCGGTGGCATGGTCTGGTGAAAGGCGGTGTCGAAGACCGCGATCTGTGGCAGGTCTGGAAAGGCCGTGCGGGCTGCCTCGATGCCCAGCAGGTTGGGCGGATTGTGCAGTGGCGCCAGCGAGCTGATCGCTTCGAGGATGCGGATGGCGGCATCATCGATCGGGGTTGGCTGGACGAAGCGCGCGCCACCTTGCACCACGCGGTGCCCAACGGCGACGATGGGCTGGTCGTCGAGGTGCGGTCCCCAGATGTTGCAGGCGTCCATCATCGCGCGGAATCCGGCGACGTGATCGAGGATCGGGCGCTCGGCACGATGCTCGCCGTCCGGGCCAGTGTGGGTGATGGCGCCGGAATCGGTACCTATCCGTTCGATGAGGCCCCTGGCGAGGACCTGCTCGCCGGACATCTCGATCAGCTGGTACTTGATGGAGGACGAGCCGGAGTTGATGACGAGGACGACGCTCATGCCTGGTCACCTCCCGCGGTGGCCGCGTCTGCCGGTGCTGTGACGCTCTGCGCCTGGATGGCCGTGATGGCGACCGTGTTGATGATGTCCTTCACCAGCGCCCCGCGCGAGAGATCGTTTACGGGTTTCCGTAACCCCTGAAGGACTGGGCCGATAGCGACCGCGCCGGCGCTGCGCTGGACGGCCTTGTAGGTATTGTTGCCGGTGTTGAGGTCCGGGAAGATGAAGACGGTGGCGCGGCCGGCGATCTCGGAGGCTGGCAGCTTGGCTTTCGCAACCGTCGCATCGGCGGCGGCATCGTATTGGATCGGGCCCTCGATCGCGAGATCGGGACGGCGTTCCCGGACCAGCGCCGTGGCGGTGCGGACCTTTTCGACATCCTCGCCGGCGCCGGACTCTCCGGTCGAGTAGGAGAGCATCGCGATGCGCGGTTCGATGGAGAACTGGCGTGCGGTCTCCGCCGAGGAGATGGCGATGTCGGCCAGTTGCTCTGCCGTCGGATTCGGGTTCACGGCGCAATCGCCGTAGACGAGCACGCGATCCTCCAGGCACATCAGGAAGACGCTGGAGACGACGGAAACACCTGGCACCGTCTTGATGATCTCGAAGGCGGGCCGGATCGTGTGCGCGGTCGTATGGACTGCACCAGAGACCATGCCATCCGCCAGGCCGAGCTGGACCATCATCGTGCCGAAGTAGGAGACATCGGTAACGGTGTCGCGCGCCATGTCGAGGGTGACGCCCTTGTGGGCGCGCAGCCGGGCGTATTCCGCGGCGAACCGGCTCCGGTACGCCTCGTCCAGCGGGTTGAGGATCGTTGCAGCCTCGAGGTCCAGGCCGAGCTTGTTCGCGCGGTCGCGGATATCGGCTTCCTCACCCAGGATGGTGAGGTCCACGACCGCGCGCTGGAGCAGCGTGCTGGCGGCGCGGAGAATGCGGTCGGCGTTGCCCTCGGGCAGGACGATGTGCTTGCGGCTGGCGCGGGCGCGTTCGATCAGGTCGTATTCGAACATCAGGGGAGTGACGACATCGGTCCTGGCGATCTCGAGCCGGTCGAGTAACTGCGGCACATCGACGTTGCGCTCGAAGAGCGAAATGGCGATATCCAGCTTGCGTTGGGAGTCGGCAGCGAGACGGCCGCGGGTGAGCATGACACGGTAGGCCGTCTCCCACGTTCCGAAGCGCGTCTGCACGATCGGCAGTTCGGTGTCGAGGCCGGCGATCAGCTGCTCGATCTGGGGCGGGAGCGCGAAGCCGCCGTTGAGGATGATGCCGGAGAGGGTGGGGAAGGTCTCGGCGTTCTGGGCCATCAGTAGCGCAATCAGGACCTCGGTGCGGTCGCCGGGAACGATGACGGCAGCTCCTTCCACGAGGCGGGTGAGCACATTCTCCATCGACATGCCGGCCACGACGACGCTGAGGACCTCGCGGCTCATGAAGGCGGGATCGCCCTTGAAGAGCGTGCCTTCGACCGACTCCATCAGCCGGTCCAGCGTGGGCGCGACGAGGATACGATCCTCCGGAATTGCGGAGACCAGCGGCTTCGGATCGGCCAGGAGGCCGGTGACCGTCTCGACGATCGCGGCCATCTCATTCGACTCGGCACGATTCACGATCACGCCGAGCATCGTTGCGTGGGCATGATGGAGTTCGGCGAGCGCGAGTTCGGCGAGCTGGCGGATTTCCTCCGGCGTGCGGGCGCCCCACGAGAGACCGGCGGCGGGCGTCGAGGGACGGTGTTCCGGATTGCGACCGCTGAGCACCAGCAGCATTGGCGCGCCCAGGTTGGCGGCGATGCGGGCGTTGTAGCCGAGCTCGGTCGGGGAGGAGACATCGGTGTAGTCCGTGCCGACGATCACGACAGTGTCGCACCGGCTTTCCAACGCGCGGAAGCGGGCGACGATCGTATCCAGCGCGGCGTCCGGATCGGCGTGGACATCCTCGTAGGTGGCGCCGATGCAGTCGGCGGCGTCGAGCTGGAGGGGAACCCGCCGGAGGAGGAGATCGAGGATGTAGTCCGGCTCCGTGCTGGAGCGGGAGATCGGCCGGAAGACGCCGACGCGTCCCGTGCTGCGGCCGAGCGCCGCGATCAGCCCGAGGGCGACGGTCGACTTGCCCGTGTTGCCTTCGACCGATGTGATGTAGACGCTTCTGGCCATGCCGTCCCTTTCCTGCGCCGCATGTCGAACTCCGCGAAGGCACGACGATGTGTCACGCATCGTGTTGTCTCGTTCATTCTAGGGTGGCGGGCATGTCAGGATCGTGTCGAAATACCGGGCTCCAGCGCAAATGTATCGTCGCCGGGAACGGGAGCGTGGGCACAGGCGTCTTCCGGGTAACGTCCTGTCGTTCGTATCGGGGACCTGTCCCATGCCGGACCCTGCCGCGAAACCCGATCCTCTATCGGCGTCCGATAGCCCGGTCTTCGTCCTGCGCGGGGATGCGCTGGCCATCGTCCGGCTGTACGGCGCGATCTGTCTGCGTATGCTCGCGGTGGCGGTGCCCATCGGGTGGGTGATCTCCATGGCCACGACGATGTCGTTCCTGCGCGCCAACACGATCGAGGCCATGGTGACGGGTCTGACCACAGCCATCGTGATCGCGCTCGTGGCGCTTGTGCTCGTCGTTCCGGTTGCGCTGGTGCATTGGCTTACCGGAGTCCCGTCGCCGGCAGACGATGGAGACAGGCGGCGTACCTTCATCGCCACCGCAGCGAACGTGCTGCTGCTGGTGATGTGGGCCATCATCATGATCCTGCAGCACCGGTTCGGAACGAATCTCTTCTTCTGGCACCTGACCGATATCGACGAGCCGTATGCGCTCTTCAACCCGGACATCGACCCGAGTTGGCGCCAGGCGTTCTTCTTGCTGATAGGTATCACGGTGGCCACCATCGTCGCCCGGTATCTCCGTCCGGCGTACGCGACTGCCTGGTTCGTGCTGACGACGGTCACGGCAGTGGCGTGGCTGGTATGGACGGTCCTGTTCACCCGCTCGAACGACGTCATCAACCCCCAGGTCTCGATCGCCAGTCTGGAAGGCACCGCGACCTGGTGGGAACCGGGCGGTGCCGGCGGAGCCATCCTGATCGTCCTGACGGCGCTCGTCGGCTATCTCCGGATTCGTGCGGCATGGACGATGGTTCGGGAGCGAAGCCAGGTGTCATGAAGTTTGGTGCCCCGCCGGTCGCCTGCTGCCACTACAATGCACCCCAGCATTGGCAGTTCCGACAGGTATGGATCGGGGTGGAACACGGTGAGTGTCGATAACGACGTTGCAGCCGGGAACGGGCACGCCAAGGCCCGGCACCTGGCCGAGTTTCGAGAGCAGATCGCCACGCAGCACGCCGCCGCCGCAGAGAAGCAGGCCGCGAAGGGCAAGCGCAGTGCGATGGAGCGCGTGCTGGCCTTGCTCGATCCGGATACCTTCGTGGAGCTGGATTCGCTGGTGCGGCATCGCGCCACGCAGTTCGGGATGGATCGCACCCACCCGTTCGGCGACGGCCTGATTACCGGATTCGGCGAGATCGACGGGCGAAAGGTGGCCGTCTTCTCGCAGGACTTCACGATCTTCGGCGGGTCGCTCGGCGAGGCCTACGCCGAGAAGATGGTGAAGCTGATGGATCTGGCCGAACGGTATGGCTGCCCGGTGATCGGCATCAACGATGCGGCAGGGGCCCGCATCCAGGAGGGGGTCGAGGGGCTGGCCGGATATGGAGAGGTCTTCTTCCGGAACGTGCGCGCTTCCGGGGTAATCCCGCAAATCTCGATCATCGCCGGGCCGTGCGCGGGCGGTGCGGTCTATTCGCCCGTAATGACCGACTTCGTCTTCATGGTCGATCACATCGGGCAGATGTTCATCACCGGACCGGACGTGATCAAGACTGTCACCGGAGAAGATGTCTCCCGGGAGGAACTCGGCGGCGCGCAGACGCACATGCGGACGAGCGGCGTGGCGCACTTCGCCTCGGCCGACGAGGACGACCTGAACGAGCAGGTGCGGCTGTTGCTGTCGTTTCTGCCGTCGAACAACCTGGAGGATCCGCCGTACGTTGCACCGGATGACGATCCGCAACGCGAGGTGCCGGAGCTGGACACGATCGTGCCCGAGCTGAGCACCAAGCCGTACGACATGCACGACGTGATTGCGGCCACGCTCGACGAAGACTCGTTCTTCGAAGTGCAGGCCGAATACGCGCAGAACCTGATCGTCGGGTTCGGACGGCTCGATGGACACGCGGTCGGCATCGTCGCCAACCAGCCGGCAGTCCTGGCCGGGACGCTCGATATCGACGCCAGCACGAAGGGCGCGCGCTTCGTGCGCACCTGCGACGCCTACAACATCCCGCTCATCACGTTCGTGGATGTCCCCGGCTTCCTGCCCGGCATCGAGCAGGAGTATCGCGGCATCATCCGGCATGGCTCGAAACTGCTCTATGCCTTCGCCGAGGCAACCGTGCCGAAGGTGACCGTCATCACGCGGAAGGCGTATGGCGGCGCCTACGTCGTGATGTGCTCGAAGCACATCGGGGCCGACTTCAACTTCGCCTGGCCTACGGCCGAGATCGCGGTGATGGGACCGGACGCGGCGGTCGGGCTCGTCTTCCGGCGCGACCTGGCGGCCTCCGCCGATCCGGCGGCGCGGCGAAAGGAGCTGGTGAAGGAGTACGAAGACCTCTTCGCCAGTCCCTATCAGGCGGCTTCGCGCGGGTACATCGACGATGTGATCGACCCGCGCATGACGCGCCGGCGGCTCGTCGAGGTGCTGGACCTCGCCCGTTCGAAGCGGGTGGCGACACCGCGTCGCAAGCATGGGAACATCCCGCTGTGAGCGGCGAATACCTCCCCGAACCGGACCTTCGCCTTGTCGTTCAGCCGGAACCGACCGACGAGGAGATGGCGGCGATCGCCAGCGCGGTCATGGTGCTGCGTCGCCAGGTGGTCGCGTCCATGGGAAGCGGAATCAGCGAGACGCCCACGCCGGTTTCGTCGCGGTGGGCAATAGCCGGTCGTCGCGAGGCGATGCGCGGCCTCGATCGGGACGAATCGCGCTGAGCGCCCGGCCCGGGCTGGATGTGGCTCCGTTGCTCTTGCGGAGGCCCTGGACCAGATGAGGCGGTTGCGTCTGATTGGCGTATTGGGGATCAGCCAACCTTCAGGGTTCCACCCACCTCCGATCCAGGACGACTCCTGGGGTGGGGTAATACGCCCTTCGCGGCGTGTGCGTACTCTCAGTCGATGCACCGCCTTGTCGTTTCTGCGTTCGTCGTCGAATCAGATCCGGCTGGCTTCACGGGCTGGCCGGATCGATGGCTGTTGACGTGAAGGATGGTGGCCGGGTGGGGGCATGCACGCCCCCACCCGGTCTTGATATGCCTACCGCCAGTGATGGCCGCGTGGCCGTTGACGGCGTGCGTTCGTCTGGCGTCCGACGGCAGCCGGCCGGGGCGCGGTGTTCCGCCGCCGGGTGTCGCTGATGCGTCGGGAAGCCAGCCGGGTGATTCCGTCACCCGGTGTGACGATCTGATCGGGCGTACGCCGGACCATGAAGGCGGTCAGGGCCGCGAGAACGGCCAGTGCTCCCAGGAGCGCCACGAGCATCGTCGTCGGGTTGCTGGTCGACGGTGTGCCGGAACCGGTCACCGGGAGAGTGTCCGCAACCGGGGCCGCAGGGCTCTGTTGCCCGCCGCTGGCGCCGCTATCGTTGCCATTGCCCGGAGCCGTCGGGGGGACGGCCGGCGTTTCGGTTCCGCTCGGGGTTTCTGGAGTCGCAGTATTCGTCGGAACGGCGGTGGTCGTCGCGGTTGGAGCCTGGATCGCCATCAGTTCGACGGTGACGACGGTGACGCCATTCTCGATCAGATGATCGATGGATGTCACAGATGGCTGGTAGCCATCGGCTGTGATCGACAAGGAGTACGTCCCGAGTTCGACTGGGTTGGCGATCGGAAGCTGGCTGCCGCTTGGCATGGCCGTAGCGAACGTCCCGCCCTGACCGGGGGCGACCTGGGCGGCGAAGAACGCCTCCTGTCCGGTCATGGATCTGATCGGCGCAACCTGGGACAGGAGCCAGTTGGTGCCTACCGGGATGTCTGCGCCATCCGACGTGATGACGTACACGATCAGTGAAGTAGCCGGGACCGAGGTCGCGGTCGTCGTCGGGGATGGTTCGGACGTCGCCGTTGCGGTGGGCTGCGTCGGCTCGGTCGTGACGGTCATGGACGGGGTCGTGGTCGCGCTTGGCGTTTCCGTACCCGTTGGGACTGTGCTGGTGGCCGTCTCGGTGACGGTCGCAGATGGGGTCTCCGTGCCGACCGGCGTTTCCGAGCCGCCTGGAACGGTGGCCGTCGTGGTCGCGGAGACGGTTGCACGTGGCGTTTCCGTGCCCGTCGGGACGGTCGAAGTGGCGGTCGTCGTTGGCACCTGGGCGGCACATCCGCCCGCAAACACCTGGGCGAGAACGTCGGCATCGATCGAGAGGCCGGATCCCAGGACGGCGGCGATCAGGTCGGGCAGACTGCTGACCGTGACGTTTCCATTGGCGTCGATCAGGTTCGCGCCAAACAGCGCGACGCAGACATCGACATCAACCGTCGGCGTTCCGGTCGGCTCTGTCGTTGCGGTCGTGGTTGCGGTTGCCGAGCTGGTCGGTTCCGTGGTGACGGTCCCGGTCGGCTCAGTCGTCGTGGTGACGGTGATCGTCGGCGTTTCGGTTCCCGCCGGAAAGGTGGTCGTGGCGGTCGGGATCGCTGCCGCACATCCACCTGCGAAGACCTGGGCGAGGACATCGGCATCGATGTCGAGTCCGGAGCCAAGCACGGCTGCGATCAAGTCGGGCAGGCTGGAGACGGTCACATTGCCATCGAGGTCGAGGAGGCCGTTGCTGAAGAGGGCAACGCAGACATCGACATCGACGGTCGGGGTGCTGGTTGGCTCGGAGGTGACGGTGGTTGTCGGCGTTTCGGTGCCGGACGGTGTTGTTGCCGTTGCCGTGACGGTGGCGCCAGGGGTCTCCGTGCCGGATGGAACGGTCGTGGTCGCCGTCGGGGTTGCGGCGCATCCGCCGGAGAATACGAGGGCGAGGACATCGGCATCGATGGTTAGGCCGGCGTTCAGGACCGCCGTGACGAGCGCCGGCAGGCTGCCCAGCGTGACATTGCCGCTGGCATCGAGCAGGCCCGCACCGAACAGCGCGACACACACATCGATGTCGACCGTCGGGGTGCCAGTCGGGGAGGTCGTTGCGGTGCTAGTCGGCTCCGTGGTGACCGTGCCCGTAGGCTCGACGGGGGTTGTGGCGGTCGTTCCGGGCGTTTCGGTGCCGGTCGGAACGGTGGTTGTTGCAGTGGGAACCTGGGCGGCGCATCCACCGCCGAGGACCTGGGCCAGAACATCGGCATCGATCGAAAGACCGGAGCCGAGCACGGCGGCAATCAGATCCGGAAGGCTCGCGACGGTGACGTTCCCGTTGGCGTCGATGAGATTCGCGCCAAGCAGGTCCGCGCAGACATCGATATCGACGGTTGGCGTCGTGGTCGATTCCGTCGTGCCCGTGGCGGCAGGTGTTTCCGTGCCGGTCGGTTCGGTCGTGGTGGTGACCGTCGCGCCGGGCGTCTCGGTGCCTGCGGGTGTCGTGGCGGTTGCCGTCGGGATCTGGGCCGCGCAGCCGCCGGAGAACACGAGGGCGAGCACGTCCGCGTCGATGGTGAGGCCAGAACCGAGTACCGCGGCAATCAGGTCCGGCAAACTGCTGGCGGTGACATTGCCATCGACATCCAGGAGATTGGCGCCGAGCAGCGCGGCGCACACATCGACGTCAACGGCTGGCGTGCTGGTGGTTTCCGTCGTGACCGTTGCACCCGGCGTTTCCGTTCCGGCGGGGACAGTCTCCGTCGTGGTGGCCGTGGCGCCTGGTGTTTCCGTCGTGGCCGGAACGGTCGTGGTGGGGGCTGGACCTTCTGCGGCGCATCCGCCACCGAAGACCTGGGCGAGCACATCCGCGTCGATCGTGAGACCCGAACCGAGCACTGCGGAGAGCAATGCCGGCAGGCTGCTCACGGTGACGTTGCCATTGGCGTCGAGCAAGCCTGCCCCGAACAGAGCAACGCAGACATCGACATCGACGTTCGACGGGTCTGGCGTTTCCGTGGTGGCCGGAACAGTCGGTTCGGTCGTCACGGTATTCGTCGGAGCGACGGTTGCGGGAACGGTCGGTTCCACTGTCTCGGTGCCATTCGGCTCCGGGGTGACGGTCTCGGTCGGGACGACCGTTTCCGAGGGAGTCTCGGTGGCGGCTGCTTCGACGCAATCGTCGGCAGCGCCGAGGATCGCCACGTCCACGCAGGCATCGGCATCGACGTCGACCAGGCTGTCGTCGTCGTTGGCGCTGGCTTCGGTGGTCGGGATCGCACAGCCTTCGGTTGCGCCGAGGACTGCGACGCCCACACAGGCGTCCACGTCGGCATCGACCAGGCTGCCGTTCGTTTCGTCGTCCGTGGCTGTCTCGGTTGGCGCGGGAGCCTGATCTTCGTTTTCGTCCCCATTGCCACCGATCGCGACATTGATCAGTGCGTCCGCATCGACGTCGATGAGCGGGGCGTTTGCAAGCGGATCGGTCTCGACATTGGCGTCCACCGTGGTCTCGGCATCGACCGCCACGACGGGCGTTTCGACATCGCCAACGGTCACGTCCGCATCGGCGTTCGCGTCCACATCGACGAGCGACGTGTCGTCCTGGCCGGTGTCGCCGACGGTGACATCGGTGGTCGTGGTGGCATCTGCCTCGACGAGCGAGCCGTCGCTCGAATCGCCTACGGTGACATCTGCCCCAGCGTCGATATCGGCGCCTACAAGCGGGGCATCGCTGCTGGGGTCATCGACGGTAACGCCGGTATCGACGGTGGCCTCGGCCTCCACGAGCGAGGTGTCCTCGTCCGTCTGGCTAACGGTGATGCCGACGTTCGCGTCGATCGTGGCTGCCACCACCGGCGCGTCATCCTGGCTGGTGGTGGTGTCCAGGGTCTCCGGCACGTCCACCTGAACGGTGGGCGTTTCGGTGGCGGTGAGGTCGGCATCGGCATTCACATCGACCAGCGGCTCGTCGTTGGGGTTGCCGACGGAAACATCCACGTCGGCATCGACATCGAGGTCGATGAGGCCGTCATCGCCAATGAGCGGAACGTCCTGCGCGAGCAGGGACTGGGAGCGTGTTTGGTTCGGGAGTCCGCTCGCGGCGACGGTCGCCTGCAGCACGCCGGAAAGCGCGAAGAGAGCGATGAGAACGCCGACGAGGAGGACACGAACCCGGGATGGACCGTGCATGGATGTCTTCCTGTTCTGGCTGGCGATGGGTGCCGGACAGGCCCTCAGAAGGGGCGTGCATGGGCACGAATCACCGCGGGATGGACGTGCGTCGTCTGCCTGGACATCGTGACGATGCCCGTGGCGAAGGCGCACTTATCCCGGGGGAACAGGAATCGATTGGGTGATGGATGGGGGAACCTGGAGGGGGTAGGCGATCCAGCCGAGGCCCGATTCGAGATCGAGGGCAAAGGGGATCGCGAGCGCTCCGCCCGGCAGGCCGGACGATCCGGCGCCGCTGGCAGAACCGGAGCCAGTGGAGGTTGATGTCGTCAGCACGGGCGCATTCTCGCCCTGTGCCAGCAGCGGTGATGGTCCGTGGAGCGGTCCGAAGGGATCGCCAGCCGAGACGAAAGTAGCCCGGCCCACGCTGCCGTGCGGATCGACAGGGGATTGGGCCGTGGTGGCCGGGGAGATGGATTCGCTGGCGCGCATGGCACTGCTGGCGACCTGGACCTCGATCGTCTCGCGGACCTGCGTCAGGAGGTCATCCAGCGAGGTGGTCGGGGCTGTCAGGGTCGGGCCCTGAACGGGCGCATCGGTGTAGTCGATCGGTGTCTGCGCCGGCTTCTCGCCAGCCGGGTTCGCCGGTACCGCCGGCGTGCTGGTTGCGGCTGGAGACGGGGGCTTCGTCGCGGCCTGGGTTGGCACAGGCGTCTCGATCTGTTGCGTCGGGGCAGGCGTCTCGACTTCCCGCGTCGGAGCCGGTGTCTCGGTGGGGGCTGGCGTCTTGACGGCTTGCGTGGGCGGTGTCACTACCGTGGTCGGATCGGATGGGTGGAGTACCTCGTCCACGACCGTTGCGACCGTCGTCTGCACGGGAGCAACGACCGTTTCCACGGCATCGTGTACCGGTGCGGCGACCGTTGCCACAGTGTCCGTCACGGGGGCGACAACCGTGCCGACCGTGTCGACGACTGGCGCCACGGTCGTCGGGACCGCATCGGTCACCGGTGCCACGATGGTCGCGACCGTCGTGGCTACCGGAGCGATCACATGCGTCGTTGCGGATTCGAGCGCGGGGGCGGCGATGTTGACCGCCGTTTCCACGACCGGAGCGGCGACGGAATCGACGATGCCGGAGACATTCGTGGTGATGGTAGTGACCGGGGCGATTACCGGGTCAACCGGCAGGAGACCTGCGTCGAGTGGTGCGGCGACGGTCGCCGCCACTGACGATGAGGTTTCCGCGGCGCCGTTGGTAACCGGGGCGACGGTATTGGTCACGGCAGAGGTGACGGGCTGCACGGCATTCGTCGTCGTTGCCGCCGCGCCGCCGACCACGGGATCGACTGGCCAGAGAACGGCTTCGACAAGGGTCGGGTCGTCCCCGTTGTCGAGGATGGACGTGATCTGGGGAATGAGGCCCGTGCCGTCGAAGTGGCTCCTGTCCGAGGGCGCAGACGA
The DNA here is from genome assembly GCA_049841275.1 of Thermomicrobiales bacterium. Lineage (GTDB taxonomy): Bacteria > Chloroflexota > Chloroflexia > Thermomicrobiales > UBA6265 > JASGDN01. The sequence goes on from JASGDN010000047.1 coordinate 156,829, forward strand.
TACATTTGGCGCTTCGGTTGCGGTATCACCGGCGAGAACAGTCGAGACATCGGCCACGGTGTCGTCGAGGACCGGCGCTACTGGAGCAAGGACCGTCTCGACGGTCGTCGAGACCGGTTCGGCAACCGTGTCGGTCACCGGGGCGACTGGCTCGACTGCCGTATCCACGACGGTCGCAACCGGGGCTGCGGCTGCGTCGACGACGGTTGCCGCGGGCGCGATCACGGCGGTCTCGACCGGTTCCAGGGCGGTATCAACCACGGTGACGACCGGTTCGACTACCGTCTCCGCGACGGGGGCAACGACTTGATCGTTCACCGGATCGGTGACGCTGTCGACTACCGTGGCGACCGGTTCCACAACCGTGTCAGCCACTGGCTCCACGACGGTGTCGGCAACCGGTTCGACGACGGTATCGACCACTGGCTCCGCGACAGGAGCAACGGGTTCCACCACCGGCTCGACGATGGGAGCGGCCGGCTCCAGCACATCATCGACGGTGTCGGTGATGGGATCGGTGATCGGGGCAAGCGGTTCGGCGACGGTCTCGACAATGCCGCCAATGATTCCGGAGCCAGTGTTGTCATCGGCAGGATCGGCGGACTGAGCCGCGACGGCCATCGCACGCACTGGTGACAGGGTTGCGATCAGCCCCAGGATCACCAGGATCTTCGTGATGAAGATACGCGTCGAACGGCTCATCCGTCTCGGTCTCCGTGCATCACAAGTGCGGTGGTGAGGGATCCCGAAGAAACTGGTTGGTCTTGCCCAAAGGAATCGCACGATGCCGAGGCAGGATCGCCGGCTTCTTCGCCGTACCGGATTTTCAGGGTGCGCACAATCGACGCAACAGACAGGGCCGAAGCGCGCGCAATTCCGGAACATGATCCCCAATACCAATACCCTACCGGATTGGGAAATCGAAGTCAATAGATATTATTCCTACAAAGGCAAAAATAGTCTGAAAGGGTGCTGCGTGGCGGATGGTTGCGGGGCTCATGGCGCTAGCGTGATGAATGGCGCCATCTCCTTGAACGCGAGGGTGCGGATTCCTGCGGCGACCGCGCGGATCCCCGCCGTGATGCGGGGGCGATCGCGCGCCAGGGCGGATGCGTCGAGTTCGTCCTCGTCGAGCAGGTCGACGGCGGCGGCCGTGATGACGAGATCGAGGTAGAGATCCTGCCAGGTCAGCTCAAGGCCATCCTGCGTGCGCTCCAGGAACGCAGGCCAGGTCACATTCGTATACCAGCCCTTGTGCGTGCCGTTCGGCGCGACTACCCCGAACGTGTCGAACGGGTGCTCCGGAGAGAACCGTTCATAGAGGGTATCGCCGGGCGTGAACGTGAGTGTCCCTTGCGTCGTCTCCGGGAGGACCCACGTTGCGATCAGCGTGCGCCAGGGGCCGGGAGGATCGTCCACTGCCACGACGGCTGGATAGCGTGTCGCCTCCGAGCCGTCGATCCGCCGCTTCACCACGGTCACCGCCGTGCCCGGCACGAGTTCGTGCCAGCATGCCAGGGTTTCCGGGTCGGATGCCCAGAGGACGGCGGGATCGTCGGCGGTGGGGAAGCGATGGAAGCGAGCGCACATGCAGCGACCTCCGGGAATGGGAAGGGGAGCATCGGCCTTCGGCTGACGCTCCCCTTCGGCGGTCTCGAACTGGCGATTACTGGCGGATGAGGTTCAGGACTTCGGCCGTCTTCTCGTCCAGCAACGCGGTTTCGTCGGCCTCGACGTTCAGCCGGAGCAGCGGCTGCGTGTTGGAGCCGCGAAGGTTGAACCACCAGTCGTCGAACTCGACGGTGAGGCCATCGAGGTGGTCGATGGTCGCGCCCTGGGCGGCGAAGGTCGATTCGACGCGCTCGAGCACCGCTGGGATGTCCGTCACCTCGGAGTTGATCTCGCCGGAGCGGACACGGTTGTCGATCGGCTTCAGGATCTCGGAGAGGGAAAGGCCTTCCTCCGAGATGAGTTCGATCACGGTCAGCGCCGCGATGAGGCCGGAATCGGCGTACCAGTTGTCGCGGAAGTAGAAGTGGCCGGAGTGCTCACCGCCGAAGACGGCGTCGTTCTCGCGCATGATGGCCTTGATGAACGAATGGCCGACGCGCGAGCGGATGGGGGTGCCGCCGTGCTCGATCACGGTCTCCGGGACGCTGCGGGAGCAGATGAGGTTGTAGACGATGGCGGAGCCGGGATGCTTCTTCAGCATCTGGATGGAGACCATCGCGGTGGTCATGTCGCCGCCGACGAAGGTGCCGTGCTCGTCGATCAGGAACATGCGGTCGGCGTCGCCATCGAAGGCAATGCCGAGATCGCAGCCCTGCTCGACGACGGTGCGCTGGAGATCGCGGATATTCTCCGGCTCGATCGGGTTCGCCTCGTGGTTCGGGAAGGTGCCATCCAGCTCGAAGAAGAGGGGCACGACCTCGATCGGGAGCTTGCCGAAGACGGACGGGGCGAGCAGGCCGCCCATGCCGTTGCCGGCATCGACCGCGATCTTCAGTGGCTTGATGATCGCCGGGTCGATGATGCCCAGCGCGTGCTCGGCGTAGGCGTCGAGTACGTTGCGCTCGATCAGCTTGCCGCGCTCGCCACGAGGGGCGGGGATGTCGCCACTGACGACGAGGTCGCGGATGTCACCGATGCCGGTTTCCAGGGAGAGGGCGCGGGCCTCCTCCTTGCAGATCTTGAAGCCGTTGTAGGCGGCGGGGTTGTGAGAGGCGGTGATCATGACGCCGGCAGGATAGCCGTACTTGCCGACGGCGAAGTAGAGCGTATCGGTGGAGACGAGGCCGATGTCGATCGCGTCGGCGCCCTGATCGCGGATGCCATCGATCAGCGCCCCGGCGAGGGCTGGCCCGGAGACACGCATGTCGCGCCCGACGGCGACCTGGTCCACATCGAGGAAGGCGACCAGCGCGCGACCGATACGATAGGCGATGTCCGGGGTGAGCTCGCGCGGGACGATGCCGCGGATGTCGTAGGCCTTGAAGATCGCTCCCACAGAGGGATCGAGAGGATCGAGGGTGTCGATCTGGTCGGTCATGCAGCGCTCCTTCGTGCGATCGGATCTCGATCCATTGCAGCGTCGCGTTTCATCGCTCGGCTCGCCCGATGCTCCGGCGAGCCGTCGTTCAGATCGTAAGTATCGGCCATCCGGGCAGGAATGTCGCTCGCCCTGCGCGGATAGATGGGATACCCCGACGCGCGACTGCCAGGCACGATGGCCAGGCGACGAGGTGTTGGCCTGCCGTATCCTTGGTGGAATATTGTCGCCGGGATCGCCAGTCCAGGCGGATCATCCTTGCCCATCTTCCATACAGAGGAGCCAGACCCAGCCGTGAGCCAGACCGTGCCCGCATCCAGCCCGACCATCCGCACCCTTGCCGCGACGGACGCCGTCGACCTGCACCTGCACACCGCCGCCAGCGATGGCTTCTGGCGGCCGGCGGAACTGGTCGATTACCTCGCGGACAACGGCTTCACGGTTGGTGCCGTCTGCGACCACGATTCGCAGGCGTCGGTGCTGGAGGCGATCCGCCAAGGCGAGCGGCGCGGTGTGACGATCGTGCCGGGCATCGAGGTGACGACGCGATGGGAAGGGCGGCAATGGCATCTGCTGGTGTACGGCATCCGCCCGGATGACGAGCGGTCGGAGGCCCGTCCGTTCCTGGAGATGGTCGAGACAACTGATGCCGCATTCCGGGAGATCGCCCGTGATGCGCGGCAACGGGTGGAAGCGTCCGGGCGGCCGTTGCCGTCGCTGCCGAAGGTGCTGGCGCAGACCGGAACCGCGATGTATCCGGTGCATGTCCTCCGGGCGATGATCGCCGACCGTCATGTGCCGCGCCTGAAGGAGGCGGCGGAGCTTGTGAATGCGCTGGGAGGCGCGTTCACGATCGACAATCCGCTGGACGAGGTGGTGGAGAAGGCGCATCAGGCCGGCGGCATCTGCGTGATCGCGCATCCGGGCCGGCCCGACCTCGGGCCGGCGCTGACGGCGGAGGTTCTGGAGGGCATCCTCGCGACGGTGCCGCTGGACGGGCTGGAGGCGCATTACCGGACGTACACCGACGCCGACGTGACGTTCTATCGCGACCTTGCCACATGCCATGGGCTGCTGATCTCGACAGGATCGGATTCGCACGCGCCGAAGACGCCGGTCGACCCGCGCGCGTGGCAGGCCATCTGGGCGAAGGCGTTGCTGGGACGGCTCGGGATCGAGGTGGAGCCGCGTGGGGACGGCGGTCCCGACTGGGCGCCGGGCATGGACCCGCTTGTAGCGGCTCCGCCCGCGCCGGAGAAGTGAGGAGTGGGACAAGGAGAAGTGAGGAATGAGCA
>JASGDN010000048.1:0-11412 GCA_049841275.1 Thermomicrobiales bacterium
CGCGCTCATCGACAACGGCCGCCGTGGCCGCGTGGTCTCTGGCTCGGGCAAGCACAAGCTGAAGAGCCTCAGCGACCTGCTGAAGGGCAAGCAGGGGCGGTTCCGTCAGAACCTGCTCGGCAAGCGTGTCGACTACTCCGGCCGTTCCGTGATCGTGGTCGGCCCGGACCTGAACCTGGACGAATGCGGCCTGCCGAAGCGGATGGCACTGGAACTATTCAAGCCGTTCGTGATGCGGCGGTTGGTGGAGCTTGGGTACGCGCACAACATCAAGTCCGCGAAGCGGCTGGTGGAGCGCGTGAATGCGGTGGTCTGGGACGTGCTGGAGTCGGTCATCCAGGATTACCTGGTGCTGCTCAACCGCGCCCCGACGCTGCACCGCCTCGGCATCCAGGCGTTCAAGCCGAAGCTGATCGAAGGGTCGGCTATCCAGCTGCACCCGATGGTGACGCCGGCCTTCAACGCCGACTTCGATGGCGACCAGATGGCGGTTCACGTTCCGCTGTCCAAGGCGGCGCAGGAGGAGGCCCGCGAGCGCATGCTCTCGGTCCGCAACCTGCTCTCGCCGTCCAGCGGTGACCCGATCGTGTCGCCGACGCAGGATATCGTGCTCGGCTGCTACTACATCACGTCGGAGCGCGACTACGAGTCGGACCTCGCGAACGGCACCGTGCAGAAGGGCTGGGGCAAGGTCTTCGGTTCGCTGGAGGAAGTGCAGCTGGCCTACGATGCCGGCGCGGTGGATATCCAGGCCGCGATCACGGTCCGCACGGATCGCGATGGTGGTGTGATGAAGCGCATTCCGACCACGGTTGGCCGGGCGCTCTTCAACCTGATCCTGCCGCCGGTGCTCGGCAAGTACTACAACGAGACGATGACCAAGAAGCAGCTCCAGAACGTGGTGTCTGACTGCTACCGGGCCTTCCCGGACACCGCCAATACGGCGGAGGTCGTCAACAACATCAAGAAGCTGGGCTTCAAGTACTCGACGAAGGGTGGTCTCTCCATCGCGCTCGCCGATGTCACGCTCTCCGTGAAGAAGGGCGAGGTCATTGCGGCGGCCGACGAGAAGGCATCGCGCGTCGAGCGTCAGTTCCGCCGCGGTCTCGCGACCGAGGACGAGCGACTGAGCGAGATCGAGCGGATCTGGAACGAGGCGCGCGACGAAGTCCGCGACGACGTGGAAGTCCAGCTCCGCGGCCAGAACTCGGTCTACATGATGTCCCACTCGGGAGCGAAGGGAAACATCAACCAGATCTCCCAGATGGCTGGCATGCGCGGCCTCGTGCTCGACCCGCAAGGGAAGATCATCGACGTGCCGATCAAGTCGAACTTCCGTGAAGGCCTGACGGTGCTCGAGTACTTCCTCTCGACGCACGGTACCCGGAAGGGTCTCGCCGACACGGCGCTTCGCACGGCGGACTCCGGCTACCTTACGCGGCGCCTGGTCGACGTGGCGCAGGACGTGATCATCACGATCGAGGACTGCGGTACGGAGCAGGGTATCTGGATGGAGCGGATCGACGCGGATGGCAATCCGGTCGATGAGTTCCGTTCCCGTGTGACGGGCCGCGTGCTGGCGGAGGATGTCGTGGACCCGGCGACGGGCGAGATCATTCTCGCGCGTGGCGAGGAAGTCGGCGACTTCGTGAAGCTGGAGAACGGAACCGCCGTCGATTACGTGCAGAAGATCATCGATGCCGGTGTGGACAAGGTGAAGGTCCGCACGGTGATGTCCTGCGAGGCGACGCACGGCGTCTGCCAGAAGTGCTACGGCCGGAACATGGCCAGCGGTCAGCTTGTGAAGCTGGGCGAGGCGGTGGGGATCATCGCGGCGCAGTCGATCGGTGAGCCGGGCACGCAGCTGACGATGCGCACCTTCCACTCGGGCGGTGTGGCGCGCGCTGACATCACGAGCGGTCTTCCGCGCGTGGAGGAGCTGTTCGAGGGACGCCAGCCGAAGGCGGCGGCCCTGCTGGCTCACAAGCCGGGCAAGCTCTCCATCGAGCAGACGGACAATGGCCGCCTGCTAGTGATCACCTCGGTCGAACACGAGTCGTGGCGGCATCTGCTGGCCGACGGCTGGGAGACCGTGATCCCGGAAGGCGTGCAGGTCGTGAAGGACAAGACCGTGATCGCCACGGGTCCGGACGGCGAGAAGCTGCAGTCGGGCATCGATGGCACGGTGTTGTTCGATGGTCGCACGATCTACGTCCGTCACGAACGCGAGGAGCGTGAGGAACACCAGATCAACGTCGGCGACCAGCTTCTGGTCGAGGATGGCGATACGGTGACGCCGGGCACGCAGTTGACGATGGGGCCGCTGGACCCGCATCAGGTCCTGCACACGCTTGGTCCGGACGCGGCGCAGCGCTACATCATCGACGAGGTGCAGAAGGTGTACCGCTCGCAGGGCGTGAACACCAACGACAAGCACATCGAGGTGATCTGCCGCCAGATGCTGCGGAAGGTCCAGGTCCAGTATCCGGGCGACACGGACCTGCTGGAAGGTGATACGGTCGACCGCTTCGACTTCAACGCGAAGAACGAAGGCGTGATGGCCCAGGGCGGCGAGCCGGCGACGGCGATGCCGTTGCTGCTCGGGATCACGAAGGCCTCGCTGGAGACGGATTCGTTCCTCTCCGCGGCCTCCTTCCAGGAGACGACCCGCGTGCTGACCGAGGCCGCGATCAACGGCAAGGTCGATCACCTGCGGGCGCTGAAGGAGAACGTGATCATCGGCAAGCTGATCCCGGCGGGTACGGGCTTCGGTGCGGAGGAGCGGCGGAAGGCGCAGCTGGATGCCGCGCAGGAAGCCAATCTCGACGCGCTGACCAGCGGTCGCGAGGCGGTCGAGCCGGCGGAGGATGAGGACTACGCCGAATTGATGCAGTCGGGCGACCTGCCGCCGGTGGCGGTGATGGAGCGCGGCGACGATGATGGCTTCACGACGCTTGCGCCGGAGGACATCGACGCGGTGAATACGGCGGACCTGAGCTCCGAGGAGTAGGGATCCCGTTCGATTGCGCGAGCAGGACGACACCCCGATGGCACAAGGCCATCGGGGTGTCGCTGTGTTCAGGGCGTGTGCTTGGGGCGAGGTCGCGGTATGGGGCGGGCAGGCGAGCTGACCTGCTACAGGACACCGCGTCGAACTACAACAGAATCCGGAAGGGTTGCCAACCCGGATAGGTCGCTCCTCCACGAGGTGATGCCTTCGGGCGGGGAATCCGTGCGTCCACGGCGGATCTATACCGAACGCGATGCCTCCTCCGTCGGAAGGTCGTCCTCGGGTGAAACGGCGATTGATTCCGCCCAGATCGCCGTAAGATAGTCGAGATTGTGCTGCAGGCGTTCGTCCAACGGGCGGTCCGTGCTGAAGTCTTCGACCGAGATCCAGCCGTCGTAGCCGATGGCTTCCAGCGCCACGAAAAGCGCGCGAAGGTCGGCGCTGCCCTTGGCGATCGGCGCCCAGTCCGCCATCCATGTCACCGTGCCGTCTGGCAGTGCCTTCACGGGGAACCAGCGGGCGTTCTTGACGTGGACGTGCGCGAGATAGGGGCCGAGCATCTCGAACCCCATGCGGTAGGCCTCGAAGCCTTCGTGGACCATGTTGCCGGCATCGTGGATCGCCCCGACATGCGCGGGATCGAGACCGTCGAGGAAGAGGCGGGTTGCGCTGGCGGACGGCGTGATGGAGCGATGATGCATCTCGATCATCGCCTTCACGCCGTATTTCGCGGCCAGCTCGGCAACGCGCTTGTGCTGTTCGCGAGCGGTGTCGAAGAGCGGCTTGTATGCGAGGGAATTGTCGTAATTCGGAACGCCGACGCGGATCTTCGGGACGCCCATCGCCGCAGCGCCCTTCATGAGGAGCTCGACAGTCTCGGGATCGTCGCACTTGACATAGGTGCCGAGAGCCGGGACCTCGAGCCCGGCATCCGCTGTGATGGCCTTGTACCCCGCTGCCTTTGTGTCGAAGTCCTTGACCGGCAGCGAGCACTTGTTGCCGGTCCAGAATCCGGTGCCGGTAGCGTCGGGCGCTTCGTCGATCACGCGCCACTCGATGCCGTCGTAGCCGATCTCCTTCAGCTTGGCTGCGAGTTCGGCCGGAGTGTAGAGGGGAGTGGAAACGGAAAAGACCGCGAATTTCATGGCGTCTTCCTCTTGAATGGCCTAAGCCAGGTCCACGCGCTTGCCGGTGCGCGCGGACTCGTAGATGCCAAGGATGATGTCGACCGCCTTGCGGGCCTCGGAGCCGGGGAAGGGTGGCGTGTCGCCGCGCTCCAGCGCGTTGAAGATCGCCTGTTGCTGGCGGCGATGCGCTCCGCCGAACCCTTCGTTGGTGGACCAACCCCGGACGAGTTCGCGGTCCTGATCGGTCAGGAGGTCATCGGAAAGCGCGAATTCGCTCTCCCAGGAGACGAGTGCATTGCCGTCGAAGACGGCTTTGCCTTGGTCACCGACGATCTCGATGTGGACTGGACGGTCCTTGTCGGTGCTGGTGGTCACGCCGATGGTGCCGAGGGCGCCGCCCCGGAAGGAGAGTGCGGCAGCGGCGGTGTCTTCCGTCTCGATGTCGTGGGTGAGCGTGGCGGCCATGGCCTGCACGGCGGTTGCACCGCCCATGAGGAACTGGAGGAGGTCCACGGTGTGGATGGACTGGTTCATGAGAGCACCACCGCCATCGAGCGCCCAGGTGCCGCGCCATCCGCCATTGGCGTCGTAGTACTCCTGCGTGCGGTGCCAGTGGACGTACCCTTGCCCAAGGACGAGCTTGCCGAGTGCGCCGGCCTCGATGGCGCGGCGGACGCGGAAGATGTCCGGCGAGAGGCGGTTCTGGAAGATGACGGCAAGGTGGACGCCGGCCTGTGCGGCTGCGTCGATCATGCGGGTTGCGCCCTCGGCGGTGATCGCCATTGGCTTCTCGGTGATGATGTGCTTGCCATGCTGGGCCGCGAGGATGGCCTGGTCGGGGTGCATGCCCGATGGTGTGCCCAGGATGACGACCTCGACATCGTCCCGGTTGAGGAGATCGAGATAGGAGGAGGTCCAGTCGATGCCGTATTTTGTGGCCAGGTCTCTGCCTGCTGCTTCTCGCGGTTCCGCCACGGCCAGCAGCCGTGCGTTCGGGACGCCGCTGAGTGCTTCCGCGTGAACGCTGCCGATGACGCCGGCGCCGACGAGCCCTACTCCGATTTGCCTGGACACATCTCGCTCCTTGCTGGACGTGGAATCCGGATGGTTCCTGCTGTTGCTGGGGCGATCCTATAGTGCATACCGGTATTGGGCAACCGGGATGCTCTGTACGGACCCATTTCGAGCTGGTCGTGGGATGCGAAGGCTGTCGTACCATGAGCGGATCGGTGGCTACAACGCGGAGAGGCGGTAGGGCAGCGTGTACTTCACGGACTGGTACAAGAAGGATGTCGTGTTGCGCTGGCAAGGGGTGACGCTGTCGCTTGCCGTGGCACAGGAGCTGTTCAGCAGTCACGAGGTCGATAGCGGCAGTCTTCTGCTGCTTCGTTCGCTGGATGTCGATACCCTGCCCGAGGAGGGGCAATGCCTCGACTACGGGTGTGGCTATGGTGTGCTTGGCCTGGCCATCGGAGCCGTTCGTCCCGACTGGCGGATCACTTTCGCCGATCGGGATGCGCTGGCGGTGGCGTTCAGCGACCACAATGCGCGGGCGCTCGGCATCAGGGCGGTGTGCCTGGCCGCACTCGACCCCGTTCTTCCGGCTGGCGGCATTGGCTACGACCTGATCCTATGGAACGTGCCGGGCAAGGCGGGCGCGTCGGTCATTGCCCATCTTGCGGATGAGGCGCTGGATGTCCTCGCGGCCGGCGGTGTGCTGGCGCTGGTGATCGTGCATCCGCTGGCGGAGACGGTGCGGACGGCGATCCATGCACGCGACGATATCGCCATCGTTCACGAGAGCGTCGGACGTGAGCATACGGTGATCCATGCATGCCGGATCGCTGGAGAACCCGCCGGATTGCGGGACGGGTTCGCCGATGGCGTCTTCGACCGGGAGCCGATCGAGGTCGTCTACGGGGATATCGACTACGGCCTGGTCCCGGTAGTCGGCCTTCCTCAATACGACGGACCCGATCAGGCGTCGTCAATGGTGATGGATGCGTTGTCTTCCATACAGTTCGCGAGTCAGCATGGACCGCGTGTACTGGCGGTCCGGCCTGGCGTCGGGCATCTGCCGATGGCCGTGCGGTCGCGGTGGCCGGAGGCTGACTTCGTGCTTCTCGACCGCGATCTCCTCGCCCTTTGTGCGACGTGGCGGGCATTGGAGGGACGTGGGATTGCAGACAGCTATGCGATGCCGGATTTTGACGGGCTCGACACGGGAGTACCAGCAGATCTGGCGATTGCGATGATTCCGGACCAGATGCGGCCGCCAGTCATGACCCGTTTGCTCGACGATCTCGTGACGAGGGTCGTGCCCGGAGGGCGGCTGCTGATCGGCGGAGATTCGACCGAGGTGAGCCGCTTTGCCGGGCTGGCGAAGCGGCGGCAGGATGTCCGGGTGCGGGATCAGCGCAAGCAGCGTGGAGCAAGTGTGGCGGTCATCGAGCGACGGGAGGGGTGAGGTGCGTGGGACGGAGCGGTTCGGCGTGCGAGCGCCGCGTGCGGACGAGATGGATGACATCGGCGCGGCCCTGATACGCTGGGGCGCGAGCGATCCGCTTGCCACTGGCATGCAGGCCGGTGACTTCGGCTGGCTCCTGCGCAATGGTGCGGCGTGGATGACGCAGCGATTCCTCGTCTGCACCGATGATGGCGGCGAGATCGTTGCTGGCGGCTTCCGCGAGGGCGACGATGGCCTCTGGCTGCAAGTCGATCCGGCACGCTTCTTCGATGCGTCGATGGCGCAGGTGATCGTCGATGGTCTGCAGGAGGTGGGATTGCGCGAGGTGTCCGGACCGGCGGCGCCATCGGCGGTCCGGGCCGAACTGGCTCGGCGCGGGGCGACGGTCGATCCCGATCCGTGGCCGCACCTCTGGAAACCGCTTACCGATGCCGATCTGGCGGAGGTGCCGAATGTCTTCAGCACGGGCGAGGAGGCGCTGATCGCGGAGCGGATCGCCGTGCAGCGGTCAGCCTTCGCGAATTCGACGTTCACACGCGAAAAGTGGGATGCAATGGCCGCTGGGCCGCTCTTCCGGTCGGAACTCGACCTGGTGGCGTTGAACGATGCCGGGACGGGTGTCTCGGCATTGACGGCGTGGTTGCCGGAGGGCATGTCGTGCGGGGTGATCGAGCCGATGGGCACGCACCGCGACCACTGGCGACAGGGACATGGCACGCGCGTGTTGCGGGCATCGTTCGCGGCGTTGCGGCAGTTGGGCGCGACCGGCGTCCGCGTGGGCGTGGAACGGAAGAACGCACCAGCGATCGCAGCATATCTGCATGTCGGATTCCGCGTCGTGGGCTACGACACGACGCTTCGGCTGCCTTGACCGAATCGGCCGCGCTCGCGTACAATCATCTCTTGTGGCCTCCTTATGGAGGCTGCGCGTGCGGTTGTGGCCTCAGACCGTTACCCACAAATTCGGGGCCAACAGGATCAACCGTCATGGAGGCGGGAGGCGCCGCAGCTGCGCGGTCCGGAATCTGCCGGACCAGTCCTTCGTCAGTGCTGGGCGAAGGCGCAGAGCACGGTATGTCAGCCACCCGTCCGATGAGGAGCTTTTCGTGCCGACGATCAATCAGTTGGTTCGCAAGGGCCGCAAGGACGTCAAGAAGAAGACCAAGGCGCCTGCGCTCCGCTTCACGAACAGCGCGGCTGGCCGGTATTCCGGTCGGCTTCGCAGCGGCACATTCTCGCCGCAGAAGCGTGGTGTATGCACCCAGGTCAAGACCATGACGCCGAAGAAGCCCAACTCGGCACTGCGCAAGATCGCCCGCGTTCGCCTGACCAACGGTATCGAGGTCACGGCGTACATTCCGGGTGAAGGGCACAATCTGCAGGAGCACTCGATGGTGCTGATTCGCGGTGGCCGGGTGAAGGATCTCCCGGGCGTCCGCTATCACATCGTCCGTGGCGCTCTCGATGCCCGCGGTGTCGAAAACCGCAAGCAGGCGCGGTCGAAGTATGGAACCAAGGCGCCCAAGAAGTAGCGTGAGCTTGCTTCTTCCCGGTGCTCCCGCCTTCGGGTGGAACTGAGAGGCCAGGATGCGGAAAGCGGCACGACGCCCGGCGGGCGCCGCCGCTTTTTCGTGTGTCTTGCGCTCTTGGGGTTCTTGCAGGGTCTTGCGAACAGGAAAACGTGGTTCAGGGGCGTGTTCGCACGCGATGTCTTCGGTGGATGGGTGTCATGTGCCGAGGAGCAGCATGGGTCGGTGAGTTCAACTCGCCGACCTGATGATGGAATTGGTGTCTGCGGGATGGATTCGCAGGGAGAAACGGGCGCAGGGTGCGCGCGGTCTCGCCGGATCCGAGAAGCGGGCCAACGGAGGCTTTCGTACCAATGCCAAGACGAGCGAAGATCGAACGGCGAGTCCCGGCACCGGATGCTGTGTACAACAGCGAGCTGGTGACCCGCTTCATCAACAAGATCATGCAGCGGGGCAAGAAGGGCCTTGCCGAGCGGATCCTGTACGACGCACTGAATACGATCCAGGAGCGCACCGGGCGTAACCCGCTGGAGGTGTTCGAGCAGGCGATCTCCAACGCGACGCCGATGCTCGAAGTCAAGCCGCGTCGCGTCGGTGGTGCCACCTACCAGGTGCCGGTCCAGATCGAGGCGCAGCGCCGTCTCTCGCTGGCGATCCGCTGGCTGCTGGCTTCGGCCAAGTCGCGGTCGGGCAAGACGATGTCCGAGAAGCTGGCCAACGAGCTGCTCGATGCCTTCAACGGCACGGGCGCAACGATCAAGCGACGCGAGGATACGCACCGAATGGCGGAAGCCAACCGGGCCTTCTCGCACTTCCGGGTCTAGGCTGCACCGGCAGCCCGGTCCCGACATGACACGCCGAGCCGGGCATCTGTTTCGGAAGCAGCGGATTCTGGCCCAATGCGGGGAAACACGAACTCAATGAGTGCTGGTACTGCGACCCAACCCAACCTGTCCGATCCCGCGGTCGCCCTGCGCCGAACGCGGAATATCGGCATCATCGCGCATATCGACGCCGGCAAGACGACGACGTCGGAGCGCATCCTGTTCTACACGGGACGCGTCCACAAGACGGGAGAGGTGCATGAGGGCGCCGCGACCATGGACTGGATGGTCCAGGAGCGCGAGCGCGGCATCACCATCACGTCCGCGGCGACGACCGTGTACTGGAACGATCATCGCATCAACCTGATCGACACGCCGGGCCATGTGGACTTCACCGTCGAGGTGGAGCGCAACCTGCGCGTGCTGGACGGTGGTGTGGTGGTCTTCGATGGCGTGGCCGGTGTCGAGCCGCAGTCGGAGACGGTCTGGCGTCAGGCCGACAAGTACTCGGTTCCCCGCATCTGCTTCGTCAACAAGCTGGACCGCACCGGTGCGTCGTTCACGCGGACGCTCGACATGATCGTCGACCGCCTGAAGGCGAAGCCGGCGCCCATCCAGCTGCCGATCGGCCTGGAGTCCAACTTCCGCGGCGTCATCGATCTCATCAACTGGGAAGCCATCATCTACACTAACGATGAGGGCACGAACATCCAGCACACCGAGATCCCTGCGGAGTACCTCGAAGAGGCCGAGACGGCGCGATTGGCGCTGATCGAGGCCATCGCCGAGACCGACGAAGAGCTGACGATGCGCTACCTCGAAGGTGACGAGTTCACCGCCGAGGAGTTGAAGGCCGGCCTGCGCGCCGCGACGATTCGTAGCGAGCTCGTGCCGATCCTCACCGGGTCTGCGTTGAAGAACAAGGGTGTCCAGCCGATGCTGGACGCGATCGTCGACTACCTGCCGTCGCCGCTCGATGTGCCGGCTGTGGTGGGCATCAATCCGAACAACGATCAGGAAGAGACGCGCGAGGCCAATCCGAAGGCTCCGCTGTCGGCGCTTGCCTTCAAGATCGCGACCGATCCGCACGTTGGCAAGCTCACCTATATCCGCGTCTACTCGGGCACGATGACCTCCGGCTCCTACGTGCAGAACACGTCCAAGGGGCAGCGCGAGCGCATCGGTCGCCTGCTGCAGATGCATGCGAACCATCGCGAGGAGATCCCCGACGTTTCCGCCGGGAACATCTGCGCCGTGATCGGCCTGAAGAACACCTTCACGGGTGACACGCTGGCCGATCCCGCCAATCCGGTCATCCTCGAGTCCATCACCTTCCCGGAGCCGGTGATCTCCGTCTCGGTCGAGCCGAAGACGCGCGCCGACCAGGACAAGATGGGCAATGCCCTCGCCCGCCTGGCGGAAGAGGACCCGACCTTCCGCGTCCGCACGGACGAGGAGAGCGGCCAGACCGTCATCGACGGGATGGGCGAGCTGCACCTGGCCATCATCGTGGACCGCATGATGCGCGAGTTCCGCGTCGAGGCGAACATTGGGCGGCCGCAGGTGGCGTATCGCGAGACCATCACGGTCCCGGTGCGCGCCGAGGGACGCCACGTCCGTCAGTCGGGTGGTAAGGGCCAGTACGGTCATGTCATCGTCGAGTTCTCGCCGCAGGAGCGCGGCGCGGGCTACGAGTTCGAGGACAAGACCGTCGGTGGCTCGGTGCCGCGAGAATACGTCCAGCCGACGAACCAGGGTATCCAGAACTCGCTGCCGACCGGCGGCCCGGCTGGGTTCCCGATCGTCGACATCAAGGCGACGTTGCTCGACGGCTCGTTCCACGAAGTGGACTCCTCCGAAATGGCCTTCCAGATCGCCGGTTCGCTGGCGTTGAAGGAAGCCCTGCGGAAGGGGCGGCCGGTGGTACTGGAACCGATCATGAAGGTCGAGGTCACGACGCCGGACGAATTCATGGGCGACGTCATCGGCGACCTGAATTCGCGCCGCGGTCAGATCGAAGGCATGGAGGAGCGCGCCGGCGCCCAGGTGGTCCGCGCGAAGGTGCCGCTGTCGAACATGTTCGGCTACGTTACCGACCTCCGCTCGATGACTCAGGGACGTGCGGTCTCCTCGATGGAGTTCGATCACTACGCTCCGCTGCCGGATGCTTTGGCGGCCGAGTTCGTGGCGAAGAACCAGCGCGACTAGGTTATCGGGTTTCGGTGAGTGCGATTCCGGGTGGTGTGTGCCGCCCGGAAGGGCCGCCCGACGCAGGGTGGCATGACAAGGTAATGCCGGACCGATCCGGCATCCAAGGAGCAGGACTGGTGGCGAAGAAGGTATTTGCGCGGACGAAGCCGCACGTAAACATCGGGACGATCGGGCACGTGGACCACGGGAAGACGACGTTGACGGCGGCGATCTCAAAGACGCTGTCGTTGCAGGGAGGGGCGCA